>JABRVZ010000012.1:0-26964 GCA_039961775.1 Chloroflexota bacterium
CCTCCCGCCCGTTGACTTTTGACCCGCGTCCTGTGGTTCTCTTCGTCGGCAGGCTGCAGGCAAGGAAACGGGTGGATTCCCTCCTGCGCGCCTGCGCCGAGATTCAAAACCTGCGGCTGGTCATCGTGGGCGATGGACCCGAACGCCCCGCCCTCGAAGCCCTCGCCAGAGACGTGTACCCCCACGCGGAGTTTGCCGGGTCAAAGCATGGGGCGGAGTTGAAGCCCCTTTTCGAGGCGGCAGACCTCTTTGTCCTGCCGGGAACCGGCGGGCTGGCAGTTCAGGAAGCGATGAGTTACGGTCTGCCCGTCATTGTGGCGCAGGGCGACGGCACGCAGGATGACCTCGTCCGCGAGGGGAATGGCTGGCAAATCCCCCCGGACGATTTCGAGGCGCTCGTTGCAACGATGCAAGAGGCGCTCTCCGACCCGGCGCGCCTGCGGCGGATGGGGGAGGAGTCCTATCGCATTGTGAGGGAGGAAATCAATATCGAACGGATGGCAGAAACGTTCGTGACGGCGTTGAACTTGCTGACCTGACCTCTCACGGCGTTTCGGTTGGGAGCGGCGGCGTGCGTTCCACATTGACCCACATTTGCACCCCGTCGGTCGAAATTTCGATCCAGCCGTTCTGGTCGGTGCGCAGAAGGGCGTAATCTTTGAGCGTTTCCAGCACGTCGCTATTGGGCAAACCGAT
Organism: Chloroflexota bacterium; assembly: GCA_039961775.1. Classification (GTDB taxonomy): domain Bacteria; phylum Chloroflexota; class Anaerolineae; order Anaerolineales; family Villigracilaceae; genus Defluviilinea. The sequence continues at coordinate 697 of JABRVZ010000012.1, forward strand.
TGGGTCCGCGGCAGCGACGCTCAGCACCGCCAGTTCCGGGTTGACGTTGACAATCCAGTCTTCGGGGTTCGAGGGGGCGTAGCCCGAATCTGCCAGCAGCAGCACACTTGCCCCGCCCAGGTCTTCCCCGTAGCCCAGTTCATCCAGCGCATCGAAACTCATCCCCACCGGCAGCAGCGCGCGGAAGTTTCCATACTCCAACAGCAACACCGCCCCGCGCGGACCGCTCGTCAGCGCCGTCAGGGTCGCGCCGTCGCCCAGGTCGAGCGCCTGCCCGCTCACTGCCTCGGTCACGGGAATGCCTTTGAGCGAGAGATACTCGTTCAAAACCCCCGCCGAAAACGACGCCTGACGGTTTCCGCTCCACCACACCGCGCCCGGCGGATAACGCTCCAGCACGCGCGGCAGGGCGGCAACCTGCTCTTCGTCCGTTGAGGCAATCACCAGCCAGTCCAGACCGCGATTGAACGACGAGATGCGCCTGCCCAACTGATCCGACAACTTCGTCACGCTCTCCCCGCCGTTGATCAAAATCTTTCTGCCGGAGGGCGTTTGGATGAGAATCCCGTCTGCCGAACCCACGTCCATGAAGGTGACGTGCAGGCGTCCATCGGGGACTGTGGACGCGGCGCGCCAGGTCAGCACCAGCGCGATGACCAGCACCACGATTCCGCCTCCGACTCCGACCGCGCCTGCCCTCTGCCCGAGGGAGCGAATCCACCCTTTGAGGTTGGACCAGCCAAACGTCAAGGAAAAAAGCGCCGCGTAAAACGCAACCACGAACCAGACCGGGAAACCCCCCAGGAAGACTGTCCCGTGCGGCACGCGGTCGAACAATTCCACAATGCGGATGGTGTACACGACGAAGGGCAGGGTAATCCACGCCGCCGCCTGACCGAGGGGATACCACACGTGGCTGAGCAAAACCGCCAGCCCGCCGAGAATCATCACCGCTGGCTGGGCAGGCAGGATGAACGGATTGGCAATAAACGAAACGAGCGAGATGCGCTGAAAGTGATATGCCATGATGGGAAGGGTGGTCAGTTGCGCGGCGAGGGTGAGCAGGACGAATTCGGAGAAGAGTTGGGCGGCTCTGTCACCGCTGGAACCCGGCAGGTGCTTTGTGATGATTCTATTCGCAAATTCCGAAAACGGCTGGGCATACAGGATAAGCCCAAGCGTGGCAAAGAACGAGAGTTGAAAGCCCACATCCCAAACATAGCGCGGATTCCACAGACACATGAGCAATGCCACAGTCAGCAGGGTGTTGAGGGCAACCTGACGCCGCCCAGACTGCCTTGCCAACAATGCCAGCGTGCCCATGATGGCGGCGCGTACCACCGCCGCATCGCCGCCCACCAGCACGGTGTAGAGCGCAATGGCAATGACCGCCAGCGCTGCGCCATTTCGCTCCCCGAGGAAGCGGCTGAAGAAGGTGATGAAAATGCCGGCAATGATGCTGATGTTGAATCCCGAAATGGCGATGATGTGCGCCGTACCGGTGTTCTTGAACGCCTGCTGAAGTTCCTTTGTAAGACCTGTATCCACGCCGAGCAAAATTCCTGCCAGCAGCGAGGATTCCGGGTCGGGGAAGAGGCGGTAGAGGTTGTTCAGCGAGCGTTCTTTGAAAGCGTACAGGGCGCGCAGCAGCGGATTCCCCTCCTGTTTGGGGAGAATCGTCACAGCGGGGTCGGGCATGTAGGAGTGGATGCCCTGCGCGGCGAGATAATCGCGGTAGGAGAACTCTTCGTTTTCGGGCGGGGTCGCCAGTTTGCCGCGCAAGCGAATCGTCTGCCCGTAGGTGAAGACCTGGTTGGCGGGAGCGCGGGCGAGAATCAAGCCGCTGACTTCGAGGTCGCCCTCGCCCGTATCCATGCTTGTCGCCTGCACGCGCAGGTTGGTGTAGGTGTCGCGGTAATCGGGAAAATCCGTTATGTAGCCGGTGACCAGCACTTCGTAGTTGCGGTCGTTATAAAAGGCGATGTGGAACGCATCGAAGTGCGGGACGGAGTATTGAAAACGCGCCGCGCCGAGGGAGAGAGCGAGGAGGATGACGAAAATAAAAGTGGAAAGTGGGAAGTGGAAAGTTGGAAAGAGGCGGGCGAGCAGGGCAAGCAGGAGGAAAAGCAGAGCGAGAAGTCCCCATCCCCACAGCGGCAAAGAGACTGCGCTTCCCAGCACGATGCCCGTGAGGAAGGCAAGCGAAAACCACATCAGCGGAGGCTGCGTGGTCAGTTGTTCGCGCAGGGAAGTGTAGTTCGCCGCCTGCATGGATGTCGTTTATCATAGCATGGAATTTGATTGGCAGGATAAAATTGAAGCGAAAGGCTGAACCACTGCGGCAATAATGTCATCACCCAAACTTATTCTTGTCACCGGCGTCACCGGCTATGTCGGCGGGAGGCTCGTCCCGCGCCTGCTCGAAGCCGGTCACCGCGTGCGCGTCCTCGTCCGCGACCCGGCGCGCCTGCACGGACGCCCCTGGCTGGACAAGGTGGAAATCGCCGCCGGCGACGCGCTTGACGCCTCCTCCCTCACCGAAGCCCTGCGCGGCGTTTCCACCGCCTACTACCTCATCCACGGCATGCAGGGAGGCAAAGTCAACGCCGAACGCGACCTGACCATGGCGCGTAATTTTGCCGACGCCGCCCGCCAGACCGGCGTCGAACACATCATCTACCTCGGCGAACTGGTGGACCCCACCGCCGACCTTTCGCCCTACCTCCGCGCCCGCCACGAGACCGGCTACATCCTGCGCGCCAGCCAGGTGACCGTCACCGAATTCCGCGCCGGCATGATTGTCGGCTCTGGCTCGGCGTTGTTCGAAATGATCCGCTACCTGACCGAACGCGAACCCCTGCTCATCTGCCCGGCGTGGTTCTACTCGCAGGCGCAGCCCATCGCCATCCGCGACGTGCTTGCCTACCTCCTCGCCGCCCTCGACACGCCGCAAGCCTTCGGCAGGCTGATCGAAATCGGCGGTCCGGCGTGCCTGACCTACGCCGAAATGCTCCTCGAATACGCCAGAGAACGCGGATTGAAACGCCGCCTCATCCGCACGCCGTTCTACGCCCCGCGCCTCTCCGCCTATTGGGTACACATGGTCACGCCCGTCCATTGGCGTCTGGTATTGCCGCTCATCGAGGGTCTGCGCGCCAACCTCATCGTCCGGAACGAGGCGGCGAAGGAACTCTTCCCGCACATCCAGCCCATAGACTTCCGCACTGCCGTTCATCTGGCGCTCGGGCGCATCCAGCGCGATAACGTCGAAACCAGTTGGGCAGACGCGCTCGTCACCACGGCGGGCGAAGTCAAGCCCTACACCTTCACGGTCGAAGACGGCATGTTCATCGAAAGGCGGCAGGCGCTTCTCGACCTTCCGCTCGAGGCGGTCTTCCGTTCCTACATGGGCATCGGCGGAGCGCGCGGCTGGCTCTACATGGACTGGGCGTGGGCAATCCGCGGCTGGATGGACAAAGCAGTCGGCGGCGTTGGGCTGCGGCGCGGGCGCCGGCACCCCGACGAGGTCCGCGCCGGCGAAGCGCTCGACTTCTGGCGCGTCGAGCAGGTGGAGCCCAATCGTCTCCTGCGTCTGCGCGCCGAAATGAAATTGCCCGGCAAAGCCTGGCTCGAATTCCGTTCCGACCCGCAGGATGGCAAAACCCTCTTCACCGTCACCGCCTACTTTGCGCCGCGCGGTCTCTTCGGCTTTCTTTACTGGTACGCCATGTGGATTCCCCACCGCTTCATCTTCGACGGGCTGACCCGCCGCCTGGCGTCACGCGCAAGGGTGCTGGCACATTGACTCCTCCCCTCATCCTCGTCACCGGCGCAACGGGATACATCGCCAGCAGACTCATCCCCCGCCTGCTGGACTCCGGTTACCGCGTCCGCGCCCTCGCCCGGAACCCGCGTCGTCTCTACGGGCGCGCCTGGTTCGACCAAATTGACGTTGTCCAGGCTGACGTCACCCTCCCCCACACCCTGCCCGCCGCCCTCGAGGGCGTCCACACCGCCTACTACCTCGTCCACAACATGGCGCAGGGACGCGGCTACACCGCCCTCGAACTCGAATCTGCCCGCGCCTTTGCCTCCGCGGCAGAACAGGCGGGCGTGGAACACATCATCTACCTCGGCGGGCTGGCAGACCCCGAACAGCACCTTGCCCCGCACATGCGCTCCCGCATCGAAACAGGCAGAGTGCTGCGAGGGGGAAAAGTGCCGGTCACCGAATTTCGCGCCGGGGTTATCGCCGGCTCAGGAAGCATCTCCTTCGAAATGATCCGCTTCATGACCGAGTTGTTTCCCGTTGTACCGGGTCCTGCCTGGCTGAAGAACAAATCCCAGCCCATCGCCATCCAAAACGTCATAGACTACCTCCTCGCCGCCCTGACCAACCCTAACGGACGCGGCGGCGTCTTCGAAATCGGCGGACTGCAAACCTACACCTACGCCGACCTGATGCTCCGCTACGCCCGCGCCCGCGGACTCAAACGCCGCATGTTCCTCCTGCCCGGCATCCCGGTCTGGTTCATGGCGCTCGGCGTGGCGTTGATGACCCCCGTCCCTTACCCGATTGCCTACGCCCTCATCGGCGGCTTGTCTGCCGACAGCGTGGTCAAGCACCCCGAAGCCCTGCAAGCCTTCCCCGAAGTCAAATTGATTGACTTCGACGCCGCCGTCCGCGACGCCCTCCAGCGCACCCACCCCGACCACATCGAGCGCGTCTGGCTCGATGGCAGACCCGGCGCCAAATCCCTCAAGCATGAAGGCTGTTTTATTCTTCATCTTGATACCTATCTGGGAGAGGGGGTAGGGGTGAGGGAATTTCGCCAGACCCGCTTCGGCTCCCTCTGGCTGGAACGGGGAAGCCGCTCCCACACCCTTTTCTTCTCCCCCAGCGGGCTGCCGGGATTCCTGTACTGGTATCTGCTCTACCCTTTTCATTGGCTTTGGCTTCGCTGGCGCGGGAAACGCCCGTGAGTTTCATTTTGGCATTGACTTCCGTCCCCCGGCGGCATACAATACACACAACCAAATCAGACCAGTCAGCGGCGAAGTCCGGTGCAAATCCGGCGCTGTCCCGCAACTGTGATGTTAGTCTGATAGTCAAGAGTCTAATAGTCTGTTGCGCAAAGGCTATGAGACTATAAGACTAACTAAGTCAGGTCGCCCGCCCAGGTCGGTTCGCCCACTTCTCGCGGAAAGGAGGTGGAGAACGGCTAGCACGGATTGCCTCTCCAACCTCCCCAGCCTCGGCTGGGGATTTTGATTCTGCCCATGCGTAACGGGCGCTCCCGCCGCGTAACGGACGTTCTCGAACGTCCTGAACGGCGTCAGAGGACGCCTGCTGCGCAAAATAAACTTTTGGAGAAATAAAATGCTTCGCAAGACCCTGATTTTGACCCTGCTGCTCGTGTTCGCCCTTGCAGGTTGTACGCCCGCCTCAGCGCCGACCGAGGTGCCTGCCCCTGCTCCAACGGAGGTCCCTGCCCTCCCGACAGTTGCACCCTCGCAACCCCCCACCGATGCACCCGCCCCGCTCACCTTCACCGATGATGCCGGACGCACCATCACCCTAGAGAGCGTTCCCCAGCGCATCGTCTCGCTTGCGCCGTCCAACACGGAGATTCTCTTTGCTGTGGGCGCCGGCTCGCAGGTTGTCGGACGCGACGAATTTTCTGACTATCCCGAAGAAGCCAAAAGCCTCCCCAGCATAGGCGGTTCTTTTGGAGAGTACAATCTCGAAGCCATCGTCGCACTCGAACCGGATCTTGTCCTCGCGGCGGAAATCAACACCCCCGAACTCATCAAACAACTCGAAGACCTCGGCTTGACTGTGTATTTCCTCAAGAATCCGACCACGCTCGAAGAGATGTACACAAATCTCGAAACGGTAGCCCGGCTCACAGGTCAGGATGCGACCGAGTTGGTGGATTCGCTCAAATCTCGCGTTGCCGCTGTGGATGAGAAAATCGCCTCGCTCGACTCGCGCGTCTCCGTCTTTTACGAAATTGACGCCAGCGACCCCGCCAAACCCTGGACGTATGGTCCCGGCACCTTTGGCTCCCTGCTGATTTCGCGCGCCGGCGGGCAGAATGTGGGCGACATTGCCAGCGACCCATATCCGCAACTCAGCCTCGAACAGATTGTGACCGCAAACCCCGCCGTTATCATCCTCGGCGACGCAATGTGGGGTGTCACCCCCGAAGCCGTCTCCACCCGCGCCGGCTGGGAGACAATCGAAGCGGTGAAGAGCGGTAAAGTCTTCCCGATTGACGACAACCTCATCAGCCGTCCCGGACCGCGCCTGGTAGACGGTTTGGAACAACTGGCGAAACTTCTCCACCCCGAATTGTTCGAGTAGCGTCGTAAACAGGTACACAGGTCTCTTGATTTTGCGTGTGCTTGTGTACCTGTTTACATCCACCATGTTTCGCACATCTTACCTTTCCTCCTTCCTCTTTCTTTTCTTTGCCATTCTTCTCAGCCTGGCGATTGGTTCTGTTTTCATTTCCCCAGCTGAACTCTGGCAGGCGATTCTGGGCAACGGCTCGGAAACAGCGGCATCCATTCTGTGGAAGATTCGCCTGCCGCGCACCATCCTCATCGCCCTGACCGGCGCAGCGCTGGGCGGCAGCGGCGCCGCTTACCAGGGGCTGTTCCGTAACCCACTTGCCGACCCCTTCCTGATTGGCATTGCCTCCGGCGCGGGGCTGGGAGCGGTCATTGCCATGTCGGTGAACTGGCCCTACACGTTTTGGGGGCTTATGGCAATTCCCTTGTCTGCTTTTCTTGCCGCCCTGCTCACCGTCTTCATCGTTTACACCCTTGCGCGCGTCGGGCAGACGGTTCCCACCACTAACCTCATTCTGGCGGGCGTTGCCTTTTCCTCTTTCGCCACATCGCTCACCTCTTTCCTCATGCTGCGTTCCACCAGCGAAGTCCGCCGCGCGCTTGGCTGGCTTCTGGGCGGCGCCACCCAAAACAATTGGGCTGCCATCCTTGCCATGCTCCCTTACCTCCTCATCGGTCTTGGTATTTTGGTTTTCAGCGGTCATGCGCTCAACCTTTTGCAATTCGGCGACGATCAGGCGCAACAACTCGGACTCAACGTTCCCCGCACCAAACGGATTTTGCTGACCGCCTCCTCGCTGGCGACTGCCGCCGCTGTGGCTTTTTCCGGCATCATCGGTTTTATCGGACTCATCGTCCCGCATCTCATCCGACTTTGGTTTGGTCCTGACTACAAGCGTTTGCTTCCCCTCAGCATTCTCGGCGGCGCGACCGCCCTGCTCATTTCCGACATCCTTGCCCGCGTCCTCATCGCGCCGCAGGAGATTCCCGTTGGCATCATCACTGCACTTGCTGGCGCGCCGTTCTTCCTGTGGGTGTTGAGACGTTCCAAGAATCAAGGATTTTGGTAAATCAGGAACATCGTCATCCGTAAAATTGAAACCGCGCTGTATTGATATTCTAAAACATGCTCAAAATTCAATCCCTCTCCGTCTCCTATGGTTCCCGCCGCATTCTGTATGATGTTTCCCTCGATGTTGCCAGCGGCGAAGTCCTCGCGTTAATTGGTCCGAACGGCGCGGGCAAATCTACCCTTATCCGCGCGGTGAGCGGCGTGATCCCCTGTACGGGACACGTCCGCACGAATGGCGATGACTTTTCGTCATTATCTCCAATTCAGCGCGCGAGGTACATTGCCACGGTGCCGCAGGCGGTTGCCCTGCCTCCCGCCTTCACTGTGTGGGAGACTGTGATGTTGGGGCGCACGCCGTATCTTGGTTTTTTGGGGCAACCTTCGCCAAAGGATGAAGAATCTGCCCGCTGGGCGCTGGAACGCGTGAGCGCTCTCCCTTTTGCCGAACGGCGGGTGGGTGAACTCTCCGGCGGTGAACAGCAGCGAGTTCTGCTGGCACGCGCCCTGTGCCAGTCCACGCCCATTTTGTTGCTCGATGAGCCCACCGCACATCTGGATTTGCAATATCAAGTCAGCCTGATGGAATTGGTGAGCGACCTTGCGCACAAAGATAACCTCGCGGTGTTGATTGCCCTGCACGATTTGAATCTTGCCGCGCATTATGCCGACCGCATCGCGCTGATGGTGGCAGGGAGAATCAAAGCGGTGGGGAAGCCAAAGGAAGTGTTGAAGCCTGAATTGATCGCCGAGGCGTATTGTTTGCCGGTGCAGGTGGTTCCGCATCCGTTTTTGGATGTGCCGTTGGTACTGCCGCAGGCGCGCGTCACGCCTGAATCCTGACTCACACAACCGACTCAAACGAAAAACTTCCGAGTCCCTCACTCGGAAGTTTTTCGTTTGTCAATTCCCACTTACCCACAACCGACTAACTCCACCGCCACTTCGTGCCGTCTTTGCTGTCTTCGATGGTCACGCCAAGCTCTTTGAGCCGGTCGCGGATCAGGTCGGAGAGCGCCCACAATTTTTGCTTGCGGATTTCACTGCGCACCTCCACCAGCAGGTCTATGAATTTATCGGCGTCGCCGGAGCCTTGTTTTTCCTGCAGGCGCAGACCAAGCACTCCGGTCAATTCGCGGAGCATGGACTGGGCGGGCTGGAGTTGCGCATCCGTTGCGCCGTTATCGCGGGCGGTGTTGATGGCTTTGACCAGCTCGTAGAGCGCGGCAAGGGCGAGCGGGGTGTTGAAGTCGTCGTCCATGGCTTCGATGAAGGCTTGCTTTGTGGATTCGGCTTGGGCGGCGAGGGCAGAGGCGGCTTCAGCGGAGAGTCCGTTTGCGGAGGGCGAGGCGGGCCGCAGGGCGGTTTTGAGGCGGTCTAATGATTTTTCGGCGGCGTCCTGGGTTTCTTCGCTGAAGATGAGGGGGGCGCGGTACGAGCCCATCAGCACCAGCATCCGCATGACATCGGCGTCGCGCTGTTTGAGAAATTCCTTGATGGGGACGATGTTACCGAGCGATTTGGACATCTTCTCGCCGCCGAGTTGGAGCATGCCGTTATGCACCCAGTAGCGGGCGAAGGGTTTGCCGGTGTAGGATTCGGTTTGGGCGATTTCGTTTTCGTGATGGGGGAAGATGAGGTCGTTGCCGCCGCCGTGAATGTCAATCTGTTCGCCGAGTTCGGCGAGGTTCATGGCGGAGCATTCGATGTGCCAGCCGGGGCGTCCCTTGCCCCAGGGGCTGTCCCAGGAGATTTCGCCGGGTTTGGCGGCTTTCCAGAGGGCAAAGTCCATAGGGTGCTCTTTGGCTTCGCCGATTTCGATGCGCGCGCCGGCTTGCATGTCGTCCAGTTTGCGCCCGGAAAGTTTGCCGTAGTCGTCGTCGCGGGTGACGCGGAAGTACACGTCGCCGTTGGGGGCGGCGTAGGCGTAGCCTTTTTCGATGAGTCCCTCGATGAAGCGGATGATGTGCGGCATGGTCTTGCTGACCTGCGGCGTGGAGGTGGGCGGCAGGACGTTGAGGCTGCGCAGGTCGTTGGTGTAATCTTCGATGTAACGCTGGGAGAGTTTGAGCGGGTCTTCGCCCAATTGCCGCGCGCGGTTGATGATTTTGTCGTCCACGTCGGTGTAGTTCATGACGTGCCTGACCTGGTAGCCGCGATATTCGAGGTAGCGGCGGATGATGTCGAACACCAGCGCCGACATGGCGTGACCGACATGCGCGTCGTTATAGACCGTGACGCCGCAGACGTACATCTTGACAACGCCCGGTTCGAGGGTCTGAAATTCTTCTTTTTTTCGGGTGAGGGTGTTGTAGATTCGAATCATGGTTATTTTTTCTTCTTCCCGTTTTCTTCTTCCACACGGGCAAAAATCATGCGCCCGGCGGCGGTTTGCAAGACTTTGGTGACGACCACTTCCTTGTATTCGCCGAGGTAATCCTTGCCGTTCTCCACTACCACCATCGTGCCGTCGTCCATGTACCCCACGCCCTGACCGTACTCCTTGCCCTCCTGGAAGATGTTGATGGTCATGCGCTCGCTCGGCAGCACCACCGACTTGACGGCGTTGGCGAGCTCGTTGATGTTGAGGATGGTCACGCCTTGCAACTCGGCGATGCGGTTCAGGTTGTAGTCGTTGGTCAGAATCGGACACTTCAACTGGCGGGCAAGGACGACGAGTTTATCGTCCACCTCGCGCACGCCTTCGGCGTTGATGTCGCTGATGCGCACCAGCACATTGGGGAGTTTTTGCAGTTCGGCAAGCACTTCCATGCCGCGGCGTCCGCGCTGGCGGCGCAGACCGTCGGGCGAATCGGCGATGTATTGCAGTTCGTTCAGCACGAAGCGCGGAATGAGCAGCGTGCCGGGCAAAAAGCCGGTCCGCGCGATGTCGGCGACGCGCCCGTCAATGATCACGCTCGTATCCAGCAGGATGGTGCGGTTGAGATTCGTCCACGAGGAGGACGAGCCGCTTTCGCCTCGCCCGCTCAGGGCGCTGATCAGCCCCAGCAAATCTCCCTGCCGCATCACAAACAGGGAGATGCCCAAATAAGCGCACGCCGCAACGCCAAAAAACGGCAGAATCTGCCCGAAAGGTCTGGGGAGCAGCGAAATCGGAAACGCCAGCAGGGCGGCGGTGAGCAGACCGACAATCAGCCCCACCAGTCCCGCAAAGAGCGTCTCTGCCGACAGCTGCCCCAAACTGCGGCGGATGGCGCGCGCCGGGCGGGTGGTAAAGTAAGGAATCAAAATAAAGCCCGAAAGTCCCCCCAGCAGGGCGAAAACAGTCTGAAACAGGAAGATTTCAGCGGTATCCGACGGACCGAAGTAATTTGCCACCGTTGCCCCAAACGAAAACCCCGAAATGCCGAAAATAAACAAGCCGATGAAGCGAAAAATAAATTCGACAACACGAAAAGAATAACTGCTTTTCATAAATAACTCCTTTGATAAGGTGCAATGATGAACTCATCATAGCATGGCTGAAAAACCTAGTCAATTGCTAATCGAAACTTCATATAATCTTGTTATAATCTCGAAAACCGTCTCTGGAAGACGCTCCGCTTCACACCCCGCCCGGGGCTGGCGCCTCCCTCCAAGCCTGATCCACCCTCCCTCCTATGCTGACCGACACCCTCCAACGCCCCCTGCGCGACCTGCGTATCTCCGTCACCGACCGCTGTAACTTCCGCTGCGTCTATTGCATGCCCAAGGAAGTCTTCGGCTCAGACCATCCCTTCCTGCCCCATTCCGAAGTGCTGACCTTTGAAGAGATTGCCCGTCTGGCGCGCATCTTTGCCTCGCTCGGCGTCAAGAAAATCCGCCTGACGGGCGGCGAACCCCTCGTCCGCCGCGACCTGCCCCTGCTCGTCTCCATGCTCTCGCAAATCCCCAACCTCGACCTGACCATGACCACCAACGGCTCGCTCCTCGCCCGCAACGCCCAGGCGCTCAAGGACGCCGGCTTGAAGCGGATTACGGTCAGCCTCGATTCGCTCGACAACGCCGTTTTCAAAGCCATGAACGATGTGGATTTCCCTGTGGAAAAGGTTTTGGAGGGGATGGAAGTCGCCCAAAAGGTGGGGCTGGAACCGATTAAAGTCAACATGGTGGTCAAGCGCGGGTTGAACGAATCCAGCATCCTGCCGATGGCGCGTTTCTTCCGCGAGAAAGGCTATATTCTGCGCTTCATCGAGTACATGGACGTCGGCTCGACAAACGGCTGGCGCATGGACGATGTGGTCTCGGCAAAGGAAATCGTGAACATCATCAACGCCGAACTGCCGCTCGAACCGCTCGACCCGAACTACAAGGGCGAGGTGGCAGAACGCTGGCGTTACAAAGATGGAAGCGGCGAAATCGGCGTCATTGCCTCAGTCACCCAACCCTTCTGCCGTGATTGCAACCGCGCCCGCCTCTCGGCGGAGGGAAAAATCTATACCTGCCTGTTCGGCATCAAGGGGCATGATGTCAAAAGTCTCCTGCGCGGCGGCGCAAGCGACGAGGAAATTTCGCAGTTCATTGCGCATGTGTGGGGCAGGCGCAGCGACCGCTACTCGGAAATCCGCTCGGAGAACACAGTCGCTTTGCCAAAAGTGGAAATGTCGCACATTGGCGGGTGACGCCCGAGAGAAAGTTCAATCAACGGGGGACAAATCCCGGTGAGGGTGTTTGCCAGCGTAAGGCGCGTATTTCGCCGCCTCTCTGCTATAATCCTCCCTATGACCCTCAAAGACCAACTCAACCAATCCATGAAAGACGCCATGAAGAGCGGCGACGAAGTCCGCAAACGCACGGTGCGGATGGCGCTCGCCGCCGTCAAGCAGGCGGAGGTGGATAAACGCGTCGAACTCGACGATGCGGCGGTGATGGCGCTCCTGCAAAAGGAAATCAAGAACCGCCGCGAATCCCTCGAAGAGGCGAAAAAAGCCAACCGCGCCGACCTGGTCGCCGCTAATGAGGCGGAAATCGCCGTGTTGGAATCCTTCCTCCCCAAAGCCATGCCGGAAGAAGAATTGCGCCAGATCGTGCAAGCCGCCATCGCAGAGACCGGCGCCGCCTCCCCCGCCGACATGGGCAAGGTGATGAAAGCCGTCATGGCAAAGGTGGCGGGACGCGCCCCCAACGATATGATCAGCCGTACCGTGCGGGAATTGCTGCCCAAGTAGGATGACACTTCCACCTCCGCGGCAAAAGCAGATACCGCCGCAATTGCGCACGCTTCAGATCGTCCTGCTGATTCTCGTGAGCATCATCTCCTACGGGGCGCTCATCGTTCCCTCGCTCATGGGACCTGCTTCCATCTCCCTGCAGGCGGGCGATGTTTCTCCCAGCGATTTTCAAGCGCCGCAAGACATCAGTTACATCAGCGAAGTGCGCACCGAGGAAGCGCGCGCCGCCGCCGAAGCCGCCGTCGCGCCCGTCTATGCCCCGCCCGACCCCTCCATCGCGCGCAAACAACTCGACCGTCTGCGCACCGCCCTGCAATACATCACCCTCGTGCGCGAGGACGCCACCGCCTCCCCCGAACAAAAAGCCGCCGACATCGCCTCCCTGAGCGACATCACCCTCAAACCGCAGAGCATCGAACAAATCCTTGCCCTGCCCCCTGCCCGCTGGGACGCGATTCAGCAGGAAGCCCTGAGCGTGCTGGAGCAGGTGATGCGCCGCACCATCCGCGACACCGACCTTGATTCCGTCCGAAGGAGCGTTCCCTCGCTGGTGAGTTTGGCGCTCAATGAAGAGCAAGCCGCGATTGTGGTGGAACTGGTCTCGGCGTTTGTCGTCCCCAACAGCGTGTATTCGGCTGAATTGACGGAAGCCGCCAAACGGTCCGCGCGCGAAGCGGTGGAGCCAGTGATTCAAAGTTACAAAGCAGGCGAAATCATTGTTCTGAGGGGACAAGTCCTCCGCCCGGCGCAGTTGGAGGCGCTCCAGAAACTGGGCTTGATCGAACAAACCAGTCCCTGGCAGGAATATGCCGGCGCCGCCGCTTTGATAGTCATGCTGGCGGTGTTGACCGTGCTGTACTTCACGCGCCGCCGCCTCGCTTTTCTTTCGGATGCGCGCAGTACGATGATTGTGGCGCTGATGTTCCTGGCGTTTGTGATTGGCGCGCGCCTGCTCATTCCCGGACGCACCGTCCTGCCGTATGCCTACCCCCTGCCCGCCGTAGGGTTGCTGTTGACCACTCTCTTTGGGCTGGAGACGGGCATCATTCTTTCGATTTTGCTCTCCCTGCTCGTGCCGTACGGACTGCCCAATGCCTTCGACCTGATACCTTATTTCCTCCTTTCCTCGTTGACCGGGGTGCTGGTGCTTGGGGCGGCGCGCCGCGTGTGGACGTTCTTCCGCGCGGGCATGGGAATTGCCCTGGCGGGCATCGTCATGTTGACAGCGTTTCGACTGCCCTTTTCCACAATGGACGGGGTTGCCATCTTTCAACTGACATCGGCGGCGTTGTTCAACGGGCTGGCATCCTCCAGCATTGCCCTGCTCCTGCAATATTTTCTCGCGCAGGCGCTGGGGCTCACCACTGCTTTGCAACTCATCGAAATTTCGCGCCCCGATTTTCCCCTTTTGCAATTTTTCCTGCGCAACGCGCCCGGCACCTACCAGCACAGCCTGCAGGTTGCCAACCTTGCCGAGCAAGCCGCCGAACTGATCGGCGCCGATGCCCTGCTCACCCGCGTCGGCGCTTTGTTCCACGATGTGGGCAAGGCGCTCAACCCGTCCTTCTTCATCGAGAACCAGCCCGCCGAAAATATTGACCCGCACGACGACATCCCGCCCGAGGAAAGCGCGGCGGCGATCATCGCCCACGTCACCGACGGCGTGGCGCTGGCGCGCAAATACCGCCTGCCGCGCCGCATGGACGACTTCATCCTTGAGCATCACGGCACGATGGTCACTCGCTATCAGTACAATCAGGCGGTGCAGGCGGCGGGCGGCGACGCCTCCAAAGTGGATATCGAGAAGTTCCGCTACCCGGGTCCGCGTCCCCAATCGCGCGAAACCGCGCTGCTCATGCTCGCCGACGGCACCGAAGCCCGCGCCCGCGCCCAGCGCCCGCACGATGAAGAGTCCATCCGCAAACTGGTGCTTTCCACCATCGAAACCGCCCAAAAGCAGGGGCAACTCGATGACACCAAACTCACCCTCCGCGACCTGAGCATCATCACCGAAGCCTTCGTCACCGTTCTCAAAGGCACACATCACCCCCGCATTGCCTACCCCAAAGAGACACCGGCTGGCGAAGACGTGGCGACAATCCCTCACAAAGCATGATCACCATTCACACCAAAGCCGGCTTCCCCGCCAAACTGCTCGAACGCGCCGCCAAAGCCGCGCTGGAACATCAATCTGCCCCACCGGCATCAAATCTGACCATCGTCCTGACCGACGACGAACGGATTCGCGAACTGAACCGCGACTACCTCGGCATTGACGTCCCAACCGACGTACTCTCCTTCCCCGCATCCGACACGGACGGGTCAGAGATCGACCCGGAAACTGGTTCACCCTATTTGGGCGACATCCTCATCTCTCTGCCGTATGCCGCCAAAAGCGCCGCGCAAGCCGGCCACCCGCTCGAAGCGGAGGTTCAATTGCTGGTGGTTCACGGCGTTTTGCATCTGCTCGGGCACGACCATGCCAAAGTCCGCGAAAAAGCCCGGATGTGGAAGGCTCAGGCAGAAATTTTAGAATCGCTTGGGTTGGGGCATATCAAAATTCGTGAGGAGTGAGGCGGGTGCGGCGCACTCGCACGAGAAGCAATGACCTTCAAAGAATTCATCTATTCCCGCATTCGCTCGTTCGGTCACGCCTTTCGCGGCTGGTGGTATGTCCTCAAAACCCAACACAACGCCTGGATTCACGCCGTCGCGGCGGTGGCGGTCTTCCTCCTCGCCCTCTGGCTGGGGCTGCCCGCCCGCGACTGGGCAGTGCTCATCCTCACGGTGACGATGGTCTTTGCGGCTGAGTTCGTCAACACTGCCATCGAAGCCGTCGTGGACCTGGCAAGCCCGGTTCATCACCCGCTGGCGAAGGTGGGGAAAGACGTGGGCGCGGCGGCGGTGCTGATTGCGGCGCTGGCGGCGGTGCTGATTGGTCTGCTCATCCTTGGTCCGCCGTTGTGGGAGAAACTTATTGTGCTGATCACTGGCAACAGGTAACTCACTTTACGTGGTGGCGCGAGATTTATCTCGCCATTTCAGGCGACATAAATGTCGCGGCACGAATGAACCGCGTAACGTCAGCTGGTAATTGATACTGGAAAACGGGAGACTTTATGGCATTATCTTTTCAATTCGGTACAGTCGGTTCGCCCATTGGCACGCCCAAGAAACCGGGCGGGTCGGTGGGAGCGATTGAGTTCAGCAAATCCATCGGGTTGACGGCGCTGGAATTGGGCTGGGTGCAGTCGGTGCGCGTGACCGAGGCGACCTGCGCGGCAATTCGGGAAAAGGCAGCCGAGCAGGGCGTTGCGTTGAGCGTCCATGCGCCCTATTTCATCAACCTGAATGCAGACGAGGAGGAGTGGTCCAAAAGCCGCAAGCGCCTGATGGACGCGGCGCACTACGGCAACCTCGCCGGCGCAACCGACATCATCTTTCACCCCGGCTCGTATTTCGAGCGTCCGCCGGCGGAGGTGTTGAAGGTTGCTATCCCGCGTTTGAAGGACTGCGTGAAGGAGCTGCGCAAGGCGAAGAACCCGGTCACCCTGCGCCCGGAGACGATGGGCAAATCGGCAATGCTCGGTTCGCTGGAAGATACTTTGGCGATGAGTCAAGCCATCGAGGGCGTTCAGCCGTGCCTCGATTTTGCGCACCTGCACGCGCGCCCCGGCGATGGGACGATGAATTCAGCCGCAGAGTGGAAAAGGCTTCTCGAAGCGTATCAGGCGTCGTTGGGGAAGGAAGCGTTGAAGAGTCTGCACATCCACCTCTCGGGCATCGAGTACGGTCCGAAAGGGGAGAAGAACCATCTGCCGCTGCAGGAATCCGATTTGAAGTTGAAGGCGTTGTTCGAAGCGCTGAGGGATTTCGGCTGTGCGGGGCGCATCCTGTGCGAAAGCCCCATCATGGAAGAGGACGCGCTGTTCATGAAGAAGATGTGGATGAAGGTGAGCGGCGAAAAGGAATAGTTTTTATTCGGCGAACATTTCAGCAAGAAGCGCAAGCACCTTCTTTAGAGGGGTCAATGGCGGTATGCCGATAATAAGGCGTAACCGAAGAAAAAGAGGGAACACGAGCGCTTCAACCCTTGACGTAGGACAGTTTCTCGCAAATCAGCCCGTCCCTCACTTTGAAAATATCTACCCCGCGGACGTGTCCCGCCGCTCCCGACGCATCCACCCAACTATACCGCCAGCGCATGACACAGCGGCTGTTGCCCAGCCCGAACGCTTCCTCGATTTCAATGTGCGCCTGCGGCGACTCGCGGAAAAACTCCTGCCAGAAGCGGGTGACGGCGTCTTTCCCCTTGTAGAGCGTGCCATCGGGGGCGGGGGCGGTGTTGTCGAAGATGCAGTCGTCGGTCATGAGCGCCATCATCGCCGCCACGTCGTGACGGTTGAAGGCGTCGTTGAAGTCGAGAACAACGCGCAGGGCGGTTTCAATCTTTTTCATGCGGATGGGGGTCATGGGGAAACTCCTTTGTTGGGAAACAGCGGAAAAAGGGGGCGGCTGGTTGCCGCATCAGAACGCGGTTGCAACGATGCCGGCAATTGCCATGATAATTCCAACCCCCTGAAGTTTTGAAACCTTGTCTTTCAGGAAAATAACTGCCAGGGTAATGGTCACAATGGACAACGCAGAGGCAATGGGCGTGATCAATATTGCGTCTCCGATGGTCAACCCATAGTTCACGAGCGCCACCGCGCCGACCTCAATGACGCCCATGATGAGAATCGCAATTTTTGTTTTTGCAGAAGCGGCTCTCAAACTGATTTCCTGCACCCCGCTAAAGGAAAAAACTGACAGGAATAAGGCAATGCCCGCCTTGACCAGCAGAGTCGTCCAGAGCCAGCCGATTTCTTCAGAAACAACCTCGCTGATGTTCCAAAAGATGCCGAAGAAGAAAGCGCCGGCAACGGCTTCCATCACGCCCGCCGAAAGCCGCATCTCTCCGCTTTTCACGCCGCTCCAGTCGGTCGAAGCCAGCGTTGCGCCGCTGATGATCATTGCTACGCCCAGGGTTTGGGTTGTGGTGAGGCGCTGCCCCATGAAGGCAAAGGCAAACAACATGGTGAACACAGCCCATAGGTTCATGGTCGCAGCGACGATGGACACGTTCCCTTTTTCAAAGCCTTTGAAGAAGAACAGGTAACCAGCGGAATAGACCACGGCTGCGATAAGCGACAAAACGATTCCCGTAAGCGGGATGTTCGTTTTTGTTTCGAGGGCAAAGGCAAGCAGAAGAACCGCAATCAGCCCAGCCAACTGCGACCAAAACAAAGATTTGAATGAACCAATCTGCTTGGAAAAAACGCCCCCCAGAAAATCGTAAATTCCCCACCCGAACATGCCGCCGATTCCCAAAAGGATGCTCAGAATGGTTGTGTTCATGGAAGCGCGTGGTCTCTGTCTTTCGACGATAAAGGGGAGTTAACGCTGTCAGGCTAATTGCCTCACTGCGCCGTATTCCCCCCATCCACCAGCAGGAGATGACCCGTCACGAACGAAGAGTCATCCGAAGCCAGGAACAGCACAGCGCGGGCAATCTCTTCGGGCTTGCCGAAGCGTCCCATCGGGATGTAAGCGCTCGCATCCTTGATTGCCTGCTCCAAACTGACCGGGTCGGAGTATTCGAAGTAACCCTTCTCCAGCCAGCGGTCCACGAACGTATCGCCCGGGCACACCGCATTGACGCGGATGTTGTCGCGCGCGAAATCCAGCGCCATCGCCTTGGTCATCAGTCCCACCGCGCCCTTGCTCACCACGTACGGGAACGCATCCCTGCCCGCCACCACCGACCAATCGGAGCCGTTATTCACAATCACGCCTCCGCCCTGCTTCTTCATGTGCGGAATGACCAGTTTGCTCATCCGCCAGACGCCCGTCACGTTGATTGCCAGCGTCTCATGCCAGACCTCCTCGGGCGTCGTCTCGGCTGTCCCGCTGGTGACGATGCCGGCGTTGTTGAACAGGATGTCCACGCGCCCGTATTCGGCGAGAGTCCGCTCGACGACGCGGGAACAATCGTCGGCTTGAGAATGATCCGCCTGAACGAACACGCATCGGACTCCCCTCTGCCTGATCTCCGCCTCGACGGCTTTCCCCAACTCTGCGCGTCGTCCCGTAATGACCAGATCTGCGCCTTCTTCCGCAAACAGGAGCGCCGTCGCCTTGCCGATGCCCGACGTCGCGCCTGTGATGATGGCAACTTTGCCGCTCAGTTTTCCCATAAGCTTCTCCTTTGTTGACTTGACAAGGTTATTATATTCGCTATACCATAGCCTGCATGAAAAATCACCGCATCAAAGCCATCTTTTTCGACCTCGACGGCACGCTCCGTCACAGCGTCCCCGAAGGCGCGCAGGTCTTCGACGAATACCTGATTTCGCTGGGCTACCCCATCAACGAGGAAGACCGCCTCCGCGCCATGCGCTGGGAGTACCTCTACTGGGCAAACTCCCCCGACCTGCGCGATGACCTCCTCGCCCACTCCGCCGACACCGAAAACTTCTGGATCGAATACACCCGCCGCCGTCTCGTGGCGGTGGGGCTTTCTCCCGAATCGGCAAAGGAACTTGCCCCGCAGGTTTCGGCGCACATGGGCGAAATGTACAAGCCGGAGAGCATTGTCCCTCATGATGCGCGGCGTCTCCTCCCTGCCCTCAAGGAAGCGGGGTATCTGCTGGCGGTTGTCTCCAACCGCGATCAGCCGTTTCACGAATTACTGGCAAGCCACAACCTGAGCGAATTCTTTCATTTCTCGCTTGCCGGCGGCGAGGTGGACAGTTACAAACCCGAACCCGGCATCTTTCAACATGCTCTGGAACGCGCGAACGTCGCTGCGCAGGAGACGGTGTACGTGGGCGACAACTACTTTGCCGACATCGTGGGCGCGCGTCGCGCCGGACTTCATCCTGTGCTCTACGACCCGAACGGAATCTTCCCCGAAGCCGACTGCGCCACGATCAAATCGTTCGACGAGTTGGAAGGCATCATCGAAAGCATTTGATACCGCCCTTTGAGCTGTGTTGCGGCGTTTTCTTACCCCGCAGAATGCGCTAGAAAACGCACACTACCTCTGTTGGATGTTGTGAAAGGATGTAAACCATGGCATGGGAACGCAAAATCATGCGAACCGTCCGCGTTCGCAACGAACACAAACTCGGCACGCTGGCGCGCCTGATGGCGGCAATTTCCAGTTTGGGGGCGAGCGTCGGCACCATCGAATTAATCAACGAAACCGCCCAGTCCGTCGTGCGCGACATCACCGTCTATGCCGACGACGCCGAACACATGGACAAGGTCATCGAGGCGATGCGCGCCAACGAAGGGACGCGCGTGCTTGCCGTCCGCGATGAAGTGCTCGAACTGCACCAAAAAGGAAAGATTGCCATCCGTTCGCGCTTCCCCATTGACTCGATTGCCACCCTGCGGCGCGTCTATACCCCCGGCGTGGCGGAAGTGTGCCTGAAAATCGCGGACGATCCCGCGCTGGCGCGGCTTTACACCAGCGTCAGCCACATGGTTGCCATCGTTACCGACGGGACGGCAGTGCTGGGGCTGGGCGACATCGGTCCGCTGGCGAGTATGCCGGTCATGGAAGGCAAAGCCATGCTGATGGAGACCCTGGTGGGTTTGTCGGGCGTACCGATTCTGTTGAACACGCGCGACACAGACGAAATCGTGCGCACCGTCGCCGCCATTGCCCCGACCTTCGGCGCGATTCAACTGGAGGACATCTCCGCGCCGCGCTGTTTCGAAGTGGAGGAAAAACTGCAGGCGCTGCTCGACATCCCGGTCATGCACGACGACCAGCACGGCACGGCGGTGGTCAGCACGGCGGCATTGATGACCGCCGTCAAACGCGCCGGCGTGGATGTGCGCAAGGCGAAAATCGGTCAGATCGGTTTGGGCGCAGCGGGAAACGCTATCGGGAAGATGCTGATGGGGCTGACGGGGAATCCCGTTTTTGGGGCAGACCTGAGCGAAGACGCGGTCAGGCGGTTTGTGGAAGCGGGCGGCAAAGCGTCCAGCCTGAAAGAAATCATGGCGGAGTGCGATATTGTCATCGCCACCACCGGCGCGCCGAATCTCATCCAGCCGGAAATGGTTCGCCGCGGACAAATCATCCTGGCGCTCTCCAACCCCAACCCGGAGATTGACCCCGACGCGGCGCTGGCGCAGGGCGCGGCGTTTGCGGCGGACGGCAAATCGGTGAACAATGTGCTGGGTTTCCCCGGTATCTTCCGCGGCGCGGTGGACGCCAATGCGCCGCGCATCACGCACGAAATGCTGATTGCCGCGATGGAAGTGCTGGTGCGCATGACCCCCGCCGGCGAACTGCTCCCCAACCCGCTCGATAAAACCGTGCACCGCGAGGTTGCCCGCGCCGTGGCGCAGACCGCCATCCGTCAGGGTATTGCCCGCGCTGAGTACGTTCCGTATGTGGAAGAATGAATTGACCTCTTGGATAACTGACGTTACGCAGTTCATTCGTGCCACGACATTCATGTCGCCCGAAACCACGAGATAAATCTCGCGCCACCGCGTAAGGTGAGTTGGATAAGTCATTCGACGTTAGAGAACGTCTCCTGCGCAAGAGCGTATTGTGCGCTCTCTAGCGCACTTATGCAAGAGCTTCACTATTCTGGATACGGCTTACCCGGATGGTCACGAAAAGCTGGTAAAAAAACGACCCCACGGGTCGTTTTTTTACCAGACATCTTGCAAAAGCATCATCTTTGCCACGGATTTACAAAGATTCTCACTGATTTTTCTTGAAAATTCGTGTAAACCTGTGGCGAAAGACCTTTACACCCTTTCCGAAATCAATTCCTTCAGGGTGATGCCCAGTCGCGTCACCCCTTCGCGGATGGTATCCGGCGAAGAGTATGAGAAGTTGATGCGCATGGTGTTCTTCCCGCCGCCGTTGGGGTGGAACGCCTCGCCTGGCACAAACGCCACCTTCTTCTCGATGGCTCGTTTCAACACCTCGGCAGAGTCCATGCCCTCGGGCAGAATGCCCCACAGGAACATGCCGCCCGCCGGTTTCGTCCAGCGCACGCCATCGGGGAACATCTCCTCCATCATTTCGAGCATCACATCGCGGCGTTCCTTGTAAATGGCGCGAATCACCTTGACGTGTTCGTCGAGGAAGCCGCCCTTTGCCACCTCATACGCTACATACTGGTTGAACGAGGAGGTATGCAGGTCGGCGGCTTGCTTGGTCATCACCAGTTTGCGGATTACCTCCGGCGGCGCAATCACCCACGCCAACCGCAGACCGGGCGCCAGCAGTTTGGAGAACGTGCTCAAATAAATGACGTTGCCGCTGTAATGCGAGCCGTTCGGACCGCGGTACTCGCTGTCCAGCATCACCACAGAGGGGATGTGGTCGCCCTCGTAGCGCAACTGCCCGTAGGGGTCGTCCTCGACGATGGGCACGCCGTATTTGTCGGCAAGTTCCACCAGTTTTTTGCGCCGCTCGAGGGTCAGGGTGGAACCGCTCGGGTTCTGAAAGTTGGGGAGCACGTAGATGAATTTCGGTCCGACGCGAAGCGCCGCCTCCAGTTCATCCACAATCATGCCGTTTTCATCCGAACGGACCGGGATGTACTGTGCGCCGTAGGCGTTCCATGCCTGCAGCGCGCCGAGGTAAGTCGGCGATTCGACTACGATGTAATCCCCGCGGTTGATGAACAACCGCCCGATAAAATCCAGCGCCTGCTGAGAGCCAGACGTGATCATGATGTTATCGGCGGTGACTGCCACACTGTAGCGCGCCGTATGCCGGGCGATCATCTCGCGCAGGGGGCGGTACCCCTCGGTGGTGCTGTATTGCAGCGCCTGCGGACCGAAATGCTCCAGCACGTAATTGCAAGCCTCGCGGAATTCCTTTACCGGGAAAACCTCGGGCGCCGGCAAACCGCCCGCAAACGAGATAATATCGGGCTGTTCGGTCAGTTTCAGCAGTTCACGGATGACCGAACTCCCCATTTTTTGTGTACGATGGGCGTAGCGATATTCCCAGGGTGTCTGCATTTTTTCTCCTTGTTTTTCGAAGATTGCATCTTGTTGCTGCAGGGATAAAAAAAGCCTGGCAGGTATACTTACACACCTGTCAGGCTGACTGACTCCTTCTTGCAAAAACGTCCAGGAGGATGAGAGCCAGATTTCGTATCATGGCTGATTTATCTTACACCATTTTCAGCCCCCGTGCAATTGACAACCGTCACATTTTGCATGGCTGGCGGGCAACCGTAAACTCCCTGCAATGGTTTTCTCAAAGTCAGCAAAAGCGGCATCGAATGGACCCGAATGCCCCCAATTTTTGTGGAATTCGCGTAATTCGATGCCCCAAAAACAGAGCAAGCGGTCATAAAGGCAACTTTGAGAAAGCCATGAACTCCCTCCAGCCTCCACTTTCATCTTCCCCTTTCCTCCCTTATAATCCCCGTCTCGAACCGTATTGGAGGTACCCTTGCGAAAACCCATCCTGATTCTCACCCTCGCCCTGGCGGGCATCCTGCTCGCCGCCTGCGCCTCGAACGCCGACGCGCCCGCCCAGGCTGTCCAAAACTATCTCGAAGTCCTCGTCAACAAGGAAGCGGATAAACTCCCCGCCCTCGTCTGCGGTGAATGGGAGGAAGACGCCCTCATCGAACTCGACTCCTTCCAGGCGGTCACCGCCCGGCTCGAGGATGTCTCCTGCTCCCAAACCGGCACCGACGGCGATACCGCCCTCGTCCTCTGCACCGGCAGCATCGTCGCCACCTACAACAACGAAGACCAGAAACTCGATCTCTCCGTCCGCACCTATCAGGTCATCCAGCAGGGCGGCGACTGGCTCGTATGCGGCACGCGCTAAAGCAAATCTTCACGCCCGAAAACCTCTGGGCAATCCTCCTGTTCCTCATTGTTGTTGCGCTGATCATCTTTACCACCGATGACAGCCCGCAGTGGATTTATCAGGGCTTCTAAATGGGACTGACCCAGATCGCCGCTTCCATCCTGACCTCGATCCTGGTCGGCACACTGACGCGGGGCGCCCGACGGACGTATTCCCTGCTAGCGCTCAGCGCCCTGGCGGTGTACTGGTTTCAGCCTGCCCTGCCTCTGCGTTCCTTCGACTTCTGGCTGCCCACGCTTTCACTTGCGTTTGTCGTTCTGACGTGGCTCCTCACCTCTCAGCCCGGCGCATGGAAGGCGCGGCAAAACGTCACTGGTTTGCTCATCATTGTTGGCATCGTCACGCTCGTTGACCTCGCCCGCTACATTTTGCCCAAACCGCTCCTTACGGCAACGACCCCGCCGCAGTTCACCCAATACCTTCTCTTCATCACAGCCAGCCTCCTCTTTGCTGGTTTCCTCACCTTCCTTTCCCGCCGCTTCGCGTGGATATTATCGTTCCTCGTCATTCTTCTACTCTCTATTCTCGTAATCCTCAAATCCCCGCCGCTTTCCCTCCAAATCAGCATTTTTCTCCGCACGCTGACCGACCGTCCCACCGCAACCGCCTCCCCCCTCGACCTGCGCTGGCTCGGCTTCTCCTACATCGCCTTCCGCCTCATCCACGTCCTGCGCGACAAGCAGAGCGGGCGGCTCCCCGACCTCTCCCTGCCCGAATTTGCAACCTATGTGGTGTTCTTCCCCTCCCTTGCCGCCGGCCCCATTGACCGCGCCGAACGTTTCGCCAAAGACCTGCGCAGCGGCTTCGCCCTCACGCAGGATGAAGCGCTCTCGGCGGGGCAAAGGCTCCTCGTTGGGCTGTTCAAAAAATTCGTCGTGGCTGACGCGCTGGCGCTCATTGCCCTGAACGACACGCTCGCGGCGCAGGTCCACTCCACAGGCTGGATGTGGCTCCACCTCTACGCCTACGCCTTCCAAATCTACTTTGACTTCAGCGGCTACACCGACATCGCCATCGGCATTGCGCGGCTGGTGGGCGTCAGACTCCCCGAAAACTTCCTCGCTCCCTACGCCAAACCCAACCTGACCCAATTCTGGAACTCTTGGCACATGACGCTCACGCAGTGGATCCGCGCCTACTTCTTCAACCCCTTCAACCGCTGGATCCGCGGCTACAAATCCCTGCCTTCCTGGACGATGCTCCTCCTCGGTCAACTCGCCACCATGCTGCTCATCGGTCTCTGGCACGGCGTCACGTGGAATTTCGTCCTGTGGGGCGCGTGGCACGGGCTGGGGCTCTTCCTCCAAAACCGCTGGAGCGACTTTGCAAAGACGAGACTTTCAATTGCCAGCCCGCGCCTGCAAACCGCCCTGCAAGCCGGCGGCATCCTGCTCACCTTTCACTTCATCGCGCTGGGATGGGTCTTCTTTGCGCTGAGCGCGCCTCAACTCTCGGCACAGGTCTTCTCGAAACTCTTTGGGCTTCAATAGATGGAAGAAAAACATCCGTCCGTCAACCTCTTTCGGCTTCTTCTCAAGGCAGGCATTCTCTTTGCCGCCTTCAACTTTGCGTTTGTATTCGTCAACCTAGAGACACTCGGCAAACTTTCTCTGTATAACCGCCTCTTCCCGGGACGCGAACGCTTCCCCTTTGGCGAGACGCATGAAGCCTACAACCTTAGCCTTTACAACATCAATGCCATGTTAGCCTCGCACGCCCTGGCTGGCGCGGAAAAATCCCCCAGTGAATACCGTGTCCTGCTCATCGGCGATTCGTCCGTGTGGGGGACGCTGCTCACGCCGGAGCAAACGCTTGCTGGTCAACTCAATGCTCGCTCCCTCGCCGCCTGCGGAAGGATCGTCCGCGCCTACAACCTCGGCTACCCGACCATCTCCCTCACCAAAGACCTGATGCTCCTCGACCAGGCGCTCGAATACGAACCTGACATGCTCGTCATCCTGACCACGCTGGAAGCCATGCCGCTCGATAAGCAGTTCGAATCGCCGCTCGTCGCCAACAACCCCGACCGCATCCGCCACTTAATTACCACTTACCAATTACCCCTCGACCCCAATGACCCGGCGTTGACCCAGCCATCGAAATGGGAGCAGACCTTCCTGAGTCGGAGGCGGGCGGTTGCCGACCTCATCCGCCTGCAACTCTACGGCGCGTTGTGGGCATCCACCGGCATAGACCAGGTCTATCCCCAAAATTACGAACGCGCCCAAACCGACCTCGACCCCGGCATCGAGTATCACGGTCTCACTCAGCCCGCCGACCTGCGCGGGGCGCTCGCCCTCGAAGTCCTCGATGCGCTCATGAATGCCGCCGATGTCCCCACCCTTCTGGTCAACGAGCCGATGCTCGTCAGCGGCGGGCAAAACAGCGACATCCGCTATAATTTCTTCTACCCGCGCTGGGCATACGACGAATACCGCCGCCTGCTCGCCGAACGCGCCGCTGAATACGGCTGGCACTACCTCGACCTGTGGCGCCTCGTCCCGGCGGATCAATTCACCAACAGCGCCATTCACCTCACCCCTGTCGGTGAATCATTGCTGGCAAACCAGATTGCCGAATCGATTCAAACAAACTGCAAATAGGACATGAAACAAAACCTTCTTTTTCTTTTATTGACCCTCACTCTGCTTGCCGCTTGTTCCAGCGGGCAGACCTCCACACCCGTTGCGGAAATTCCTCCAACCGGCGCTCCGCTTCACACCGACCCGACATCTGACTCTCCCCAACCCGCCTCC
>JABRVZ010000013.1:0-73618 GCA_039961775.1 Chloroflexota bacterium
GGGCGCGCGTTCCCACGAATCAAAAACGCCCCGCAACTGGGGCGTTTTGAGCGGAGAGGGCGGGATTTGAATATGATCCCCTCAATGGGGGCGCGCGTTCTCACGAATCAAAAACGCCCCGCAACTGGGGCGTTTTGAGCGGAGAGGGCGGGATTTGAACCCGCGTTCCCTTTCGGGAAACACGCTCTCCAGGCGTGCGCGCTAAACCGGGCTACGCGACCTCTCCAAAGAGCGACGGGCATTATACCAGAAATTAAAAGCATGCCAGCCGCACCGCGCTGACATGCTTATTTGTCCTGCCTGCCGAAATTTCAGTTGTCCAAGGCGCCCTGGTTGACCCAGTCAATAATGAGTTGGACTTGCGGTGGGGTGAGTTTCGGTCCGCGTTTGGGCATTTTTTGGTTGACCACCAGTTCCACCAGCAGGCTGTTTTGGGCGTCGCCGGGGATGATGACGGGTCCGTTATCGGAACCGGACATCAGTTCGGCGTAGGAGCGGAGGAGCAGTCCTTCTTCCACCCGCTCGCCGCCGTGACAGTTCACACATCGGCTTTTGAGGAGGGGGAGGATGTCGTTGGCAAAACTGACGGAGTTGGATGCGGGCGCTTCCGCCGTGGCGGTGGCTGGTTCCTCCGTAGGAGGCTCGGTCGGCGGGACGGCTGTGTCCGAAGCGGCTGGGGGGGCAGTCGCGGCTTGGGTTGTGGGAACAGGCTCCTCGGTCGGGGAGGAGGCGGGGGGCTTTGCTGGTTGAGTCCCGCAGGCGGTGAGAAGTCCAACGATAAGGAGGAGGGGGAGTAGTTTTGTTTTCATAAAGGTTGTTTTCCTAAAAGCCATAAAGGATGACGCCGCCCAGAAATGCCAGGACGAGCGCGATGGCAAAACTTAATCCGTAGGCGCCGGCGTAGAGCAGACGGCTGCCTGTTTGAAAGATGTGCGGATTGCGGTAGCGAACGAGGCTGATGCCTGCGGTGAGGAGGAAGAGCAACGTTGCCAGGATGATTTTTGCGCCGGCGTTGGGCGCGTCGCCGACGTAGTTTTTGATGTTGTCCAGGTAGCCGGTGACGCCTGCGGCGATGGTGCTGACGGCGGCAAGCGCGATGTTGGCGAAGGCGGCTTGTTCGAGCGCGGCGCTGTTCCGCCACCAGGCAAGCAGGACGAACAGGAACGCCGCGCCTGTGAGCGCAATGGGGAAGTGGACGAACATGGGGTGGGTGGGATGCACTTCCGTAAGTGCAACAATCAGCCGGTTGAGAAAGTCCATGAGCCTCTCCTTGATAATCACAAGACCCTGATGTTCAGGGTCTTGTGCGGTTGTGAGTATGGATGCGGTAAACGGGCGGATTTTTACGCATCGGTTTTGGCGGCAGGAGAGTCGGTGTCACTGGTTGTCTGGCGGGTGATGCGCCATCCGCTTTTGGTGAACAGCCAGTAGACGAACCAGACGATGAGGGCGAGGACGGCAATGTTCCAGAGGATGCGGAAGGGGGTGAAGATGCTGAAACCGAAGCCGCCGCGCCCCATCATGGGCATGTGGTAGGGCTGATTCCAGAGACCGAAGTCGCGGCGGAAGCCGGGCATGTAGTTTGGGTTGATGCGGTCGGGACGGGCGAAGAAGGGGGCGTTCCCGTCTGCGGCGGCGCCCTGAACGTAGCCGATGCGGTAGCCGGCGAAGCCGATCCCCGCCGCAACGCCCAAAATCACGATAACCGCCAGGATGGTGAGTAAAACTTTTTTCATAACAGACTCCTTGTTTGTGTATCAACGATTGTCCCAAAAACATGGGATTGGTTTGCAGGTGTACTTTACCATTTGGATGTCAGCGGTCTGTGTGAAAAGTGTGGGGAATTTATGGCGGTTGGATGAGAGCGGATTAAGATTTTCTTCGCAACTTCTTCACAATTTAGGCGCAATTTCGCCACCATTAAGTTTGTGAGACGGCTACAATCCGCCGAAATCTTTTATCAGGAGTTAGTATGTCTGAAATACAGTCTTCATCCAAAAACTTGACCCGCGTCAAACTGACCGTTGACCTGGTCATCTTCTTCGCTTTTCTCATCGCCATGGATCCGCGCTCGAGCGGCATTGCCGTGCATGAGTGGCTGGCGACCGCCGCGCTTGCGGCGCTCATCGTTCATTTGCTGTTGAGTTGGGATTGGATCGTGCAGATTTCTCGCCGCTTCGTCGGCAAAGTCAACCTGCAGACCCGCATCAACTACATCCTCAACTGGCTGTTGTTCATTGACGGTTCGGTCATGATGCTTTCGGGCTTCATGATTTCGGAAGCGGTGTTCCCGTCGCTGGGTATAAAAGTGCCTGTCAATTTTGCCTGGCGTTCCCTGCACGATATGACCGCCAACCTCTTCCTGCTTCTGCTTGGCTTGCATACGGCTCTGCACTGGGGCTGGGTGGTGGATACGTTCAAGCGGTATATTTTCAAACCGCTGGGCAGGCTGGTTTCCTTCCGCCGCAGAAAGGACGTGACGGCATGAAAACCCTAGGGCGTATTCTCATTATTCTGGCGGTCATGTCGCTCGTCATGGGCATCACCTATGCGGCGGTCAACGCGGGCGGATCTTCGAGCGCCGCGCCGCAATTTCAGGAGGGCAGGCGTCCGCCCTTCCGCGAGGGACAGTTCGAGGGCGGGGAACGCCACGAAAGGGGCGAAGGCGGCGGAGGCTGGATGTTCGGTCTGATTAAGAACGTCGGTGTGATTGCCGTGCTGGTGACGCTGATTGTTTTGCCAAAGAGCATCAGGCGGAAACGCAGACGCATTGCGGCGGCAAGTTAAACAAAAAATCGGAAGCGGATACGGCGCTTCCGATTTTTTGTTTGTGGAGAGATGACCGCTACGCGCCCGACGGGAATTGTTGCGGCAGGGAGATGACGATCTTCAACCCCTTGCCCGGTTCGGACTCCGCCCAAACCTGACCGCCATGCGCCTGAACAATGGACTTCGCTATTGCCAGCCCCAGCCCCGAGCCGCCGTCGTCGCGCCGGCGGGAGGCGTCGGCGCGGTAGAAGCGTTCGAAGATGCGCTCGGTCTCTGCTTTGGGCAGTCCGGGACCGCTATCCTGCACGGCAAGTTCCACCCGGTCTCCCGTCTGTTTTGCCGAGAGGGTGATGCGTCCGCCTTCGGGGGTGTGACGCAGAGCGTTGTCCAAAATGTTCGTGAGGACCTGAGTCATTCGTCCGGGATCCACTTCGAGCGCGGGAAGAGGCGGGGTAATGTCCAGTTCGAGGGAGATGTTTTTCTTCTGCGCCTGGTATTGATAGAGCGAGGTCACTTCACGGAGCAAACGGTCGGGTTCGATGGGCTGAGGCTGGATGGACAGTTCGCCGGCATCGGCAAGGGAGAGGGTACGCAGGTCTTCCACGAGGTGTTCGAGGCGGGCGGCTTCCTCGCGGATGATTTCGAAGTTTTCTTTGGTGGGAGGCAAAACGCCGTCGTGCACCGCTTCGGCGTGACCGAGGATGAGGCTGAGGGGGGTGCGCAGTTCGTGGGCAATGTCAGCAGTCATCTGTTTGCGGGCGTTGACCGAGCGGGAGAGTTCGGCGCTCATCTTGTTGAAGGCGCGGGCAAGTTCGCCGAGTTCGTCGTTGGTGCGGACAGTCACCTGCTGGGAAAGGTCGCCTTCGGAGATGGCGTGGGTGGCGCGGGTCAATTCGCGGATGGGGCGGGTGATGGTTTGCGAGAGGAAGATGCCCAAAAAGAGGGCGATGACTGCGCCAATCAGCGCGCCGTAGAACAGGGTGCGGTTGGTGCGTTCGATGAATTCGAGTTCGCGGGGCGTTCCCTGAAAGGCGCTGTTGAGGGGGATGAGGATGCCGATAGTTTTACCGTCTTCTGTGAGCAGTGTGCCGATTTCCAATTGCTCGTCGGAGAGCCGCTCGCCAAGTCTGTACCTGCCGTTTGCCACGATGACGTAGCCCTGGGGGTCGGCAAGCAGGTAGGGCTGCATCATCATGTCCATGCGCGGACCCATGCCCATGCCGGGGCGGTAGCCTCGGATGAAGAGCACTTCCACGCCTTCCCACGATCCGTTTTGCTGGTGATAGTTGATGAGGCTGGTGACGATGGCGCTTTGGTTCTGGTCGGCGAGGAAGCGGATGAATTCCTGACGGGTGTTCCAGCGGGCGGTGATGAAGATGATGGCGACGCTGACGATGCCGATGCTGAGAAAAGCGAGAATCAGTTTTGTGGAAATGGAGCGCATACGGTCATACTCTCTTGAAACGATAGCCCACGCCGTACACGGTTTCGATGTATTTCGGCGCACGAGGGTCGTCTTCGATTTTGCCGCGCAGGTTTTTGATGTGCGTGTCTATGGTGCGTTCGTAGCCTTCGTAACGGACGCCCTGGATGATGTCGAGCAGGTCGAGGCGGGAATAGACGCGTCCGGGATAGGACATGAGCGCGGTCAGGATGTCGAACTCGGAGGGGGTGAGGTCCACGAAGCGTTCTCCCACTTTGACCGT
The DNA here is from genome assembly GCA_039961775.1 of Chloroflexota bacterium. Taxonomy (GTDB): domain Bacteria; phylum Chloroflexota; class Anaerolineae; order Anaerolineales; family Villigracilaceae; genus Defluviilinea. The sequence continues at coordinate 4,476 of JABRVZ010000013.1, forward strand.
GCGGCTGTCGCGGTCGAGGACGATGTCCGCGGCTTTCAGGACCTTTGCGGTGGGCTCCCGTTCTCCGGCGCGGCGCAGCACGGCTTTGACGCGCGCCATCAGTTCGCGCGGGCGGAAGGGTTTGGTGATGTAATCGTCTGCGCCCACTTCCAGCCCAATGACCTTTTCCTCGTCGTCCACGCGGGCGGTGAGCAGGATGATGGGAGTGTTGCTTTCCGCGCGGTGTCGGCGCATGAATTCGTAGCCGTCCATTTCCGGCATCATTACGTCGAGGATGATGAGGTCGGGCTTTTCTTTTTGGGCAACGGCGAGCGCTTCGACGCCATTGTAGGCGGTGACCACGCGGTAGCCTTCCTGCGTCAGATAACTTTCGACGAGGGAGACCAGCCGCTTTTCATCGTCCACAACCAGGATTGTTTTTGCCATACCTGCCTTCTGTATTACAGCGTGATGTCCGACGCTGGAGAGCGTCTCTTGCGCCGCAGGCGTGTGCGGAGATTCTTGACTGTCCGTGTACGCTTTGGCTCATGGTGAGAGTATATTGCAAGACTGTCAAAATACCATCGGGTAATTGTGAAGATTTCGTGTTGATTTAAGCGAACAAGCCCCGCAGACAGGGCTTGTTCGGCAGGTTCGGTCTTATTTTTTTGCAGTTCCTGAAGGAGGCAGTTCCCGCGGCGCGACCATGCCCCAGCGCGAAGCGCCAAGGTAGAGGATTTCGAGGATCAGGTCTTCATAGCGGATGCCCTCGGCTTTGGCTTGCAGGCACAAGTCGCTGTAATCGGGAGTGAGGCCGGGCAGGGTGTTGATTTCCATCAGGCGCGGGTTGCCTTCTTCGTCGAGGCGGATGTCGGTGCGGGAGATGTCGAGCGCGTATAGCAATTGATGGGCGCGCAGGGCAAAATGCTTGAGTTTTCTTTCGAGTTCCGGGTCGAGAATGGCGGGGCAGACGTAATCCGGCGCGCCCTCCTCGCCGACCTCCTTGGATTTCGATGCCTGACTATACACATTCGGCGTGACGGAGCGTGAACTGTCCAGTTCCAGAATGGGAAAGCGGTGGAAGCCGTCCTTTTCGTACCATTCGGGGTGGCGGGAGTAGAGTTTTGCATCGTGGCGTCCCATGATGCCGACAGTGAACTCGCGCCCCGGCAGGAAGGTCTCGACGAGCGCCGGTTGCTGGTAGGTGTTGATAATGTAGAGGACTCTTTCGCGCATCTCCTTTTCGTTTTTGACGATGGCTTTGAGGTCCACGCCCATGCCGGTCCCTTCGCGGGCAGGCTTGACGAAGAGGGGGAATTTGAGTTCGGGGCGGAGCGGTTCGTCGCCGATAGTGAATTCCTGGAAGGGGGCAACGGGCAGACGACGGTCACGCCAGATGCGCTTGGTGAGGGTTTTGTCGAGGGAGATGCCGTTGGTGAGGACGCGCGAGCCGGTGTAGGGGATGCGCAGGAGTTCGAGCAGCGCCGGCACCTGGGCTTCGCGCGCGTCGCCGCCCTGACCTTCGGCAATGTTGAAGCAAATATCGGGCTTGACCTCGCGAAGGGCGTAGGGCAGGTTGGCGTCAGCGTGGAGAAAGACTGTTTGGTGGCCGTCCGTTTCGATGGCGGCGCGAATCGCGTCCACCGTTTCGATGTGGTCGAAGTCGGCGAAGGCATCCGGCGGGACGCCTTCGGGGCGGGGTTTGCTGTCGTCTTTGATGTTGGCGATGACCGCAACTTTCCAGTAGCGTTTCATCGCACGGGAGGGAGGTTTGTCTTCTCCACGGGTTAACATTGGCGGCTCCTTGTGTGTGAGTTTGAATGCGAGTATATTACAAGCGCCATCGTTGACAAGGGTATGACCATGGTCTTCTCAAAGTCAGCAAAAGCGGCATCGAATGGACGCGAGTGAACCTAATTTTTGTGAAATTCGCGTAATTCGATGCAAAAAAAACCAGAGCAGGCAGTCATAAGGCGACTTTGAGAAAGCCATGAGGGTATGACGATTGTAACTAGACAATGATGAGCCTTTCAGGTATCATTGGCGAGATTGTGCGCCCGCTCACGAAGGCGCGATATAAACACCATACGCCCGGATAACCTCTTATCCGGGTTCTTGTACGTAAATCGAATTCTGGCGTGGAGGAATAATGACAGATCTGATCAAGCAGATTGCAGGCGACTTGCAAAGTCAAATCGAGGCATTCGAGCCCCAAATCGGTGTCAGCGATATTGGTACCGTGGTGGAAGCGGGCGACGGAATTGCGCGCGTGAAGGGGCTGGCGAACATCCGCTCGCAGGAACTCGTGCAGTTTGCCAATGGGGTGATGGGGACGGCGTTCAACCTTGAACAGGACAGCGTCGGTGTGATTGTGATGGGCGAGTACGAGGGCATCGTCGAAGGGATGACGGTGCGCGGTACGGGGCGCATCGCCTCGGTGCCGGTGGGCGACGCGCTGATCGGGCGCGTGGTCAACGCCCTGGGTGAGCCGATTGACGGCAAAGGTCCCATTGCGACGACCGGCTTTCGTCCGCTGGAGCGCATCGCTCCGGGTGTGGTGGAACGTCAGGACGTGGATACCCCGGTGCAAACCGGCATCAAATCCATCGACTCGATGATCCCCATCGGGCGCGGTCAGCGCGAGTTGATCATCGGCGACCGTCAGACCGGCAAGACCGCCATTGCGATTGACACCATCATCAATCAAAAGGGCAAAGACCTGATTTGTATCTACGTGGCAATTGGTCAGAAGAAAGCCGCGGTTGCCCGCACAGTGGGCATCCTCGAAAAGTATGGCGCGATGGATCATACCATCGTGGTGATGGCTTCTGCCGAAGAGTCGGCGGCTTTGCAGTATATTGCTCCGTATGCAGGCTGCGCCATCGGCGAGGAATTCATGGAGACCGGGCGCGACGCGCTGGTCATCTACGACGACCTCTCCAAACATGCGTGGGCATACCGCCAGGTTTCCCTGCTCCTGCGCCGCCCGCCCGGACGTGAAGCCTACCCTGGCGATGTGTTCTACCTCCACTCCCGCCTGCTCGAACGCGCGGCGCGCCTTGCCAACCAGTATGTGATTGTGAAGAAGGATTTCAGCGGCGAACTCGCCTCCTCCAGCGACGGCGTGGACGGTAAGGTCTATCGCGGACCGATGTCGCTGCATGACGCCGAACAGGCGCTCAAAGCCATGCCCGATGCGGAGAATCACAAGGTCGTCAAGGTCAAAGGCACCGGCGGCTCGCTGACCGCTTTGCCCATCATCGAAACCCTGCTTGGCGACGTTTCTGCCTACATTCCCACCAACGTTATTTCCATCACCGACGGTCAGATTTACCTGGAAAGCAACCTGTTCAACGCTGGCATCCGCCCGGCGGTGAACGTGGGTATCTCGGTTTCGCGCGTGGGCGGCGACGCCCAAACCAAAGCCATGAAGCAGGTGGCGGGACGTCTGCGCCTCGACATGGCGGCGTACCGTGAACTGGCAGCGTTCGCTCTGATGGCATCTGACCTCGACAAGAACACGCAGAATCAACTCAATCAGGGTCAGCGCATGCAGGAGATTCTCAAGCAGCCACAGTATTCGCCGGTTTCGCTTGAAAATCAGGTCATCCTCATTTTTGCCGGCACCAACGGCTTTGCCAGCAATGTGCCTGTCGAAAAGATGGCGCAGTGGCAGGTTGACCTCATCCGCTACATGGAGACCTCGCATCCCGAAATCGGCAGGGACATTGCCGAGAAGAAACGCATCACCGACGAAACCCGCGAAAAGATGATCAAGGCGCTGGAAAGTTTCCGCGCAGGATGGCAGGCATAAGTCATGGCATCGGCTCGTGAAATGCGGCTCCGCATTCGGAGCGTAAAAAACATCTCGCAGGTCACGCGCGCCCTCGAAACCGTCAGCGCGAGCAAAGTCCGCAAGGCAATTGCGGCGGTGACTGCCACGCGCCCTTACGCGACCAAAGCCTGGCAGGTGCTCAAGCATGTTGCCCTGCAGCCGGGGCGCGAAAGCCTGCATCCGCTCCTCGCCGAGCGGACGACGGTGAACAAGACCCTCGTCGTCGTCATCACCGGCGACCGGGGATTGGCGGGCGCTTATAACTCGAACGTGATCCGTTTCGTCGCTTCGCACTTCGACAACCATCCTGTTCCGGTCAAATACATTGCTGTGGGGCGCAAGGGGCGCGACCTGCTCATCCGCCGCCGCAAAAACGTCATCGCAGACTTCAGCAACCTGCCTGCTGCCCCGTCCTTTGCGGATGTTTCCGCCATCGGGCGCCTGGCTGTGGACGAGTTCATGAAGGGCGAGGTGGATGAGGTGTATCTCGTTTACACCGACTTTGTCAACATGGCGCGTCAGGTGACAACGATCAAGAAACTCCTGCCGCTGGAACTCGTCGGGGAGGGGTTGGTTGAGGATTTTGGCGGTCAGCACAACGGTCCGCAAGCCGCGTATGAGTATGAACCGGAGATGAACGAAATCCTGGATGAGATCATCCCGCGCTTCACGGCGCTGCAGGTCTATCAGGCAGTGCTCGAATCGCTGGCAAGCGAACATGCCGCCCGCATGATCGCCATGCGCAACGCCACCGACAACGCCAAGGAACTGGTCGGTGAATTGCAACTGGCGTACAACAAAATCAGACAGCAAACCATTACAAACGATATTCTCGATATTGTCGGCGGCGCAGAAGCGCTTGCCGCGAAATAATTGGAGGCATTCATGGCAAACGCAAACGGCCGTGTCGTACAAATTCTTGGCGGTGTGGTGGATGTGGAATTCCCCGAAGGCAGCATCCCCGAACTCTTCGAAGCCATCGAAGTAGAGCGCGAAGGCAAAGACCCGCTGGTGCTCGAAGTGCAGAAACACTTAGGCAACGGTTGGGTCCGCACGGTTTCGATGGACTCGACCGACGGCTTGCAGCGCGGCGTCCCCGCCCGCGCCACCGGCGCGCCTATCATGGTCCCTGTGGGACCCGCAACGCTGGGACGTATTTTCAACGTGTTGGGCAAACCCATTGACCAAAAAGGCAGCGTGCAAGCCAGCCTGCGCTATCCCATTCACCGCCCGGCGCCGCCCTTCTCGGAACAATCCACCCGCGTAGAAGTATTCGAGACCGGCATCAAGGTCATTGACTTGATTGCGCCCTTCACCAAAGGCGGCAAGACCGGCATCTTCGGCGGCGCAGGCACCGGCAAGACCGTCATCATCATGGAACTCATCCGTTCTGTGGCGACTGAGCACGAAGGCAACTCCGTCTTTGCCGGCGTGGGCGAGCGCACCCGCGAAGGGACGCAACTCTACCGCGAAATGCTCGAATCGGGCGTGATGAAAGATACCGTCATGGTGTATGGGCAGATGAACGAACCGTCTGGCGTGCGCCTGCGCGTGGCGCTCTCGGCGCTTTCGATGGCGGAATACTTCCGCGACCAGGGACGCGACGTTCTGCTGTTCATTGACAACATCTTCCGCTTCTCCATGTCCGGTTCCGAAGTCTCGGCTCTGCTTGGGCGTATGCCCTCTGCGGTAGGCTATCAGCCCACCCTCGCCACCGAGATGGGCGAACTGCAGGAGCGCATCACCTCTACCCGCACCGGTTCGATTACCTCCATGCAGGCGGTGTACGTCCCGGCGGACGACTATTCCGACCCGGCGCCAGTGGCGACCTTCACTCACCTCGACGCCACCATCGCCCTCGAACGCTCCATCGTGGAAAAGGGCATTTACCCCGCTGTGGACCCGCTCGCTTCGACCTCCCGCATTCTGGATCCCAACATCGTGGGCGAAGACCACTACCGAACCGCCCGCGAAGTCCAGCGCGTGCTTCAGCGCTACAAAGACCTGCAGGACATCATCGCCATCCTCGGCATTGACGAACTCTCCGAAGACGACAAACTCATCGTCTCGCGCGCCCGCAAGATCGAACGCTTCTTCTCCCAGCCGTTCTTCGTGGCGGAACGCTTCACCGGCATCCCCGGCCGCTACGTGCCGCTCAAGGAGACTGTCCGCGGCTTCCGCGAAATCCTCGACGGCAAATGCGACGACCTGCCCGAACAGGCATTCATGATGGCTGGCACCATCGAAGACGTGCGCGAACGCGCGGCGAAGATGGGATAGAAAATCAAGTGTTTCCGTGTCGGGCGTCATTAGCCGATGCCCGACACATGACACTGGAGAACTCTTATGACCATTCGCTGTGAAATCGTCTCCCAGGATCGCACCGTATTCGAAGGCGATGTGGATATCGTCGTCCTGCCGGGCGCGGACGGGGAGATGGGCATCCTTCCGAAGCATTCCCCCGTTCTCACCACTCTGAAATACGGCATCATCAAAATTCGCAGGAGCGGCAAGGAAGAGTTGTTTACGGTCGCCGGCGGGGTGGCGGAAGTTCAGCCGGATATTGTCACCGTGCTGGCGGATGCCGCTGAAAACATCGAAGAGATTGATGTCGAACGCGCCGAAGCCGCGCGCAAGCGCGCAGAAGAAGCCCTCGCCAGGGGCGTCCCCGCAGATACCGACGCCTACCTCGCCGTAGAAGCGGCATTGCGCCGCTCCAACCTGCGCATTGACGCCGTGCGCCGTTACCGCCGCGGGTCCCGCATCCCCGGCTCGGAGTCCTAGACCTCGTGGCAATGTTCTCGAAAGACCTGGGCATAGACCTGGGTACCATGTTCACACGCCTCGCCGACAGTACGAAAGTGTTGTTGGACGAGCCCACCATCGTTGCCATCGAAGTGGAAGACCAGAAGATGGTGGCGGTTGGGCAGGAGGCGCGCGATATGTACGGGCGTGTCCCTGAAAGTATCGAAGTGGCGCGTCCGCTCAAGAACGGGGTCATTGCCGATTACGAAATCACCGAAACCCTGCTCGCCTATCTGCTCCAGCGCGTCAGCGGCTCAATGCGCATCTTCCGCCCGAGGGTGATGATTTCCGTGCCTTACGGCGTGACCAGCGTGGAGCGGCGGGCGGTGTATGAGGCGGTTATGGAAGCGGGAAGCCGCGAAGCCTCCCTCATTCAACAGCCTCTGGCGGCGGCTCTTGGCGTGGACCTGCCGATTAATTCTCCCTCCGGAAACATGGTCATCTGCCTTGGCGGCGGTTGCACCGAGGCGGCGGTCATGGCAATGTACGGCATCGTCTCTGCGGAGACCCTGCGCGCCGGCGGCATGGAACTCGACGAAGCCATCATCAACTACGTTCGCAGAAAGTATGGGGTGGTGATCGGTCAGGTGACGGCGGAACAGTTGAAAATCAAGATCGGAGCCGCCGTTCCGCAGGATGTTGAAAACAGCATGGAAGTGCAGGGACAGGATCAGGTCACCGGCCTGCCGCGTCCCGTCACGCTGACCACCGGTGAAATCGTGGAAGCCCTGCAGGAGCCGCTCAAAGCAGTGATCGAGACGGGCCGCCGCGTGCTCGAAAAAACCCCGCCCGAACTCGTCTCCGATATCATTGACCGCGGTGTGGCGTTGTGCGGAGGCGGCGCGCTCCTGCGCGGCATTGACAAACTGCTCACCAAGTCGCTTGGCGTCCCTGCCTACCTGGTGGACAATCCCACCACCTGCGTGGCGGAAGGCGCGGTCAAGGCAATTCCCATGTACAATATTTTGCGGCGCAACCTGCCGCAGGTGTAAAAGCAAAGCGGTCACGCAATTGCGTGACCGCTTTTTTTGTTCGATAACTCCCAGCCTGAGGAAGTTTAGTTGAGCATCAACGTTCTCAATTCTGCGCGGCTCTCAATAAATTCCGCTGTGCGGCGCGGGTCTATGTTGCTCATTTTCACCAGGATTCTCCTGGCGTCGTCCTTGCGTTCCGCCTTTTCGAAAATGACCGCAATACGTGCCAGGTCAATGAATTCTGCATACTCCGGTCCTACCGCTATCAGGAACTTATCCATTTCCTCTGCGGCTTTGGCTTTCATCCCCAGTTTGTCATGGATCAATCCTTTGTTGTAAATATAGACTTCCTTCGGGGCAAGGTCAATCACCTGCTCGATGATGGTTAACGCGCGTTCGTAGTGCCCGCTGGCATAGAGGAGCATTTGCAGGCGGTTCAAGAGATATGCTTTTGTGGCGTCGTCAATATCATCGCGCTTCACTTGGGCATGGATGATGGGGTCAAGAACCTTTGCACCCTCTTTTTCTCCATCCACAATGTCGTAATAACTGCTCAGTGCAATGACCGCGTTTCGCACCACCTCGATATCCAGCGGTTCGGAGGGCGTTTCCAAAATCTTTACGCAAATCTCCTTGGCGGCGGTATCCCCGGCATTGGCAAAAATCATGGCTGCCAGCAGTACATCATTAGTGTTGCCAAGTTTGATGTGCAAGATAGGCAGAATGTCTCTGGCTTTGTCAAGCTCTTCCGCATCGAGCGCCTGATTAAAGGCTCTCTTGGGGTTGGCTTCGATGCGGATTCGATCCAGAAACTCCTTCTGGTCCCTGTCTTTGTGCGCGCCGCTCTCTCCCATAGAAATGCCGTCTAGTTTTCGCTCAATGCGCCGAATGGCGTTTGCCAGCGAAGACAGCGACTCGCCGGCGGTTCGGGGCGAGAAATCGGATGTGGACAACTCAGCAACATAATTCTGTATCTCTTTGATGGCTTCGTGCGCCGTCCGAACCGTGGAAAGGTCGTAAATGATCGTTCGAATGCCGGAAACATCGAACGGCATCTTCTCCCCCCTCCTGATAAGTTGGATGAAGGGCTTGCCGGTCTCGTGTCTTCTGCCGCACTCATAGAAGACATTGGGGTTGCTGCCCGTCAGGTCAATGATGCACAACTCGGCGTTTTGCACCAGTTGAATGATGTCGGTGGTGATGACAGACGGTCTTGGGATTCTATCCGCCCGCACGACATCGAAATCGAACTTTTCCAGCGCCGGGATGATGATCAAATCCATCAGGTCATCGGATGATTTACGAATTTCCGATCCTTCCTCGCCAATCGGACAAATCAAAAAGCAGGTTTTGGTTGCCATTTTCAAATCTCCTTGTAGGTTATGGTTTGATGGTTGTCCGATTGGAAATTGCGGCATCGGCGCAACGCCTGATAAGACAATCGCCGCCTGACTTCCCGTTGGAGAAATCAGGCGGCGAACCGTTTTGAAACTTTACAAATAATAGGTCATTCTTTGCAAATGTGCGGCGGGATCAATATGCTGAACCTGCACATCCTTCGGCACATTCAAATGGATGGGAGCATAATTCAAAATCGCCCTGATGCCCGCCTTCACCAGCAGGTCTGCCACCTCCTGCGCCGCCGAGGCAGGCACGGTCAGCATGGCAATCTTGATTTTGTTTTGTTTCACTTTATCCACCAGCGTATCGGTGCTGAAAATCTCCAGATCGTTCACCTTTTGACCGATCTTGGCGGGGTCGTTATCGAACAGCATGGTCACCTGATAACCGCGATTGACAAAACCGTTGTAGCGGGCGAGCGCGTGACCCATATCGCCCATCCCCACGATAATTACATCCCACACGCGGTTGACCTTCAGAATATCCTGCAGGCGCTCGATCAGAAACGGCACCGAATACCCCGTCCCCTGCTTGCCAAACTCACCAAACTGCGAAATATCCTTGCGGATCTGGGCGGCGGAAATGCCAATCATCTCCCCCAGTTCCTGCGAAGAAGTATTGTGGACTCCCTTCTCCGCGAGGCGCTGAAGCGCACGCAGGTAAATGGGCAGTCTTCCTATGATGATGTCGGGAATTTTTTCAGCGTTCATGCAGGAATCCCTCGCCAAGTGTGAAATTTCGCATTAACTCTACCATAAATGGATATTTTGTACAATCAAGCACAAATGGGACATTTGTCATCGCTTCGCGCCGGACTTCAGCCTGATTCTGCCCAAAAAACCGCTTCCCCGCTGTGAGCATTGCCTGCCTCCTATGGGACGCTTCCCACCACCTCGCACAACACCGGCTGATTGAAAACCACCTCGCATTCCACCCACTCCCTCTCGAATCGGATCAGCACAGTCAAATCCACAAAGTCACTTTCGTACCCGCTCACAACCAGCCGATACTCCGATGAAATAGACCCCTCCACCGGACGAAATGCCGCCGCGTGCATCCTCCTCGCCTCCGCCGAATTCATCTCCTGCCCCTGATTGGCGAGAATAAACTGAAGCGTACGGTCAACTGCCAGCGTGGATTGACGCATGGGCTGATTGAACAAGCCATTGTCCAGAAGGGAGCCGGCGATTCCCATCAAAACCAGAGCAGTGAGAATCGGCATCACTTTTCCAAGAACCGAGGTGGAAAACACCGCCGAATGGCTCATCGGGACCTGCAAAATCCCCGTAATCGCCAGAAAAATTGCCAGCCAAACATACGCCAGCCCTATCCCCTGCCTGAAGTCTGAAAAGTATTGGTAGTGAAGCAATTCGCCGAGTTGTGGCTCGAGCAGCGGCATTGCCCTCGGCAGGAGAGTCAGCGGCAGGTGAACCGCCAGCCATGCAAACAGAAAACCGGTGATGAGCCAGATGACCAGGGCAACCAGCGCTTTATCCGACAATGCCGCCAGCCAGCCTGCCGCCGCCCCCACTGCCATGCAAATGACCGCCCCAATGGCAAACTTCAGCCAGGGGAACAGCCCATGATGTGTGCTCAATACAAACGAGTCGATCCCCCACGCAAAAAAAGAAAACTCCAGCCCCACAAACAGCCCGAACCAGAGGCCGTAACGGTGTTTCTCTCTCAAGACATCGGTGCGTTCCAGGTTTGGGTTCAGCGGTTGAAGTTTCATGGAGTCAGGGTCTCGCTTTGATGGTTAGGGTGTAGGTAATGGATTGCAGTGCGCCATCGGGTGAAAGCGCCTCGAGGTGGACGAGATGCGCCGCGCCGGGCGTCACCGCGACTGCCTTTTCCGGCGCGTTGCAGTCAATGTTCACACCGGGCGGGGCGACCTCCGCGCGGAGCGAGCCGTTTCCGGCGCATTGCAGGCTGACAATGACAAAATTGCCGTAAGGGGTGAAGGCAATCCAATCCTGCGCGTCGCCCTCGGGCGCGGAAACGCCGCCATTGTATATCAGGGTCTGCGTTCCGGCACGCTCAAAAAGGATGGTTTTTAATGGGGCTTCAGCGGAGTCGAAATCGAGGGGCGCAGGGACAACTGTCGGCGTGGGAGGAAGCGGCGTGCTCGCCGGCGTGCCGGTGCCCACCACCTCGCCGCTGTCGGCGACGATGGGCAGGGCATCCGCATCCTGCGTCCGCACAAAAGCGGCGTTGACCCAGCCTTTTCCGCCCGCGCCGCCGCTGAATTCGATTTGAAGCCATGAACCGTCGCGGTTTTTGCCAGTCAGACGGATGACATCGTTTGCGTTGAGAATGCCCAGAGAATTGAAGGCGGTGCCCGGTCCACTGCGGACGTTGATCTGCTGGACGACCACTGCGCTGGCAACTGAATCCGTCTCTCCGCCTCCAATCACCGGGACCTCGGGCTTTGCCGCCGTCCGAACATACTGCGCCGTGACCCAGCCTTTGCCGTCTGGTCCTGCCTCGTAGAGGATTTGCCACCAGTTACCGCCCCGGTCCTGCCCGACGATTTGCACGGCGGCGTTTGCCGGAAGGATGCCCAGCGCCTGCCCTGCGGTGGACGGCTCGGCGCGGACGTTGAGTTGGGTGGTGGTGATAGCGGGGACGGGAGCAACTGTCGGCGTGGGAGGAGGCGGAGGGGGCGTCTCGGAGGGGCGGGGAGTGGCGGAGGGCGGAAGCGTGGCGGTGATGAGCGTCGTCGGGACGGCGGTTGGGAGTTCGGTCTGCAGGGTGACGCGGCAGCCGCTGATGAGCACACAAACCGCCAGAAGTGTCAGGATGGATTTCGTTGGCACGGGATGATTGTACTTCAAAACAAAAACCGCCTTTCGGCGGTGTTTTGGCGCCCCCGCGCAGACTCGAACTGCGCTCTTCGGCTCCGGAGGCCGACGCTCTGTCCACTGAGCTACGGGGGCGGGCAGGGCGATTTTATCACCGAGCCGGAGACTTCGGAAGTCTCAGGCTCATGCACTGTAAGGCTTTCTCAAAGTCGCCTTTATGACTGCCTGCTCTGGTTTTTTCGCATCGAATTACGCGAATTTCACAAAAATTAGGTCCATTCGCGTATTCGATGCCGCTTTTGCTGACTTTGAAAAAACCATGTCATGCACTGGCTAGAGGCGCAAGTTGCGCCAGTTCAGCACGCAGTTTTTCGATGATGGCGGAGTTTCCGCGTTCCTCGCCGTGTTTTTGGAGTTGTTCCTTCTTGTGAGCGAGTTCGCCGAGCACCTGATAAAAGCGCTTCGTGGCGCGGAAGTTTCCCGCCGAAAGCGCCGAGAAATGCGCCCCGGTCTGAAAGAACGAAATGGCGGTGTTGTACTGGTTTTGTGAGATTGCGCCGCTGGTCACCTCGTCTGCCAATTGCCGCTTGAGGATGTTGCGCTCATGGGCAATCATCCAGATGATGAAGCCCAGCATGAAGGCGTAGCCGGTGTAATCTGCCAGCAAGCCGAGGATGAAGCCGCCTCCGCCGCCCAGCAGACTGCTGAAGGTGTTGTGGAAGGAGTGCGCCAGCACGGCGACGGTGTACCCGGCGGGGATGGCAAGAATCTTGACCAGCGTGTTTTTGCTGATGCGCGCCACCGCCAAGCCGATACCTGTGAACGCCGTGAAGAACGGGTGCATCCAGCCGACGAGAATCACGCGGATGAAGACCAGCGCCCAAAAGCCTGCCCAGCCGCCCTCCTGAAATCCGTTGCGGTAGATGTACAGCACGTTCTCGATGGCGGCGAAGCCCATGGCGGTGATGCCGCCGTACACAATGCCATCCAGCACCGAGTCGAACTCATTGCGGAACATGAGGAAGACCACCAACACTGCCAGCCCTTTCAGCGCCTCCTCGATGATCGGCGCGATGATGGATGTGGTGCTGAAATCTGCCGCGCCTGCCGAGCCGGTCAGGAGGTAAACGCCAACGCCAAAGGCGGTGTTCAAAATATACGCGCCGCCCCCGGCGATAATCACGCCCCACAAGAACGCCGCCCCAAGCAGAAGTTTTGGCTCTTTTTCGTAGCGATCCAGCCAATAGACGAACGCCGCAAACACGAACATCGGCACAAACCCAAAGAAAAACGCTGCCAGCAATGCCATATTCTCCTCCGTTTATGATTGAAAATTCAGGCGGGTTCTTTCGATACGCGTTCCCTCGAACGCAATGCCTAACACATCCAACACTTCTTCGGGGCGTCCGGTTGCGCCTTCGCGCGCAGAGAGTTTCATGACGATCTTCATACCTTGCGGTTCTCCCTCGCTTAGGGCAAGGGACTCAATCAACGGACGCAGGTCATATTCCTTGCCGCGGCGGGTTCGGAGGATGGATTCGGCGTCCATGACCGATTCAATCTTGCGCTTCAGTTCGGACCCGTCAACGGGTTCGGTCAAAGTAACCTCGTACTCCGCCGACACCACCCGCGTCTGCAAAGCGGGCGCGCGGTCATCCACCTGCTCGATAGCGAGCACCTGAATGCCCGGCGGAAGCGTCTCCTGAAGTGTATCGCGTAATCCTTCCAGCGGTATATCCCTCTCCAGTTTCATATCCAGCACTTCGCAGCGGGAGGAAAAGCCGAGCGGCAGCGCCGCCGCCATGCTGATTTTCGGTTGAGGGTGGAAGCCCTGCGAATAGGCAAGCGGAAGTTCGGCGCGGCGGGCGGCGCGTTCCCATAATTTGTGCAGGTCGAGGTGACCGGTGTAACGCAGCGCGCCCTGCTTGGAAAACGTAATTTGAAGTCGCATTTACTTGAACTGCACGCCGTTGACCCTCAGCCAGCGGCGAATGGCATGTGCGTGTTCCCGATACTGTTCGTAGGTGTGCCGGGCGACTCGATTGTACAGGTCATGATGAAGGACGGTTTTTTCCTTCATACTCTCCAGTCCCGAAACGATGGAGCAAAACGCTTCGATTTCCTGCGCAACCAAATCATCCAGCCCAACGTTTCTATACCGTTCGACGACCCATTCTGCGCATGTTTCCGCATCCAGCAGGGGAGAGCCAAAATCGGGGTAGCCAAATTCTTCGAGGAAAGCGTCCAGCGCAGGTTGGGTCTTGCAAGGGGTGTAGGGTTGGTTGTGCAATATCTCCTGCATTCGGTCTGCGAGATATTGCTCCTGCGCCCAGATGTAGGCAAGCGCATCCTTGACCGTCCACTTTCCTGCGACTCCCTGGAGGGTCATGCGGCGCGCGTGACCGACGCGATTCAATAACTGCTCGAACCTGTCGCGTTCATGCAGAATATGCTCAACAAAGATTTCCCGCTGTCGGACGTTGGACATTAATCCCCCACCAGCGGCAACTGATTACTGACGACTGAATTACCGTTCACTTTGACCACCGGGCTCTTCACCTCCGGGCACATCCAGACTTTGCCAGGGTTCTCACGGCGCAGACCGGCAAACGTCGGCAGGATGCCGCAGGCGTAGCAATTCAACCGGCAGTCCACGCGGATTTCACCCTCCAGCGACATGCGGAAGTCCTGGAAGAGGAAGTTCTTGCGCACGGCGGCGGTGATATGCTCCCACGGGAAGACCTCGTCGGTGCGGCGCTGACGGTGAGTGTAGAAGAGCGGGTCGAGTCCGTGCTCGGCGAAGGCTTCCATCCAGGCGTCGTACTTCTTGCCTTCCTGCCAGGCGTCGAACTTGGAGCCTTTCTTCCAGGCAGAGTAAACCACCTCCGCCATGCGGCGGTCGCCGCGCGAGAGCCACGCTTCGAGGAACGAATCTTCTGCATTGGTCAGGCTGAGTTTGATGTTTTTGTCGCGGTAGAGTTCGCGCTTGAGCAAATCCTGCTTGGCTTTGATTTGTTCGGGCGTGTCGCATGAGACCCACTGGAAGGGCGTCTGCGATTTTGGCACGAAGGTGCTAACGCCCGCGTGCAGTTTCGCCTTCCAGCCGATGACCTTGCGCCCTTCGGCAAGCACCCGCTTGCACAGGTCGGCGATGGCTTTCACGTCTTCCAGCGTTTCGCTGGGATGCCCGATCATGAAGTACAGTTTGATGGTCGTCCAGCCGCGACGGTAGATTTCGCGCGTGATGTTGATGATGTCTTCATCGGGGATGAACTTGTTGATGATGCGCCGCATCCGTTCGGTGGCGGCTTCGGGGGCAAGCGTGAACCCGCCCGAACGGCGGTCTTTCAGCCTCTCCATCAGGTCAATCGAGACCGATTCGATGCGCAGCGACGGCAAGGACACTTTGAGATGCGTGCCGCCGAACTTTTCGCCGACTTTTGTGACCAGTTCCAGCACATGCGAATAGTCGGAGGAAGACAGCGAGAGCAGCGCCAACTCCTCGAAACCGGTGTTTTTCAGCGCCTCTTCCGCCGCCGCCAGGATTTCATCCACGCTTCTTTCGCGGACGGGACGCGTGATCATCCCGGCGTGGCAGAATCTACACCCGCGCGTGCATCCACGCATGATCTCCACCGAGACGCGGTTGTGAACGATGTCCACGTTGGGGACGATGAACCTGGTGGGCGGGGGAGGCAATTTGGCGACGATGCGTTTGGTGATGACCTTTGGCACGTCGGGAACGGTGGGTTCGATGTGAGAAACGGTACCATCGTCCATGTAGTGGGTTTCGTAAAAGATTGGGACGTAGACACCCTGAATTTTCGCCAGTTCGTGCAACAATTCCTTACGTTTGAAGGTTGGCGGGTTTAAACGTTCAAACGTTTCAACTTGTAAACTTTTAAACTTTTGAATCGTGTTGATAATATCGTGAATCACCTCCTCTCCCTCGCCGATGACGAAGGCGTCAATGAAGGCGTGCATGGGTTCGGGGTTCATGCAGGAGTGCCCGCCGGCGATGATGATGGGGTGACTGTCGTCCCGTTCCGCCGAGCGGACGGGGATGCCAGCCAGGTCGAGCACGTTCAGGGCGTTGGTGTAGAGCGTCTCGTAGGGGAGAGTAAAGCCGATGAGGTCGAAGCAGGCTAAGGGTCGTTTTGATTCGAGCGCGTAGAGGGGAATCCCATGCTGGCGCATGAGGGCTTCCATGTCCAGCCAGGGGGCGTAGGCGCGTTCGGCAAGCGCGTCTTCCCGCTGGTTGATTTGGTCGTAGAGAATCTTCAGCCC
Organism: Chloroflexota bacterium; assembly: GCA_039961775.1. Classification (GTDB taxonomy): domain Bacteria; phylum Chloroflexota; class Anaerolineae; order Anaerolineales; family Villigracilaceae; genus Defluviilinea. The sequence goes on from JABRVZ010000013.1 coordinate 20,558, forward strand.
CACGTTGGAGACGCCGATGTCGTAAATATCGGGGAAGACGAGGGCAACGCGCGTTTGGACGGCGTTCCAGTCTTTGTACACGCAGTTGAGTTCGCCGCCAACGTAACGACCGGGCTTTTGTACTTTTAAGAGGATGCGGTCGAGTTTTTGTTCGATTTGTTCGGGAGTAAGCATGAGTGAATTATAACAAGGATTGTCGGAATATCGGCGATGCGCTGTGCAGGCGGCGGGAGTAGGAAATTTGTCCGCTTTTCAGACTTGTAAGGCGGTTTGCTATGGAGATATACGGGCGGCGGTCATAGAATTTTATCAACCTAAAACAAGGAGAAGTTTCCATGAAGAGAATTATCTTTTTATTGCTTGCGTCGGTTCTGGCATTGAGCGCATGCGCCAGCCCTGTGCCTACGGAGCCGCCTGCCGCCGTTCAACCCGAACCGAGCGCTACGCCGGTGGTCATTGTTCAAACTGTGCTGGTGGAACCCACCCAGGCGCCCACCGAAGTTCCACCCCCCACGCCGATTCCTCCCACGCCCGAGCCTATCGTGGTGACGGTGGTCGTCGAGCCCACTCAGGCTCCCGTCGTGCAGCAGCAGTCTGCGGCTCCCACTACGGACCCGAATGCTCCCATCACGCTGGACCCTGTGCTGGGTAAGGGTGTCTTCACGAACATGACCATTTCCAGCGCCAACCTGACTTTGCGCTGTACGCCGCGCGAGGTGGTGTTCAACATCACCACCTCCAACCCCGACATCGTGGATGTGCTTTTCTTCTACCGCATCATGGACCTAAAGCGGCTTTATCAGAAGGATTACAAAAACTTCGGCAAGATGACCGCCAACGGCAACGGCAACTTTACGCTGGTCTTCAAAGGCGAAGACGTTCACCCCAACCTGCGCATTGACGGTTCGTGGCTGGACTTTCAGTTTGTGGGCTTGGCAAAATCGGGCAATGTGGTGGACCGCTCACAGACCATCGAATCGCAAATCAAATACACTTTCGACTGCCCGTAACCTGACCGGCAGTCCCTCAGGGCAGGCGCAAGCCTGCCCTTTTAATTTTCCTCTTCTTCCCAGCCTCCGCCGTACACTCTCTGCACCGCCCTTTCGATTTCCTCATCGGTATGTTTGTCGCATGCCACCAGCGGGCGGTTTGCCCCTTTCACTTCCCTGCCGCCGGCGCTCATCACTTTACTGCCGATATACCTGCCCTGTGCATCGTAAGCGACCAGCAATTGAAATAGATTTCCGCAGACGATACAGCCGTGAACTTCGCTTTTACCTTTTGTCTCAGACATGACCTCTCCCTGCGTTATTCTGTCAACGCCCGAACCAGCTCGCGGCAAAAATCGGGAATATCCGCCACAACCCGCCCCCAAACCTGATTCCGCTCTCGAAACGCCGCTTCATCCACCCAAACCGCCCCCGCGTTGACCAGGTCGTCGCGGATGCCGGTCGAGCCGGTGGCGCGTTGTCCGTTTTGGATGATTCCCGCCGAGATGGCAATCGAACCGCCGTGACAGATGATGCCGATGACTTTGCCCGCTTCGTCCATTTCCTTGACAAGTTTTTTAACGGCATCGTAGCGGCGCAGTTTGTCGGGCGCCCAGCCGCCGGGCAGGATGAGCGCAAACAGGTCGGCGGCATTCAACTCGTCAATTTTGGCGTCGGGAGTGATGGTCAGACCGTTCTTGCCGCGCACGGGTTTGAGAGCCAGCGCGGCGGTGAGAACCTTGGCTCCCTCCTCCTGCAGGCGCATGAGCGGGACGTAATATTCCAGGTCTTCCACTCCTTCTGCAACGAGGGTTGCGATTGTTCTTCCTGTCAGTTTCATCTGCTGCTCCTTTTTACTCGCCAATGATTTTTATCAATACCCGCTTGCGCCGCCGCCCGTCGAATTCGCCGTAGAAGATTTGCTCCCAGGGACCGAAATCCAACTGTCCGTTTGTGACCGCCACCACCACCTCACGCCCCATAATCTGACGCTTCATGTGCGCGTCGGCGTTGTCTTCGCCTGTGTCGTTGTGCCGATAGGCGCTCACCGGTTCGTGCGGAGCAAGTTTTTCCAGCCATTTGTCGTAATCCTGATGCAGACCGCCCTCATCATCGTTGATGAAGACCGAGGCGGTGATGTGCATGGCATTGACCAGAACCAGCCCCTCGCGGATGCCGCTCTCGCGCAGGGCTTCCTCCACCTGCGGCGTGATGTTGACGAATCCGCGGCGGGTGGGAATGTTGAACCAGAGTTCTTTGCGGTAGGATTTCATATTCGTCTCGTGTAACGGGATGTAACGGTAATCATTTTACTAGACTCCTCCTTATCATGGGAGACGTTCCCTGTGCTGGGAAAAAACATGAAAAATGCAGATCGCCTGCGAAGCGGTCGAACAACCTTTACCATATCTTTATAATCGCTTTACGCCCTCTTCAATGACCAATCCTATACTGATGTCGTAAAACAACACACGACAGTGTGATGAACAAAAAACAGGAGACAACCCATGAATAAAACTTTATCCACCACCCTGACCGTCCTCGCAGTCTTGGCGCTGGCGGCGGTGATCTTCTTCGCGGGGAGCCTGTACGCCCGCGCAAATGCCTTTGGACCCTCCATGATGTTCGGTTATGGCTGGAACAAGAGCAATATCTATGGACCCGGCATGATGAATGGACGCGGACCGTCCATGATGGGCGGCTACGGCTACAACAACGCAAATCTTCCCACCTTGACCATCGAGCAGGCGAAAGCCGCCGCAGAGAACTACCTGGCAAATCTGAACAACCCCGATTTGGAGATCGCCGAAATCATGATTTTCGACAATAACGGCTATGTCATCGTCAAGGAAGCCAGTACCGGCATTGGCGCATTTGAACTGCTCGTTGACCCCGTTTCACAACTTGCCTACCCTGAACACGGTCCTAACATGATGTGGAACGTGAAATACAGCGGACTCAACCACCAATATATGACACTTGCGCATGGCGCCAGTGGACGAGGTTACGGTATGATGAGGGGCGGAATGATGGGCGGCTACGGTAACCTGATGCAGAATTGGAATAACACAACTCCCCTTGATGCTGCCGCTGAAATGACCGTCACCCCTGAACAGGCAGTTGAATATGCCCAAAAGTATCTCGATGCGAATTTTGCAGGCGCGACCGTCGAACATTCGACACAATTCTACGGCTATTACACGCTCGACTTCGAGAAGGATGGCAAGATCATCGGTATGTTGAGCGTCAATGGCTATGGCGGACAGGTCTTCCTCCACACCTGGCACGGCACATTCATTGAAGAGGCTGAGTACGAGTAAGCCGCCGCTGTTTGGTCTTCCGTAAAACGTCCCGAGGGGTTTGGGTATCACTCAAACCCCTCGGAATGGTGTATTGAAAATACAGGTAGAATCGCAGTATGACAAAAATCCTCGTTATTGACGACGAACCGTCCATCACCAAACTGATCAGCGCCTACCTGAAGCCCGAAGGGTACGAGGTTTTTGTAGCATCAGATGGAATTGCAGGTCTCAAAGCCGCGCGCGCATTCAAGCCCGACCTGATCATTCTGGATATCATGCTCCCTGGCATGGATGGGATCGAATTGCTCTCGCGCCTGCGCCGCGAATCGGATGTGTACGTGATTATGCTCACGGCAAAGACCGAAGAGACGGATAAGGTCGTGGGGCTTTCCGTCGGCGCGGATGATTACGTGACCAAGCCCTTTAGTCCGCGCGAATTGGTGGCAAGGGTCAAAGCGGCGCTGCGGCGCATCGAAACGGGACCGGGGTTGGGCGGAGAGCGAAGCGTGTTGTCGTTCAAGCATATCCGCGTGGATGTTGGGGCGCGCAAAGTCAGCGTGGATGGAAATCTCGTCGAGCTGACAGCCATCGAGTTCGACTTGCTAAAGACACTGGCTGAAAATCACGGGCGTGTTTTGACGCGCGAACAATTGCTCGAAAAGGTGTGGGGCGGCGAATATTTTGGCGAAATACGCGTGGTGGACGTACATCTGGGTCACATCCGCCAAAAACTCGGACGCGAGGATTTGATCGCCACCGTGCGTGGCGTGGGGTATCGGTTCGAGGATGAACCGCTGTAAGCGAGGAACAATGATGGATTATTTCCGCCGGCATTTGGGCGCAAAGATATTTTTTTCGTATCTAGTGATTATTCTCCTGGGTGCGGCGGTTCTGTTTGTTGCCAGCCAGTTCGTTTTACCAGCCTCCTTCAATCGGCACATGATGGGTATGGGCTCCATGATGAACGGCGGCATGATGATGGACGGTTCCGGTTCGATGCCGCAACTCTATCTTGATTTCCGCGCCAGTTTCAATGAGGCGCTGCTGTATGCCGCGCTGGCAGCGACGATTGCCGCCCTCGCGCTCAGTTTTATTTTTAGCAAAAGCGTTGTCGCGCCCGTGCTGGCAATGTCTCGCGCCACGCAGCGCATCGCCGAGGGACGTTACGATGAGCGCATACCAATCACCGGCAACGATGAACTCGCCCAGCTGGCATTGCGTTTCAATCAAATGGCTGAGAAACTGAATGAAATCGAATCCATGCGGCGGCGGCTGATTGGCGATGTCAGCCACGAATTGCGCACGCCGCTCACTGCCATCAAGGGTTCGATGGAGGCGCTGATGGACGGCGTCTTGCCCGCCAACGATGAAACTTATCAACAGATTTATCTCGAAGCGCACCGCCTCAACCGCCTCGTGGATGATTTGCAGGAACTCAGCCGCGTCGAAGCCCGCGCCTATCCATTGGATATCCGCTCATTGGATGTTCCTTCCCTCGTGCAGACTGTAACCAAACGACTCGCGCCGCAAGCCCAATCCAGGCGCATCGCTCTGGACCTCGAACTGACTCCCAACCTTCCGCCGCTCCTCGCCGATGAGGACCGCGCAGCGCAAATCCTGACGAACCTTGTAAGTAACGCAATTCAATACACGCCAGAAGGCGGAAGAGTGACAATCTCGGCAAAACAAACGGGGAATGAGATTCAAATCTCTGTCCGCGATACAGGCATTGGGATTCCGCCTGAACATCTTCCCCACATCTTCGACCGCTTTTATCGTGTGGATAAATCCCGCTCGCGTCAGGCAGGCGGCGGGAGCGGCATCGGCTTGACGATTGCGCGAGCCCTTGTCGAAGCACAGGGGGGGCGCATTTGGGTGGAGACAACCGGCGAGGGACAGGGAAGCGTATTCGCTTTCACGCTGCCCCTCGCAAAATAGAAAAAGGGGAAACCAATTCCGCCTGTTTCACGCTGCGCTCTCTGTTTCTGACCGGATTTTCATGCGCATTGCCCGGCGAATGGGCAACAGATTCATAATTGAGAGTAGAATTGCTCCATGCCCCTCAACCCTGCCGACCTGCGCCGCGTCAGCGTTTTTCGCGAAGCCACCGACGAGGACTTAAAGTTATTCTTTTCAAAAGCCATCCTGCGGACGGTTGAAGAGGGCGATTTTTTCTTCCTGCAGGGCGACCCGGCAGTGTATTTCTACATCCTGGTGTCGGGTAGGGCGAAGTTGTTGCAATCCAACACGGCGGGGCAGCAGGTCAATTTGCGAACCATCAACGAGTGGCAGATGTTTGGCGCGCTTGGCGCGGTGAAGCCGGGGGCGGTCTATCCCGCCACAGCCCAGGCGCTGGAGCCTTCGACGGCGCTTGCCATCGAAAGCGCCTTTTTGCACGAAGCGCTGAAGACCCGTCCCTACCTGAATTTTGGCTTGATGCAGTTGATGACCGCCTACATTCAGGAGATGCAGGAACGTTACCGCGAACTGGCGACCGAACGGGTGGAACGCCGCATCGCTCTGACCGTTTTGCGGCTTGCCTCACAAATTGGCGTGCGCGCCGCCGGCAATGAGACGATGATCGAATTGCCTCTCTCGCGGCAGGATTTGGCGGAGGCTTCGGGGACGACCATTTTCACCGTCAGCCGGGTGCTGGCAGAGTGGGAAAGGCGCGGGTTGGTGGAAACAGGCAGAGAGCGGGTTTTGATCCGTCAGCCGCACGGGCTGGTGCAAATTGCCGAGGGGGAGAATCCGTAAGCGGCGTGGTTGAGGCGCACGGGCAGGCAAATCCCGTGCGTTTTTTATCCCCTGTTTGCGCTGGCGCAAAGAAGGAATCGGAAAAAGGGGGTATGGTGGGGGCGTGGACGTTTGTCATTTTCCCCATGCCCAGGCCACTGTGGATGAAGCGCTTGCCAGCCTGCCCGGCGCGCTGGGCGTCTTTCAGGCGCTGCAAACGGGATGTGTGGGGTGTTTTCTGGCGCGGTTTTGCACGCTGACGTATGTGGCGCAGGTCTATGGGCTGGATTTGCAGGATTTTCTCGACAAACTTCGTACGTCCAACCAATCTTTTTTCAAGGAGAGTGTTCGATGAGGCTGTTAAAGTTTGTTGCGTTTGCTTTGATTCTGGCGGGCGTTCTCGCCGCCTGCTCGCCGAAAGCCGAGACAGTCAACACCGAGTATGTGCTGACCACCGCCCTGCGCGACGGCAATTTCGTCTATCTGGGCGTGGACGGCGCCATCAACGGCGTGGTCAACCCTGCCCTGCACGCCGAGCCCGGCGAGCGGATTACCGTGATGCTGGTCAACAGCGGAGAGGGCAGGCATGACATTGTTTTCGAGGGGCTCAATGTCAAGTCGGATGCGGTGACGAAGAAAGGCGAGACCACTTCCATTACGTTCACCGTGCCAAATCAGGAAACCGCCATCAAGTATTACGACTCGACCCACGAGAAACTGGGGATGAAGGGCGTCCTGCTGGTGGGCGCGGCTCAGGCGCCTTCTGCCGCCGAGCCGGTTTCAGGCGCGGAACCTGCCGCAAAGCCCGCCGGGCTGTACGACAAGGAACTCGCTGTGCAGGCGATTCAAAAGGGCGGGTGCGTGGCTTGTCACGTCATCCCCGGCGTGCCCGGCGCGGTGGGGACGATTGGTCCCGACCTGAGCGCCATCGGCAAGGAGGCGGCAGACCTCATCTCCACAGGCAAATATACCGGCATGGCAAAGACCGCCGAAGAGTACATCGCGGAATCCATCCAGTCGCCGGATGCGTTCATCGCCCCCGCCTGCCCGACGGGTCCGTGCGTCAAGGGCGTGATGCCCGCTTCGCTCGCGCAGACCTTGAGCGCGGATGAGTTGAACGCCGTCGTGAAGTACCTCGCTTCGCTTCCAGACGGGGCGTCTGCTTCTGCAACCGAGGCAGGTTCCGGCGGAGGGACTGAAGCGCCCGCCGGCGAGGCTCCCGCGCTGACCGCCGAGGAGTTCGCCTGGGCAAAGCAGACCTTCTTCGAGCGCTGCGCGGGCTGTCATGGCACGCTGCGGAAGGGCGCCACAGGTCCCGCGCTCACGCCCGATAAGACCCTCCCCAAAGGTACGGTGGGCTTGGCGGCGATTATTTTCAACGGCACGTCGCGCGGCATGCCCGACTGGGGCAAACAGGGCGTCTTCACGCAGGAGCAGACTGAAATCATGGCGAAGTTCCTGCAAAACGAACCGCCCGCCCCGCCCGAACTTTCTTTGCAGCAGATGAAGGACTCCTGGCAGTTGATTACGCCGGTAGACCAGCGCCCCGCCTCGCCGCAGACCACGCGCAACATCGAGAACTACTTCATCGTCACCCTGCGCGACGCGGGCAAAGTGGCAATCATTGACGGCGACACAAAGGAAATCGTCAGCGAAGTGGACAGCGGCTACGCCGTTCACATCACCCGCATGTCTGCCAGCGGGCGCTACGCCTACGTCATCGGGCGCGACGGACGCCTGGCGCTGATTGACCTGTGGATGGAGAAACCCGCAGTGGTGGCGCGCGTGCAAACCTGCTACGACGCCCGCTCGGTGGAAGTGAGCAAGTACAACGGTCCCGAAGGCGATTACAGCGACAAGTACGCCATCACCGGCTGTTACTGGCCCCCGCACTTCGCCATCCTCGACGGGCAAACCCTTGAACCGCTCAAAGTCGTCTCGACCCGCAGTTACACGGAAGACACCGGCGAGTACCACCCCGAACCGCGCGTGGCGAGCATCCTTGCCTCGCAATACCACCCCGAATGGATTGTCAACGTGAAGGAAACGGGCTTGATCTGGCTCGTCAATTACACCGACCTGAAGAACCTTACCATCAAGCAAATCGAAGCCTCCAAATTCCTGCACGACGGCGGGCTGGATTCCACGCACCGTTATTTCCTTGTGGCGGCGAACCAGTCCAATCAGGTTGCCGTGGTGGATTTGAAAGACGAGAAACTGACCACCATCGTGGACGTGGGAAAGGTTCCACATCCCGGACGCGGCGCAAACTGGATTGACCCGCAGTTCGGTCCCGTGTGGAGCACGCCGCATCTGGGTGAGGCGGCGGTGATGACCATCGGCACCGACCCCGTCGGTCACCCCGAAAACGCCTGGAAAGCGGTTCGGACGACGCCTCTGCCCGGTTCCGGCTCGCTCTTCATCAAGACTCATCCCAACAGCAAATGGATTTGGGTGGACATGACGCTCAACTCCGACCCGACGCTGGCGCGCACCATCTGCGTCATCGCCAAAGCCGACCCGTCCAAGACCTACAAATGCTGGGAAGTCGGCACCTACGGGCGCGCCGTTCACTTCGAATACAACGCCGACGGCACAGAGGTGTGGGTGAGCCTGTGGGGCGACGCCTCCAAACCCGGCGAGACGGGCGAAATCGTCATCTACAACGACGCCACGCTGGAAGAAGTGGCGCGCATCAAAGACCTGATTACGCCGACGGGCAAGTTCAATGTTCACAATACGGTGAACGATATTTACTAACTCACCTTACGCGGTAACGCGAGATTTATCTCGCGGTTTCAGGCGACATGAATGTCGCGGCACGAATGAACCGCGTAACATCGGTTACTAACCCCAAAACACAGCCGCCCCGGAGAACCCGGGGCGGCTTTTTGTCCTCGCATGAAAGTTTAGATTGTCCAGCCGTCGGTTTCTTGCATTCCCTCAGCCTTCACCTCAAAAACGACCCTGCGCTGACGAAAATCTCCATCAACGCTTTGCGCTCGCGCAAATCATCCACATACACGCCGTTGTTGCCGCGCGACGAGTGGATCATCGTCCAGCCGCCGAGGCTCACGCCCACATGTGTGATGTGCCGCTGGCTGTCCCCCTCGCCGAAGAAGAACAGGTCGCCGATTTGATACGGCGGCTCGACGGGCTTCGCCGCCGCATGCTGCATATCCGCGTCGCGCGGGATGTCCACGCCCACCCAGCGATGGAGCAATCGCGCAAAGCCCGAGCAGTCAATGCCGTTGCCGCTCGTGCCGCCCCACAGATACGGCACGCCGATCATCCGCATTGCGTCGGAAACCATCAGCCGGCGCTTCTCATCCACTTCTTTGGGGATGTCTGCCAGTGCGCGCAGATTCGACGCCGGAACCCATCCCTCCCGATTTGCCTTGACCAACGCCCAATCGCCCCGCTTCTCTGCCACGCCGACGCCTGTTCCGCTGACGAGACGCGTCACCACCCCGCTGGCTTCATCTGGACTCTCGCGCATCTCCAGCGAGGGCGCCAGGACGAGGTGAGTGGCGGCGGGCGCCGTCCCTTCGGCGAGGTAACGGCGGTATGCCCAGCCCAGGTAGCCGTCGCTCTGGCGGACGAAGACCCAATTGCCGCTTTCGTCGAGGATTTCCAGGTCTGTGCCGAAGTACAACTCGGAGGAGAGCGGCATCCCAAACGTGGGACGTTCGTACAGCCCCGTCAGGTTGGTCGCCACGTAAGCGCGGCGATGAGTCTCAGCGTTGAGAATGCGGATCGAAGCGGTATCCAGTTTTCGGTCGGGGAAGAGGCGGGAGAGGTCGTCCAGTTGGGTCTGGTCGAGGACGCGTCCGCTCAGGGTGAGGGTCTCGTTTGTTTCGGAGACGATTTGCACGTCGAATAGAGAGGTGCGGGGGTCAATGGTTTTGGCGTAGTCTTCGAGTGGAGTGGTCATGGGACGATTGTATCGAGTTGTGTTAAGATAGGCAATATGCCATACATCACTATCAACGACGCAAGCCTCTACTACGAGGAGTATGGGCAGGCGGAGGGGACGCCCATCCTGCTGATTCACGGTTCGACGATTGACAGCCGTACCGATTGGGATGGGGTCATCCCTGCGCTGGCGAAGGAATACAGGGTCTTTGCGCCCGATTGCCGCGGGCATGGACGGTCGAACAATCCGCGCATGAGTTATTCGTTCCGCGAACTGGCGGATGATGCGGCGGCGTTCGTGCGGGCGATGGGGTACGAGCAGGCGCATATCATCGGTCACAGCAACGGCGGGAATGTGGCGCTGGTGACGGCGGTGGAGCATCCCGAAGTGGTGCGGACGTGCATTCCGCAGGCGGCGAATGCGTATGTGACGCGGTACCTCGTCGAGCGCGAGCCAAAGGTGTTCGACCCTGACCGCGTGGAACGCGAAGCGCCCGAATGGCGCGATGAGATGATCCGTCTGCATGAAGCGGTCAATGGCGCGGGGTACTGGCGCGATCTGTTGTGGCTGACGATGAAGGAAATTATCTCCGAGCCGAATTACTCTCCCGCCGACCTGGCGCGCGTGGACGCGCCGATGCTGGTCATTCAGGGGGCGGAGGACAGGGTCAATGCGCCCGATGAGCACGCGCAGTACATTGCCGCTCATGTGCCGAACGCTGAGGTATGGATTCCCGAAGCGACAGGGCATAACGTCCATCAGGAGCGCAGGGAGGAGTGGATCGAGAGGGTGTTGGATTTTTTGCATCGTCAGGACTTACGCAAAACCTTGCGTAGAGCGCGTTCTCTAACGCGCAGACTGGATAATCAACGTTAGAGAACGTTGATTACGCGTACGTCTTGATCGTAAAGGATGAAGGGTGAAAAGACGGAGTTTTGTCTTGCTTTTTCCTTTGTGTTCTTCGTGGTGAAAAAAGAAAATGAAACTACACTGGGAACCGATTGATTTGGAACTGCGGACGACGTTCCGCGTGGCGCACGGGGCGAGCGATGTGCGCCGGAATGTGCTGGTCTATCTCGATGACGGGGTGGGGGAGGCGGCGGCTGTGCCATATTACGGCGAGACGCAGGAAGGCATCATTGAGTATCTCAAGTCCGTGCCTGAGTTGGGCGATGACCCGTTCGATTTGGACGGCGTCCTTGGGAAGAGACCGGCGGGGTCGCGGGCGGCGTGCTGTGCGATTGACATTGCCCTGCACGATTTGTGGGGTAAACGGCTCGGTCAGCCGTTGTATCGTCTGCTGGGGTTGAATCCCAAAACTCTGCCGCCGACTTCCTTCACCATCGGCATGGATGAGCCTCACGTCATGGCGGAGCAGGCAAGGGAGTCGGGGTACCCGATCTTGAAGGTCAAACTGGGCGGGGAGGAGGACGAGGCGAGAGTCAAAGCCGTTCGAGAGGCGACCAGCGCGAAGTTAAGAGTGGACGCGAACGCAGGCTGGAGTCGGGAGCAGGCGCTTCGCATCATCCCCCGTCTTGCGGAGTACGACCTGGAGTTGATCGAACAGCCGCTGGCGGTGGACGATGTGGAGGGGTATTTCTGGCTGAAGGAGCGGTTGAATGCGCTGAGGGTGCGCGTCCCGATTTTTGCCGATGAGACGGCGAAGAATTCGCGCGATGCGGCGAAACTGGCGGGCGCGGTGGACGGGGTGGTGGTCAAGACGATGAAGAGCGAGGGCATCCGTGAGGCGCTGCGGATGATTCACACGGCGCGGGCGCACGATATGCAGGTGATGGTCAGTTGCATGGTCGAATCGTCGGTGGGGGTGACGGCAGCGGCGCACCTGGCTCCGCTTTGCGATTATGCTGATTTGGATGGTCCGCTGCTGGTCAGGAACGATCCGTATCGCGGCTTGCGGTACGACGGGGCGAGGATGGCGCTGCCCGCTGGGGCGGGGCTGGGGCTGGAAAAGCGGCAAAACTGATGAGAAAGTTACTCAATCCCTTTCATCTACTTCATCTGTGGTAAAAAACAAAGAGCCAGAGGCAAACGCCTCCGGCTCTTTTTGTTATTCAATTATCTGGTTTATGCGGCGGGTTGACTCTGATAAAACTGGCGCACCCGCGCAATCATTTGATTTTTCGTCATCTTGTCGGCAGTCTCCACTTTGAGGAGCCGCTTCTGCATGGGTTTCTGTCTCCTGAGCGATTTCTCGAATTCGATTTTGGCTTCGCCCGGTCCCATCACGAAGACCGAGTCGGCATCCTTCAGGGCGTCCATGACCCGTCGGTAAAACTGGGTCAATTTCACTTTGTAACGGTCATTATGGCGGAGTTCCATGTCTCCTTTTTGGTTGAGTTTGCCTCCGAGTTGCGTGCCGCCCGAAAAATGCTCCGGCGGCTCGATGTTGGAAGGAATCACATCAACCCTGCCTTCCTTGTACCAGATGAGATATGCCTGCTTATGGTCAATCCATACACCAACGTTTCGATCCATACGACCTCCTTGTCTGGTTTTGACTGTTAAAGTGCCGCTGGGTTCCCCTGAAATATTTATAGCACGATTGCCATGAAAAGGCAAACCTGCCGTTTGGGCTATGTCTGCTTTTCCACCACCACAGTGGCTTCGGAGAGCAGGGCGGCAATCGCGCCGATGGCGGCGAGTTGCGGCGCAACCAACGCCCCGACCACGCCAAAAGTCAACGGGATTTCGAACACCACTTTGCCTTCCTTGTCCTTGATGATGACCCTGCGAATGTTCCCCTCTTTGATCAGGTTCTTGATTTTGGCGAGCAGTTCCTCGCCGTTCACGCGGAATTCCTCGGTGCGGAATTTTTCTTCGGGCATGTCATCCTCCGGTAGATACGTGCTTGGCGCGTATTGCGTAAAAAACGCCGATGATGCGCCATCGTAAAACATTCACTCTATCTACGCTGGTCAACGGAAGAAGTTGCCGTTATGTTCCAAACCATGTTTCGTCCAGCGGCGTCCATTCATCGCTTTGTAGGGCGCGGTCCTTCCAGTTTTCCTTGCCGCTCCATTCCTCGATTTGAATGGCATAGACCGATGTGCGTTTCAGTTCCTTGTCGGTGATTTCACGATATTCCCTGCCAGCCTGCATCTTCGGGAAATATTTTTGAATCAGCCCGTAGAGCGCGCGCCGCGCCTCGGCCGGCTCCGTCAACAGCCGTACCGTGCCGAAGACGACGACGCTTCGATATTGGAGCGAAAACTCGAGCGCCACATTCGACGGGAGCAGTTTCCCCATTTCGCTCGCCTCAAAACAGACCTTTGGGCTGCTCTCCAAATTCGAGCGGACTCTACCCGTGATGTTGGAGTGGAAGATGATCTGGCGATTCTCCTCGTCGAACCAGAAAATGCTCGGGGTGATGAACGGCTGTCCGTCACGGGAGGAGGCGATGTGTCCCACCTGGGCGGTGCGGAGGAAGGCGCGGATCCAGTCATCCTCCCGCTTGTATTTGGGCAGGCGTTGAAAGGCTGTGGGGCGGGCTTTGTCGTAATTGCGCGGCATGGGTCAGGTCAGCATCTTTTTGTAGAGTGTCATTTGAACATACACGGCGAGCGCTCCCAGCAGAATGCAGATGAGCCAGGTGAGCGCATTGACCGGCAGGAACGCTTCCTGAAGAAAGAACATTGCCGCGCCGAATGTCAGCCCGCCGATGATGGACACTTCCAATGCCTGGTAGTAGGAAACGCTGCTCCTCTTGTATTTTCGCGGAATGGTGCTGGTCTTCCAGCGGAAGGCTTCGGCGAGTTCGGGGTTTTGCTTCATGGCAAAGTCTTTGATTTGGTTCATCGCCCGCATGGATTCGTGCCAGGCGGAGCGCAACTGCGCCAATTGCAAAACGGTAGATGTGCCCAGCAGGGTCAGCAGGATGAACAGCCCGCTGAACATGAGGCGTATCGTGGGGGTGAGTTTTTCGGGATCGAAGAATTGGGTGCTCAGCAGGGCAGCGACCAGCGAACCGACTGCGAGCAGGTAAAAGGAGGAGACGCGGGCGCGGTCTTCGTTTGCCTGGGTGGCGGTGAGAGCAATGTAGTTGAATTCGGCGGCAAGCAGTTCGTCCAGTTCGATGCGCGGACCGCGTTCTTCCTGAATTGGCTCATCCATTCTTTGACGCTCCTTGCTTGCTCAAACGTCGAAAGCCCATTCTCCCTGGCGCATGACCGGCTCGCGCGCGCCGTCTGCGGTGATGCCGTCAATGTCCATTTGCGGGGAGCCGATCATGAAATCCACGTGGTTGAGGCTCACGTTGCCTCCAGCGGCGGTAAATTCCTCGTCGGTCAGTTCTTCGCCTCCGGTGAGGGTGAAGCGGTAGGCGCGTCCGATGGCGATGTGGCAGGAGGCGTTTTCGTCGAACAGGGTGTTGTAGAAGAGATGTCCGCGCCGGGCAATCGGCGAACTGGCGGGGACGAGCGCCACTTCGCCGAGCCGTTTCGAGCCTTCGTCGGTTTCGATGAGTTTTTGCAGAATGGCTTCGTTCTTTTTTGCGCTCACTTTGACGATCTGCCCATCCTTGAAGGTGACGCTGAAATCTTCGATCAAACTGCCGCCATAACTGAGCGGGAAGGTGGCGGAAACCGTTCCCTCCGCGCGGTGACGGTCGGGCAGGGTGAAGATTTCCTCGGTGGGCATGTTGGCGGTGAATTCGATGCCGTTTTCGGCGGGCATGCGGGCGGCGATCCAGCGGTGTCCCTGCGGCAAGCCGAGGGTGAAGTCGGTGCCGGGGGCTTGGTAGTGAAGCGCCGTGTACTTTTTCGCCTGCATGTATTTGGCGCGTTTGATCAGGTTTTGGATGTGAGCCTGCCATGCGGCAAGCGGGTCGGGCTGGGTGGCGCGGGTGGTCTCGAAAATTGCCTGCCAGAGACGTTCTTCCGCCTCGTGCGCCGCCAAATCGGGGAAAACTTTTGCCGCCCATGCCGGGGAGGCGGACGCCACTACGCACCAGTTGACGGCGTTACGGCTGACCGCGGCGCTGATGGGGGCATAGTTTTGCAGGTGGCTCTTTTGCATGGCGGCGACGCGTTCCGCATCCAGCCCGGCGTAGGCGTCCGGGTCATTGGCATAGACCGAGAGCAGGGCGTCGCCGTTTTGGATCATCTCCATCACGCCGCTCACCTGAAATTTGGGATACTCGTCGAAGGAATCGGCGGGCGCATGCTGCAGGCGGATGCGGTGCATTTCTTCGTCTCCCCAAATCGCCTCCACGTATTTTGCGCCGGCGGCATAGGCGGCGCGGGTCACAGCATGGACGAGCGCGCGCCCGGCGGGCGGCACGCCGCGCGAGGTGGCGTTGGTGATGACGAGGCGTTGTCCCTTTTGCAGGTTCAGTCCGATTTTGACGATGGCTTCGGCGTATTTATTGAGAAGTTCCTGGTGATTATTGTTTGACATGGCGGCGTCCCTTTGCATGGTTTGTTCAAGTATAGCATGAACCCCGCGCAGGGAATTGGTGTTATAGTGGGCGTAGGGAATATCACCATAAAGGAGTTTCCATGCTCACCATCGAGAAGGTAGATACCGGCAACAAAAAGCAGGTGAAACGGTTCGTGGAATTGCCGCACAGGCTCTATGAAAATTGTCCGCAGTGGGTGCCGCTGATTAATCTGGACGCTTACACCTACCTCAACCGCAAAAAGCATCCCTTCCATGAACATTCGGATGTGGACTTCTTTTTGGCGGTGCGCGATGGGCGCGACGTGGGGCGTATTGCCGCCATCGAAAACAAGCCTTTCAACGAATATCACAAAACCAAAAAAGCAAACTTCTACTTCTTCGACTGCGAAGACGACCAGGAAGCCGCCGCTGCATTGTTCGAGACCGTTTCCGAATGGGCGCGGGCGCGCGGTTTGACCGAACTGGTCGGTCCCAAGGGCATGGGTCCGCTCGATGGTTATGGCATCCTTGTCTTCGGGCATGAGCATCGCAATACCATGACCATGCTCAACTACAACTACCCTTATTATCAGAAACTCGTCGAATCGCTGGGCTTTGAAAAAGAAGTGGACTTCGTCTCTTGTTACCTGCCTGCCGACAAGTTCCAGGTTCCCGAACGCGTGGAGCGCATCGCGCAGCGCGTCATGCAGCGCGGCGGTTTGCAGGTCAAACGCTTCAAGAACAAACGGGAACTTATCGCTTGGGCGCCGCGCATCGGCAAGGCATACAACCAGGCGTTCGTTCACAACTGGGAGTATTACCCCCTCTCCCCGCGTGAAATTGACTTCGTTGTGGATAACATCATGACCATTGCCGACCACCGCCTGATCAAAATCATCACACACGGCGAAGACGTAGTCGGTTTCCTCTTTGCCTTTCACGACGTTTCGGCGGCGCTTCAACGCTCCCGCGGACGGCTGTTCCCCTTTGGAATCATTGACATCCTCCTCGAACTCCGCCGCACGAACAAGGTCTCAGTCAACGGCATGGGCATCCTGCCGGAGTTTCAGGGTCACGGCGGCAACGCCATCCTCTACTCTGAAATGGGACACACCCTGCTGGGTTTCAAGCAATTCACCCAGGTCGAGATGACCCAGGTTGCCGAAACCACCGAGCAAATGCGCGCCGACTTGAAGAACCTGAACGGCGTCGAATATAAAAATCACCGCGTCTATCGAAAGAAAATCTGACCTTTGCCCCCTGAATTCTGACCTTTGCCGTCAAATGTCTCAAGTCTAAAGTCTAGGAAAGAATCCTGAACTTTACTTCCGTCCCCGCCATGGTTTCATCCTTGCTCAACGGCAGAGCAACGTGAAAGTGACTGCCGGGGAAATTAACTTCGTCGTAACCGGGGCTTTCCACCCAAATGCGCCCGCCGTGGACTTCGACAATGCCCTTCGAGAGCGCCAGCCCCAGCCCCGCGCCGCTCCCCTTGAAGCGGGTTTTGCTGGTGGAATGCTTGGAGAGATCGCCGGGCTGGTAGAACTTGCTGAAGATGACATCGCGAGCTTCCGGGTCCACGCCCACGCCGGTATCGCTGACGATGATTTCAATGCCGCCGTTGGTCATATCTCCGCTCTGCGCGCTGATCGTCCTCCCGGTCACCTTGATTTGACCGTTGTCGGGGGTGAATTTGATGGCGTTGTTCAACAGGTGTTGAAAGAGTTTTTCCAACAGGTTCGGGTCTGCCTTGATCTTTGGCAGGGGCGGAATTTCGATGCTGAGCGTCTGACGGCGTTCACGGATGGTCTTTTCGAGCCGCTGCGCCACGTCCTTGACGATGATGGCGGTGTCCACAGGCATCAGGTGAAGTTGCAGGGTGCGTGTGTCAATTTGGGCGATGTCGAACATGGAGTCGACGATTTCGTGCAGGCGGCGGGTGCCTTTGGCGATGCCCAGCAGCATTTCGTGTGCCATCTCCGGCAGGGAGCGGTCTTCGATGAGCATTTCGGTGTAGCCGATCATGGTGGTGAGCGGCGTGCGCAGTTCATGCGAGGCGATGCTGATGAAGTCCGATTTGGTCTGGTCGAGGCGTTCGAGGTCGCGCTTGGCTTTATCGAGGTCGCGGTATGCCTGCCGCAGTTCGTTGTTGAGTTGAATCAGGTTTTCGACGAGACGGGCGTTTTCGAGGGCGACGGCGGTCTGATTGGCGAGCGTCGAAAGGGTGACCAGGTCTTCTTCCGTATAACGGTTGCCGCTGATTTTTGCGCCCAAAGCGAGCAGACCGATCCACTCGCGTTTGGAAAAGATGGGCAGGTACACTTCGGCTTCGAGGTGTTGGAACCAGCCTCGGGCGGTGTCCGAAACGTCTCGGTAAGCGGGGAGCAGGTCCAGGTCATATTGCAGAAGCGGGGTTTGATTTTGCAGGAAATGCCTGACCACCGGGCTGTCTTCTGCCAGGGAGAGGATTTGAATCTGCCGTTCGCCGGGATTTCTCACCGCGCGGATGTTGTAGAACTTCCCCCGTTCGCTGTTATGTTCGGCGTCCACCAAAAAGAGGAAGCCGCGCGTCAGCCCCAGCGCGTCTATAATCAGCCCCACCGCCACGTTGGCGAGTTTTTGCATGTCGAGGATGTTGCTGATTTGCTGGCTGTAGGCATGCAGGGTCTTGGTGGGGTGAAGTTCTCCCACGTGGAACCACTTATCCACCATGCGGCGGATGACGGCAAGCAAGGGCGTGAAAATGAACGAAAGCAGGAGCGCAATGCCGGCGCCAACCACCAGCGGGTTGAAGTTGGGAAGCGCGCGGAAGACCGTCTGCGAAGCCGAAAAGCCCACCACATAAAAGGCGACAATCAGCATGGTGGTGATGATGTACGTCAGCACCCGGCGGGCAATGACGCGCAAATCGGGCGGATTGTGCGTGGCGATGATATACGCCGCCATGCCAGCCGCAACCACCCGCAGCGGGTTGCCCGGAATCTGCCGCCCGGCAATCAGCAAAATATCATTGATGAAAATCAAAAGAAAGACCGGCACCCAATAATTCAAACGGTTGCGCAGAAGCGGCTGGCGCGAACGCGCGTGCGAAGCCCGCACGATGACCAGCGAACCCACGGTAAACACAAACCATCCCAGCGCAGAGAGGGCTGGCGCAAGCCGCTCACGGGGGAGAGCGATTGTGCCGTTGGTCCAAACCACCTCGCCCAGTTGAAAAACGTTCGCGAAAATCGCTCCCACTGCCGCCGCCCACAGCAGCCCGATGACCAGCCATGTCCAAATCCGCCGGCGCGTAAACTCCAGCGTCATCATCAGCAGGAGGAGCGAGAGCAGGAACGTTCCATAAATCTGAAGATCATTGGCAACCAGAAAATCCGCCTGCCACCTTCCCCCGCGCCACAACGCCTCCACAGCCGTCAGACCCATGGCAATCACCGCATACGCCCCCAGCAGGGTGGCGGCTGCCTCCTGCCCTTCGTGCCGGCGGGTCACCGACACAATCACCGGCAGGTAAAATGCCGCCACGATCAATAGCAGGGTCATGAGGAGAATCGATGAGGACATCGGCGGAAGTATAACCCAAATCAATTGAGAATGGATTATCATTGCGCCATGCGCATCACCAAATCCTCCCGCGATTTCTATCAATTTCCAGAAGAATTCTTCCGCCCGGACGGACGCGTCGCCTTCGACGCCTTCGCCTCCGCCCGAACCTTTGCCGCCCGCATGACGGCGCGTCGGACTCAGCCTGTGCCTGCCTCTGACCTATACGCCTTATCCCTCATTGACGAGGCAATGCGCCTGCTCGTCCAGCGCTTTGCCCCCTCCGCCATGTTCAAGCAGGCAGTTGCAAATGCCAACGAGCGGCTTGGCGCAGAACAGGTACATGCCACCGCCAAAAAATTCATCGCCGAATACCCGCCCCAAACCGTCTATCGCGGGCAGGAAAAGGTCGAAGAATACTTCTCGAAACTGGTAGACGGACAAGTCAAGACCGCCGAGGAATTAATTTACATCTTTACCCACAACGCCAATCCTGCCATTGTCCCTCTGCTCGACCTGGTGGACGACGAACCCCTCGAACCGACTGCCTACAAAAACCTGATTGCCGAATTGAAAACCTTCTTCGAGCGGGCGGCAAAAGAAACCCCCATAGCGGGAAGCGGCGGCGCATCGCTCTTCGAAATTCTGCAAGCGCCGGCGCAAGTCTCGCCGCACTCGCTCGAAGGACAATTGCAATACATCCTTGCCAAATGGGGAGGTGTATTGGGCGAAACATTCGTCTCGCGCATCATCCGCGGCATTGACTTCCTGCGGGAGGAGGTTGTCCGTCAACACCTCGCGCACGGCGACTTCAAACCCGACGTCCCTCCGCCCACCTACACCGGCGGCGAATACGCGGAATACGAACGCTACAGCCCCGACAAAGACTGGATGCCCCGCCTCGTCCTGATTGCCAAAAACACCTACGTCTGGCTCGAACAACTCTCCCGCAAATACGGACGCTGGATCAAAACCCTCGACCAAATCCCCGACGAAGAGCTCGATCTATTGAAACAGCGTGGCTTCACAGGGCTGTGGCTCATCGGTCTGTGGGAACGCTCGCGCGCCAGTCAGCGAATCAAGCAGCGTATGGGCGATGCGGATGCCGTCGCTTCGGCGTATTCCCTCTATTCCTATGACATCGCCGCCGACCTGGGCGGCTGGTCTGCGCTGGAAAATCTGCGCTGGCGCGCCTGGCAGAGGGGCATCCGCCTCTCTGCGGATATGGTGCCAAATCACATGGGCATTGACTCGAAGTGGGTCATCGAACACCCCGACTGGTTCCTCTCTCTGCCTTATTCGCCATATCCCTCCTACACCTTCAACTCCGAAAACCTCTCCGATGATCCGCGTGTGGGTATTTACCTGGAAGATCACTACTACACCAAAACCGACGCGGCAGTCGTCTTTCAACGCCGCGACCATACCACAGGCGATGTCCGCTACATCTACCACGGCAACGACGGAACGTCCTTCCCCTGGAATGACACGGCTCAACTGGATTACTCCAAAGCCGAGGTGCGTGAGGCGGTCATTCAAACCATCCTGCATGTGGCGCGCAACTTCCCCATTATCCGCTTTGATGCGGCGATGACTCTCGCCAAGAAACACATCCAGCGGCTGTGGTTCCCCGAACCCGGCGCGGGCGGCGCAATTCCGTCCCGGTCCGAGCACGGCATGACCAGGTCCGAATTTGATGCGCTCATGCCGAATGAGTTCTGGCGCGAAGTGGTGGACCGAGTCGCGGCGGAAGTCCCCGATACTCTGCTCCTCGCCGAGGCATTCTGGCTTCTCGAAGGCTACTTCGTCCGCACGCTGGGGATGCACCGCGTCTATAACTCCGCTTTCATGCACATGCTGAGGGACGAGGACAACGCCAAATACCGCACAGCAATCAAGAACACGCTGGAATTCGACCCGCAAATCCTCAAGCGCTACGTCAACTTCATGAACAACCCCGACGAAAAGACCGCTTCGGAGCAGTTCGGCGACGGCGACAAGTATTTTGGCGTATGCACCGTGCTGGCGACGCTGCCCGGCTTGCCCATGTTCGGTCACGGACAGGTGGAGGGCTTCCGCGAGAAATACGGGATGGAATTCCGCAAGCCGAAATGGGATGAGACCCCCAACGAGGGACTCATTGCCGGTCACGAATGGAAGATCTTCCCGCTTCTTCACCGCCGCCACCTGTTCGCCGACGTGGAGAATTTCTTCCTCTACGACTTTTACACGCCAAACGGCTCTGTGGACGAAAACGTCTTCGCCTATTCCAACCTCTTTCAGGATGAACGCAGTCTCGTCCTCTACCATAACCGCTTTGCCGAAACGCGCGGCTGGATCAAAACCTCCGCCGCGTACCTCGATAAAGCCACCGGCGACCTGCGCCAGAAATCCCTTGCGGAGGCGCTGGGCTTGCCGTTCGAAGGTTACGTCATCTTCAAGGATTACGTCACACACCTGGAGCATATCCGTTCGTGTGAGGAACTGTGGGAGAAGGGGCTGTACATGGAACTCAACGCCTACCAGCACCATGTCTTTTTAGACTGGCGCTTTGTGGACGATGAAAGGTGGCGCGACATTTATGCCGCCTTGGGCGGCGCCGGCGTGGACTCCATGCAGGCGAAATGGGAGGAGATGTTTGGGGTCAAGGAAGCAGGCTTGGAGATTAAGGAGGAAGCGTCGAAAGAGCGGAAGCCGCGCAAGAAGTCAGCGGCGAAGAAAGCCGGGCGCAGACTTCAGTCTTCGAAATCAACAAAGAAATCAACCGCAAGAAAACCCGCCGCCGGGAAAACCGTGAAGACAACCAAAAAGACGCCCGTCAAAAAGAAGCCTGCGGCAAAGAAACCAGCCGCAAAGAAGCCCACCGTGAAAAAATCGCCCGCCCAGACTGCTACACCCAGGGCGGGGACGAAAAAGCGCGTGAAAAAATCTGATGCGTAGCCGTCAGTTGCCCCAGCGCGGTTGATAGTCGCAGTAGTTGTTGTCCGTCAGTTGACGCACGTCCGAGCCGTCGGTGCGCATGATGAAGATTTCACAGGATTTCAGGTCTTTTGCCGCGACATTGGTGTAGGCGGTGAAGGCGATCCACTTGCCGTCGGGGGAGAAACTGACGCCCTGGGCGTTGTTGCCGCTGGTGATTTGAGTCAGACCGCTCCCATCCAGATTCATGGTGAAGACCTCGTGCGCGAACGGTCCGCCCTGATCGAAGGCAATCAGGTTGAGGGGCGACCAGTCGCTTCGTCCGCGGGTGTCAATTTTGTCGTTGACCAGCCTCGGAGCGCCGCCGCTGAAGTTCATGATGTAAAGTTGGTTGTTCTCGCCTTTGCCAAGCGCAAAGAGAATCTGTGAGCCGTCCGGCGACCAGACGCCGTCGTGAACGTCCTTGCCGGAGACGCTGTAAAACTCATGCGGGTTGCTCCCATCACGGTTCATGAGCCAGAGTTGCAGGTTGCCGGCGTGGTAGTGAAAGACGATGTAACGGTTGTCCGGCGAGACCTCCGGCGCGCCCACGCTCTTTTTGAAATCGGTCAGTTGTTTGGTTTTCCCGCTGGTTACATCCATTTCGTGAATTTCAGTGTAATCGCCGTAATTGACCAGATACACCGCCGTCTTTCCATCCGGCGTCAGCGAGGCGTTGAAACTGGCAAACGTGGTGTCGGTCAGCCGCCGCCAGCCGCTTCCGTCGGCGTTGATGATGCAGACCTCGCTGCCGGCAATCTCGCAGGTGAAGATGATTCTGCCTGTCGGTTCGTCTGCTGCGGTGGTGGGATGAACCGTTGCCGTGTCGGTGATGACGGGGTTGACCAGCGGCGCTTCGGTCGTGACGGGAGGCGGGGTCGGCGTTGCCAAAGGAGGCTTGTTGATTACCGCGAAGACTCCGCCGACGATTAACACGCCCACCAGACCGATGAGGGCGGGCAGCCCCCACTTCTTCAAATCAGCGGGCTGTTTGATTTTTATTTCTTTGGCGGCGGCGGGGCGCTGTTGCTCGATCTCCTGTTTCACGTTGATGTAATTTTTCAGGGCGTCTGCCAGTTCGTCCAGTCCGGCTTCGAAGCGTGTGCGCAAATCCACGCGCTGGTGGCTGGCGAGTCTCAGCGGGGTGGAGGTGTTATCGTCCCCCTCGATCAGCACGGGGAAGATTCGCTTGCGGTGTTGTTCCCCGAAACTGATTTCGCGCCGTACCCATTCCGAATTGTTCGATTCGGGGGAGAGCAGGACGATTATGCCCATTGACTCGCGGATCGCCCGTTCGATTTCGCGTTCCCAGGTGGGCGTGCCGGGCGTCAGGTTTTCGACATCCACCCAAATTTCCACGCCGCGTTCGCGCAGTTCCCGGATGATGCGCCTTTGTTTGACGGTATCTTCGCGGCTGTAACTCATGAAATAGTAAGGGGTATTCATGCGCGAGCCTCTTTCCTGGTGTATAGGTGAAAAACGGGATTTGGCGAACAAAAAAACGACACGACCCTGTCGTGCCGTCATTCTACATTGTCCGGGGTTATTCGGCAATGTTCAGTTCGTTGGGGTGGGGCGGGTAATTGGGCGTCTGGCGACGGAATTCGTAATTTTCGAGAATGGCGCGGATGATTTCCCTCTGCCGGGCGGTAATCGCCTTGAATTCCATGCCTACGTTGAAGTATTCCGGGCTGATGTCGCGTTTGCACCACACCACCCGCACCGGTACGGTGATGGTTTCATCGGAGAAGTTTTCCAGTTCAGGCAGTTGGATTTGAACGGTCAGTTCGGTGTCGGGCTTGACCTCATCGTCGCTGATAACCATCGCGCCGAGTTCGGTCAGGTCGCCCAGGTAACCGAGCAAATATCCGCCATGCACATCGAATACCTGCGAATACGCCATCAAATCCTTGCGCGGCTGTTTGCGTCTCTCCTGCATCTCTGCCTCCACAACAAGTGTACATGAATATTGCCCCAAATTCAATTGCGCAATGCTCTTAAAATTCATGCGGTTTCGGGGCGTTGGGGTACAATCGCCACATGCGATGGATTTACCTTTCCCCTCATCTCGACGACGCCGCCCTCTCGGCGGGCGGCTTGATTCACGACCAGGCAAAGGCGGGCATCCCGGTTGAAATCTGGACGTTCATGTGCGGCGTGCCAGCCGATACCGAGTTCTCCCTGTTTGCGCAGGTGCTTCATTACCAGTGGGGCTTTGCCTCCGCCAAAGAGACGGTGCTTTCCCGCCGCGAGGAAGACCGCCGGGCGGCGGAAACTCTCGGCGCGCAGGTACAACACTTCGACTTTCTGGATTGCATCTACCGCCGCGGCAGGGATGGCGAATGGCTCTACACCGACATCTACGCCCCGCCTCATGCGGAAGACGCCGACCTGCCCGCCCAAATTGCCCAGACAATTTCCTCCCGCCTCCGCCCCGACGATGTGCTGGTCTGCCAACTGGCGGTTGGTTCTCACGTGGACCATGTCATCGTGCGTCGCGCCGCAGAACTGCTCGGACGCCCCCTCCTTTACGACGCCGACATTCCCTACCTGCAAGCCAACCCCGCCGACCTGGCTCCGAAATCGGCTGGGATGCAGGAAAAGGTCTATGCGGTCTCAGAATCAGGCTTGAGGTCCTGGCAGGAGGCGGTTTTGGCGTATAAATCGCAAATTTCGTCGTTTGGACCCGACTTCGACACCCCGGAAAAAGTCCGCAACTCTCTGCGCGCCTATTGGCTGGAACGGCAGGGAATCCGCCTTTGGGAGGGCGGCTAAAGAGGTTACAAAATCCTTGAACTGTCCCCAAAACCGTGATATATTATGCGCGCTTCTGGCTCGACCATACTCTTTGTCCCGCTTGTCGGGACAAAATTCTTATAGCAGGAACGAGATAGAGATATGCCTAACAACTTTTTGACCAGGGAAGGCTTTCAAAAACTTCAGGAGGAACTGGAATACCTGCGCAAGGTGAAGCGGCAGGAGGTTGCCAACCGCCTGCACGAGGCAATGGAGGGCGGGGAACTGATCGAGAACGCCGAGTACGAAGCCGCCAAGAACGAGCAGGCGTTCGTGGAGGGGCGCATTCAGGAACTGGAAGCCCTGCTGGCGAGCGCGAAAATCATCGAAGACAACGGCAAGAAAAAGAGCGATGTGGTCCAGTTGGGCTCGAAAGTGACCATTAAAGAAGGCAACTACGAAGCCGAGACCTTCACCATCGTAGGCGCGGCGGAAGCCAACCCCCGCGAAGGGAAAATTTCGAATGAATCGCCCATCGGGAAGGCGATTTTGGGTCACAAAGCCGGTGAAACCGTCAAGGTGGAAACGCCGGGCGGAACATATAATGTTAAAATCCTGAAGGTTGGTTGACGCGGCGCATCACAGGAGCGACCTTTCTCCCCGCGTGCCTGTGATGGACGCGGGGTTATTTTTTATGCACCCCTCTCCCAGCGGAGAAGGGGGAGGAACCAATGGCTGAATACACCACACTTGAAAAAATTCGTCTGCAAAAATTGGAGGAGCTTCGAGCCGAGGGCATCGAAGCCTACCCCACACGCGCCCGCCGCACGCACTTGAGTACCGAAGCGATTGCGGAGTTCGAAGCCAGAGAGAAAGAAGGCGGCGAAGTGCGCGCCATCCTCGCCGGGCGCATCCGCGCCATGCGGGCGATGGGCAAAATCTCCTTTGCGCACATCGAAGACGGCGCCGGCAAGGTGCAGTTGTTCTTCCGCGCCAACGAACTGGGCAAAGAGCGCCTCGACCTCTTCAACCGACTGTTCGACATCGGCGATTTCATCGAGGCGGAGGGCGTCATGTTCCGCACCAAATCGGGGGAAGTGACGCTTCACGTCCACGACTTCAAACTGCTCGCCAAATCCATCAGCCCTCTTCCCGCCGCCAAAGACGAGACGCTCGAAGACGGCACGGTGATTCGTCATGCCGCGCTGGAAGACGCCGAATTGCGCGCCCGCCAGCGCTACGCCGACCTGGCGGTCAACCCCGAGGTCCGCGAAACGTTCCGCAAGCGCGCCGCCATCGTCCGCGCCCTGCGCGAGTTTTTGGACAGCCGCGGCTTCCTCGAGGTGGAAACGCCCATCCTCCAGCCTCTCTACGGCGGCGCGGCGGCGCGTCCGTTCGTGACCCATCACAACGAACTCGACCAGGACATGTACCTGCGCATCTCCTTCGAGTTGTATCTCAAACGTCTGCTCGTCGGCAACCTGGAAAAGGTCTATGAAATCGGGCGCGACTTTCGTAACGAGGGCGTCTCCTTCAAACACAACCCGGAGTTCACCCAACTTGAGTTCTACTGGGCATACGCCGATTATCTTCAGGTCATGGAATTGACCGAGCAGATGGTCTCGTATGTGGCGCAGACCGTGCTGGGCACCCACAAAATCCGCTTCAAGGAACATGAGATTGACCTCACGCCTCCCTGGCGGCGTCTCGAAATGCGGCAGGGCATCCTCGAAACCTCGGGCATTGACTTTGCCCAGCATCCCACCGCCGAGTCGCTTTTCAACGCCATCCGCGAAAAACACCCCAACCTCACCCCCGACCCCAAAGCCACGCGCGGCAAGTTGATTGACTTCCTGCTTTCCGAATTCCTCGAGCCGACCCTCATCCAGCCGACCTTCCTCTACAACTATCCGCGCGATATTTCCCCGCTGGCGAAATCCATCCCCGGCGACCCCCTCACCGTGGAACGCTTCGAGGGCTATGTGGCGGGCTTCGAGTTGTGCAACGCCTTCACCGAACTCAACGACCCGCTCGACCAGGAACAACGCTTCCTCGAAATGGGACGCGACTACGAAGCCGACGACGAAGAAAAACACCCCATGGACGAAGACTACCTGCGCGCCATGCGATACGGCATGCCTCCCAACGGCGGCTTTGGCATGGGCGTGGACCGCCTCACCATGCTCCTGCTCGACAAACATTCCATCCGCGAAGTGCTGTTGTTCCCTGCCCTGCGCAAGGAGGAATAATTTCGATGAAAAAGCCGCTGCTCATCGTTGGCGACCTCCTTGCCATCGCCGTTGTCACCGTCATCGGGTTTGCCACACACGGCGAAGCGGACCTGTCCTTCCTGCCGCGCATGCTCGCCGCGTTCCTCCCGCTGACTTTGTCGTGGTTCCTGCTCGCACCCTGGTTTGGGCTTTTTCAGGCTGAAGTCCTCTCCACCCCGAAGCAACTCTGGCGTCCCGTGTTCGCCATGCTCTTTGCCGCCTCGTTTGCCGCCCTCCTGCGCGGACTGTGGCTCAACGCCCCCATCATCCCCATTTTCGCAGTCGTGCTTGCCTCCACCTCCGCCCTGGGTATGCTAATCTGGCGTGCGCTGTACCTCCTGTTCACGCGCAGCCGCTGATCATTTTTGCTCTGTTGCATTCCTTCAAAATCTTGCGTATTTTGCGCTCTCTAGCGCAACTTCAGGCGTTAGAGAACGCCCAGTACGCTTCAACAAATCCTTGCAACAGGGCAATCATTTTTCAACCGTGTGTATCTGTGGTTTAATTGACATTAATGAACGAACAAGCCCTCATCCAAGACGCGCAAAACGGCAGCCTCGACGCCTTCAACACCCTCATCCTGCACTACCAGGACAGCGTCTTCAACGCCGCCCTGCGCATCCTCGGCGACGAAGACCAGGCTGCCGACGCCGCCCAGGACGCCTTCATCTCCGCCTTCAAAAGCATCGCTTCATTTCGCGGCGGTTCGTTCAAAGCCTGGCTCATGCGCACGGTGACCAACGCCTGCTACGACGAACTCCGCCGCAAGAAGCGTCGTCCCACCACCCCCCTCGAACCCGACACCGACGACGGCGAAGAAATGGATTCCCCCAAGTGGCTCGCCGACCCGTCCCTCACCCCCGACCAGCAAATGGAAGCCGATGAGGTCGAACACGCCATCCAGCACTGCCTCGACAGCCTGCCCCTCGAATTCAAAACCGTCGTCGTCATGGCAGACATTCAAGGCATGGACTACACCGAAGTCGCCAGCGCCGTCCGCGTGCCGCTCGGCACGGTCAAAAGCCGCCTCGCCCGCGCCCGTTTGCGTCTGCGCGAGTGCCTGCAGGGCTTTGCGGAACTTTTACCCGCAAACTATCGTCTGGAAGAAGGAATCAAAGCCTGATGAATAGACGAGACCTTGAACTTCTTTCGGCATACCTGGACGGGGAACTCAAACCAGCGGACGCGCTCCGCCTCGAAGCCCGCCTCAAAACCGACCCCGAACTTGCCTCCACCCTCGACGATTTGCGTGCCGCCCGAACCTTGCTCCGCAAACTTCCCACCCGAAAGGCTCCGCGCAACTTTACCCTCACGCGCAAAATGGTTGGGCAGAACCCTCCCTTGCCGCGCACCTATCCCGCTTTTCGTCTGGCTACCGTGGTAGCGACTCTGCTCTTCTTCTTCTCCTTTGGGGTCAATTTTGTGAGTACGCAAATGGCATCCCCTGTGCAATTTGGCATGGGAGGCGGCGGAGGCGAGGAAGTGCAATCCTACGCTGTGGAAGAATCCGCTCCCCAAGCCGCCGCGCCCGCAGAAGAACCGCCCCTGTCGCTGGCGCCCGCGCAAGGCACCGAAGATTCCGCCCGCATCATGGAAACTCCCTCCGCCAAAAACGCAGGGGATGAAACCGCCGCCGCTCAAGACCAGCCTCCGGCGGCAATGGAGCCGCTGCCCGAGCCGCAGAGCCGCGCTCCGCTGGTGCCATCCGCCTGGCAGATTGCTCTGGCGGCGCTGGCGGCGGTCAGCGCTTTGCTCATGGCGTTGATGAGGCAACTTGCCGCCCGCCGCTGGAAATAAACCCTTTTGCATGGACGGCGAAAACGCCGTCCGTGTTGTTCATCATGGCAAACAACGAATACAAATTCTGTCCCCGCTGTGGTCAACTGCTAAACTCTGAAGAGCGATTCGGAAAACTGCGCCCTGTCTGCCCTGCCTGCGGCTGGATTCATTTCGTAGACCCAAAGGTCGCTGCGGCGGTGCTAGTGGTGCAGGACGGGCGCGTCCTGCTCGTGCGGCGCGTCAACGAACCGTTTCGCGGATTGTGGACTCTGCCGGCGGGCTTCGTCAATGGGGGCGAAGACCCTGCCCGGGCGGCGGAACGGGAATGTTTGGAAGAGACAGGTTTGAGCGTCCGCGTGACGCGCGTGTACGACATCGTCTCCGGACGCGAGCACCCGCGCGGTGCAGACTTCGTCATCATCTATCAGGCGGAAGTCAGCGGCGGCAACTTGAAAGCCGATGACGACGCTGACGCCGTCGAATGGTTCGACGGCGAACATCTTCCGCCGCTTGCTTTTCTTGCTACCCAAAAAGTGCTAAAATCTTTTTATGGTTGATGTTCGTCCTTCACCCATTGCCGGCAGGTGGTATGAGGGAAACCCGAAAGCCCTGGCGCGGTCTGTGGATGAGTTTTTGACGGACGCCAAACTCCCCGAACTGGATGGGGAGGTGGTGGGGGTCATTGCGCCTCATGCGGGACACATTTATTCGGGCGCGGTGGCGGGCTACGCTTTTGCCGCGCTTCGCTCGCGGACCCCGGACCTGGTCGCCATTGTTGCGCCGATGCACCATCCCTACTACGAACCCCTCTTGACCACTTCCCACGCCGCCTATTGGACGCCCCTCGGCGAAGTTCCCGTTGACCGCGACGCCCTGAACCACCTCGACGCAGTCTTGAAATCGGAACTGGGGCTTGGGCTTTCGCCCGTCGCCCGCGACCCGGAACATTCGCTGGAAATCGAACTGCCGTTTCTCCAGCGCGCCTTGAAGCCCGGCTGGCAGTTGCTGCCGGTGATGGTGCGGGCACAGGAGCCGCGCGTCTCACAGGGATTGGGCAGGGCGCTGGCGCAGGTTTTGCGCGGCAGAGACTCCGTCCTTGTTGCCAGCACTGACCTTTCCCACTACTACAACCAGAACGCCGCCCTGAAATTCGACCGCGCCATGCTGGATGCAATTGAGTCTTTCGACCCCGAAGCCGCCTTCGATGTGGAGCGCGCCGGCAAGGGCTTTGCCTGTGGGCTGGGCGCAGTGACGGCGGCGCTGTGGGCGGCGCGCGAGCTCGGCGCGAATAGGGTCAGGGTACTGCGTCACGCCACCTCCGGCGATGTAACCGGCGATTACTCCTCGGTGGTGGGGTACGGCGCAGCGGCCGTGCTGAAATAATCAAACCATCCCCGGAAAAGCCAAATGACAAAAAAACAATATTCGATTCAGTGGGAGGATGACCACCCTGTCTCCTTTGAAGTGGACGGCGTGACCTACGAGCGTCTCGAAGACGTTCCCGACGAAAACGACCGGCGCAAACTCGAAGCAATGATGGACAATTCCTTCGACCTCGAATTGGAACCCATGAGCCGGGCAGGCGGGCAGAATAAAGGGGTGGATGTGGAAAAGGTTATTCTCTCGGTCTTTAGCGGTGTGGCTGCGCTGATGCTGTTGATTGCCGGGATTGCCTCCTTCAACAACATCCTCAAAATCAGCCGCGAAGCGAGCGCGCCCGGCAGGGTGGTGGAAGTCATCGAACGGCGGGAATATGTCAACGAACAGGATCGCATCATCGAGACCTATTACTATCCCGTCGTCGAATTCACCGCCAGCGACGGTAAACGGCGTTCCGTGCAGATGAGCGAGGGGAGTTCCTCGCGGCAATACGAGGCGGGAGACGAAGTGACCGTCCTCTACAACCCAAACCGTCCGCTCGACGCGCGCATCAAGTCCTTTGGCAGTTCCGCGTTGATGTGGGTGCTGCCGGGCATCACGGGCATTTTGGGGGTTGCGTTCCTCGGCGCGGTGGTCGCCGTGCGCAAACTGATGCCGGCGGAAGAATAAGCAACTCGCCTTACGCGGTAGGGGAGAGTCTCGCCCTGCGCCTGCCGAAAGGTATCTCGTATTTTCAGGCGGCATATTGCAAATTATCAAATTAATCTGACAATGGCGTAGCGCGAGATTTATCTCGCCTTTGGCGCAGACGCCCCCAAATATGGCAAGCGACATGAATGTCGCGGCACAAAAGTCCATATCTAGATCGTCAGAATATTTCGAAAAAGTGCAAAATGTCGCGCTGCTGCGTAACATCAATAAGCAAGTCTGCCTCCCCCCAATGCGCTTATAATCGCTTCAATGACCGCCTTCGTTCAAGTTGTTGTCAACGTTCCGGCAGTGTCGGGCGTCTTCGATTACGCCGTCCCTGAGCCGCTTGCGGGGCGGGTTGGCGTTGGGCAGTTGATCATCATCCCGTTTGGCGGGCAGACCGTGCAGGGAATTGTCGTCCGCTTTGTGGAGTCGCCCTCCGTGCTGGGGGTCAAGGAAATCCTCGAAGTGGTGGATGACGAAGCGGTTCTGACGCCGCCGCAAATTGCCCTCGCTCACGAACTGGCGGACTCCACGCTTCAGCCTTTGGCATCCATCGTCGGCTTGTTCCTTCCCGCTGGCTTGAGTCAGCAGGCAGATACCATTTACGAACTCCGAATTCCCAATTACCAATCTCCGGCCGCCAAAGAGCCCAACACCCAAAAGACCCAGCGCCAAACCGTCGAAGACCGCCTGCTCAGCCTGCTGCGCCTGCGCGGTCCTCTGCGCGGACGGCAGATTGACGCCCACTTCGCCAAAGTGGACTGGCGCAAAACGGCGAACTATCTCGTGCGGAAAGGCGTGCTTTCGGCGAGGAGCGTCTTGCCCCCGCCTCGGGTGAGGACCAAGTTCGTTCGTGTCGCCCAGTTATCGGTCCCGCCGGAAGCGGCGGAGGCGGCGATGGAAACGCTTGGGACGAAGCAAACCCTCGCCCGCCGACAGTCTGCTTTGCGGTTTCTCATCCGCCAGCCCGAAGCGGTCAACGTCTCATGGGTCTATGCCGAAAGCGGATGCAACCTCTCAGACCTGGAGGCGCTGGAAGAGCGCGGCTTGATCCGCCTGTTCGAAAGCGAGATTTTCCGCGATCCGCTGGAAAAAGCAGGCACACAGGCGGAGGCGCAGACAAATTCAGATGCGGTCGAACTTACGCCGGAGCAGGATTTTGCGCTGAGGAAAATTACGGGCGCAATCCGCGCTTCGCAATCTGAGGCGTTCCTGCTGCAAGGCGTGACGGGTTCCGGCAAAACCGAAATCTACCTGCGCGCCGCCGAAGAAACGGTGAGACGCGGCAGGCAGGCAATCATCCTGGTGCCTGAAATTGCCCTCACCCCGCAAACGGTGCGCCGTTTCCTGCGCCGTTTTCCCGGGCAGGTGGGGCTGGTGCATTCCAAACTTTCGGAAGGCGAGCGCTACGACACGTGGCGGCGGGCGCGGGCTGGCGAGCTCAAAGTCATCATTGGCGCGCGCAGCGCCCTGTTTGCGCCGCTGCCGAAAATCGGGCTCATCGTGGCAGACGAGTGCCACGACTCCTCCTATCATCAGTCCGAGCCGCCGTTTTATCACGCGGTGACGGCGGCGCAGGCATACGCCCGGCTGTGCGGCGCGGTGTGCGTGCTCGGCTCCGCCACGCCGACGGTGATTCAACGCTATCAGGCGGAGAGCGGTCAACTGCAACGGCTGGATTTACCCAAGCGCATCAAGACTTCCGCTGTCTTCAAAGACTTTGGCAACCTGCCGCCGGTTCACATCGTGGACATGCGCGAGGAACTCAAAGCCGGTCATCGCGGGACCTTCAGCCGGCTTCTGCTCGAAGAACTCGAATCCACGCTGAAGCGGGGCGAGCAAGCCATCCTCTTCCTCAACCGCCGCGGAACCGCCACTTACGTCTTCTGCCGCGACTGCGGACACGTGATGAAATGTCCCAACTGCGATACGCCGCTGACACTGCACGCCGAACGTCTAACGTCAAAGGTCAAAGGTTCAACTTCCGACCTTCAACCTTCGACTTTTGACTTGCTCTGTCACACCTGCGGATACCAGCGCGGCAAGCCGAAGACCTGCCCTCAATGCGGCGGAAAGCACATCCGTGAATATGGCTTGGGGAGCGAAAAGGTCGAGGCGGATGTCAACGCGCTGTTTCCCAAAGCCCGCACCCTGCGCTGGGACTGGGATACCACCCGCGCCAAAGACTCTCACGAGATGATTTTGACCCACTTCGCCAACCATAAGGCAGACGTACTGGTCGGCACGCAGATGCTTGCCAAAGGGCTGGACCTGCCGATGGTCACGCTGGTGGGCATTGTGCTGGCAGACGTGGGGTTGAACCTGCCCGACCCGTTTGCGGGGGAGCGGGTCTTCCAGGTGTTGACACAGGTTGCCGGGCGGGCAGGACGTAGCGAGCGCGGCGGCAAGGTCATCCTGCAAACGTTCGACCCGCAGCACCCGGTCATTCAATTGGCGGCAAAGCATGACGTGGAGGGTTTCTACCGCTACGAGTTGGATCAACGCCGGCGGCTGGGGTATCCGCCGTTCAGCCGTCTGGTGAGGCTGGAATATCGGCATACCGATCCGGAGTCGGCGGAGAAAGAGGCGAGGAAGGTGGGGGAGAAGTTGTCAGTAGCCAGTCATCAGTTATCCGTCATCGGTCCCGTCCCATGTTTCTTTGCGAAGGTCGGCGGCTATTACCGCTGGCAGATTGTTTTGCGCGGCGCCAACCCAAAAGAGATACTGCGCGGCATCCGCCTCGACGGCTGGCGCGTGGAAGTGGATCCTATCAGCCTGTTGTGAGGTGAATATGAAACGCGTGTTTTCTCTGTTTGCAGTTGTCCTGCTGGCGGCGGCGGTCTTCCCGCTGAACGTCCGTGCGGATGTTGCCCCGCCTGCCAACCCGCCCGGCGCCAACCCCGAAGCAGGCGCAGAAGGCACACAGGTGCGCATGATGGCGGAAACTGTGCTCATTGAGGTTCAACCCGGCGCATCGGCAAACGACCTCGGGCAGGCAAAAGTCACCGCCGATTTCACGATGCGAAACCTCGGCAGTGAAACGGAGTCAATGGCGGTGCGCTTTCCGCTCAGCATCAACGACGGCTTTGGCAGGTTCCCGGAGATACGCAGTCTGCAAATCAAGGTCAACGGGCGGACTGTTTCCACGCGGCGGGTAATGCAGGCAGACCCGCTCTACGCCTACGAAGACGTTCCCTGGGCAGAGTTCGATGTCACCTTCCCGGCGGGGCAGGATGTGTTGATTCAAGTGACCTACAGCGTGGACGGAACGGGTGAGTATCCCTTCGTCTCTTATCGTTACATCTTCCACACGGGCGAGGGGTGGAAGGATACGATTGGCAGGGCAGACCTCATCGTCCGCCTGCCGTATGAAGCAAATCCACAAAATGTTATTTTTGACGAGACGACGGGCTGGTCGATGACCATGCCGGGCGGCAGGATGACGGGCAACGAAATCCGCTGGCGGTTCGACGACCTCGAGCCTACAAGCGAAAACGACTTCGAGATTTCGCTTGTCATGCCTTCGGTTTGGCAAAAGGCGCTGAACGAACGCAGAAACGTGGAAAACAATCCCAACGACGGCGAGGCATGGGGACGGCTGGGCAAACTCTACAAGGAGATGTTCTTCTTTCGCCGCGGCTTCCGTCACGATGCGGGCGGGCAGGAACTCTACCGCCTGAGCGTTGAGGCATACGAGCGGGCGGTCACGCTTCTGCCCGACGACGGTCTCTGGCACGCGGGCTTCGCCGACCTGCTGGCTGTCCATGCCTATTATGTTTCGTGGGAAGGCGGGGATGCCACCGCCGAGGCGCTGCGCTCCATGCAGGAGATTCACCGCGCGCTGGAACTCGCTCCGAACGACCCCAAAGTCAAAGAAATTGCGGAGAGCATCTACTACTTCTTCCCCGATGCGGTGGATTTGCTGGAAAGCGGATACGACTTCCTCTGGCTGACGGCTACGCCGCTTCCTCCCCCGCCGACCATTGCTCCTGCCGCCGAGCCGACGGCTACGCCCAAAGCGGAGTCCACGCCTCCCGTCGCAGAATCAGCCGTCCCGACGCCTGAAGCGAAGCCCAGCCCCACGGCGCTCCCGTCGTCTGCGGGGAATCCGCTGTGCGGGTCTGCGCTTGTCATCCCGCTGGCGCTGGTCTGGCTGGCATGGCGTCGAGGCTATTCCCGGTAATCCTTTGCTATAATAGTCAGGCGCTGATGCTTGGGCGCGTTCTCTCACATTCGAAGAAAGAGGAGCCACTATGGAATCGTTTTCCCGCGGTTGGTCGTTTTTGAAACAAGCCTGGAGCATGGCGTTCAGGGATAAAGACCTGCTCAAGCCTTCGATCTATGCTCTGGTGGTGGGGATGATTGTTTCCGTTCTTGGCGTCATCCCGATTGTGATTGCGGCGGTTCTGGTTGGCGGTTCGGATTTTGGGAACATCATCCTGGCGGTCCTGGGGGCGATTCTGATCTTCGTGCAGTTTATGGTCACCTATGTCTTTTCGGGGATGACCGCCTACCTGATCTTCGGCTATCTCTCGGAGGGCGACGGGCGTATGGATAAAGCCTGGGCGATTGTGCGCCGCGACTTTTTCGACATCCTCACCCTCGCCGCCGCCTCGACGTTCGTCAACCTGCTGAAGAACGCCGCCAACCGCCGGCGCAGAGGGGTGGTGGGCGGGCTGGTTCGCAGTGCGGCGAACCTGCTCGAGGTCTTGTGGACGGAGGCGTCGTATCTCATCCTGCCTGCGATGGTGATTGACGATTTGAACCTCAAGGATGCGATGCAAAGGGTGTGGAACATCACAAAGCAGAACCTTTTGCTCATCGGCGTCAGCACAGTGGGCGTGCGCTGGGTGACCGGCTTGATTGGCTTCCTGCTCGGTTTCGGCGGTTTCGTCATTGCGCTGGCGCTGGGCGGAGGGGCGGTGTACGCGGCGGGCGGGTTGAATGCCCTGTCCATCATGGCGATTGCCGTTGCGGCTTTCCTCTTCTTTGCCTTCGTGGCGGTTGCCAGCGTCATCAGTTCCTACACGTCCATTGCGTATCACACCTGCCTCTACATCTGGGCGCGCGATGTGGAAAAAGCGCAGATGGCAGGTCAGCCCATGCAAATCCCCGCGCCAGCCCCGCTGGCGGCAGTGTTGTCGTAGTAAATTTCTTTCTTCTTTCCCTGTGTTGGGCGAAGAAGAAAGCGGAAAGACGTTCATGTGGTATAGAAACGATGCAGCCTCAAAATCAACCCCGTCGTGAAGTGGTCACCTGGGCGGAAATTGACCGCCTGATTGACCATCTCATCCCGCAGTTCAGGCGAGAGTTTACCGCCATGGTCATTATCACGCGCGGCGGAATCATCCCCGGCGGGATGCTTGCCGAAGCGATGGACATTACCCACATCCTGACGGCGGCGGTAGATTTTCCCGCCCAGTCGGCGAACGAAAAATCGAAACTCATGGCGTGGCCCGAGTTCATCCAATTCCCCGCCGAGGACAAACTGCGCGGCAGACCCACGCTGATTGTGGACGATGTTTGGGGCTCAGGGCGCACCATCACGGCGGTGAAGAATCGCGTCTCTGCGGCGGGCGGCTTCCCCGAAACGTGCGTCCTGCACTTCAATCCCTACCGCAGCCTGTTCGGTCACGTGCGCCCCGATTATTACGCCGCCGTCACCGACGCTTTCATCGTCTATCCCTGGGAAATTGACCGCGGCGCAGACCGCGTCCTCCTGGGCGATTTATAGGTTTCGATGAAACTGGTCGAAGTGCCCAAAAGCGAAAAACTCCAAACGCTGCGGGGCAACCCCTATTTCGATGAACTCCCCGAAACTGTGCTGAAAGACCTGGCTTCGGTTACGCAGTTGCGTGAATACGAGCGCGGCGATGTCCTCTTCTGGGAAGGAGACGAATGCGCCGGTTTGCACATCATCCAAAGCGGGAGCGTCAAACTCTACCGCATCTCCCCGCAGGGACGCCAGTACATCATCTCCGTACTCACCGAAGGCGCAACCTGCAACGAAGTCCCCGCTTTCGACGGCGGCGCGAACCCGGTCAACGTGGAGGCGCTCGAACCGACGCGGGTCTGGGTGGTGGATGCGCACACCCTGCGCGAACTTGTCAAAGCCAACCCTGAGTTTGCCTTGAAGGTCTTGAGCAAATTCGGGCAAAACCTGCGCGCCCTGGTGGGCAAAGTCAGCGAGATGGCGTTCTATCAGGTCACTCACCGGCTGGCGCGCCTCATCGCCGAAATGGACACGGGTCCGCGCCCGCATTGGACACAGGAACAACTGGCGGCGCGGCTGGGCACCGTGCGCGAGGTGGTCTCTCGTTCGCTCAAGGAGTTGGAAAAAAGCGGGGCGATTCGCATCGAAGACCGGCGCATCCAAATTGCAGACGATGAAATACTGCGACAGTGGACACAGCCCTATAATTAACTGCAACGTCCCGAAGAGTTCAAGCCTTCGGGACGTTTTTCGCTTCTGTCTTAACGGACGGTTGATTCTGCTCAAGGAAGCGGTTCGAACCCTGAAACCGAGAGGTACAACTCATCGTCGGCGGCGAGTTCGATGAAGTCAATGGCAGCCTCGACGGGGAAGCCGTAGGTGGGATCAAAACTTATCGTGAGGCGGTCGGCTTTTTGGACGGAGTCAGACCCCAGTTCCGAGAAGAGGCGGTCAATGGTCGCGTGCTTCATGACCAGTTCGCTCATCGGGTCGTCCATCGGAAAAGCCTCGCCGTTGACGTCGGTCATCGAGACGATTTCGCCATCCTTTACCTCGATGGTCAGCGGCATCTGGCTCCTGAACAGGCAGAAGCACCCGACGTTCAATTGAAAGCGATAGTGGGTGATACCAGCCTCCTGCCATTTTGCCTGGTTGCGGCTGAGTTCGCTCCCGCCGATGGCGGAACAAGCGGCAAGTATCAGTGCGAGTAACAATAAGGTCATCTTTTTCATTTTGTCTCCTTCCCTGCGTTGACGATGAGGCGCGGCAATTGGTTCCCCAAAACGACACTCCCCGCGAACGGGGAGTGTGTGCTCTGTTGGCGTTGTGTCTCGATTTTACGGCTGGGGTGTGGTTTCCATGTTGTGCGTGTGATCGTCGCCGGGCATCGTGTCTTCGATATGCACTTCGACAACGATGTCATCGTGATTCTTGAAGTGGAGTACGACGCCGATGTGTTCCCCAAGCACAAGGTCTTGTTTGACTCCAATCAACATGATATGAAGACCGCCCGGCTCGAAAATGACTTCCTGGTCGGCGGCGAGCGGCACCGAATCTATCATGTGCATTTGCATGACGTCGTTTGCCATCATGCTTTCATGGATTTCGACCATGTCTGCCACGTTCGACGAAGCGCCAATCAATTCATCGCTTTCAGTGGAGTGGTTGTGAAGAGTCAAATAGACAGCGGCATTTTCTCCCTTGGCAGTGGGGCGCACCCATGCATTGTGAACCTCGATGTCTCCGGTGGAACTGCTGCAGGCGCTCAATGTGAGCAAGAACGCAATAACCAGCACAAAATATCTTTTCATTTCGTTTTCTCCTTTGGGTGATTTGGCTCCAATAGCGGATGCCGGTAGAGTGCTGCAAGCCCAATCGCTGCGCCCAATAAAAGTATTCCGGGCGCAAGGACCGGGTTCTCGCCTTCAAGGGTGGCTTTGAGTAAATTCCAGGTTGTCGTGTTGGGTTGTACTTCAAGCCAGAAGTGATAATTACCCGCCATGTGTTCGTAAACTCCGATGAAACTGCAAAGTCCAATGATGACCATGACCCAGCGCGCGGAGACCAGGCTGGCTGTGCCGGGTCGAAAGTATGCTCCGGCGCAGGCAAGCAGCCCAAGCGCACACAATACAAATGGCAGGAATTGGATTGTTTTGTTCCAATGACCGAGAAAAATCAATTCGGTCAGGGTCATGCCGAATACGCCTGCTGAAATCATCAGAAGGATTTGCCTGAGCCGTGCGAGTGTGGCTTCTGCGTTCAAAGGAGTTTCATTCCTTCCGATGGTCTTATTCTCTTTGGTGCGCTCCCAATAAGGACTGGGCGGCTTCCTCCATGCTGGCAAGCCTCCCGCCGAAGCCCAAACGGAATCGTTCCGCTTCCGTTTGGGAGCCAAAGGTCAAAACGGTTGGAACACAGCAGACGTTCAGGTCACAGCCGATGAGATAGACTGCCTGCTGGGCGCTAATCATGTGTCCGTGCAGGAAGTCCATTGTCAGGGTTTGCCATACGTTCTTTGTGACCGCCATGAGCATCAGCCCGCAATGGGCGCAACAGGCGGTCTTATTCTCCCCATTTGCCAGTGAAAGGATGAACACCTTCCTGCCCAGCGTGGACTTTCCGCACATGGCGCATGCAGACCCTGCCGCCTCGTCTCGCGCCAATAACGCGCCCCCATGCCGCTTGCGGATGTGTCCCATCGCCTCGAGACGGTTGAGGTCGCGGTGAATGGTCATGGTCGAAACAGACAACGCCTCCGCCAGTTCCTGAACGGAGGCAGTGCCTGTTTGGGCGATGCGGTCGAGTATTTTTCTTTCTCGTTCAGCGGGGGATAGTTTCATTTTGTTATATTTTGTTATGTATATCAGATTTTTTCAAAATATAACAATTTTACTGTGCATTGTCAAGTTCAATCTCTGCGTTTACAAAAGACTTTCTCCGAAATAAGATTGGGACGCAGATCAACGATGACTTACGCTGATCCAATGACAAAAATCTGCGTTCTCTGCGTTAATCAGCGTCCGACGTGGATGTTCGATTTATTACGGATAAAGTCCAAAGAAAAAAGACGCCGTCCGAAAGAACGGCGTCTTTTTGACACGGCAATATCGCTTATTTTGCAGGAGCAGGTTTTGGGTCCATCTTGTCGTAGATGCCCGTTTCCAGCAAGGACATATCGTTCACCGATTGCGCCGCCAGCATCTGAGCCTGACGCGCGCGGTTGGTGGCGTCCGCCAGAATTTTGAGCGCATACTCGGGGTTATGGAATCCCGTCGAGTTTTCGGCGGAGACAAAGTCCCACATGAACTGCGCCTCACGGTGCAATTTTCGCGCCTGGTTCAGCAATTCCTGATCGGCGTTCGGGTTTTCCGCGGCGAGTTTGATGGCGTTGATGGCGTCAATGATGGCATCTTCCGTTGCAATCTTGGTGGTGGCAACCTGTTCCTGGATGGCGTTCACGCGGCGGACGACATACTCCGTGTCGCTGTGGCATTGTCCGCACGCCTGCTGAGGATTGAGCAGGGGGCTGTGAACGTCGTGCGTGGAATATTTCGCAGCGCCCTCGCGGACGTAAGGCATGTGGCAGTCGGAGCAGGAGACGCCCGCATTGTAGTGCGTGGAGCCGGCGGTGAAGAACTCATATTCGGGATGTTGGGCCTTGAGCATGGGCGTGCCTGTGCCGGGATATTCCCAATCCTTGAAGCCGAGGTCTTCGTAGTATTTGATGATGGAATTAATATCAGTGCCGTTTGCCCACGGGAAGGTAAGATACTTACCGTCGCCCTTGAAGTAATATTCCACATGGCAGTTGGCGCAAACGACGGTACGCATTTCCTGACGGGTGAAGGTTGTCCAGTCCTTGCCCTGCGCCTTCAGCGCTTCTTCCAGCGCGGGATTGGTGACAATGAGCCGCATCGTTCCCGCTTCATGACAGTTGGCGCAGCCGATGGGGTTGTTGATGTTCGGCGTCATCTCGTTGAACGACATCTTATCGTAGGCTGCCATGCCCATCTCCGACCATAACTTCGGATTGTCGGAGGATTTGCAAGAGTAACAGGTGGCGGGTGTGTGCTTCGGATCCTCGTCGTTGAGGTTCAGGCGTTTTGTGGCGCGCACATCCTCCAGCGCGTTGGCATGACCGCGGTCGTCGTTGTAATCCTTGCTGAATGGATAGCCCGCAAACAGGATGACTTGACGCGGATCGCGTTCCAGCCACGAGAACTGCGACGAGCCGCCGTAGGTGGTGTCAATATTGTTCGTCTTAGTTTTTAGGAAGGTCGTGTATTGATTGGGAAAGTTCACGCCCCATTTCGCTGAATCAGGCTCCATCGGCGCGATTTCCGTCAGCGGCTGAAAGCCTCTTTCCTGCACGGGCTGGTTGCGCATGAAAACCAGCACGCCCGTCAATACCGCGGCAAGCACGATAATGATGCCGACCAGTATAAGGGTCGTATATTTTTTGACTGTGTTCATATGCGATTCTCCTTTTTAACGTGTGATGACGGCTGGCGTCTCAAAAATTATTTGACGGGATAGAAATTCGAATCCTGAAACGGGACGATGGATGCGCCGCGCGGTCCATGCGCGACGTTGCGGTGGCACTCCCAGCAATAACGGTCGAACGGCTGGGCGCCCATCATGATCGTTTCCACCGCATCCTCGTGACAGTGGATGCAATTCCCCTGAATGATTTGTTTGGAATGTTCGTTGGCGCGGATGACCTCCGGCGTCTTCCCTGTGCTAAACACATACACATCGTGCATACCCTGCCGCCCCTTTTCGATATAATAGTTCACGATGTTATCGTGGGGCAGGTGGCAGTCCGAACATTCCGCCCAAGGACGATGCGCGCTGTGATAGTAATTTTCGTACATCGAATCCATCACGTGACAGTTCGCGCACGTCTCGGAGGCAGTGCCGGCGTAGGCGGGGGCGTCGGTCACGAAAACAAACGTCCCCAGGGCGATGACCGCCGCCGTGATAGCGATGAAAAGCGGGTTTCTGAACATCGTTTCACCTTTGTGGGTTAATCTGTTTCTAATTTTACCTGATATGGTCTGTTTTGTTGTGACTTTTGTCACAAATCAGATTAAAACCCCCGCTTCATCCCTGACCCAAGCCTGATCCGCCCACCCCAGCCTTTTTCTCCCCGATTTGCCGTCGTTAGAGAACGATGGTTACGCCGCACACGATATGCCGTTTACGCCGCGCACAAAGTGCCGCCCACACCGCGAACGACATGCCGCACGATAGCCCGGCTGCTTATCCTGCCTTATATATCCGCCCCTTCCAGGTAACTCCCTTGCGTGTGACCACCCTCCATGCCGAGGTGAGCATCATTGCTCCGAAAACCGCCGCGCCGAGAGGTGTTGTCAGCGCATACCAGCGAGGGATGTTCATCTTCTCGGCAATTTGGGCGCGCACAACCAGGAGATACAACCACAACGCCAGCGCTTCGAGGGTGACCGTCAGCGCCATCCAGCCGCCGTCGTTGAGGTACCAAATTCCCCCCAGCAGGAGCCAGAGAGGGAGGAAGAGCGCCGCCATGAACGAGAGGAGGGCGCCAAACGCCCCCAGCCACAACAAACCCGCCTGGTCGCGCAGACCGAGGTAGATGTTCTTTGTCCAGCCTTCCCACATCTCAGGCAGAGAGGTGTACATGCGGGTGCGCGCCACCTTCATTCCGTCGGCGACGACAAGGCGATAGCCATTCCATTTGACCTGTTGTGAGATGGCTTTGTCTTCGACGATGCTGTCTTTGACGCTTACGTGTCCGCCGATGGCGTCATAGACCGAACGCTTGATGAGGATGAACTGCCCGTTGGCGATGGCATCCCTGCGCTTCGGGTCGTTGACCTTGCGCGGCGAGAAGCCCACCGAGAGGGCGGTCATCACCAGCGGCATGACGGTCTTTTCCCAAAACGAGCCGAGGATTTGAAAGGTCATGATGGTGAACAGGTCGGCGTCCGTTTCGAGGGCTTTGGCATAGGTTGATGAGAGGGCGGAAGGTTCGAGGAAGGTGTCGGCGTCTATGAAGCACAGCCATTCGCCGCGGGCAAAGGCGGAGGCTTGGTGCAAGGCATGGGGTTTGCCGGCCCAGCCCGGGGGCAGGTCTGAACCGCTGATGGGGCGCAGGCGGGAGTCGCGGGTGGCGAGGTCGGTCAAAATGCGGAGGGTTGCGTCTGTCGAGCGGTCATCCAAAACGATGACTTCCAGGTTTGGGTAATCCTGTTTCAGAACGGCTTCCACACAGGCGCGGATGTTGCGCTCCTCGTTTCGAGCGGGGATGCAGACAGAAATGAGCGGCGGGTTCGGCGGGGGCGGCGCAGGTGCGACGAGGATGTCGAGGTGATATTGGTTGTGAAGCCAGTAAATGATGACGATGCCGCCGAGGAAGACGGCTGTGGAGAGGATAAGGCTGAGCATGAGAGGGAGGGCAAGGGGGAACGTCGAAAGTTTGGGGTGGGTTCAGATGACTCTTATCGCCGATCCGCGTTCGGTTTTTTCGACTTCGATGCGCGTGGGGAAGAAGTCTTTGAGTTCGTCGAGGTGGGTGATGACGAGGATTTTTGCAAAGTCGTTTTTCACGAGGTTGATGGCTTCGATGAGACGCTGGCGTCCCTGGGCATCTTGCGAGCCGAAGCCTTCGTCAATGACGAGGGTTTGCAGACGCGCGCCCTTGCGTTGGGCAAGGATTTCGGAGAGGGCGAGGCGGATGGCAAAGTTGACGCGGAAGGCTTCGCCGCCGGAGTACATTTCGTAGTTGCGGGCGCCGGCCGAGTCGCTGATTTGGATGTCGAGCGTTTCCCTCAGGTCTTCGCGTTTTTTGTCTTTGTACCCGGTCTGGGTCACGAAGCGGACGGACATTTGCCCGTCGGAGAGGCGGTCGAGGATTTCGTTTGCCTTGTCTTCGATTTGCGGCAGCGCCTGTTCGATGAGCAGGGCAGGGACGCCGTCCTTGCCGAAGGCGCGTTCAAGGGTTTTATGGCGGGCAATTTGCCTGCGCAGTTCTTCGCGCTCCTTCTCGAAATCCTTTTTGCGGGCGCGTTGAATTTCGAGAATGTCCACGCGCTGGCGGGCGCCGCCCAATTCTGCGCGGATTTTGTTCTCTTCCTCGCGGATGCGGAACAATTCGCGCTCGGCGGCTTCCACGTTGGGCGATTGGGCTTCTGCTTCGTCCAGCCTGGCTTTAACGGTCTGATATTCCGCTTCGAGATTTGCGATTTCAGATTTGCGATTTTCGATTTCGGCTTTCAAATTGGCAATCTCACCCTCGATTTGCCTGCTCGCTTCCTTTGCCGACTGGAGCCGGGTGCGTTCCTCCTCCACAGTGCGCAGTTCGTTTTCGCGCCGGCGGGCTTGGTCGTGAGCGGCGGCGTTGTAGCCGAGTTGGGCAAGCCGCGCTTCGAGTTGGGCAAGTTGTTTTTGTTCCTCGCGGGCGTATGCGCCGTCTTCCAGAAGTCTTTCCACTTCCTTCAAGCGTTTTTTACCGACGGTTTCCCAATCTTTGGCGCGCTTCTGCAGGTTCTCCAAACGTTCGGTGAGTTGGGAAACTTCAGCGGCAAATTTCAAGCGGTCGTTTTCGGCGGCGGCG
The DNA here is from genome assembly GCA_039961775.1 of Chloroflexota bacterium. GTDB lineage: Bacteria > Chloroflexota > Anaerolineae > Anaerolineales > Villigracilaceae > Defluviilinea. Next base: position 64,565 of record JABRVZ010000013.1, read on the forward strand.
AGGCTGGTGATTTGTGATTCGTAATTGGTAATTTCGGCGGCGAGAGATTTCACCTCATCGGTGTTTGCTCGATAGCGGTCGCCTTTCGCTTTGCCTTCCGCTTCCAACTGCTCCAGCGTGGATTTGCGGTGACTCTCGCTCAATTCCTGACCGCATAACGGGCAGGTCGCCCCGCCGGCAGACTGGAGCGCTTCGATCCGCTCTTTGAGTTGATTCATCTCGAGTTTCAGAGTCTCGTTTTCGGCTTTTAGCGCCGCCAGACGTTCGCGCGCTTCACTGCGCCTGCTTTCCAGGTCGGCGCGTTCGGCAACTCTGGTTTCTGCCTCTTGCAGGGATTTTCCTGTCCTTGCGATTTCACTCTTTAATTCCTCCATCGCTGACTGCTGACCGCTGACTGCTTCCTCTTCTGCTTGAAGTGACCTTTTTTCTTCTTCTAATCTTGCTTTTTCCACCGCAATCTTCTCCAGCAGGGGAGCGCGTTCCTTTTCATGCTCGCGGAACTTCGAGGCGGTCTTGTCCCACGCCTCCAGTTCCCTGCGGACGTCCTGCCATTCCTTGTAGGCGGCTTCGATTTCCGCGGAGCGGTCGAGCAGGTCGAGGTAGGAGCGGAGGTCCGACTCTCTCGAGGCGAGACGGGCTTCCAGTCCGTTAAGAGCCGAGCGCGAGCGTTCGATACTGGAGAAGAGGGTGGAGGTCAGTTTGCGTTGTTCTTCCAGCAGCGCCGCGTTCTGTTTGATTTTTTCCAAAACGCTTTCCTGCGCGGCGCGGGCGGAGGCAAGTTCTTTGAGACGGGTTTCGAGGTCGGCGAGACGCGCCTTGCGGCTTTGTTCTTCGCTGAGTTCGGCTTCGATTTCGGCGATGCGTCCGTCAATTTCATCCACTTCGCGCTCGATGTCTCGCCGCCGCTGAGCGGTGCGGTTTTTGTATTCTTCCCATGCTTCGAGACCGAGGATGCTGCTCAGCACTTCCTTGCGTTTGGCGGCGTTCTGCTGGGTGAACTGATCGGCTTTGCCTTGCAAAAAGAAGGATGCGTTGACGAAGGTCTCGTAATCGAGGCGCAGGGTTTGTTCGATGCGCGCCTGCGTGTCGCGCGTGGTCTTTTCGGTCAGCGGACGCCAGGTTCCCTGACCATGGACCATGGACCGTTGACCAGTATCGTCCATCGTCGATTGTCTATTGTCCAAAATTTGAAATTCGAGCACGGTGCTTTTGTTGCGCGGCAGGGTGCGCTGAATGCGGTAGAGACTGCCCTCGTGCTGGAAGGTGAGCGCCACTTCGGCGGCTTTCACTTCTGCGCTCAGGTTGATGATTTCGCTGCTTTTGCCGCGCGCCTCGCCGAACAGGCACCAGGTGATGGCGTCGAGCAGGGAGGATTTTCCCGCGCCGTTGTGACCCGAAATGCAGGCAAGCGTAATGGGGCTGAAATCCAGTTCCACAGGCTCGCGGTAGGAAAGAAAACCGGCAATGCGTAAATGATGGGGAATCATAGGCGTGTTTGCTCAATGGATTATAATCTACCCACCATGCAAGAATCTTCGAACCCTGTTGCGCGCCGTCGTCTGATTTTGCTCTCCATCATCCTTGCCACAATTCCATGTTATTGCCTGGGGGGAATTGCGGTGATGTTTGCGCCGGACGGCTCTGCCACTGCGACGCCCACAGCGACGGTCACGTTGACGGCAACCGAGCCGCTTCAACTTTCGACCTCGACGACGGGTCCCGTCATTGTCACTGCCACTCCCTCCGATACTCCCACCGTCACCCCCTCCTTCACGCAAACCTTCACGCCGACGTTCACGCCTTCCGTCACCCCCACGTGGACGGCGTCGCTCACGCCCTCCGCCACCTTTACCGTCACGCCGTCGTTTACGCCGTCCAACACTTCCGTGCCGACGAATACTTTCACGCCGACTGCCAGTTTTACGCCGGTTACTCCTTCTGTGACGCCCAGCCCATCCATCACTCCTTTTCCCACTACCCCTGCTCCCTGATAAACATGACCGACATCCTTCCCTTTCTGAAATCCCTCATCTCCACCTCCGGCGTATCGGGACACGAAGCGCCCGTTGCCAAACTCATCGAGGAGAAGTGGCGTCCGCTGGTGGACGAAACCAGCCTCAGCCGCGTCGGCTCCCTGCACGGACTGAAGCGCGGCGCCGGCAAGGAACCCCGCCCCTCGCTGATGATTGCCGCGCACATGGACGCCATCGGCATGATGGTTTCCAGCATCGAAGCCGGCTTTTTGCACATCACGAGCGTCGGCGGCATTGACGTGCGCGTCCTGCCGGGGGCGCAGGTGACCGTCCACGCCAGCAGCGGCGAGGAACTGCCAGCCGTCATTGCCATGCCGCCTGCCCGCCTGCTTCCCGAAGGGGACGGGGATGGGGTGGTGGCGATGAAGCATCTGCTGGTGGATACCGGCTTGTCTCCCCGCGAAGTCGAAAAAAAGGTCAGGGTGGGCGACCTGGTTTCCTTTGCCAATGAGCCGCTGGAACTGGCGGGCGACGTGCTCTCCGGTCACACGCTGGATAACCGCGCCTCCGTCGCCGCCTTGACGGTTTGCCTGGAAGAGTTGCAGGGCAAGAGGCATGTTTGGGATGTGTGGGCAGTGGCAACGGTCCAGGAAGAGACGAGTTTCCTCGGCGCGTACACGTCTGCGTTTCAGTTGCGTCCCAGCATCGCCATCGCAGTGGACGGAACGTTTGCCAAAGGTCCCGGCGCGAACGGCTGGCAGACGCACCCCATGGGGAAGGGCGTCGGCATCTGCATGGGACCGAACCTGCATCCGTTTTTGCACAAGAAACTGACCGACCTGGCGGATAAACTCGAAATTCCCTGGTTTTTGGATGTCACGCCGCGTCACTCTGGCACAGACGCCTACCCGATGCAGACGACGATGGAGGGCATCCCGACGGCGCTGGTGGAATTTCCCCTTCGTTACATGCACACCACCGTCGAGTCGGTCGCGGTCAAGGATATTCAACGGGCGGGGCGGCTGCTTGCCGAATTCATCGCCTCGCTGGAAGCGGATTTTGTCGAAAAAATCACCTGGGAATAATTTCATGCCAGCCTTTGGAACTTCACAAATCAAACTGCTCGAAAAACTTTGCAACGCCATCGCCGTCTCTGGCGATGAGGGCGAGGTGCGGAAAATCGTCCTCGAGGAAATCAAGCCCCTCGCCGACGAGGTCAGAGTGGATGCGCTGGGCAATGTCCTGGCGGTGCGGCGCGGGCGGGGAGCGAAGCGTCTGCGCGTCATGCTGGACGCGCACATGGACGAAGTCGGCTTCATGATTGTGGCGGACGACGGCGAGGGCATTTATCGCTTCGAAACCGTCGGCGGCATTGACGTCCGCCATTTGGTGGGCAAGCAGGTTTTTGTGGGGAAGGAGCGCACGCCCGGCGTGATCGGCGGCAAACCCGTTCACTTGATGGAGGGCGATGAGTACACCCGCAAAGTTCCACTGGACGCCTTGCGCATTGACCTGGGGTTGGGCGGCAAGGCAAAGGTCGGCGACCGCGCCGGCTTTGCCACGAAGTTCCGCCGTGTCGGGCAGACCCTCATGGCAAAATCCATAGACAACCGCATCGGCGTGGCAACGCTGATTGACCTCTTCAAACATGCCCCTGCTAACATTGACCTGTGCGCGGCGTTCACCGTGCAGGAGGAAATCGGTCTGCGCGGCGCAAAGGTGGCGGCGCAATACTTCAACCCCGACCTGGCAATCGTCATTGACTCGACTCCCGCCAACGACCTGCCCGTCCATGACGGAAGCGAGAATACCGCGTACAACACAAAACTCGGCTTGGGTCCCGCCATCTACATTGCCGACGGTTCAACGCTCCATGACCAGCGGCTGGTGCGTTTCCTCAGCGAAGTGGGTGACGCCGAAAACATTCCCTACCAGTTCCGTCAACCCGGCGGAGGCGGCACCGATTCAGGCGCCATCCAGCGCGCGCTGGCGGGTATCCCCACAGTTTCGGTTTCCGTCCCGCACCGCTACACCCATTCTCCCCTCAGCCTCTCGCGCGTGGACGATTGGAAGAACACCCTTGCCCTGCTTCACGCGGCGTTGAAAAAAATCACTCCTGCCTTGCTCGCAGTCCGTTGACTTCTCACACCAACCACCAACCACCAACCTACCAACCTACCAACCTACCAACCTGCCAACTCCCACTTTACAGACACCTCATGAATGGATTGATCGCCCTCGTCGGCTCCGGTGAATACCTTCCCGTCATGGAAGACGTTGACCGTCACCTGCTCGCCAGCCTGAACCTGAACGGACGCAAACCGCGCGTCGTTTGCCTGCCCACTGCGGCGGGACGCGAAGGCGACGCCAGCGTGAACCGCTGGTCACAGATGGGAGTGGCGCACTTTGAAAAACTCGGCGCAGACGTGAGAGCGCTTCGCATCATTGACCGTCGGTCTGCGGACGACCCTCAATGGGACTCCCCGCTCGAAACCGCCGACCTGATCTACTTCTCCGGCGGCGACCCGGGCTACCTGCACGAAACCCTGCGCGGAAGCCGCGCCTGGGACGCTGCCATGCGCGCCTGGAAACGCGGCGCGGTCTATGCTGGCTGTTCGGCGGGCGCCATGATCCTCGCCCGGCGCATCCCCCGCTTCCGCCTTGCCCAAACGCAGACGGGCTTCGGCATCGTTCCGGCGGAATTCATCATCCCGCACTTCGACGCCATCCCTGCCATGTTCAAACCGCTGACCCTTGCCCTGCGCCGTCAACTTGCGGCTGACGAACGAATGATCGGCGTGGACGAAGAAACCGCGCTCGTCGGCAGGCTCGGCGGCGAGTGGCGCGTGATGGGACGCGGCAGCGTTCACCTGTTTACAAAACAAGGCGAGCAAACCTATCCCACTGGACAAACCCTCCTGCTCGACTAGACACCCATCTAACACTTTGCCAACCACCAATCACCACCCAGGACACTCCCAATGAAAAAACTCCTCAAACAACTCACCGAAACCTTTGGACCCTCCGGCTACGAAGACCAAATCCGCCAACTGGTGCGGGCAGAAGTCGAACCGCTTGCCGACGAAGTCAAAGTGGACGCGCTCGGCAACCTCATCGTCCGCAAAAAACCGACCCGCTCCTCCCAGGACGCCAAAAAAATCATGATTGCCGCCCACATGGACGAAATCGGACTCATGGTCAGCCACGTGGACGAGAAAGGCTTCGTCCGCTTTTCGCCGATTGGCGGCGTGTTCGGCAAATATATTCACGGCGGGCGCGTCCGTTTTCTCAACGGCGTCCAGGGCGTCATCGGCTATGACCGTTTCGACAAAACCCACGAAGCGCCCCCCCTCGACAAAGTCTTTATAGACGTGGGCGCCACCAGCCAAAAAGACTGCCCCGTCAAAGTGGGCGATGTCGCCGCCTTCGACCGCCCATTCATCGAAATGGGCAACCGCCTCGTCGCCAAATCCATGGATGACCGCGTCGGCGTGCTGGCTGCCATCGAGACGCTCCGCGCCCTCAAAACCACCCCGCACGACGTGTACTTCGTCTTCACCACCCAAGAAGAAGTTGGCGTGCGCGGCGCAGGCACGTCTGCCTACGGCATAGACCCCGACCTCGGCATCGCCCTCGACGTTACCTCCGCCGCCGATACCCCCGAAGCCGCCAAAATGGCAATGGCGCTGGGCAAAGGTCCCTGCATCAAAATCAAAGACGCCGGCGCGCTCTCCGACCCGCGCGTCGTCCAATGGATGATTCGCACCGCAGAAAAGAACAACATCCCCTATCAACGCGAGGTCCTATTGTTCGGCGGCACCGATGCGCGCGCCATCCAAGCCACACGCGCCGGCGTCCCTTCGGGCTGCATCTCGATCGCCACCCGCTACGTTCACTCGCCCTCCGAAATGGTGGATTACACCGACGTACAAAACACCGTCAAACTGCTGACCGCCCTCCTGCGTGCGCCGATTGAACTGAAATGATGCCTCGTCATCTGAGGGTCCTCCAAATTGGATTTGCCCTCCTCTTCCTGGCTGGATGCTCGTCCCTCGCCCCGCTTCTTGCTCCGCCGACGCCTGTTCCGTCTCCCCAAGCCACATCCACCCCTCAGGCGACTCCCACCGCCACTCCTACGGCAGCGGTGAGCCAGCCGCGTCTCCTGCGTGTCTGGCTCCCCCCGCAATTCGACCCGCAGGCTGACAATCCCTCTGCTGAACTGCTCCGCGCGCGCCTGCAGGCATTTCAGCAGGAATACCCCGGCATTCAACTCGAAATCCGCATTAAATCTGACGCCGATATTCTGCGCACCCTCACCATCACCAACAACGCCGCCCCCGCCGCCCTGCCCGACCTGATCGCCCTCTCCTATTGGAACATGCAAAAAGCGGCGTCTGGCGGCTTCCTGCACCCGCTCGAAGGCTTGACCTCCCTTTTGCAAGACCCCGATTGGTATGCCTTTGCCCGCGAACTAGCGCATCTCAAAAATGTCGAATACGGCATTCCGTTTGGGAGCGATGTGCTGGTCATGGTTTATCGCCCCTCCATGTTTGCCGAACCGCCCTTCACATGGGAGGATGTATTTGCATCGGGAGTCTCTTTGGCATTCCCCGCCTCCAGCCCAACTGCGCTGTTTCCGCTTTCCCTCTACCTCTCCGAAAATCTGGATTTGACTGATGATCGCGGTTCGATTCTGCCGGACGAGGACGCCCTTGTGGCGCTCTTCTCTTTTTACAAGCGGGCAATCGAAAGCGGAATCATCCCGCCGCCCGTCCGCGACCAGCAAACGGATTTGCAGTCAATCCAGTTTTATCGCAACGGTCAATCTCATCTGGCAGTGGTCTGGCTTTCCAGCGACCTGCAAGCCCGCAGCGGAGACTATCTCCCATTGCCGGGGTTGAGTAATGCTCAATACTCCCTGGGCAACGGCTGGGTCTGGGCGCTGGCTGGCTCGGATGTCGAAAATCAGCCGCTGGCTGTGGAACTGGCTTCTTATCTCGTCGAAAGCAGATTCATGTCTGAGTGGACGCGCGCCGCGGGCATTCTACCCACCCGTCCGCAGGCGCTGACCGGCTGGGAGGAGGACTTGCGGGTCCCGCTTCACGAAGCCTTGCAGTCTGCCCACCCGCTCCCCGCCGAGGATTCGGTGTCGGTGGTGGGACCTCTCTTGCAGGGGGCGTTGATTCGGCTGTTCAACGGGGAACAGCCTGAGGTCGTGGCGCGAAGCGTGATGGAAGAGTTGAAGTGAGAGATTCCGCCCGTTTTCAAATTTTCTCAAGGGAAAAAATATCGCTCAATCCATCCCAATAATAGACCGCGTACACCGCGCTATCTTCCAGTTCGGTATAGGCGGCGTCGGGGAGGGTAAAGATTTTATCGGCAATGTGCAATTCGGTGGCAACGTAGGTAGTGGTGGAGTTGTTGCTTCGGCGGGTGCGTTCCACACGGGCGACGCGGGCGCGTCCTTTGACGGAAGCCACTTTGACCGGGTGCATCGGCTTGACGCCCAGATACATCAGCGGCAAGCCAAAGAGGGCAAAAATACCGATGGCAACAGCATTCCCCACCCAGTTGGCGTTGCCCTGGGCGTAAAGTTCGAGCATGCCGGGCAGAAATGCCAAGCCACCGCCGGTCAGGAGAAGCCCTACAATCAACAGGATGAATTTGATGGCGCGGCGTTGTGCTCTGACGCGGGTCATTTGGCGGGGCGATAATATCCCGCGGCGGTTGAACGTCAGGTCTTCCTCGGTAAACTGGAGGCTTTGCATCAGGCGGGTGGACATGCGCATCACTCTTTCATGCGGACATACATGACGCTCGTGCCGCCCATGTCCTGCGTACGGATTTCGAAGCGGTCTTTGAGTTTGGCGATCATGCGCGAGAGTTGTTTGTGACCGTAGGTGCGGGGGTCGAAACTCGGGTCCACCTGATAGATTGCCTGTCCCATCGAAGCCAGCGGCGCCCAGCCATCCTGTCCCACCGACATTTCGAATGCCTGGCTGAGGACCGGCATGGGGTCGAGTTCTTCTTTGCCCTCCTCCTGCTTCTTGCCGGTCGTTTTCTTTGCCTGCGCCTGTTTTTGGCGGGTGGCTTTCTTTTCTGCGGCGAGGTTTTCGGTGAAGACGAAGACATCGCAGGCGTTGACGAAGGCTTTGGGGGTCTTCTTTTCGCCGATGCCCATGACGAAGATGCCCGATTCGCGGATGCGGGTTGCCAGGCGGGTGTAGTCGCTGTCGGAGGAGACGAGGCAGAAGCCGTCCACCACGCCGGAGTGGAGGATGTCCATGGCGTCTATGATCATGGCGCTGTCGGTGGCGTTTTTGCCGACGGTGTAGCGGAACTGCTGGATGGGCTGGAAGGCATGATAGTTGAGGATGTCTTTCCAGGAGTTCATGTTGCTGGTGGTCCAGTCGCCGTAGATGCGGCGAACGGTGACCTGCCCATGTTTGCCAGCCTCTACCAGCATTTCGGGCAGCAGGGAGGGCTGGGCGTTATCGCCGTCAATCAGGATGGCGATTTTGTTGCGCAGGGTGGATAAATTGTCGTTTGCCATATTTCGATTATAACCTTCGTTGGGATGGGTTTGAATGCGGCGTCTGACGCGTTTTCAGGGCGTGAGAGGCACGGGCGTGTTCAAACCGTCGGGTTGAGGGGCGAATCGCCCGAGGTCCCGGCAGGAGGCGACGCCTTCGCGCGGGAAGAGTCCCTGGTCGCTCCGCACTTCCACCTGGATGGGGCTTTCCGCCTTGTAGGTGCTGTCCACGGTCAGTTTGAGGGTGATTTGATAACCGAGGGGGAGAACGGCGATTTCCTGGGTTTTGTCGGGGTGTTCCCTGCCTTCGTCGAGGGCGTAGAGGGTGGCAACCAGATTGGTGAGCGGGACGTTGCCGATGTTCTTGAGGGTGACGTAGGCATTGGTCACTTCGCCCATGCCGTGCAGGATGTCAATGTCGGTGTTGCAGCCGAGGATGACGATGCGAAGCGCCGGCGCATTGGTAATCGGCGTGGGCGTGAAGGTGTTGACCGACGTCTCTGTGACGGTGGGGGAGGGCTGGTTGGTGCTGGTGGGGAGGAAGGTGGG
>JABRVZ010000014.1:0-80031 GCA_039961775.1 Chloroflexota bacterium
GTTGGGGAGGGCGTGGCAGTTGCCGGGGCGGGCGTGAACGTCGCTGTGGCGGGCGGGGTGACGAGCAGGAGCAGTTTCTGGTCCGGGTGAATGACCGAGGCGTTGTTCAGTCCGTTCCAACTCATCAAATCGGCGAGCGGCACGTTGTACAGGTTGGCGATCCACGAGAGCGTTTCGCCGCTGCGGACGGTGTGATAGTACCTGCCGTCCGCTTCGGGGGTGAGGCGCTGGATGGCGCTCAGCGTGGGGCTGGGGGTGATGTTGCCCGGCGAAATCAGCAGTTTTTGCCCGATGGAAAGGGGCCAGTCTGCCTGGAGTCCGTTCAGCGCCAGAATGCGCTCCACCGTGACGTTGTAGGCGCTGGCAATGGTAATCAGCGTTTGGTACGGCTGGACTTCGTGAACGATTCTGCCGTCGGCGTCGGGCGCGGCGGTCACCACCATGCCGCGCGGGGTTGGTGTGGCGTAACCTGCCGTGTTTTTGTTCGGGATGAACAACTTCTGCCCGGTTTGCAGGGGAGTGTTGCGCGAGATGTTGTTCCAGGTTTCGATGTCTTGAATGGTGATTTGATAGGCGACGGCAATCGCCCAAAGCGACTGCCCCTGTTGGACGACGTGATAGACCCTGCCCTCGGCGTCGGGCGTGGCGATCTTTACCGGGACGATAATCTGCGGCACAAACCCTGAGCCTGATCCACCCCCCGGCTGAGACGTGCCAGCCGGCACAGATGGCGAGCCGCTTCCGCATGCCTGCCCGCCGACATACGCCGCCTGCAGGACGTAGTACGTCTTGCCGTTGTGGGTGGCGACGCCGGCGCCCACGTGACAGTACGCCGGGTCCACGGCGGGGCGCATGTGGTCGGGGTCTGCCCAGACTGCCATGATTTCGTCAATGCCCATGCCGCCCCAACTCACGGCAAAGTTTTCGGTTGCCCAAACCGTGCCGCCTCCCCCGTAGCCGGCGGCGGCGAGACGTCCGCGCACGTTGCCGATGTGCCATGACATGTTGTTGACCGCCATGGTCTCTGCGGTGGATTGGGCAACGGCGTTGATGATGGGGTCTTCGATGAGCGGCGGCAACCCGTTGGAGACGCGCAGGGTGTTCATGGCAAGGATCAGTTCGTAGGCGCTGACTTGCGCCGCCGGAGCGGAGGCTTGCTCTGCGCGGACAGCCTGCGGGCGGGCAAACGTCCCCGCACCAAGCGCCAGCAGAAGGAGCCAGCCAAAGAATCGTTGAAAACGCATTGGGTAATTATAATTCCCCGCCAGCCCGCGCCGGGAACAGGCGCAGATTTGGATGGTTTGTGTGGTAAAATCCTGCCCGCCATGCTCGAGCCAAACGAAGTTCCGGAAGCCGAATCTTCCGACCCGATGAGCATTTCCCACTCGGAGGTGGATGCTGTCCGCGCTGAAGCGGTGCGGATGTACCAGTCAGACGCGGAAACGGTCAGCGCCGAAGAGGTGGAACTGCGTCAGAGCGCGGCGGGCGCCGTCAAAGCCAATGCCGTCGTCTCGATTCAGTCGGCGATGGCGGCAGTGGAGGCGGAGGAAGTCTCCGTCAGCCAGAGCGCGCTGGGAATTGCCCGGGCGGAGAAAATGTCTGTGAGCGGGTATGCAGGCGCAGTCGCGGCAGGAAGCGCAGAGGTTCATCATGCGGCGGCGGGACTCGTGGCGGGGCGCGATGTCCATGTCAGTGAGTCGCGGGTGGGCGTCCTGCTGGCTGGCACGGTGCATGGCAGGGTTACGCCCCTGCTCGATACACGCGGCGCGCTGATTGCCGGCTTGACCGGCGGTCTGTTCGCCGGGCTGATGTTATTGCTGGGACGTGTTTTGTTCCGGCGAAAATAATCTTGAATGTAGCAGCGAATTTTTCGCTACAGAAATTCTATTTCATAGAGCGAAGGTAATCCCGCTTCGGCGGGGTGAGAGGCGCTCGAGGAGTAAAGATGGAGAAAGTAGTACTCAAGGCAACCAAACGCGATGTGACCGGTAAACAGGTCAAAGCCCTGCGCCGCCAGGGCAAACTGCCGGCGGTCATTTACGGCAGGCACACCGAGCCGGTCAACATCCTGTTGGATGCGCACACCGCCTCGCTGGCATTGGCGAAGGCGAGTTCTTCCACGCTGGTCACTCTGGACGTGGACGGAAAGGAATTCCCTGTGCTGGTGCGCGAAAAACAGCGCGATTTCATCAAGAACCGCCTCCTGCATGTGGATTTTCTGACCGTTTCGCTGACCGAGAAACTCCGCGCAACGGTTTCGCTCAACTTTGTGGGCGTGTCGCCGGCGGTCAAGGATTACAACGCCGTGTTCGTTCACAACCTCGAACAGTTCCATGTGGAATGTTTGCCCGCTGACCTGCCGGAGCGGATTGACATTGACATCTCCATGCTCAAGCGCGTGGGCGATGCCATCCGCGTTGGTGATGTGACGCTCTCGGACAAGATCCGCGTGCTGGAAAACCCCGACACCGTGGTCTGTGTGGCGAGCGCGCCGAAGGTGGAAACCGCTGCCGCCGCTGGCGTCGAAGGCGCCGCACCGTCTGCCGCCGAGCCCGAACTGGCTGTGGAACGCGGCAAGAAGGAAGAAGAGGAAGAGTAGAAACTGCTCTTCATGGACTGGGACACGCAAGTGTCCCAGTTTTTTTTTAATACCCCAGTATGTTTAGAAAATCCACTGTGATTCGCGCCGTGGCGCCCCAGAGCAGCTCGCCATCGTAAGGGTGATAGGCAATCAGCGGGCGCTTCGAGTCGGACCTTTCAAACTGCCAGCGGTTCGACGGATTTGCCAGCCACCCCAGCGGAATTGTGAACACGCGCGCCACTTCGTTTCCCTCCACCCGTAAAACGGCGGGCCATTTGACCACCCCCACCACCGGCGTCACACGGAAGTAGGTGATGGTGATGAGGTTGGCAAGCCTGCCCAGAATTTTCACATCCTGCGGGCGGATGCCAATTTCCTCCTCCGCTTCGCGCAGGGCGGTTTCTTCGGGGGTGGTTTCGCCGTCATCGCATGCGCCGCCGGGGAAGGAGACCTGTCCCTTGTGCGATTCGACCTTGTCGGTGCGGCGCGTGTAGAGCAGATGCCATTCCTCGTCCTGCCAGACGAGCGGAACCAAAACTGCCGCACACTTGAGACGGGTCTCGTCGGTGAGAGTCACTTCGGAGAAGCCGTCGGATGAAGGTCCGGCAGACTGAAGCGCTTCACGCAGACGCTGGGCGATGATTTCTTCGCTGAGTTTGAGGGTCATGGGCTTTCACGGACGGGGCTTCCGCAGTAGCCGCATTCGGCGGTTGCCTCGTCCAGCCACTCGATTTCATCCGGGCGGAGCGGCGCGCCGCAGGAGGGGCAGTGCGTCGGCAAGGTGGGACGCGCGGCAGATTTTTCGGCGGAGGATCCCGCAGGCAGAACAGAGGCGAGCCAGGTTTCCAGCGCCTGGGCTTCTTGTTTCAACCCATGCTCATTAAGTTCAGCGACGGCTCGCCGCCCAAGTTGATTCAAGCGCTGAAACTGTCCGCGTTGAGCCAGGATTTCCAGCCCTCGTTTGAGGGATGGGATGCCCAATGCGGCTTGTCCGGCGCGGATGCGGGAGCGGCCGGCTTGCAGGTAAAACAGCGGAGCGCGCGGTCCGCCGCGTCCATCCGCTGCGCGGGCAATCTGCTCGAAGAGTTCGGCGGCGCGCCCATATTCTCCTTTTGAGAAGGCGAAATTCGCCTCCTGAAGAATCGGCGGGACATTTTGTGGCAGGGCTTTTCGGATGTGGCGGCGAAACAGACGGCGCATAAAATTTTCTCCTGGACACAATTTTACCTGCTTGCCCGCTCCACCAGATAGACAATCGAAACATACTCCCTCCCCGTCGCCTCGGACATGCCGATTTCGCAGGGGATGTTGGAGGAATAGTATCCGCCGTACTTGCGGGCATTGACTTCGGCGGATTCTTTCTCCGTGGCGGAGGCGGTCAATTCGGGGAAGAGCAGACCGCGGTCACCAGCGAAGGCGCAGCAGCCGAGATTCAGCGGCACACTCGCGGACCTCGCGCACTGTTTCGCAATCTTGAGCATTTTCTCGTCCAAACCGAGGCGGCGAAGGGAGCAGTTGGGGTGCAGGATGACATCCTCGTCAACGGGGTGGAGGCGGAGTTTGGGGAGGACATGGTCGTGCAGAAATTCGACGCCGTCGAGGATGGTCAGGTTTTGCCACAGGGCTTTGTCTTCCTCGTCAAGGTCATCGCCGCAGGTGCGGAGGGAGTGTGTGCAGGAAGTAGTGTCAATGACGATGGGATGTTTTCCCTGTTCCGACCACTCCCACATGGCGAGAAGTGTTTGGTGAAGCGCGGCGTGGTATGCCCGCGTGTATCCCTTTGAGTGGAAGGGCATGCCGCAGCAGTGACCTGTCACGTTTGCGGGGATGTGGAGGCGGATGTCTGCACGTTGGGCAATGGCGATGAAGGTCGCGGTGAGAGATGGGTGATTGGTAACTGGTAATTGGGGCTGCCCCAGTTGGCGTGAGACGCAGGAGGGGAAGTAGATGAATTCGACCTCACCCCCAACCCCTCTCCCGCTGGGAGAGGGGAAACGAGCGGGGTGGGGGAGGGACTCGTTCCACTTCGGCAGTGTCGTCTTTGAGATTTTTTCCGCTGTTCGTATGACGGAATTGATTCCGTCCACGCCGATGACTTTTTCAGCGGCGTGCCCAAACGTTACGCCTGTGCCAATGGTTTGTTCTGCAAAGGAGAAATGATCCGCGACCCATTTTGCTGGCTTTTCGTTTGTGACCATTTCCGCCCGCAGTTTCTTGATGTACTCTCCGGTGTTGATGCCCACAGGGCAGGCGGTGGCGCACAGCCCGTCGGCGGCGCAGGTTTCGATGCCAGCGTAGAGAAAGTCGTTCGAGAGCGAATCAGCCATCCCTGAGTCGGAGGCGGCGAGGCGAAGGGAGGCAAGTTCGCGCTGAACGACGATGCGCTGCCTGGGAGTCAAAGTCAGGCGGCGGCTGGGGCACCTCGACTCGCAGAATCCGCATTCGATGCACTTGTCAATTTCGGGCGCGACCATCGCAATGCTTTTGACGTGCGTCACGTGCGCCTGCGGGTTCGGGTTGATGATGACGCCGGGGTTGAGCATGTTGTCGGGGTCGAGCAGAGATTTGAGGTCGCGCATGATGGCGTAAGCCTCTGCGCCCCATTCGGTCTCGACGAACGGCGCGGTGTTGCGTCCCGTGCCGTGTTCGGCTTTGAGCGCGCCGTCGTACTTGCCGCTGACCACGCGCACGAGGTCGTCCATGAAGGCGGCGAAGCGGCGGGTTTCGTCTTCGGTGTTGAACGATTGCGCGATGAGGAAATGCAGGTTGCCGTCTTTGGCGTGACCGAAGATGACGCCTTCCTCGTAGCCGTGTTCGTCGAAAAGGCGCTGCAGGTCGGTGACGCCGTCGGCGAGCGATTGGATGGGGAAGACGATGTCTTCGGTCAGGAGTGTGGTGGCGGGCGGGCGCATCGCGCCGACGGAGGGGATGATGCCCTTGCGCAGTTTCCAGAGGGATGCCTGCTCGGCGGGGTCATCGGTGAAGCGGACGTCGTGAATCAGTTTGAGAGTCTTGACGACGCGCTGCGCTTCTTTTCTAAATCTGGAAATTGATTCTGCGTCTTCAGCCTGATACTCCACGAGGATGGCGGTCGCTTCGCCGGGCAACTGCTTGAGGATGGCTGGCGCGCCGGGCAGCTCTTCGACGGAACGCAGCGAGGGACGATCCATGATCTCTGCGGCGCGCGCTCCCGATTGCGCGAGCGGGTAGATGGCATCGGCGGCGTCCTGCGTGTTTTTGAAATACAGTTGTCCTGTGTATTTGTAGGTGTAATCGGGCAGGGTGTGAAGCACGGCTTCGGCGATGAAGCCAAGCGTGCCTTCGGAACCGATGAGCAGGTGAGTGAGAATATCGAGCGGGGAGTCGAAGTCGAGGAAGGCGTTGAGCAGGTAGCCGTTGGTGTTCTTCATCTGGTAACGGCGGCGGATGCGGCTTGAAAGTTGCAGGTTGCAGGTTATACGTTCTTTGAGTTCAAGCAGTCCTTTGGCGATGTGCGGCTGTTCGTTCTCGAAGATTTGACGGGCGTTTGGCGCGGCGGTGTCGAGCGTGAAGCCGTTGGGCAGGACGAAGGTCATCGAATGGATGGTGCGGTAGGCGTTCTCGGTCACGCCGCAGCACATGCCGCTGGAGTTGTTGGCGAGGATGCCGCCCATCATGCAGGCGTCAATCGAGGCGGGGTCGGGTCCGATGCGGCGACGGTGGGGTTTGAGCGTGTTGTTGAGGAATCCGCCCACCAGTCCGGGTTGGAAGCGGATGAGTCTCGCGCCGTCTTCGATGCTGTACCTGTCCCAATGTTTGGAAATGTCCACGAGGATGCCGTCGGTCACGGCTTGACCGGAGAGACTCGTCCCTGCGGCGCGGAAGGTCATGGGGATTTTGTGTTGCTGGGTGAATTTGAAGAGCGCCTGAATTTCCCCGATGGCGTTCGGTTGTACCACCGCCTGCGGCACCAGCCGAAAGTACGATGCGTCGTTGGCGTAGGCGATGCGGTCGAGCCATCGCGCCTTGACGCGGGAGGGGTGGATGATTTGTGAGAGGCGGGAGGCGAGGTCCATGCTCCCATTGTACATTTGTTTGAAACCACTCACAACATGGGTGATTAATAGACTCTACCCGAAATAAGAAAAATGATCCACGAAGCGCACGAATTTTCACGAAAAAAATGAATTTGTGTCTCTTCGTGAACTTCGTGGAGCAACGGGTTATTTAATATTTGCGGTTCCCAAACGACTCGTTCAGGTCGGTGAAGAGGGTTTCCGCCTGATAGGTTCGGTCAGTGACGGGGCTGAGGCGCGCCGCCATGCTTTTGGTAATGAGGGGAATGGGCTTCCGTCCGTAGAAATGTTTGTGATAAAGAGTATTCGCCCCGGTTTCGTCCCATGCCCAGTTGAGATGTGTGTACCGTGAGGCGTCGAAGGGACGCAGGTAACCGGTCAAAACCTTGCGTTTGTGAATGCTGACGTAATGCTCGAAGTAGGTCATCACCAGTTCGCGGAAGTTCTTGTAGACAGGCTCGCGGAAGCCCAGAAAGATGTAGTTGGTCTTTGCCACGGCTCCCCAGCGACCTTCGATTTGGTACAACGCCAGGACATGGTCGTCATCCACGCCCGGGTCGGGGACGATGTCGAGCAGGAGCGGTTTGAATCCGATGCGCCACAGACAGAGCGCGGCGAGGAAGCCGCCGTCGAGGCAGTGACCCTGATTGTCGAGCATCACGTTGAGGGGCGAACGGTCGCGCTCTTCGCCCTTGTAGGTGATGGTATCGAGGTAGTTCTGGATGGCGAAGGGCGTATCGAGACTGCGGAACAAGCGGAGAAGAGGTTCGGGCAGGCGGGATTCGAATTGAGCGATGAAGTCCATGGCTTTTTTTCGGCGCATTATATCGCAGTGCGGATTAATCTTGCATCGAATGAGGCGAATGCGGCAATTTTCCCCGGCAAATTCGTGAAAGACTGTTTCTGGCTTTGTCACCCCTCTTGTGCTAGAATCGGACAGCAAGTGCATGAGGTTTGGTGGTCCGGCAATCAGAAGGGGCAAGTTGTTTCACTTCCTGGCGCCTGGGTGTCTGTGATCCCGTCGTCATGCATCGTCGTTCCGTTTTTTGCCGCAGGCGGTTGCTTCACTGCCCGGCGCACACCTAGGAGAAGAGTCTTTCATGGAAGCGAAACTGTATGTTGGAAACCTGCCCTATAGCACGGTGGATGCCGACCTGGAGAATTTGTTTTCTCAGGCTGGCACGGTGAAGTCAGCGCAGGTGATCAAGGATCGCGCGAGCGGACGTTCGAAGGGTTTCGGCTTTGTCGAAATGTCCAGCGCGGAGGAAGCCCAGGCTGCCATTAACAAGTTTCACGGACAGGATTTTGGCGGACGCGCCCTCACTGTGAATATTGCCCGTCCGCGTGAGGAACGTCCGGGCGGCTTTCGCAGCGGCGGCGGGCGCAGGCAGGGCGGTGACCGCGAACGCAGACGCGATTACTAGGTCATATTATTCCCTGTAACCTTTGAGCCAAATGGGCAGGCGCCAACCATTTGGCTCAAAATTTTTGTCAGTTTCACGTTTGATTTTTTGCATCGAACGGCGCGAATGAATCAAATTTGGCAGAACAGTTCGCAAATGTTCGATGCCCGCACAACAACATTCGTCTGCCGGTAAAGTGGTTGCCTCAAGTATGTCAGCGTTGATTCGGCCTGTTTACCTTGAAGTAAATCTTTCCCAACTCAAGAGAAATCTCGAAGCCATCCGCGCGCACGTTGCGCCGGCGAAAGTCATGCCGATGGTCAAGGCAAATGGCTACGGTCACGGCGTGGACGGGGTGGCGCCGTTCATCGAGCCGTATGTGGATTATTTCGGCGTTGCGCTGGCGGAGGAGGGAATTCATTTGCGGCGGCTGGGAGTTTCCAAGCCGATTCTCGTCGCCGGCGGGACTCTGCCGGAGCAGGCGCCCCTCTTTGCAGAATATGACCTGACGCTGACCGGCTCCTCCCCCGAATTGCTCGACGCCGCCGAACAGGTCGCCAGACAAACCGGCAAACGCATCAAGACTCACCTGAAAATTGACACCGGCATGGAGAGGGTGGGCGTCCACGAATACGAAGCGGAAGGACTCATCCTGAAGGCGGCGGCGTGCCGTCACCTGGACGTGGAAGGGATTTACACTCACCTTGCCAACTCCGAACTGGCAGACCGCTCGTTTTCCCTGATGCAGTTGGAGCGTTTTTCCGAAGCCCTGCATGTATATGAACGGCTGAGCCTGCCTCTGCCGCCGCTCCGGCATGTGTGCAACTCCGGCGGCATCCTCAACCTGCCGCAGGCGCATTTCGAGATGGTGCGCCCTGGGATTTTGTTCTACGGCATCTATCCCGGCGCAGAAGCCGAACGGGCAGTGGAGGTTCGACCGGCGCTCACCTGGCATGCGCGGGTCTCGTATTCCAAACGCATCCGTCCGGGGCGGACGGTCAGTTACGGGTCGTTGTGGCAGGCTCAGGCGGAGTCCCGAATCGTCACCATCCCCTGCGGCTATGGCGACGGTTACTTCCGCCGCATGACCAACCGCGCGCGGGTGCTCATCCGCGGCAAGGAATATCCGCAGGTGGGGCGCATCTGCATGGATCAGTTCATGGTCAACGTTGGCGATGACGAGATTGGCGTGGGCGAAGATGTCATCCTGCTGGGCGGCGGCATTCGCGCCGAAGACCTGGCGGAATGGACCGGCACGAACGAGTACGAAGTGTTGACGAACATCAGCGCCCGCGTGCCGCGCGTGTACCTCCGTGAGTGATGGTAGAATGGGGCGGCTTGAGGTGAATTTTGAAGACTTTGTTTCAACGATATTGGCAGATTGTTTTGATTGCGGTGGTCATCGTAACGCTCGATCAGTGGACGAAAAGCCTCGTCCGCGCCAGCCTTCCGCTCGGCGGCACATGGCTTCCTGAGCCGCTCGCCTGGCTCAGCCCTTACGCGCGCATCGTCCACTGGTATAACACCGGCGCAGCATTCGGCATCTTCCAACAGGGCGGCATGGTCTTTACCGTGCTTGCTTTCCTCGTGATTGGTTTGATTCTTTACTACTACCCCCACGTCGAACAGGCGGATTGGTCTCTGCGCCTCGCCATGAGCATGCAGTTGGGCGGCGCAGCGGGCAACCTGATTGACCGCCTCACCATCGGGCATGTGACCGATTTCATCTCGGTTGGCACTTTCCCCGTCTTCAACATTGCAGATGCCAGCATCACCATCGGCGCGGCGGTGCTGTTTCTCGGCGTTTGGCTGACGGAACGCGCCGAAAAAAGGCAAAAGCACCAAACCCCGCCCGCCGAGAAACCAGGCGAAGCGACCCGTGAATGAGCGTATCGTCACCTTCCGCTTTGAACGCGACATCCCCGAACGGCTCGACAAATTTCTGACCGCGCAATTCGCGGAGTTCTCCCGTTCGCGGATTCAACAACTGATTGCCGCCGGCTGTGTGGAGGTGGACGGTCGCGCCGCGCGGAAGGCTGGTCAGCCTCTCGAAGCCGGCTCCACGCTGACAGTTCGGATTCCTCCCCCCGCTCCCAGCGGGCTCCTCCCCGAAAACATCCCTCTCGACATCCTCTTCGAAAACGACGACCTGCTCGTGGTCAACAAACCGGCGGGAATGGTCGTCCACCCGGCGGCGGGACACACCTCCGGCACGCTGGTCAACGCCGTGCTGGGCTACGACTCCGACCTCGAGGGCATCGGCGGCGAGGAACGCCCCGGCGTCGTCCACCGCCTCGACAAAGAGACCTCCGGACTCATCCTGCTTGCCAAAAACGAACGCGCCCACCGCTGGCTGCAAGACCAGTTCCGCCTGCGAAACGTGGAAAAGACCTACCTCGCCCTCGTGGACGGCAAACCGCCCACCCCCGCGGGCCGCGTGGAGGCTCCCATTGGGCGCGACCCCAAAAACCGCAAGCGCATGGCAATCGTCCCTGCCAGCAAGGGGCGCGAGGCGGTTTCGGAATACAAGACCCTCGAAGAGTTCGAAAAACACACCCTGCTGGAATTTCATCCACTAACCGGGCGCACACACCAGATTCGCCTGCATTGCGCGTTTCTGAAGTGTCCGATTGTCGGCGACATGGTGTATGGGCGCAAAACGCCGACCCTGGAAATTGGGCGTCACTTCCTGCATGCCTGGCGGCTCAACATCCTTTTGCCCAACGAAAAAGAACCGAGAACCTTCGAAGCGCCCCTGCCGGATGAACTGGAAAACATCCTTCGATTTTTGCGAAAAGGAAAATAACATGGAATACGTTGACCTCCGTTCCGATACTGTCACCAAGCCCACGCCCGAAATGCGCGAAGCGATGGCAGAGGCTGAAGTGGGCGACGATGTCTTTCGAGACGATCCAACCGTCAACAAGTTGGAGGCGATGGCGGCGGAGCGGCTTGGCAAGGAAGCCGCTCTCTTTGTCCCCTCGGGAACGATGGGCAACCTCATCGCTCTGCTGGTTCACTGTCAGCGCGGGGATGAGGTCATTTTGGGGAGCAAATCCCACATCTATCTGAACGAGGCGGGGGGGATGTCTGCGCTGGGAGGGATTCAGCCCTGCCCTGTTCCGAATCAAAAGGACGGCACGCTGGCGCTGGAGGACATCCTCGCCTCCATCCGCACCGAGGACGTGCATCACCCCATTACGCGTTTGATCTGCCTCGAAAACACCCAAAACATCTGCGGCGGCGTGCCGTTGACGGCGGAGTACACCCGCCGGGTGGCGGAGATTGCCCGCGCTCACAACCTTGCCCTGCACATTGACGGTGCCCGTCTCTTCAATGCGGCGGCGGCGCAAAACGTGGATGTGAAAGACCTGGCGGCTCCAGCCGATTCGGTGATGTTCTGCCTGAGCAAGGGACTGGCTTCGCCTATCGGTTCGATGCTGGTGGGCGCTCAAAAGTTCATTGCGCGGGCGCGTCACATCCGCAAGATGCTGGGCGGCGGGATGCGGCAGGTAGGCGTCGTTGCCGCGGCGGGGATCATTTCACTCGAAAAAATGACTGCCCGCCTGAGCGAAGATCACCTCCATGCCAAAAAACTGGCGGATGGTTTGCGTCAACTGCCCGGCATTCTGCTGGATGAAGGCTTGCCTTATACCAACATGGTGTATTTCAACCTGGGGGAAAATGTCCGCTGGAACGCCTGGGAACTGACCGAAAGGCTCAAAGGGCTGGGCGTGCTGGTGGACCCGGACGGTCCGCGCCGTTTTCGGTTGGTGACGCACTATTGGATTGACGATGCCGCGGTGGAAAAGGCAGTGACTGCATTTGCGCAGGCTTTAGCGTGAAGACGCTTCAGTCCTTCCAGAAATCGGCGCCGGGCTCGATCTGGTTTCTTCCCCGTTCTTTGGCGATGTAGAGACGGCGGTCTGCCACGTCAATCAGGTGGAAAACTTCATCCGCTTCAGTGGGATAAACCGCGATTCCCTGGCTGACGGTGGGAATGGGAAGGGTCTGCTGGTCACGGTCTGTGATTCGCACGCCCCGCATGGTTTCGGAGATGCGCATGGCAATTTGGTATGCCTGGCTTCCACTGGCGCCTGGCAGAGAGATGGCAAACTCCTCGCCGCCCCATCTTCCGACGGCGTCCGTTTGTTTGATGTTGTGGCGGATTGCCGTGCAGATGGATGTGAGGATGCGGTCGCCTACGAGGTGACCGTATGTGTCGTTGTATTGCTTGAAGTAGTCAATGTCAATCATGATCAGGCTGAGGGGTTTGTTGGAGTGCGCCGCCTGTTCCGTTTGTTCGCCCAGCAGTTTGAGGAAATAACCGTGATTGTAAACGCCGGTCAGGCTGTCGAGGCGCGCCTGTTCTTCTACCTGAGCGTGGCGCACGGCGTTATCCAGCGCAAGGGTGACGTGTTGTCCCAGGCTGGTGAGCAGTTCCAAATCGCCCTGGTCGAAGGCATTGGCGGTGTAGGAGGCGAGGACGAGAACGCCGGTCACGTTTTGTGCGCTGAGCGGCACGCCCATCCAGGAGAGGCTGGTCTTTTCCTTGCCGATGATTTTCAGGTCAACGCCTTCCAGCGAAACGTCATCCCGCAGGTCGGGGAGGAACAACTCTTTTTGATTTTTGATCACCCAGTTCGAAAGTGTGCCGGCGAGGGGCAGGGAGGTGCCGTTGAAATACTCGCCCTCGTCGTAGAACAAGTCGAGCCGCAGATGATCGTTCTCGGCAAAGCCGATGAAGTAGGTGTCGGCGCGAAGGGTGTCTCGAAGGGCGGTGTTCAGCAGGGCAAGGGTTCTCCCTTTGTCCAGCGTTTGCATGATTTGACGGCTGATATTGTTGATGGTTTCGAGGCGGTGAATATGCTGCTGGGTGGTCTCTTTGAGGCGGGTTAGAACCTCCAGGACAACGAGCGCAATAAGATAGGGAGCGAAGAACTCAAGCGCGCCATTCATACTGTGGAATGTGAGCTGGCTGAAGGGCAGGCTGATGGAACCGACGAGCACCAGGATAAGATAGGAAAACCAGCGGTCGCTAATTGTCGCGCCAACGACAACGCCAAAGACGATGAGCGGCTGGGCAATTTCATTGTGGTCAGGAGGCAGAAGAATGTTGAAAATACCGATGCCGATGCCGGTCAGCAATGAATTCAGCAGTTTGTATGATGTAGATTGAAATGTAGAGCGCACGAGGAGATAATGAGCCAGCGCAATATAGCCGATGCCTGCCGCGCCCCACAGCATCAGCAGAATATCAGGCGCGGGCGGCGCCGAGAGGGCGTCGGCGATGATGCCTGCCATCAGGGCGGTGGAAGCAAGTGTCAGCGGGGAAATGAAGCGTCTGATTTCGTGAGGGGCAAAAGGGGCGACGGATTTGGCGCTTTTCATGGGAGTCTGCTTCCTTCCACAAATTCATCGTAGGGCAGTTCCGCCAGCGCCTCGACGATTTGCCGGTCGAACAGGATGCCCGCGTGTTCCCGCAGGTATTGCAATGCCTCCTGAGGGGTGGATTTTTTACGGTAATTGCGGTTGCTGGTCAGCGCGTCGAACACGTCCACTACGGCGAAGATGCGGGCGTGGATGGGGATTTCGTCTCCGCGAATGCCGAGGGGGTAGCCGCTTCCGTCCCAGCGCTCGTGGTGATAGCGGACGACCGCCATGCTTTCCTGGAGGAACGGGATGCGTTCCACGATGCGCGCGCCGATTTCGGGATGCATGCGCATGATCTTCCATTCGTCCTCGGTCAGTTTGCCGGGTTTGTGCAGGATGGAGTCGCTGATGCCGATTTTGCCAATGTCGTGGAGCAGAGCGCCTCGCTCCAACGCTTTGAGTTGGTCGCTGTTTAACCCGATTTTTTCTCCCAGCAGACATGCCAGCCGGCTGACGCGCACGCTGTGACCTTCCGTTTCGCGGTCACGCGCATCCAGGGCAGACATCAGCGCTTTGAGGGTCTGGTCGTAGGTCTTTTCCAGTTCTTCGTAGGCGGCTTCGAGTTCTTTTGCCTGGCGGCGCGACTCTGCCAGCAGGTTGACGCGTTCCAGCGTCACCGCCGCTTGATTTGCCAGGAGTTGAACGTTGGCGAAGTTCTGTCCGCGAATTTCCGAAATCAGCACCCACAATGCCCCAATGGGGTGGGAACGGGTGATCATGGGGTAACAGGCAAGTTCGCCGCGCTCTGTGGTGACGAAGATGCTTTGCCGCGTTTGCATTGCCTGGCGGATGCGCTCCATGGGAGGTTCGCGGCGGGCATGAACGCCCCGGTTATCGAGTTCCACTTCTACCTGGATTTCTCCGTTGGGGGCAAGGATGACGATGCCGGTCTCGGTGGCGTTTGCTGTTTTATGAGCCGCGCGGGCAATGATTTCCGCCGCCTTGCTCACATCCTCCGTCATGAGAACTTCTTCGCTCAACTGGCGGAACATGGAGGTGATGCTTTCCTTGTTTCTCAGTTCCTGATACAGCCAGGAGCTTTCCACAGAAGCCGCCGCTTGCGAGCCGAGCAGATTGGCAAGGGATTCGTCTTTTTCTGTAAAGAAAACGCCTGTTTGTTTGCCGAATGCCAGGATGGTTCCGATGCTCAGGCGGTGCAGGCGGATGGGAATTGCCAGGGCGCTTCTCAGACCGGGATGGTCGAGTTCCAGGGTGTTCGGGCTGGAATACCTGCGCACATCGCGCACGCGAAACGGATTGGCGGCGTTGAGCGCGGCTTGAAGTAATGTGTCGCCGGCGGGATTCTGGCTCAGTGAATTGAGCAGGCGCGGCGCGTCGCCGGCGTGGGCAGTGCGGGAATATCCCCCCTGCTGGTCGAGAAGCGTGACAAAAACGAACCTTGCCTCGAAGGTTTTGCGGGCAAGCAGGGCGATTTCCTGAACGGCGGCTTGCGGGTCGAGCAGGGAGGCAAGGGAGATGCCAGATTGAATGAGCTCGGAAAGGCGCTCTTGATGACGGGCGCGCTCCCAGGCGCGGGTGAGCTCGAGCGCCACTCCTTCGACGCTGGCAATGTCTATGGTTTTGAAGGCGTGCGGTCTGTCGGAGCGGACCTCGATGACGCCGGTAATCTGCCCATGAGAAAGCATGGGGGTGATGAGCAGGGAGCGGGTGTTTTCGTTGTTGACGGGGATGAAATCGGCGTCCTCGGTTGTATCGTTGACCACGATGGTCTTTTTCTGGCGGGTCACACGTCCATGCAGGCCGCGGCTTGCGTCCTGGCGGTGTCCCGGCGGGAGCAGGCTGGTCATGGGACCGCCGGATGCCAGAGCAACCAGTTGGCGTGTCTCGGCTTCGTAGACCATCAGTGAAACGACGGTGCATTTCACTACCCGTTCGAGCGCATTGACGGCAATTTGTGCGGCAACCGGCGGGTCGAGTTCTTCGTTTAATTGATGGCTCAATTCGATGAGGTAGGTCAACTGCGTGGTGCGCTGTTTTTCGGCGTTTAGTTTTTGCGTGGCGATGGTAAGTTGCTGCTTGAGCGCACCGGTGTTTTGGGCGAGTTCCTGCAGGCGCAGGGTTTCCTCCTGTTGTTTTTTCGCCCGGGCTTCCACCGCGCTCGTCAGGGAAGGGGTGGCAGTGTTGGCGAGGATGCCGTACACGGTCAGGGCGGTGATGAGGCTGGTGAGCAGGAAGCCGCCCGCCCGTGCGAACGAATCGGACGATTCCGAAAGGACGAGAATGCCTGTAACGATGATCGCCTGGTTGAGAATGAAGTGCGCGTTTCCGCGCCATCCAATATTGAGCAGGCGGATGACGGAAACCGTCCAAATGGTGGCGGCGGTAAACAAAGCCGCGCCTGCGGCAATACTTCCCCAGTCGGGCATGGGCGACCGAGGGAAAAGGCTGGCGGGTAAAATCAACAAACTTTGCCCGATAATCGAGAAAATGCCGGCAATAACCAATTGAGCCTGATAGGAGCGGCTGACGTTCTGAGATGCCATAATGTTGTAAGACATATTTTAACCCCCATGACCTCCCGCCTGCGATTGGGTTACTTACAACGCTGCAAGTTGTTCTCTGATATAATTTTTCGAGGGGCGCAGTCCCAAATCCCGTATGGAAAGAAGTAATCCATGATGAATCAATTCATTACCTTACAACAAATAGACGAAGCGGCGGATGCCATCCGCGCACGCACCTCTTACAAGCCGCGCGTCGGATTAATTCTCGGTTCCGGGCTTAACTCGCTGGCTGATTCCGTCCGAGACGCCGACACCATCCCCTATGCCGACCTGCCCAACTGGCCCCGCTCGACGGTGCCCGGGCACGTGGGGCGGCTGGTCATCGGCAAACTGGAAGGACAGCCCGTGCTGGTCATGCAGGGACGCGTCCATTTTTACGAAGGGTACAGCATGTCGCAGGTGACTTTGCCGGTGCGGGTGATGATCCGCCTGGGCATCGAGATGATGTTCGTGACCAACGCGGCGGGCGGCATCAACCCCGATTACGCCCCCGGCGATGTCATGCTCATCACCGACAATCTGAACCTGATTGGCATGGCGGGCGCCAACCCTCTGATGGGACCGAACATTGACGAACTCGGTCCGCGCTTTCCCGACATGAGCCGTTCCTACGACCCCGAACTGATGCAGATTGCCCGCCGGGTTGCCGCGGAAAACAACATCCCCTTGCGCGAGGGTGTGTACTGCGGTTTGAGCGGTCCCTCTTTTGAAACCCCCGCCGATTTACGTTTTCTGCGGCTGGCAGGCGCCGATGCGGTGGGCATGTCCACCGTGCCGGAGGTTATCGTTGCGCGTCACGGAGGCATGCGGGTGCTGGGTTTTTCAGGCATCAGCAACAAAGCCAACCTGGATGGCTCCACCATCACAACCCACGAAGAGGTCATCGAGGCGGGCAAAGTCATCACCCCCAAAATCGAAACCATCATCCGCGGCGTGCTGCGCTCGTTGTAGGTGACGCCTGGCATGGGCTCTCTCTATCGTTCGCTTGATGCGTATAGCCTGCTCGTTTACATCCTGCTGGCGATTGGGGCGCTGTATGCCTTTCGTTGGATGTGGATGGCATGGCGCGAATGGCGCGAAGCCGTTTTTTCGCTGGAACGCGAATTTGCGCTCAATCGTTTGAGGCGGGCGACTGCCTTCGGTTTTCTCATTTTGCTGCTCTTCTTTGCCGAGTTCTATGTGACGGCGCTGATTGTGCCGTCACTGCCGGCGGCTGATGCCTTTGTCACCCCAACTTTGGATCTTCTTGCCACTCCCGCAGGCACCCTGCCCCCCGGCACGGCGCTTCCGCTCGAGACGCCGGCGGTTCAAACCGGGATGAGCGGCTGTGAAAAGGATACAATCATGCTCACCTCACCCAAGCCGGGTGAGGAGGTCAGGGGAACGGTGACGCTGACCGGCACGGCAAGTATTCCCAATTTTGGTTTTTACAAGTACGAGATTGCGCCGGTGGGAACCAGCCTGTGGACGACGATTGCTGCCGGCGCAAAACCGGTCAAAGATGGCGAACTGGGACAATGGGATACCACTGCGCTGGCAAACGGCGATTACTTTTTGCAATTGGTCATTATTGACAATGTCGGAAAGACCATCGAGCCGTGCATCATCGCGGTGCGCGTGGCAAATCAATGACGGGAGTGTACATGGCTTCTTTCGAAATCAGACCTGCCAGCGTAAATGACCTGCCGAGTCTCATGGCGATGGATCATTCCTGTTCGAGCGAATACGTCTGGCAGTTGGAATTGCGCAGTGAGCCGAAGCGTGTGGCGGCGAACTTTCACGAGGTGCGTCTGCCGCGCGCGATCAAGGTGGAGTATCCGCGCGACCCTTCCAGCCTGCCCGAGGAGTGGGAGCGGCGCGACTTGTTCTTAATTGCCGTGCGTGAGGGACATTCGGTAGGATATGTCGGCGCGGTGGAAGAGCCTGCCTCGAGCCTCGTGCGGGTGATGGACCTGGTTGTGTCGGCGTCGTCGAGGCGGCAGGGGGTAGGGTCGGCTCTTTTGACGGCGGTGCAGGCTTGGGCGTTGGAAAGAGGCGCGCGGCGCGTCCTGTTGGATATGCAAGCCAAGAATCATCCGTGCATTCGTCTGGCGCAAAAGTTGGGGTATGAGTTCTGCGGGTATAATGACCGTTACTATCCTACTCAGGATGTTGCCTTGTTTTTTGGGAGAGCATTAAAATAACCGCGGAAGGAACGCATGTTTAACGGTTGGTACGAAGGTTTACTGGCGGGGCTGCAGGTTCTCAATAATATTCTGACGGCGGGGATTGCCATTACCGCCTTTTCTTTGTTGTTGTACGCCCTGTCGTTCAATTTGCGCGACCGTGTGGCGCGTTCGTTTGCGATTATTTTGTTGTGCGTGGTGGTGGTCTTTACCACTGAAGCACTTCAAAACAAGACCGTGCCAGACTGGGGGATCGAACTTCTCCTGCGGCTGCAATGGCTTGGCATCATCTTCCTCCCCCCTGCGTATTTGCATCTCTCCGACGCTCTGCTGGTGACGGCGGGACGTCCCTCGCGCGGACGCCGGCGCATGGCTGTCCGCCTGGTATATGGCATTGCGGCCGTTTTTCTGGTATTGCTTGCGCTGGGCTTGCTGGTGGGCGGACTGGTGCCAAACGGGAAACCCGCTCCCTATCTCCACCGCACTATTTGGACGGAAATCTTTACGCTCTTTTATATCGGAGTGATTGCCTGGGCGGGGTATAACTTCGTCCGCGCCTACCGCCTCATGTTGACGCGCTCCGGGCGGCGGCGAATGCTGTACCTGATGGCAGGCGCGACCGCGCCGGCGCTCGGTTCCTACCCATACCTGTTGTACGGTTCCGGCTTTGCGGCGCAGTATCCGCTTGTTTTCTGGTCTGCGGTTCTCGTCAACAACCTCCTCGTCGCCGTGCTGGTGGTGACTATGGCGTATGCGGTGGCGTTTTTCGGCGTTTCCTGGCCCGACCGTGTGGTCAAGAGCCGCCTCTTCAAATGGCTCCTGCGCGGACCGGTCACTGCCTCCACCGCGCTGGCGCTGATGACCATCGTCCGCCGCGCCGGGGAATTTTTTGGCGGCGACCCGTATTCGGGTTTCGTCCCGCTGGTGATGGTGGCGACGGTGCTCCTCTTCGAACACGCCATTACGCTGCTTTCGCCGATTTGGGAGCGCATCTTGTTCTTTGGGCGCGACCGTCAGGAGATTCAACTCCTGCAAAACATTGAAGAGCGCCTGCTGACGCAAAGCGACCTTCAGCAATTTCTGGAAAACGTGCTGGCGGCGGTGCGCGACCATTTGCAATCGCCCTGCGCCTTTGTCGCCGCGTTGGACGGCGAAGAACTCTCTTTGAATGTGGTGGCTGGAAACCGCGCCCTGCTGGAGCGCGAGGATTTGAACGACGCCTTGCAGGTTGTCAGCCATAACGGCGAGGGCGCGAGACAGGAATTTGTCTGGGATGGTTTCTGGATTCTGCCGCTTCACCAGCGCAAGGTCAACGGTGACCGGGACGAGATTCCGCCTCTTCTTGGAATTCTGGGCATTGCGCGCAGGTCTGACCGCCCGCTGGAAAGTGACCAGCGTGACGCTCTCTGGCTTCTGGCAGACCGTGTGGCGCTGGCGCTGGAAGACCGCCGCTTGCAGCAGCGCGTCTTCCGCTCGCTCGAAGACCTCCAGCCGCAAATGGACATGCTTCAGCGCATCCGCGCCGCCGGGCGGTACGATACCACTAACGCCCTGCTGACAGAAACGGTTTTCGAAGAAGCAGATATGGCGGAATGGGTCAAGGATGCGCTGACACATTATTGGGGAGGTCCTAAACTGACGAACAGCCCGCTCATGCGTCTGCGCGTGGTGCGGGAGTTCATGGAGCATTATGAAGGCAACGCCTCGAATGCACTGCGCGCCCTGCTTCGTCAGGCGGTGGAGCAAATCAAGCCGGAAGGCGACCGCAAGTTCACCAGCGAATGGATTTTGTATAACATCCTGGAGATGAAATTCATCGAAGGGCGCAAGGTGCGTGAAGTCGCCGCCCGCCTGGCGATGTCGGAAGCGGATCTTTATCGGAAACAACGCGTGGCGGTGGAAGCCGTGGCGCGCGCCATTCTCGCGATGGAGAAGGGCGAGAATCATTTATTGGGAGGGCTGAATGAACGAGCCAAAAAACAATAACAGAAGGAAGCACTATAACGAAATGCCGGTGCTGGACGAAGGCTGGTGGGAATCCGTCCTGGCGGACGAGCAAAAGTATGCCTCCGTCCATGCAAAACCTGCGCTTCAACCCGCCGTTCCCCGGCAGGCGCCGGCCGCCGAAGCAAAACCCGAAGTGGTGGATTGGGAATCCATCAAACATCTGTATAAAAACGACCACATCCTCGAGATGAAAGTCGTGGGGCATAACCGCGGCGGTTTGCTCGTGGAAGGCAATGGGCTGGCGGGTTTCGTCCCACTTTCGCATTTAATCGAACTTACCGGTAAGGAAAAGGAAGGCGAACGCCTGCAAAGCCTGGAAGGCTACGTCGGCAGGACGCTCAAGGTCAAAGTCATCGAGTGCGTGCCGGAAGACGAGCGCATCATCTTTTCGGAGCGCGCCGCGCTTGCCGAGCCCGGCAAACGCGTGGAACTCTTTCACACCCTCACGCCGGGCATGTGTGTAACCGGCAGAGTTACCAACATCACGGATTTTGGCGTGTTTCTCGATTTGGGCGGCGTCGAAGGGCTGATACACATTTCGGAACTTTCCTGGGGGCGCGTGACGCATCCCAGCCAGCTCGTCAAACTGGGCGAAGAAATCGAAGTGCAGGTTTTGGACCTTTCCGCCGAGCGCTGCCGCGTTGCGCTCAGCCGCAAGCGGCTGCTGCCCAACCCCTGGGAGCGCGCCTCGGAGGAATTTCCGCAGGGCAAAATTGTCTCTGCCACAGTCACCAACGTCCTTTCCTACGGCGCCTTCGCCAGCCTCGATATTGGCGTGGAAGGACTCATCCATGCCACGCAAATGCCGCTTGCGGATGGACAGTCGCCCCGCGACCTGTTGACGGTGGGACAGCGGCTTCAACTGCGCGTCCTGCACGTGGACCCGGCGCATCAGCGTCTCGGCTTCAGCATGTTGTTGGATAACCAATGACCCGCCACCCCCCGCCGGAACCCGCCTCCGAACATCAACCCGACTGGCTCGACCGCCTGGCGGGCATCCGTCAACACTTTGGGCGTTTTACAGGCGACATTTTTGGCGTCCTCCTGATTGCCTTTGCGCTCATGACGCTTCTCGCTCTGCCCGGCTACACGGGCGGCGTTTTGTTGACGCTCTGGGCAGGGTTTCTTTCTCTCTGGCTGGGGTGGGGGGCGTATCTTGCCGTGTTGTGGATGGGATATGGCGGAGTTTCCCTGCTCCGGCGCGGCGAGGGACTCCTGAGTTGGACGCAACTCTTCGCGCTCGAAATCGCCTCGCTCCTGACCCTGGGGCTGTTGGCGGCTTTCGGAGACAATTCCGTCCTCGAGGCGGAATCCGGGCATTTTGGCGGGCGCATCGGCTGGGGCATTACCTCTCTGTTCTGGCGCGCCGGTAAGTTGGGGGGGACGGCTCTGATGTCTGCGCTCTGGCTGCTGGCGGTAATGAGCGGATTCAACATTTGGGGGTGGATCGAGCGCTGGCTGGCAAAGGTCGCAGAGGAGACTCCGCTCCTCGAAACGGCAGCCCAGCCCGAGGTCCAGCAGGAAGCGCCCGAAGAAAAGCAGGAAAAACCGCGGGCGGAGAAAAAGAAATCTACGCCTCTGCCGCCGGAGTTCAGGAAATCTCTCAAGATGGCGGAGCAGAAGGAGAAGAAGGTCGAGGCGAAGAACCGCGACGAGCGCCTGCCGCCGCTTAACATCCTGCTGGCAGACCAGACCTCGCGCCCGGACGAGCGGACGATTAACCAAACTGCGGGCATGATCGAAAAGACGCTGGCGGAGTTTGGCATTTCGGCGACGGTCATCGGTTTTCGGGTAGGACCGACGGTGACGCAGTTTGCGGTTCAGCCCGGTTTTATGAAACGGGCGGGGACAAGCGAGGAAGAGGAGAAACAAATCAAAGTGCGCGTGGCGCAGATTGCGTCTTTGCAGAAGGATTTGGCGCTGGCGCTTTCGGCGGAACGTTTGCGCATCGAGGCGCCCGTGCCGGGCAAGCCGTATATTGGCATCGAGGTGCCCAACTCGCATCAATCTAACGTGCGTCTGCGCCCTTTGCTGGAGACGGAGGCGTTTCACAAGATTGGCACGCCGCTGGCGCTGGCGCTGGGGCGCGATGTGTCGGGTCAGCCGGTGGTGGCAGACCTGGCGCGCATGCCGCATTTGTTGATTGCCGGCGCAACGGGTTCCGGCAAGTCCATCTGTATCACCTCGCTGGCAACCTGCCTGGCGATGAACAATACGCCGGAAGATTTGCGGATGGTGATGATTGACTCGAAGATGGTCGAGTTGCTGCGTTTCAATGGTCTGCCGCATTTGTACGGCAAGGTGGAGACGAACGTGGAGCGCATTTTGGGCGTGCTGCGCTGGGTGGTGGTGGAGATGGAACACCGCTACCGCCTGCTGGAAGCCGCGCACGCGCGCGATTTGGAGACGTACAACCGCAAGGTTTCGCGCAAGAAGGAGGGGACGCCGCTTCCGCGCATTGTGGTGTTGATTGACGAACTGGCAGATTTGATGATGTCGGCTCCCGACCAGACGGAGCATAACCTGGTGCGCCTGGCACAAATGGCGCGCGCCACGGGGATTCACCTGATTGTCGCCACCCAGCGTCCCTCCACCGATGTGGTGACGGGGCTGATCAAGGCAAACTTCCCGGCGCGCCTGGCGTTTGCTGTGGCTTCGGGCGTGGACAGCCGCGTCATTCTGGATACGACCGGCGCGGAAAACCTGCTGGGGCGCGGCGATATGCTCTTCCTCAATCCGGAGGTGGGCACTCCCATCCGCGCGCAGGGTGTGTTCGTCACAGATATGGAGATCGAGCGCGTCATTGCGCACTGGCAGAAGACCGCGGAGCCGGGGGACACGACGCCGCCCTGGGAAAAACTGCTGACCGAACCCGACGAGAACGAGGATGAAAGCCTCATCGAGCAGGCGGTGTCCATTGTGCGGCAAAGCCAGCGGGCTTCGGCTTCGCTGTTGCAGCGCAGGCTGCGGATAGGCTATCCGCGTGCGGCGCGCCTGCTCGATCAACTGGAGGAGATGGGGGTGGTGGGTCCCTCGCAGGGCGGCGGGAAGGAGCGCGACGTTTTGCTGGGTCCGCTGGATGAAGAAGAGGAGATCAATGGAGAAGACCGCTAATACAATGACGACAAGGAAAACCTTCACGGATTATCTGCGCTTGTGGTTCAAATGGGTGCTCGACCCGTTGGGGAGGTTGTTCCTCCGTCTCGGACTGACGCCCAACATGGTCACCATGCTGGGGCTGGCGGGGAACACGGTCGGCGCGTATTTTCTGGCGCGCGGCGATTTGCTGACCGGGGGAATCCTCGTCGCTGTGATGACGCCGATTGACGCCCTCGACGGCACGATGGCGCGTCTGCGCGGCGAAGCGAGCGAGTGGGGCGCCTACGTGGACTCGGTCTCAGACCGCTATTCGGAATTAATCATCTATGGCGGGCTGCTCTATCACTTCCTGACGGCGGGCGATACGCTTGGCGGAATGCTGACCTTTGGCGCGGCGGCGGGGTCGGTGCTGGTGTCGTACGTCAAGGCGCGGGCGGAAGGTCTGGGGTATGAAGCGAAGGTCGGTCTGCTGACGCGGGCAGAGCGGTATCTCGTCCTTGCGCCGGCGTTGATTTTGAATTTTATCTATGTCGGTTTGGGGATTCTGGCGGTGTTTGCAAACCTTACAGCCTTGCAGCGCATCTGGCACGTCCGTGTGTTGGTGCACGCCAGGATGAAACAAAAGAATTAGAGGTGAATATGCCCGAAGGCTTTAGCATTGGTCCATTGTTTGTGCGGTTTTACGGCATCATTTTGATGAGCGGCGCAGTGGCGGGCGCATTTTTAGCAAGGCGTGAGGCAAAACGCCGCGGCTACGATCCGGAGATGGTGTGGGACATCTTCGTCTATTTGCTCGTCGGCGGCATCATCGGCGCGCGGCTCTGGCACATCCTCACGCCTTCGCCCTCCACTGGCGTGACCGCTGGCTGGTATTTTTCCCATCCGCTGGACGCGCTGGCGGTCTGGAAGGGCGGGCTGGGCATCCCTGGCGCCATCATCGGCGGGTTGATTGCCCTGTACATTTATTCCCGCCGCACGGGCATTAACTTCGCAGAGTGGACGGATATCGGCGCGCCGGCGCTGGCGCTGGGGCAGGCAATCGGGCGCTGGGGAAACTTCTTCAATCAGGAACTCTACGGCGCGCCCACCAGCCTGCCGTGGAAACTCTATATTGACCCCGCTCACCGCCTGCCGGGCTATCTCGATGTGGACTACTACCATCCGCTCTTTCTGTACGAGTCGCTGTGGAACCTGATGAACATGTTCCTCCTTCTCTGGGTTTCCCGTCGATTCGCCTCCTCCCTGAAAACCGGGGATCTTTTCCTCGTTTACCTGATTGTTTACCCGGTTGGGCGCTTCTTCCTGGACTTTTTGCGGCTCGACGCTTCGCTGGTGGGGGGCATCAACATCAATCAGACCGTCATGGGGGTGGTGGCAGTCTGCGCGGGCGCGGCGCTGTATTTACGGCATCGTAAGGGTTAATCTCTTCGGTTGGTGATAAGATGTTTGGGGTGACCCTTGTCTTATTGACCATAAAGTCCTCTATGCTATGCTCCAGTTGAGAGAATCATGATCGAATGTGAAGACCTGAGCAAAAAATACAACGGTGATTTCTGGGCGGTGGATGGGGTTTCGCTCCGCGTTCAGCCTGGGCAAATTCTGGCTTTATTGGGGCAGAATGGCGCCGGCAAGACTACCACTGTCCGCATGTTGACCGCGCTCATCTCCCCGACGCGCGGCTGGGCGCGCGTGGCTGGCTGTGATGTCGTCAAACAGCCGCAAGAGGTGCGCGCCAATGTGGGTGTGCTGACGGAACAACATGGCTTGTACATGCGCATGACCGGAGAGGAATATCTCGAATTCTTCGGCAAGGTATATGGCTTGGACTCTGAGACGCGCCGCATGCGAAGTCAGTATCTGCTGGAGTATTTCGGGCTTGCCGAGGCGGCGCATAAACGTTCGGGAGAGTATTCCAAAGGCATGAAGCAGAAGCTGGCGCTGGCGCGCGCGCTCATCCACGACCCGTCGGTGCTGCTGCTGGATGAGCCGACCTCGGCGATGGACCCCGAATCTGCGCAATTGGTGCGGAACGAAATTGCCCGCCTGCGCTCCTCGAAGCGGACCATCATCATTTGCACGCACAACCTTGCTGAGGCGGAGGCGTTGGCGGATCAAATCGCCATCATTTACCGCGGGCGCATCCTGCTGGACGGCTCGCTGGATGAGTTGAAACGCCGTGTGTTGGGACCGGTGGAGTACGAGGCGCGCTTTTCCGAGCCGTTCGATGCCGGGGAGTTGAATCTGCCCGAGGGGGTGGAAGTGGCGTTTCGAAGCGCGACCAGTTTGCGGTTCCGGGTGGAAGCGCCGCTGGCGGTCAATCCCAAAATCGTGCAGGAGTTGACCTTCCGCCGCGCTCCGCTGGTGTCTTTTCAGGAAGTCTCCCGAAAATTGGAACAGGTCTATTTGAAAACGATGGCAGATGCGCAAGGGGTGACGTATGCGGCGTAGTTGGGATGCGATTTGGCTTGTGGCACAGCGCGAGTTCAAGGATCAATTGCGCGACTGGCGCATTGTAGTGCCAATGGCGTTTTTGGTGATTGTGTTTCCGTTCATTGCGGATGAAACCACCCGTCAGGCAATCGGGTTTATGAACCGCTACGGCGGTCAATTGATTCTGGATAACCTGGTACCCTTTGTTATCCTCGTAATCGGGTTCTTCCCGTTGTCCTTTACGCTGGTGGTTGCGCTCGAAGCATTCGTGGGAGAGAAGGAGCGCGGCACGATCGAGCCGCTTCTCTCTTCGCCGCTGGAAGACAGGCATTTGTATCTGGGGAAACTGCTGGTGGGCATCGCAACTCCCCTGACCTTCAGTTATCTCTCCATTGCAATTTACCTGCTTCTGGTCTCAAGGCGCGATGTGACCTTCCCGAGCGCTTACATGCTTGCGTTGATTCTCATGTTGACCTTTGGTCATGCGGTGCTGATGGTCAGCGCCGCGATTGTGATTTCGGTGCAGGCGACGACCATCCGCGCGGCGAATTTGATGGCTTCCTTTGTGGTGGTGCCGGTGGCGTTCATCCTTCAGGGCGAGACCATGCTGATTTTCTGGGGCAATGAAGATGTGCTTTGGTTTGCCATCCTGGCGGTGGTGTTGCTTTCGGGCCTGCTTGTGCGCCTGGGGCTGGCTCATTTCAAGCGCGAATACCTGCTGGGTCGTGAAATTGACACCCTGGACTTCAAGAAGATGTACCGCGTCTTCCGCGATCAGTTTGTGGGCGGTGCCCATTCTTTCGCAGAATGGTATCGTGTAGCGGTCTTCGACGCGGTGCGGAAGATGAAACAGCCTATCTTCATCGTCATTGTCCTCGGCGTGATTGCCGTATTCGCCAGTTACTTCTGGGTGGTGGCGGAATTGCCCCCCTACCTTTCGAACTCGCCCGAGCGGATGGAAACCTTTCAAAAAATGGTGAGTGACAACCTCTCGCTCCTGGAGCAATTTCAGGACAAGGTGCCTGCGCCGCTTCTGTTCTTCCACAATGCCCGCGCCACGGTTGTGTTTCTGTTGATGGGGCTCATCTCTTTCGGCACGCTGGGCTTGACCCTGTTCCTGATGAACTTTGCGCTTATCGGCGGAGTGTTGGGCTTGGCAAACCTGATTGGCTTCTCGCCGTTGCTGGCGTTCGTTGCCGGGGTTCTGCCGCATGGACTGTTCGAGTTGACGGCGGTTATCCTTGCTACGGCTGGAATGCTGAAGGTGGGCGCTTTGCTGGTCTCGCCCAACACGGAGCGCAGCGTTGGCGAGATTCTCCTCATGGCGCTGGCAGACTGGTTCAAGGTTTTTATTGGTTTGGTTGTGCCTTTGCTGGCAATTGCCGCAGTCATCGAAGTCTATCTCACGCCGCTGTTGATTAAACTGGCGTTCCCCTTTTTATAGGAGACCTTCGTTTTGGCAAAAGTCATCATCCTTGGTTCGTCCAATGCGGTGCCCAGCAGGGACCACGAAAACACTCACCTGGCAATCATCGGCGAGACCCGCGCCATCCTGGTGGATTGTGTCAGCAACCCGGTTGTCCGTCTGGAACAGGCAGGCGTGGATTTCAACGACCTGACCGACATCATCATCACCCACTTTCACCCCGACCATGTCTCCGGCGTCCCGCTTCTGCTCATGGACATGTGGCTGATGGGACGCACCAAACCGATCAACATCTACGGGCTTCACTTCACCATGGATCGCCTCGAAGACCTGATGGGCTTCTATGGCTGGGCGGAGTGGCCCAATTTCTTCCCTGTTGCCTTTTACCGCCTGCCCGAAGCCGAGATGGCTTTTGTGCTCGACTGTGACGAATTCAAGATTACCTCCTCGCCGGTGCATCACATCGTGCCGACCATCGGTATCCGCGTGGAGGCAAAGCGCTCCCAAAAAATCCTCGCTTATTCCTGCGATACGGAACCCTGTGAACAAACCATCCGCCTGGCAGGCGGCGCAGACATCCTCATCCACGAAGCCGCCGGCGCCGTGTACGGTCACTCCTCCGCCGAGCAGGCGGGAGAAATCGCTGCAAAGTCCGAGGTGGATACCTTGTATCTCATTCACTATCCCACAGGGCGGTTTGCCAAAGGCGACATTGCCCAGGAAGCCCGCAAGACCTTCCAGGGCAATGTCATCGTTGCCAAAGATTTTATGACCATTGAACTGTAAGAGAGCGCCTGGAAGGCGTTCGTTTACGCATTAACGTGAGATTTCTCTCGCATTTTCAAGCACCTTGATAAACTGTAAAGGCTCATCTATAAACAAAGTGCAGGTGAACGTTAGAGAACGTTCACTATGCTTCGCGTAAGAGACGCTCTCTAGCGTCGGAATTGGAAAGCGCACGCACTCTACACATGAGCCAACTGTAAAAAGATAACCTTGCAACATGTGTAGGGCGCGTTCTCTTACGCGCTCGTTGGCGTTAGAGACCGCCAACTACGCGGTTACGGTACGAAATTTCATCACATCGCACTACGGAGAGACTGCGTTGCATCACCTGTAAAACAAAAACCCCTCTCGACGCGAGAGGGGCGGGGGAGCAAATCTACCAGCCGTTGATATACGGCTCCCATTCCCGGTATTCATTCAAATGTCTGCCAAAAATATACATGGCGCTGGCGGGCGGTTCCTTGGGTGGATGCAGCAACTGCATGTGCGCCTCCTCTACCTTGCGCCCGCCTTTGCGGTGATTGCAGTGCGGGCAGGCGGTCACCACGTTCGTCCATTCATGCTTGCCGCCCATGTGGCGCGGGATGACGTGATCCACGGTCATCCCGCCGTCGCGCTTGCCGCAATACTGGCAGGTATAATTGTCGCGTCGAAACACCTCGCGGCGCGTTAACTTGACGCGCGGCCTCGGACGGTGGACCTGCATCTCCAGCCGGATGATCGAGGGGCGCGGGATCAACTGCGATACGGTTTTGATGTGACCGCGTCCGTTCATCACCATGTCGGCTTTGCCCGCCAGGAGCAACCCCACCGCACGGCGCGTGGTACAGACGTTGATCGGTTCGAAATTGGCGTTTAGCACCAGCACAGGTTCGTGCATTCTGCCTCCGCAACAGGCATGATTATATGCCAGATGCCATAATTCGTAAAATCCACTTTTGGTAATGACACCAAACTGTCATTCGGGAGCGAAAAATGAACATCCTCATCGCCGGCGGCAGCGGCTTCCTTGGCTCTGCCCTTGCACAATCCCTGCGCCAGGACGGACACCGCCTCTTCGTCCTGACCCGTAAGACTCCTCAAAACCCCAGCCAGATCCAATGGGACGGCAAAACCACCCACGGCGGCTGGGCAGACCGCCTCAACGAGATGGACGCGGTTGTCAACCTGACCGGCTACGGGCTGGATCACTGGCCCTGGACCCGCCGCCAAAAACAACGCTTTTTCGACTCCCGCATCCTGCCTGGACGTGCGCTTGCCGCCGCTATCCGGGCTGCCACCCCCCGCCCGAGCGTTTTCATCCAGGCTTCCGGCATCAACCATTATGGCTTGCGTAACGACTCCATCGCCGACGAATTCACCCATCCCGCCGGCGACTTCCTCGCGCAGTTGACCGTAGCATGGGAGGATGCCACGCGCCCCATCGAGGAACTCGGCGTTCGGCGCGTTGTGATTCGCACGGCGGTTGTCCTGGCGCGGCGCGGCGGACTGTTTCCGCTCATGGCGTTACCGACTCGCCTTTTCTTCGGCGGCAGGTTCGGCGACGGAGCGCAAGCCGTCCCCTGGATTCACATAGCCGACTATGTGGGAGCAATCCAATTCCTCCTCCAAAACCAAAATGCGCGCGGTCCCTTCAACCTGATTGCGCCCACCCCCGTCTCCAACGCCGATTTCATGCGCGCCGTTGCCCGGACGCTAAAGCGCCCTTACTGGTTTCACCTTCCCGCTTTTTTGTTACGAATTCCGCTCGGCGAAATGAGCGTTCTGCTCACCGAGGGCAGTTATTCCCAGCCCAAACGCCTGCTCGAACTTGGCTATAACTTCCGTTTCCCCGCTCTCGAAGACGCCCTCAAAGACCTCTTCCAGAAGAACTGACGAGAACCCCCATGAAAAAAATCCTGCTTGGTCTGTGCCTGCTTCTTTCCGCCTGCAACCTGCCGACTGTATCCCCTTCACAGCCGCCCCCGCCCACCGCCTATATTGACCCATCCTACCCGACTATGGAGGCGGCGCCAGCCTCGGCAGTCCAGTCTGCCAGCGGCATCGAGGTCCGGGTGAACCGCGCCTGGCGTGACGGCAAGGAAGTCCATGCCGAGGTCTGCTACACACTGCTCGATACCTCGAACTGGACTATCTGGAGCGCAAGCCTGCAATATCCGGGCGGCTCGCTGCTCGACTTTGGCTCTACCCAACTCACCATGCAAGACGCGGCGGAGGGACAATCCGGCCTGCGCTGCGACGACCTGACCTTCTTCAATGTGCCCCCCGACGCCGACCTGACCGCCGCCGTTCTCACCATTGACGCCATTGCCGCGCCCCCCCGCGCCGAGGAATACTGCACGATCTACCTGTTCAAAATCCAGCAAAACCTTACCGAACGCGGCATTCCCATCACGCTGGCTTGCGTGGAGTCGGACGGGGTGCAGACTCTGCAAATTGTGGGCAAACCAGACTCAATGTCCCAGGAGGAGGCGGAACAGATTGTCTTCAGCGACGAGTTTTACACCGTGCGCGGTCCCTGGTCGTTCTCTTTCAACCTTGGTCAGTGATGCTGTATAATACGCCCATGTCCGCTTGCTGCTTTACTGATGTATATTATTGCCGTCCCTGATTCTCTGCGATGGTGTCATTGAACGCGTGACGCCATGGCGTCACGCGTTTTTGTTTGTAAAATTCTCCACGAGAGGCTTTCATGAATATTGAAGAACAGGTCGAACTTTTGATGCAAGGCACCGAATACGGCGACGAGGAATTGAAACAGGCGATGACGAATGAACTGCGTCAGCGCCTGATCGAAGCCGAAAAAGAGGGCAGACCTCTGCACGTGTATTGCGGCTACGATCCCACCTCCACCGACCTGCACCTGGGGCATACGATTACGATGCGTAAACTGCGTCAGTTTCAGGATTTGGGACACGAGGTGACTTTCCTCATCGGGAGTTACACGGCGCTGGTGGGCGACCCTTCGGACAAGAACAAAGCGCGTCCCATCCTGACCGAGGAACAGGTCGCCGAAAATGCCCGCACCTACGCCGAACAGGCTTTCCGCGTGCTCGACCGCGAAAAGACCAAAATTCGCTACAACGGCGAGTGGCTGAGCAAATTGTCGCTGGTAGATTTGATCCGCCTGGGTCAGAATTTCACCGTTCAGCAGTTTTTGGCGCGTGAAAACTTTGCCAAAAGGCTCGAAAAAGGCGAAGCCATTTACCTGCATGAGACTTTCTACGCCCTCATGCAGGGATACGACGCTGTCGCCTTGCAAACGGATGTGCAGGTGGGCGGCACTGACCAGTTGTTCAACATCATCGTTGCCGGGCGGAAACTGCAGGAGGCGCTGGGACAGAAACCGCTGGTGGGCATTATCACCGGCATTTTGCCCGGCACCGACGGCGTGCAGCGCATGTCGAAATCCACCGGCAATATCGTGCCGATCAACAGCGGCGCGGAGGACATGTACGGCAAATTGATGTCCATTCCCGACTTTGCGATGGGTACCTACATGCGCCTTGCCACTCGCTGGACGCCGCATGAAATCGAAGCCATCGAAAACGAAGTGGCTTCGGGCAAAATGCATCCGCGCGACGCCAAGATGAAGATGGCGTTCGAGATTACCTCCATTTTCTACGGCGAGGCGGAGGCGAATTCGGCTCAGGAGACGTTTGTCCGCATGTTCCAGAAAAAGGAGATGCCGGATGAAATGCCCGAATACAAACTGCAGGAGGGGCAGACGGTACTGGATGTCATCCTGGCGGCGGAAATGGCGTCCAGCCGCAGTGAGGCGCGGCGTTTGATTGACCAGAAGGGCGTGCGTCTGGACGGCGAAGTGCTGGAGCGCGGCGATGTGCCGTTCCCGCATCCGGGTGTGCTGCAAGTTGGAAAACGGAAATTTTTGCGCGTGAAGTGAGACAAACAAGGAGTGACGCCCGGCGTCACTCCTTGTTGTTTGCTTCCTGCTCGTTGAGCATTTTCAGAAAAGCCTCAACCACCTGAGGGTCCAGGATTGTGCCGGAGATTTCTTTGATATAGGCGATGACTTTTTCACGGGACCAGGCTTTGCGATAGGGGCGGTCGGAAAGCAGCGCGTCCCAAATGTCAACGACGGAGAAGATGCGCGCCGCCAGCGGGATTTGTTCGCCTTTCAAGCCGCGCGGATACCCGCTGCCGTCCCAGTGTTCGTGGTGGCAGTAGGGGATGTCGAGAGCGGGGCGCAGGTAGGGAATGGGGGAGAGCAGGTCGAACGCGTATTGTGGATGCATGCGCATTTCCGCCCATTCGGTATCGGTCAGCGGACCTGTTTTTCTCAGAATCTGGTCTGGCACGCCCATTTTGCCGATGTCGTGCAGGAGCACGCCGCGATAGATATTCACCAGGCTGTCTTCGCTGACGTTCATATAGCGCGCCAGATCCATCGTCAGGCGGGTGACGCGGCGGGTGTGACCTTCGGTTTCGCGGTCGCGTAATTCCAGCGCGCGCGCCCAGCCTTCGAGTGTGGTGTCGTATGCCTGGCGGATTTCCTGGTTGGAGCGCTGAAGGTTCTCGAAGAGCTGCGAATTGTCAATAGCGATGGCGGCTTGTCCGGTAAGGGTCTGCATGAATTGCATCCAGTCCTCAGTGGGGGCGAGAGGGGCGCGGCTGAAGATTTCGAAGAGGCCTTTGATTTGTCCCTTGACGATTAAGGGAACGCCGATGTAGGAGACGAAGCCCTCGCGGATGAGCAGAGGGTCGCGCCCGATTTCTCCGGCTGCCTGCAAATCGGGGATGAGTTCGATCCTTCCTTTCATCACAACCTGTCCCGCCAGCCCCTCGCCAAGCCGCATCAACGGACGGGTGGGGGAGGCGGAGCGGAAGCCGGCGCTGCACAGGTATGTCAGGCTTTGCAGGTCGGGATGGTAGAGCAGGATGTCCACCGCGTCCACTTTGAGATGTCTCAGCGTGTGATCCATCAAAATGTTGAGAGTCACACGCAGGTCAGTGGAGGAGGCGATGGCGGAGTCAATGTCGCGCAGGGTGGTCAGTTTGCGAACCTGTTCCTGGCTTTGTTCGAACAGGTCGGCGCGGTGAATGGCATTGCCGGTGATTTCAGCCAGAGTCTCGAGCAGGTGGATGGAATCTTCCACACGGCGGTTGGATTCGATGTGCACCATGAGCACACCCAGAATCCCGTCGCTGGATTTGATGGGGACGCCGCTTCCTGCATACCCTTCCCGGATGACGTCGCGGTTGCCGGAAAAGAGCAGGGGATCCTGTTTAAGCGCAGGGGAGATGTAGGTCTTGCCAGTGGTGAGTACATGTCCCACAATGCCCTGGTCGGGTCTGAGGTGTTTGTATCGGGTTTGGGTGGCTACGCCCCTTGCCGCCCGTTGAACGATGAGATTTGTGGCGGGGTCATGAATCCAAACCGCGCCATCGTGCGCCTGAAGCAGATCGAGGGTCTCGTCGAGCAGGATGTTGCACATTTCTGTCTGCGATTGTGTGGCGCGCAGAGAGGAGGAGAGACGGTTAATAGTTTCGACTTCTTTGAGGCGTCGCTGGGCTTCATCGTAAAGGCGCGCGTTTTTGATGGCGGCGGCGGCTTGCTGGGCAAGGCTTTCGAGGAAGTTGAGGTCGGAGATTTTGTATTCGTTATCAACCCCGCTGCGCCAGACTACCACAAGCCCCGTCAGTTGGTCCTTTTCCATGACCGGTACGCCCATGATATGTTCGTGCGGGTTCGACGCTGTGCCTTCAATGACGATGGCGCGCGGGTCTCTTTCGGTGTTGTTGACGATTTCTCCGCTTTTGTTGAGCGCGATGCTGCCGAGGATGCCGCGCCCGATTTCCAGCGGAAAGTTTCTGATTTGGTCGGCTTCGGCGCCCTGGGCGGCGATTGCCTTCAAGATCGGCTTCGATGGGTCGGGCAGGTACACGGCGCTGCTTTCGCTGTTTAACAACTCTCTGGCGTAGGCGGCGATTTTGTTGAGCACCACGTCCAGTTGCAGGGTGGCGGAAATATCGCGTCCTACTTCGGCGATGGCAGCGGCTTCCTGCGCCCGCCGCACGATTTCCTTGAAGAGATTCGACGACTCGATGGCTACCGAAACCTGATTGGCGATGCTGGTCAGAAAACTCAACTCGACCGGACTGAAGACGCCGTTGGCGCGCAGTCTCCAGGCGTTGACGGCGCCAATGCGTCTGCCGCGCAAAATCAGCGGGACCGACATCATGGTTTCGTATTCGGCTTCTTCCTCCGGTGTGCCTGCAAGGTGAACTCTCCTTGAGTCCCTTGCAACAAGGTCAATGATTTCGGCTTTTCCGCTGGCGACTACGCTGCCGGTAATCCCCTCGCCAATTTTGATGGTTTGTGAAAGCAGTTGGCTTCTGTGTTTACCCTGCGCTGCAATGACTTTGAGAGTG
This sequence comes from Chloroflexota bacterium, assembly GCA_039961775.1. GTDB lineage: Bacteria > Chloroflexota > Anaerolineae > Anaerolineales > Villigracilaceae > Defluviilinea. Next base: position 34,304 of record JABRVZ010000014.1, read on the forward strand.
CGGTTATCGTCATGAAGCAGGTAGATGGCGACATGGTTCGCGCGCAGAAGTTCCAGCGTGCGCTGTGTGATCTTGTCGAGGACGGGCATGATGTCCTGCGTGGTGGCGATTTCGTTCGCAATTTCCACCATCGTTTCGATGATTTGCGTGCGGCGGCTTTCTTCCTGGAACAGGCGGGCGTTTTCGATGGCGGTTGCGGCGTGGGTGGCGAGCATTTCGAGCAGCACTTGCTCTTCCTCGTCATAAGCATTTGGCTCGTATGATTGCGCCGAAATCATGCCGATGACTTTTTCGCCGATCCGCATAGGCACCGCCACGACCGAGCGTACACGTTTCGGCGAGCCAAATCGTACTGCCCGCGTCTGCTCGATGTCTGGCGTGTCTTTTAGAATGACACTTTTTCCGTTGTTGATAATGTCAGCGCTGAAGCCCTTGCGGGCTGGCACGCTTTCGGGAGAGTATCGCGTTCCCGCTTCCACCGCGTACACTGCCGTGATTTCGGTTTTGTCGTTGTTGATTAGCGTAATGAGGAACACGTCGCAGGGCATCAACTTTGCCGCCGCTTCGTGAATGGCGGCGTAGATTTGTTCGGTATCCTGCGTAAAACGGACGATGTCCTGGCTGATGCGGTGCAAAATGGCGCGGCGTTCCGAGGCTTGCACTGCCTCCTGATACAACCTGGCGTTACCGATGGCAATGGTGGCTTGGTTGGCGATGGCAAAGGCGAATTCAGCATCCTCGGCGGTATAGCGGTTCGTCTGACGGCTGTCCAGGGTTGCCAATCCAATGACCTCGCCCTTGTAAATCAGGGGAATGACCATGAACGAGTTGACTTCCTCAGCCCCCTCAATGAATTTGTAATCGGGATCCTGCCGTGTGTTGTTGGTCCAAACTGGTTGTCGAGTTTGGGCGGCTCGTTGTTTGAAGATGGAATCTTGCAGGGAAAGAATCTGCCCGACCCTCAGCACGCCGGGAGAAAATCCTTGTGTGGCGGCAATGCGTAATTTATCTCCCTCCAGCAGTTGAATCGTCCCTGAATCGCTGGGAATCAGACTCAGCATGTGCTGAAGGATGGTCTGCATGATTTTGTTCAATTCCAGGGTCGAGGTGGTGACCCGCATCAGTTCCAGCATGGACTCTTCGCGCTGGCGTTGTTCCCGTTCTGCTTTGAACAGGATTGCATTCTGAATTGCTACTGCCGCGGAATTGGCAAAGGTTTGGATGAGCGTTACATCGCGCTCGGTAAAGGCGTTGGGACGGTGACTGTCAAGGTTGATGAAACCGACCACCTGATCCTGTGTGATCATGGGGACGCCCATCCACCCGCGAATTATTTCCGAAACATCCCATTTTTCGAAACGCGGGTCAGCCTGCGCGTCTGCCATGACCATGGGGTGACGCGTATCGAACAATTCGGTCCATTTGGCTGTTTGGGGTACCTTTTTGCCGATTAGTTTGGCGTCGGGCGGAAAGCCCCTCACAGCGACAATTTCCATGTCGCCTTCTCCGGTTCCCAGAAAGATGGATGCGCTGTCGTAGGGGACGATTTTTTGGGCTGACGTGAGAATTTGCTCGAGCAGCGGCTCGAGCTCGATGTGTGCGCTCAGCGAAGCGGTTGCCTCGCGCAAGGATTCTGCCTCCACGCGCCGCCTGCGCTCTGTCTCGTACAAACGGGCATTTTCCAACGCTGTCCCCAGCGTGCCCGCCACCGTTTCCAGAAACTGTTCGTCCTCCTCATCGAAGGCGTTGGGTCTTTTGCTCTCAACATTGAAAACGCCGATAATTTTTTTGTTGACGCGGATGGGGACGCACAATTCGGAGCGCATTCCTTCGGCGATTTCAATGAACGACGGTTCTTGCGTGATGTCTCCCAGGCGGATGGAAGTACCCAGCCGCACAGCCTTGCCGGTCACTCCCTGTGTGATAGGACTGCCATCCTTCCAGTTTTCTATATTTGCCCCTACATACGATGAGTGGGGAAACAGCCTGTCCCCCTGCTCGTTGAGCATTAACACGCCGCACACCTCGTTATACACCACTGAAACCACCTGAAGGACCCTTTCGATGATTTCATCTTCCGAGGTGATTTCTGTACCAGCCAGGGTGATGGCGTTCAAAATGCGCAGTTCCTGCAATTGCCGCTGCAGGGCGCGTTCGTTTTCCTTCTCTTTTGTAATATCTATCAGGATGCCCTGCCAGTACAAGGGAGCGCCGTTCCCGTCGCGGATCAGGTTGGTATCCTCCTTGAGCCAGATCACGCGCCCATCCTTGCAGACGAAACGGTACTCTTCCGCAAACCTCCCGCCTTGCTGATGCGAAATTCGAGCCGCCTCCAGGATTCTTTCCCTGTCTTCCTCATAGATTTGATTTTGCCAAAGAAGCGGATCTTCGATCCATTCCTGTGGAGAAAAACCGGTCAACTCCTGCAGACGGGGACTGACGTAAAACGTCGTTTCGTACTCATCCAGCGAATCCAGAAACACAACCGCCGGCATCTGTTCCACCAGGGCTTGATACCTGACCTCGGCTTCGCGCTTCGCCGCCTGTTCACGCGCCAGGTTGTTCTGCGCCACAGCATTGGTGATGACCACCGGTAAACGATGTAAATAATCACTCTGCTTGACGAGATAATCAGCCGCCCCCGCTTTGAGCGCCGCCACCGCCGCCTGCTCATCTCCCTGCCCGGTAATCAGCACCACCGCCGGCGGCGCGGGCATTTCCCGAATCTTCATCAACAAGTCGAGACCTGAACCATCCGGCAGGCGCAAATCGGAAAGAACGATGTCAATGTCCGTTTCTTTTTCGAGAATGTTCAACGCGGTTGTGATGGATGCGCAATTAAGCAGGACAAACTCTCCCTTGAGATTATCCTCCAGCGTGCGCTGTGCCAGTTCGACATGCGCCATCTCATCTTCAACGTAAAGAATCTTCATCACAATTTAATTCCTACTCATGACGACAAAAGCACCCCCAGGTTCCATCTCATTATAAAACAAAGTCCAGGAAACCTCCCCGCCGCTCCCTTGCAAAACCATCTTCAAAAACAAAAGACGCCTTGCGGCGTCGGTTGAGGTGCGAAAATGAAAAAAGAGGCGTCGAGGGGATTCGAACCCCTGAATGAGGGTTTTGCAGACCCTTGCCTTACCACTTGGCCACGACGCCATGTTAAAGATCTGAGCGGGCGATGGGATTCGAACCCACGACCTTCTCCTTGGCAAGGAGACGTTCTACCACTGAACCACGCCCGCATTTTCGACTAACCCGCAGCCGAGAGTGCCGAGACACAGAATCGAACTGTGGACACCGCGATTTTCAGTCGCGTGCTCTACCAACTGAGCTATCTCGGCGATATTCTGTTGTTAAGCGTGCGGAATTTTACTTGGTGACTTGGGGATTGTCAAGCAAGGGACGAACAAAACTTCCGAAGTCTCTGAGGACTCGCAAGTCTGCATCGCCTCTCTCTTGACCTGAACCTGCTTCGCCACTACAATCCTTGCCTACTCTGAAAAGGACTTCCCTCACTCTGCGCAAAACCAGAGCGACACAACAACCATGTTCGAAACTCTCACCAATCGACTCAACCAGGTCTTCGACCAACTCCGCCGCCGCGGCAAACTCACCGAAGCCGACGTGGACGCCGCCATGCGCGAAGTGCGCCTTGCCTTGCTCGAAGCCGACGTGCATTTCAGCGTCGTGAAAGCCTTCATCGCGCGCGTGCGCGAACGCGCCATCGGCGCAGAAGTCTCCAGGGCGCTCGCGCCAGGGCAACAGGTCATCAAAATCGTTCACGAAGAATTGATCAACACGCTGGGCGAGCCGGCGCCGCTCAATTTGACGGGACCCAAGCCCCGCGTCATCATGCTGGTTGGGCTGCAGGGCTCGGGTAAAACCACCGCCGCAGGGAAACTGGCGCGCCTCCTGCGCTCGAAAGGGGAGCGGGTGATGCTCGTTGCCGGTGACCCCTATCGTCCCGCCGCAGTGACCCAGTTGCAGCAGCTCGGCGAACGGATTGACGTGACGGTGGAGGCAGACCTCAACCTCAAACCGCCCGAACTCGTCCGGCGTGCATTCGAAAAAGCCGAAAAGGGCGGGTACAGCGTCGTGATTGTGGATACAGCCGGTCGGTCGCAGTTGGACGCGCAGTTGATGGACGAGTTGAAAGCCATCGTCGCCAAAGTCCCGCCGGTCGAAATCCTGCTCGTCGTCGATTCGATGATTGGTCAGGAAGCGCTGAATATTGCCCAGGGCTTTCGTGACGCCGTCTCCATCACCGGCTTGATGATGACCAAGATGGACGGCGACTCGCGCGGCGGCGCAGCGATCTCCATCCGCTCGGTAACCGGCGTGCCAATCAAATTCATCGGCACAGGCGAGAAACTGGACGCTCTCGAAACCTTCGACCCGGCGCGGTTGTCCTCCCGCATTTTGGGCATGGGCGACATGATTGGCTTGATCGAAAAAGCCGAAGCCGCCTTCGACCAGGCAACCGCCCAGCAAGCCGCCGAGCGCATGATGAAAGGACAGTTCACGCTCGAAGACTGGCTCGAGCAGATGCGGCAGATGAAAAGGATGGGACCGCTGGCGCAAATCATGGAGATGCTACCGGGGCAGTTGGGGCAGGCGGCTCGTCAGATTGACCCGCGCGACATCGAGAAGAATTTCAAGCAGACCGAAGCCATCATCAATTCAATGACGCGTCAGGAGCGCCGCAACCCCGATATTCTGAACGCCTCCCGCCGCCGCCGCATCGCCGCCGGCTCTGGCATGGAAGTGCAGGATGTGAATCGCCTGATCAAGCAGTTCCGTGAAGCGCAAAAGATGATGAAAATGTTCCAAAAAACAGGCGGCAAGGGACTGGGGCGGCTGTTTGGGTAACGCCCCTCAATTCTCTGGTAAAATAGCGCCTGCGATTTCAGCCCGCATGCGTCCTTTCCGCACCCCTCTATGCCTGTCTGAAACGCAAATTGATATGCGTAGGGTACGTTCTTTAACGTATCATCGGCGCAATAAACGATAAGGAGAAAAAGCAAGATGGTTCGTTTACGTTTACGTCGTATCGGGTTGAAGGGTCAGCCCACCTACCGCGTCGTCGCCGCGGACAGCGAGTCCCCTCGTGACGGTCGCTTTCTGGAGATTTTGGGCTTCTACAACCCCCGCACTCAGCCCGCGACAATCCGCCTGAAGGAAGACCGCGTCTTCCACTGGATGAAGAACGGTGCTCTGCCGACCGAATCGGTGGCGCAGGTGTTCAAAGCCGCCGGCACGCTCGACCGCTGGGAGCGCTTCAAAAAGGGTGAAGCGATTGAAACCTTGTTGAAAGAAGCGGAAGAGGCAGAAGCCAAACGCGGCGCACCGAATAAGACGAGCAAGTAGTTTTCTCACCTCCCAGCCCCTCTCCCAAACAGGGAGAGGGGGTAAGTTGGACTTATGAAAGAATTGATCGAATACATTGCCAAATCGCTGGTAGATCACCCCGAAGAAGTACAAGTGCGCGAGATGGGAAACGGCTCGCGAATCCGCCTTGAATTGAGTGTTGCCAAGGACGATATGGGGCGCGTCATTGGCAAAGGCGGCAAGGTTGCCAACTCCATCCGTATGCTCTTGCGAGTGGCGGCGGAGCGGGAAGGCAAGCAAGTCACACTCGATGTGGTAGAGCCAGAGTAATGGCTGATACAAAGAGACCGGGCTCGCCAGATGGCGAGCCTCTTTATTTGAGCGTTGGGTTTTTGCGGCGTCCGCACGGCGTGCGCGGCGAAATCATCATGGATTTGCACACCGACTTCCCTGAGCGCATGAAAAAGGGCAGAAGGTTGTTTGTGGGCGAAGACCACAAGCCGGTCACCCTGACCAGCGTACGTCCATACAAAACCGGAATGCTTGTAAAATTCGAAAACATTGACACGCCCGAAGAAGCCGGCTTGTTTCGCAACCAATGGGTTTATACGCTGGCAAGGGACGTCCCATTGCCTGAGGGACAGCATTACAAACACGAACTGCTCGGATTGCGCGTTGTGGATGAAGACGGGAATCCGCTGGGTGAACTGGTGGAAATTCTGGAGACCGGCGCCAACGATGTGTACGTTGTGGCGGGCGACTCTGGCAGGGAAATTCTTCTGCCTGCCATCCCCTCGGTCATCCTGGACCTGGATTTTGAGCGCCGCCTTCTGAGAGTTCACCTGCTCGAGGGGCTGTAAACCCAAATTACCAGGTCGAGCCGGACGCGGCGGGTGTTGACTTGGCTCCGCCTGCCGGTAAATTTAATTCACGGACGTTACGCAGTTCATTCGTGCCGCGACACATCGTCCCCGAAAGGGGATTCATGTCGCCTGAAACCGCGAGATAGATCTCACGTCACCGCGAATGGTGAGTTAACTGATGTTACGCAATTTTCCCGTAGCGCGACATTCATATCGCTTGAAAATACGAGATAAATCTCGCACTACCGTGTAAGATGAGTTAGTTCATGGACGAGAAAAAATTCTGGGTCGGCTTCAACTTGATCAAAGGCATTGGCGCGGTGCGCATGCAGGGGTTGGTGGCGTACTTCGGCGATTTGGAATCTGCCTGGGCGGCGTCGCCGGCAGATTTGGCGGCGGCAGGCTTGGGGGCCAGGTTGATCGAGAGGGTCGTCCAGGCGCGGGCAAACGTGGATTTGGACAAGGTCTGGGAGCGAATCGAAAAGCAGGGCATCAAAATTCTGACCTGGCAGGACGAGGCATACCCTCAGCGCTTGAAGGAAATTGACCAGCCTCCGCCCGTGCTGTATGTGCGCGGCGAGTACCTGCCCGATGATTTGTTTGCGGTGGCAATCGTTGGCACACGGCGGGTGACGCCGTATGGCAGGCAGATTACAGAAGAACTGTCGGCGTTTCTTGCCGGGCGCGGGATGACGGTGGTCAGCGGCCTGGCGCGCGGCGTGGATGCAATTGCTCATCAAACGGCTCTCAAAGCGGGCGGGCGGACGATTGCGGTTCTGGGCTCAGGCGTGGATAAAATTTATCCGCCCGAACATCGAGCGCTGGCAGAACAAATCATGGAACATGGCGCGCTCTTGAGCGATTACGCGCCGGGCACGCCGCCAGATGCGTCGAATTTTCCGCCGCGCAACCGCATTATTTCGGGCTTGTCGCTGGCGGTTGTGGTGGTGGAAGCGGGCGAGACGAGCGGCGCTTTGATTACGGCGGAGTTTGCCGCAGAGCAGGGACGCGAGGTCTTTGCTGTGCCGGGCAGTATCCTTGCGCCGCAGAGCAAGGGTACGAACAAGTTGATTCAAAATGGCGCGCTTCCTTTGTTGAGCGTCAACGATCTGATGCAGGCGCTGGATTTAACGCGCGTGGGCGAGCAAAAAGCCGCCCGCAAGATCATGCCGGGCGACCCGACCGAAGCCCAACTGTTGAGCGTGATCGGTAGTGAGCCTTTGCATGTGGACGAGATTCGCAATCAGGCAGGCTTGCCGATTGAAAAGGTCTCTGCAACGCTGGCGTTGATGGAGTTGAAAGGCATGGTGCGTCAGGTTGGCGGAATGCAATATGTGGCTGTACGCGAAGAGCAAGCCGGTTACAGCGTGAATAGTCCGAATGGTGAATAAAATGAGCGAACATACTTATGCAGTCATCATGGCGGGAGGCGGCGGGACGCGCTTGTGGCCCGTTTCCAGAAAGGAATCGCCCAAGCAGTTGCTTCCATTGCTTGGCAAGGAGACACTCTTTCAAAGCACGGTTGCGCGGCTGGAGCGTCTGTTTCCGCCGGAGCGCATTCTGGTTGTGACCGTCGAGGAGCAGGCGCGGGTGATGCAGGAGCAGGTCCCCTCCATCCCGAAAGAGAATTATCTGATTGAGCCTGCGCCGCGCGGCACGGCGTCTGTGGTAGCATTGGCGGCTGCGGTACTCCAAAAGCGCGATCCGCAGGCGGTGATGACGATTCAGACCGCCGATCATCACATCCGCAACCTGGATTTGTTCGAATATCTGCTTCGCACGGCGTTCGAAGTTGCAGAAAAGAAGTATCTGGTTACGCTGGGGATTACGCCTACTTTCCCATCCACAGGATACGGGTACATCCAGCAAGGCGAGCCGCTGAACGGCGATTACAAATATCCCGTTTACAAAGTGAAGCGCTTCAAAGAGAAGCCCGATCAGGTCACTGCTCAGGAACTTCTGCGCAGCGGCGATCATTCCTGGAACAGCGGCATGTTCATCTGGCGGGCAGATGTCATTCTGGCTGAAATCGAACGCCAAATGCCCGATCTGTTTCGGAGTGTGGAAGCGATTGCCTCCGCCTGGGACACGCCCCAAAGAGACGCCGTCATTCAAAAACTTTGGTATGATTTGCGCTCTCAAACCATTGACTATGGTGTGATGGAAAAAGCGGAGCGCGTTGCGGTTCTGCCGGCAGGCGGCTTGGGCTGGAGCGATGTCGGTTCATGGGATTCGCTTTTTGAGGTGCTCCTGCCGGATTTGAACGGGAATGTTTCGGTCAACTCCCAGCATTTGCCGCTCGATACGCACAATACCCTGGTATATGGCTTGGATGATCAGCGGCTGATCGTCACCATCGGCTTGGATGATGTGGTTGTGGTGGATGCGGGCGATGTTCTGCTGGTTTGTAAGACCGACCAATCGCAAAAGGTCAAGGATATTGTCGAGCATTTGAAAAAATATCATCAGGAGAAATACTTATAACTGGTGTTGCACAGCCTTTCTCCCCGTAGCGCGCGACATTTATATCGCCGCGAGGTGAATCTCGCACCACCGAATAAGGTAAGTTTGTAAATAACCCTCGCCGTTCCTTTGGAAGAAGAGGCGGGATGCAGGAGTGTACATGGAAGCATATTGTATGAAATGCAAAACCAAGCGTGAGATGAAAGACCCTGTGGCGGGTTTCAATGCCAAGGGGTCTCCTGTCACGATTGGTGTTTGTCCGGTTTGCGGCACAAAACTTTACAAAATGGGACGCACCGCCGCGCACGCAGGGTTGACGCCGCCGCCGAAGCCCGAAAAACAGGTCAAAGAAGAGAAGCGCAGCGGAAAACTTGTTATTGTCGAATCTCCCGCGAAAGCAAAGACTGTCGGGCGTTATCTCGGCAAGGGATACACCGTCCGCGCTTCAGTGGGGCATGTGCGCGATTTGTTGAAGTCGCAGTTGTCGGTGGACATCGAGAATAATTTCACGCCCAAATACCGCGTACCAAACGAAAAGAAGGAAGTCGTTCGGGAAATCAAGAAACTCGCCCAAAAGGCGGAGGAAATTTACCTCGCCACCGACCCCGACCGCGAAGGCGAATCCATTTCGTGGCATTTGATGGAAGCCGCAGAGATTGACCCGGCGCGCGCCAAACGCGTTGTCTTTCATGAGATTACGGAACCCGCCATCAAGGAAGCCTTTGCGCACCCGCGTCAGATCAACATGGATTTGGTGGACGCCCAGCAGGCGCGCCGTATTCTGGACCGTCTGGTGGGGTACAGCATCAGCCCGATCCTTTGGGAGAAGGTGCGAAGCCGCCTTTCGGCAGGCAGGGTTCAATCGGTGGCTCTCAGGCTCATCGTCGAGCGAGAACGCGAGATTGAGTCTTTTGTCCCGACGGAGTATTGGTCCATTCACGGTGAGTTCAAGCCCGAAGGATTGAAATCCACGTTCATTGCAAAACTGGCAAAGATGGACGACCAGGATCCGCAACTTCCCAACGAAGAGGTCGTCAAGCCCATCCTTGTGGACATGGAGTCTGCCGCCTACTCCATCACCAAGATCAAACGCGGCGAACGCCGGCGCAAACCTGCCGCGCCGTTCACCACCTCGACCTTACAGCAGGAGGCTTCACGCAAACTCGGCTTCACCGCCAGGCGGACGATGGCGCTGGCGCAGGCGCTTTACGAAGGTCAGGATGTGGGCAACGGCGGCGAAACCGGCTTGATTACCTACATGCGCACCGACTCGACGAACGTCTCCACGCTTGCCCAGCAGGAGGCGCGTCAATATGTGACCGAAAAATACGGCGCAGACTTTCTGCCCGCTGAACCGCCGCAATACACAAAACGCTCCGCCAACGCGCAGGAAGCGCACGAGGCAATCCGCCCTACGTCTGTGATGCGCACACCGGAGCAGGTGCAGAAATACCTCGAGCCGGCGATGTTCAAGTTGTACCGCCTGATCTGGCAGCGATTCGTGGCTTCACAGATGGAAGCGGCGGTGTACGATACCTTGCAGGTAGAAGTGACGGGCAAGTCCAATGCTCACGAATATCTTCTGCGCGCCTCCGGGTCGGCGGTGAAGTTTGCCGGCTTCCTGGTAGTTTATGAGGAAGCAAAAAGCGAGGATGCGCGGGCAGAGGAAGAAGAGGAAAACGTGAAAATCCCCGCCGGCCTCGAGGAAGGACAGCGGCAGGAACTCGTGCGCCTCATCCCCGAACAGCATTTCACCCAGCCGCCGCCGCGATATACCGAAGCCTCGCTGGTGCAGGCGTTGGAAGAGGAAGGCATCGGGCGCCCCTCCACCTACGCGCCGACCATCTCGACCATTCAACAGCGCGGTTACGTTGTCCGCGAAGACAAACGCCTCGTGCCGACCGAGATTGGCATGCAGGTCAACGACCTGATGGTGAAGTACTTTTCGGATATCGTAGATTACCAGTTCACCGCACGCATGGAAGAAGACCTGGATATGATCTCCAACGGTCAGGCAGAATGGACGGAAGTGATTCACGAGTTCTACCATCCCTTCGCCGAAGACCTGAAGCGGGCGCAGGCGGAAATGCCGGTCACCAAAAGCGGACCCGAGAAAATCGGGCGCACCTGTCCCGAAGATGGAGGCGAGCTGGTCATCCGCTATGGGCGGTTTGGGAAGTTCATTTCCTGTTCCAACTTCCCCGCCTGCCGCTATACCGAGCCCTGGCTGGAAAAAATCGGCGTGAAATGCCCCAAAGACGGCGGAGACCTGGTCGAAAAGAAGACCCGCAAAGGACGCACGTTCTACGGCTGCGCCAATTACCCAAATTGCGATTTCACCTCCTGGAAACGACCGCTTCAGCCGCCCTGCCCCAAATGCGGCGGTCTGCTGGTGGCTGCCAGCAAGCGTGAGGCGCAATGCACCAACTGCCAGGAAACTTTCCTGCTGGAAACCATTCTTCCCGAGCCTGTTGAGTAGCCAAAAAAGCGAAAATGGTACCTTCGATGGTTGTTTTCGATGCGGGATGGTATATAATCTAGGTAACAATCCACCCAAAAGGAAAATGCCATGGAAGCCGTACTCGCGATTGTAAAAAATCTCCTCAAAAACCCAAGAGTTGCTCTGATTACAGGAGTGATCTTGGGTTTGTTGTTGGGGTTGATCATTGGATGGGGGCTGTGGCCCGTCAAATGGACCGACGGCACGCCCGAAGTTCTGCGGGCAGACCTGCAGGAAGATTACCTGCGCATGGCGGCGGAAGCCTACGCCCGCAACAACGACCCGAACGATGCGCTTCGCCGCTGGGACGACCTGGGAAAAGCCGCCGCGAGTACGTACGTGCGCCTGCAAGCCAATCCCGGCAAGATTGACCCGGCGGTTCTGCAAAACTACGGCGGGCTGATTCAAACCGTCAAAGGTCCGATCGTCCCCGAGCCGCAAACCAGCGGGGGCGCATCCTCCAGCACGTTCATCATCCTGCTTTCTGTGGCGGTGATTGTCATCCTCCTTGGCGCAGGCGGCTTGTATCTCTATCGCCTGCTGCGTAAAGGTCCCGCCGTGACGACTGCTGTCATGCAAGCCGCGCAAGCCAGCCGCAGCGCCGAGCGCACCAATTTCGAAGAACTCGGGCTTGCGCCTCCCATCACCCAAACCATGACCACCTACGTCCTCGGCGACGACCTGTACGACGAGTCCTTCAGCATTGACACCGCCGGCGGCGAATTCCTCGGCGAATATGGTGTGGGCATTTCCGAAACCATCGGCGTGGGCGAACCCAAAAAAGTCGCCGCCCTGGAAGTATGGCTGTTCGACAAAAACGACATCAAAACCGCCACCAAAGTCCTCATGTCCGAACATGCCTACAACGACCCGAACATTCGCATGCGCCTCGAACCCAAAGGCGACCTGCACGTTGTCAAAAAGGGCGAACAAATTCTTTTGGAGACGGCAACCCTGCAGCTTCTTGCCACTGTTGTGGATTTGGAATACGGGATGGGCGCCCTGCCCCCCAACAGTTACTTCGAGCGCATCACGCTGGAACTGGCGATCTGGCCCCGCGCCGGAGCCTGATCCTCCCTCGAACCGAATCAAAGAAGAGACCGGCTAACCGCCGGTCTCTTCTTTTCCGTCCTGTTACTCGATATTCAGAATCTTCAGTTTGACCTTGCCGCCCGGCGTTTGCGCCTCCACCACATCCCCAACTTTGTGATTCAGCAAGGCTTTCCCAAACGGCGACTCGTTGGAGATTTTCCCGTTGCGCGGGTCGGCTTCTGATGCGCCCACAAGATAAAAGGTTTCGGGGTCGAAGTTTTCCTCCTGAATGGTCACCTTCGACCCCACAGCGACCACATCGCTTTGCGTGTTTTCGACGATGGTCGCCATGCGCAGGATGGCTTCGATTTCCATGATACGCCCTTCGAGAAACGCCTGGTCTTCCTTGGCTTTGTGATAATCGGCGTTCTCCGAAAGGTCGCCCATTTGGATGGCGGAACGGAGGCGTTTAGCGAGTTCTTCGCGGCGCGGACCGGTCAATTCGGCGAGTTCCGCCCGCAATTTGGCTTCGCCTTCGGGCGTCAGGTAATGGGTGGGTTGTGTCATGTTCGTTCTCCGGTCTTAAGGTTTTTCCAATGGGTTAAAAAGTTTCTGATGTTCTTCGATGGCATAGCGGTCGGTCATGCCCGCAATGTAATCGCAAATGGTGCGCTCCAGTCCCCGCACGGGGATATGCGCCTGTACGGTGTCGGGGAGCATGGATGGCTCGGAGCGGTAGGCAGTGAACAGGTCGGTGATGATGCGTTCTGCCTTGACCTGCATCCGCACCACGCGGTAGTGGCGGTAGAGGTTCTTGTAGAGGAAATCCTTCAGTTCGCGGTTATGTCTTTGCATCTCCTCGCTGTAACCAATGACATTGTATTTGAGCTTTTGAATGTCGAGCGGCGATTTGACCTTGCTGTCTTTAAGCCGTTTGTCTGTCGTCTGGGCAATGTCGGTGACCAGAATGCCAACCAGTTGGCGAATCATGCGATGGCGTTCCATTTCGCTGAGTTCGGGTCCGCGCCAGTGATAGGCTTCGCGCAGGATCTCCCACAGAGCAATGCCTTCGAGCATGTGCGGGGTGATCATGTTCGAGCGCAGACCGTCGTCGAGGTCGTGGGTGGTGTAGGCGAGTTCGTCTGCCACATTGGCGATTTGGGTTTCGAGGTTGCCGCGCAGGTCGGGGTTGTAATCTCGCGCGTCGGAAATGTCATATTCGGATTCGTGTTTGACCATGCCTTCGCGCACTTCCCAGGTGAGGTTGAGGCCGGGAAATTCCGGGTAGCGCTGTTCCAGTTCGGTGACGATGCGCAGGGATTGCTTGTTGTGGTCGAAGCCGCCGAAGTCTTTCATGAGACGGGCTAGGGCAGTCTCGCCGGAGTGCCCGAAGGGGGAGTGACCCAGGTCGTGGGCAAGGCAGATGGTTTCGACAAGGTCTTCGTTGGCGCCCAACGCGCGGGCAAGGGTGCGCCCGATTTGAGCAACTTCGAGCGTGTGGGTAAGGCGGGTGCGGAAGTAGTCGCCTTCGTAATTGATGAAGACCTGGGTTTTGTATTCCAGCCTGCGGAATGCGGTGGTATGCAGAATGCGGTCACGATCGCGCTGAAACGAGGTGCGGTATTCCGGTTCGTTGTCGAGGTAGGCGCGTCCCTTGGTGTCGCGGCTGCGCATGCCATAAGGGGCGAGGCTCTTATCCTCGATTTCTTCGAGTTGTTGGCGGGTGTAGAACATACGACCTTTCAGGTGTAGTTTGCATCGAAGCGTGCAAATGGAGCGAATTTGACAGGCAATTTCCAGTGGGAAGGAATGTGTCGAAGTATTGTAGCCGTCTTCCCGCAGGCGTCAAGACCGCCATTTGGATAGCGCCTAAGGAAGTGGGCTGTCGTCGCCCGATTAACGCCGCCAAACCAAACAGGGACAGCGCTTCACAGGCTGTCCCTGTAAGCCGCATGGCAGGAAAGTTTGCCTGCGGTCTTTTACTCTCCAAATCTGCCAACGATGCGAAGAATGTCGAAACCCTCCGCAAAGGGACGTTCTGCCAGCGCGCCATGCCGCACCATGATGGAGCGGGTCAACTCGCTGTTGAAGTAGTAGCGGTCGCGGTAGGTTTCGTATTTGGAGAGGGCTTCGATTTTCTTGTTCACATCTTCTTCTGTGACTTCCACCAGAAAGTGCGGAAAGAAGCCATACGATGAGCGAACCACGTCGAAGCCCAGCACCGTGATTCCGCGAAAGGCGCGCAGGGCTTCCTCGGTCATTGTGTTGTGATCCTGGTGAACATCCTGCCGCGAATGGGTGAAGATGAGGTCGGGCTGAAAGTCTTTGCGAAGTTGGAGAAAGTATTCCAGAATCTCCTGGCGGGAGTGCGGAAAGACGCGCGTCGTGAACGGACCGAGGATGATTTTCTCGCGGGGGACGCCCAGCACAGCCATGGCGTCATAATGCTCATGCTTGACGTTCTTCAGGTCGGGGTTTTTCTGGTTGTCCGAAAGCGTGACGCACAGCACTTCCGTCTGGTTGACGATGTGATGCAGGAGCGCGCCGCATCCCAGTTCGATGTCGTCGGGGTGCGCGCCGAGGAAGAGGACTCGTTTGCCAAAGAAGTTCATGGTGAGTGAAGGGTAATGGGTAATTGGCGGTTACTTGGTGGCAAGAATGCCGCCGACAACCTTGGTCATGACCAGTTTTCCATCGCGGTTGAGCCAGCGTGTAGCCACTTCGGTGATTTTGCCAATCAGCGCTTCGTATTCTTCCTTGCCGTTGAACATGGAGGTCCACAATTTGCGGTCTTCGCTCAGCGAGGCGCGGACGTATTCGATGAACGGCTCCACAGAGGGGAAGATGATGGGGTTTTCGAAAGTCAGCAGTTCGGTCCTGGCAAAGATGCGCTCAATGGTCTGGTAGATTTCACCTTTGAAGCGGGAGGAACCCGGCATGGGCGGGATAGGTTTGCTGGTCGCTTCTTTGATGATGTCGTAGAACATCTGCTTGTTTTCGGGCAGGGGGCCGGTCACGAAAAGCCGTCCGCCGGGTTTAAGGACGCGGTGCGCCTCGCCAAACGTAAAGTCCAGGTTGGATGCGTAATAAATGGCGAAGGCGCTCGAAAGCAGGTCGAAGGTGTTGTCGTCGTAGGGGAAGCGCTGATTGAAATCCATGAAGGCGAATTTGACGTTTGGGTCGCCGCGCTCGGCAAGTTTTTCCCTTGCTTTGCCCAGCAGTTCTTCCGAGAAGTCGGTGCCGGTGATGTCTGCCTGACGGTTGGTGTAGTCGCTGTAAAGGAAGCACTGTTTGCCCGCGCCGCAGCCTACGTCCAAAATTTTCATGTCGGCGGTGGGTTGCAGAACCTCGGTGTTCCACTGGTCAATATTGCGCGTGCCATAGGTTTCGTGGATGCGGATGCGGGTGAGAAGGTCATTGCTGGTTTCCTGATAATTGATTTCCATGTGTCTCTCCTTATGAAGTGGCTCGATTATACCCAACGCTCCTTCAAAATTCAATACTTGAATTTTGAAAGGTAAGAAAAATTTCCATGTTCTCCGTGCGCTCAGTGGTAGATCATCAAATACGCCCACAAAATTACCCGCTTCCCGTACGTTTCGTGAAATGCCGAATATGCTAAAATGAGCGGCAACCTGAAATTTTCGTCTTGAGGTTTTTATGAAAAAACTGATTGCACCGGTAAAAGGTACCCGCGAGTTCTATCCCGAACAGATGGCGCTCCGCAATTTCATTTATGAGAAGGTGCGAAGCGCCTCCGAAGCGTTTGGCTATCAGGAGTGGGATGGTCCTTTTATCGAATCCATCGAACTCTATGCGGCGAAGTCGGGGGAGGAACTTGTCAAGAAGCAGTCGTTCACCTTTCAGGATCGCGGCGGCGATTTGGTGACGCTTCGCCCCGAATTGACCCCCAGCCTGGCGCGTATGATTGCGGCGCGGCAGGGCGAGTTGACCTTCCCTGTGCGCTGGTGGTCGTTCGGTCCGTTTTGGCGTTATGAACAGCCCCAAAAGGGACGCACGCGCGAGTTCTTTCAATGGAATGTGGATATGCTGGGCGTCAACTCGCCGGAAGCGGATGCCGAACTGATTGCCATCGGCGCTACTTTCCTGCGCTCGGTCGGACTCAGCCCGCAGCGGGCTCTGATCTATGTCAACAATCGCCGCCTGATGGATTCCGAATTCGACGCTCTCGGCATTGCCCCGGAAAAACGCCTCGACGTTTCCAACCTGGTGGACCGCCGCACCAAAATGGAACCTGCCAAATGGGACGCCTACGCCCTCGAACTTGGCTTGAACCAGCCGCAACTGGACGGTTTGAAGGCGCTCCTCGGTAATTATGACCTGTGGAAAAAGAACGAAGAGCTCGTCCGCTTGTTTGCCGCGCTGGATGCGCTGGGTGTTCGGGAATACGTCAAATTCGATCCGAACATCATGCGCGGGCTGCTGTATTACACCGGCACCGTCTTCGAAGCGTTCGAGACGAGCGGTTCTCTGCGGCGCGCTATTTTCGGCGGCGGACGTTACGACAACCTGCTTGCCGATGTGGGCGGACAACCTCTTTCCGGCGTCGGCTTTGCGATGGGCGATGTGGTCATTGGCATCATTCTGCAGGAATTGGGGCTGGTTCCCGCCTTCGAGCCGAGCCCGGCGCAGGTGCTGGTGACGGTGTTCGATGAAAAACTCTGGCTGGCATCCTATAAATTGGGCGCTGAACTGCGAAACGCCGGCTTGAAAGTGATGGTCTTTCCCGAGCCTGCAAAACTGCCAAAGCAATTCAAGTTTGCCGACAAGATGAAGATGAAGGTGGTTGTCACCCTCGGTCCCGATGAGGCAGAAAAAGGGTTGGTGGCGGTCAAAAACCTGTCGAACGGGGAGCAGGTCATCGTCCGGCGCGAGGCGGCAGCGGATGCTGTTAAAAAAATCTTGTGATATAATCCTGCCCGCTCGATTGTGGAGCCTGTAGCTCAACGGCAGAGCGCCACACTGTGGATGTGGATGTTGTGGGTTCGAAACCCATCAGGCTCCCCTGAAAGCCTCCTTCATGGAGGCTTTTTTCTTGTGTCTGGGTGTCCCATCGAGGGATGATATGGGTTCGAATTTTGTAAACTGACCAACGGGTCTCTTGATTTTCGTTGTAAAATTGGCACATGCCCCAAACCATCAACATTCTTTTCCTTGCCGCCGAAGCCGAGCCTTTTGTGAAGGTGGGCGGGCTGGGCGATGTGGCAGGCACCCTTCCGCGCGCTCTGCGCGCGCTTTCGTCGGATGACCTGAGTATAGATGTGCGCCTGGTGTTGCCCCTGCACACCGTTGTCCGGCAGGAGGGGCTAAAACCGCTGGGTATCTTTTCGGTTCCGCGCGGCAAGTCCGAGGTCCAGGCAGAGGCGTTCGAGGGGACGCTGGAGGGAATGCCGGTCTATTTCATCAGCGGCGATCCGATTCGCGCCAGCGGCACGGTCTATTCCTCCAACAATAAACTCGATGCGGAAAAATACGTCTTTTTCTCGCTCGCCGCGCTGGAACTGCCGGCTCTGCTGCATTGGACCCCGAACCTCATCCACGCCAACGACTGGCATACGGCGCTCGCCGCGTACGGCAACCTGGTGAGGCGCTGGGAAGATAAGACCAACCGCATCGCCTCGCTGATTACCATTCACAACCTTCCCTTTTTAGGTCCCGATGTAAAAGAGATTTTGGAAAGTTACGAACTGCCGCTGGCAAATACCGACCTGCCGGAATGGGCGCGGGTCTTGCCGATGCCGCTTGGGCTGTGGGCTTCGGATGCCATCGTGGCGGTCTCGCCGACCTATGCCGAGGAGATTTTGCACGAGGAATTTGGAAGCGGCTTACAGGACTTTTTCCGCAACCGCACGGATTCGCTCTACGGCATCCTCAACGGATTGGACACCGCTTCCTACGACCCGCAAACGGATCCGGTCATCGCCAGCCGCTTCAACGCCGACAACTTATCTGCCCGCCTGCCGAACAAAACCGCTTTGCAGGAGAAACTCGGCTTGCCCGTCCTGGCAGATGTTCCCCTGCTGGGCATGGTCTCGCGCATGGACGAAGCCAAGGGCATTGACATTGCCCTCAAAGGCTTGAAAATGCTCAGCAAACAGAAATGGCAGTTGGTCATCCTGGGCGCCGGCAACCCCAAACTGGAAGACCAGGCGAAGAAACTGCAGGAGACCATGCCCGACCGGGTGCGCGTGGAAACACGCTACGACGCCAAATTGGCGCGTCAAATCTACGCCGGCGCCGATCTTTTCCTCATGCCCTCGCGCTACGAGCCGTGCGGCATCTCGCAGATGATTGCCATGCGCTACGGCTGTGTCCCGCTCGTCCGCGCCGTAGGCGGACTGCACGACACCGTCACCGACAGCGAGACGGGGTTTGTCTTTGTGGATAAGCGCGTCAAATCCTTCAACGACACCCTCAAGCGCGCTTTACAGACATATCCCGACCGTGAGCGTTGGGAGAACCTTCAAAGGGCAGGCATGCGGCAGGACTTCTCCTGGAGCCGCTCGGCGCAAAAGTACCTCGAGCTGTACAAACGGTTGATCGAGATGGTTTCCGCTCCGGCGTCTGCCGGTGAAGCGTACCCGGCGCGTAGCGGTTTGCCTGCACGTCGAATCCGTGAGGCGAATGCAGTCAACGGAGAAGCAAAATGAAAACAAGAGCCGTCATCCTGGCAGGCGGGGAGGGGGCGCGGCTCAGCGTCCTCACCGCCAAGCGCACCAAGCCGGCGGTCCCGTTTGCCGGCAAATACCGCATCATTGACTTTGCGCTTTCCAACTGCGTCAATTCCAAAATCTTCGACGTGATGATTCTGGCGCAGTACCGCCCCCAATCGCTGATCGAACACATCGGTTCCGGCGCCCCCTGGGACCTGAACCGCGACATCACTGGCGGCGTGAAAATCCTCACTCCTTACAAAGCCCGTAACGATTCGGATTGGTATGCCGGCACCGCCGACGCCGTCCAGCAAAATTTCACCTTCATCAAACAAGGCTCACCCGATTTTATTCTGATTCTCTCCGGCGATCACATCTACACCATGGACTACGAGCCGATGATCACCTTCCACATTGACAACCATGCCGATGTGACCATCGGAGTTTTCAACGTTCCCAAGGAGGAAGCGTCCCGCTTTGGCATCCTGTCCATGGACAAGACAAACCGGGTCACCTCCTTCGTGGAAAAGCCCCCCGACCCTCCCTCCACGCTGGCGAACATGGGCGTGTATCTCTTCAACCGCCAACTGCTCGATAAAGTCCTGTGGGAAGACCACCAGAACGAAAACTCCACGCATGACTTCGGCAAAGACATCCTCCCCCGCCTCGTCGAATCGGATGCGCGCATTTTCGGCTACCCCTACACCGGTTACTGGAAAGACGTGGGAACCGTGCAATCCTACTGGCAGGCGCACCTCGATTTACTCGCGCCTTCCCCCGCCCTCAAACTCTATGACCGCCGCTGGGTGGTCTACACCCGCACGGAGGAACGCCCGCCGGTGCATCTCTCTGGCAGAGCCGACATTTTCGCCAGCATGATCTGCAACGGCAGTATCATCGAAGAGGGCGCCCATGTGGAAAGCAGCGTGCTCTCGCCGGGCGTAATCGTCAAATCGGGGGCGGTGGTGCGCGAATCCATCATCCTGACCGACAGCGTCATCGAAAGCAGCGCCGTCGTCGAGCGCGCCGTCATTGACAAACGCGTGCGCGTCGAGTCGAACGCCCGCGTCGGCTGGGGTGTGAAAGAGCCGGAGATTCGCATCGCAGTTGTCGGCAAGAGCAGCATCGTTCCCGCGGGATACATCGTCGAACCCGAAGGCGTGGTCGGCACCGACGTCATCGCCTCCGACTATCCCGAACCCATCGTGCGGGCAGGACAATTCATCGAAACACGGAGACAACCCAATGAAATTTGAACGTTCAGGCGGCATCCTTCTTCATCCCACCAGTCTACCCGGTCCCTATGGCATCGGCGACCTCGGTCCGCAGGCATATCGCTTTGTGGACTGGCTCGCCTCCAGCGGCTGCAAACTCTGGCAGGTGCTTCCCCTCGGTCCCACCGGCTACGGAGACTCACCCTACCAGTGTTTTTCCGCCTTTGCCGGGAATCCCTACCTCATCAGTTTCGACGCGCTGCTCGAAGACGGATTATTGACCCCGGACGATTTTGCGGACATGCCATCCTTCGACGCCTCACGCGTGGACTTTGGCTTGCTCATCCCCTGGAAACTTGATCTTCTGCAAAAGGCTTTTTCCCGCTTCTCCTCTGCCCCCCAAGCCTTGCTTGCGGAATATAAAAAATTCTGCAAGCAAAACGCTTCCTGGCTCGAAGATTATGCCCTCTTCATGGCGCTCAAGGAGGCGCACGGCGGCGGCGCATGGAACGAATGGAGCGAAGACCTTCGCAAGCGCAAGCCCGCCGCCATGAAGAAAGCCCGCGCCGAACATGCGGAGGGTATTCAGCGGCACTGCTTCTACCAATTCATTTTCTTCCGTCAGTGGCGCAAACTGCGCGAATATGCCAACGCGCGCGGCATCAAAATCATCGGCGACATTCCCATCTTCATCGCCTACGACAGCGCCGATGCCTGGGCAAATGCCGAACTCTTCTTCCTCGGCGAAGACAGCCTGCCCACCGTCGTTGCGGGCGTCCCGCCCGATTACTTCTCCGCCACCGGTCAACTCTGGGGCAACCCGCTCTACCGCTGGAAGGTCCACAAAGAAACGGGGTACGCCTGGTGGCTGGAGCGCTTCCGCTCCACACTCAGCCTCGTGGACATCGTCCGCCTGGATCACTTCCGCGGCTTTGCCGGCTATTGGGAAGTGAAGTTTGGCGCGCCCACCGCCGAACATGGACGCTGGATGAAGGGTCCTGGCGCCGATTTCTTCCGCGCGATGAACAAAGGCTTGCTCAAAGGCAAAGACTCCAAACTTCCCATCATCGCCGAAGACCTGGGGCTTATCACCCCCGATGTGGTGAAACTGCGCGATGATTTCGACCTGCCCGGCATGCGCATTCTACAGTTTGGCTTCGACAGCGCAAAAAATCCTTTTCTGCCTCACAATTACATTCCCAACTGTGTGGCATACACCGGCTCGCACGACAACGACACCGCGCTGGGCTGGTACAACACTGCGCCGGAACACGAGAAGGACTTTGCTCGCCGTTACCTGCGCGTGGACGGAAGTGACTTTTCCTGGGACCTGATTCGCGGCATCTGGTCTTCGGTGGCGGTCTTTGCCATCGCTCCCATGCAGGATGTGCTGAGCCTCGGCTCTGAAGCCCGCATGAACTTTCCCTCCAAACTGGGCGGTAACTGGGAATGGCGCATGCGCGAATCAGCCCTGACCCCGCAACTGGCAGCCAGACTGAAAGAGTTGAACGAACTCTATTTGCGGTGAGCAAAAAGGCGGCTGAACCACCAGCCGCCTTTTTGCTTATTCTTCTGCCAGCACGTGCCGCGCAATGACCAGCCGCTGGATTTCACTCGTGCCTTCGCCGATGGTCATCAGCCGCGCGTCGCGGTAAATCCGTTCGACGGGATACTCGCTCGAATAGCCGTAGCCGCCGTGAATTTGAATGGCGTTGCGGCAGACGCGCTCCGCCATTTCGGTGGCGAACATCTTTGCCATGGCGGCTTCCTTGTTGTAACTGCGTCCCTGCTCCTTCAGCCAGGCGGCTTTGTAGACCATGAGACGCGCGATCTCGATCTCGGTGGCGGCGTCTGCCAGCATCCATTGGATGGCTTGCTGTTCGGCGATGGGCTTGCCGAAGGCTTTGCGCTCCCGCGCATAGTTGACCGCATGTTCGAACGCCGCCTGCGCCAGCCCCACCGAGAGCGCGCCAATGCCAATCCGCCCGCCCGCCAGCGTGGCGAGCGTTTGATGCAAACCTTTGCCTTCCTCGCCAATCAGGTTGCCCAGCGGCACGCGGACATTGTCGTACGTTACGGCGTGCGTGGGCGAGCCGTGCAATCCCATCTTCTTTTCGGCGGGACCAATGACTAGACCCGGCGCGTCGGTCGGGACGAGGATCATGCTCAGGGAACGGGAGCCGCCTCGAGGGTCGGTGCGAACGAGGGTGATGATGTATTCGGCGATGGACGCATTCGTACACCACATCTTTGCCCCGTTGATGACCCATTCATTTCCATCCTTTACGGCTTTCGTGGTCACGCCGCCCTGCAAATCGGAGCCGGCGCCCGGTTCGGTCAGCGCCAGCGCCGCCAGTTTGTTCTTTCCGCTTGCCACACGCGGGAGCCAGGTTTGTTTGAGTTCCTCGCTCCCAAAGAGGACAAGCGGGGTGGTGCCAAGCCCATTGTGGGCGGCAATTGCCAGGGCGGTCGAGCCGCAGCCCCAGCCCAGTTCCTCGATGGCTATCGCCGCGCTGACGGCGTCCACGCCTGCGCCGCCGTATTCCTCGGGGATGTTCAGCCCCAGCAATCCCAGCGGACCCATCTTGCGCGCCGCCTCCCAGTTGAACTGGCTGGTCACGTCCACTTCATGGGCTTTGGGCTGAACCTCCTTTGCCACAAAATCGTGGACGGTTTTTTGCCAAAGCCGCTGTTCTTCAGTCAGGTCGAAGTGCATTGGTGTTGTCCCTTTTTGTTGATTTAAAAATGACGGTTGCTGTTGAGGTGACCGTCATTTATTTCACAAGGTTATTACTTTTTCAGCCTTTGCCTGCGCTTCGAGAATATCGCCCATGCCGCCGACAATGCCCACCTGTACCTTGTCGTTGAGATTGAAATAGTTCAGGCAGGTGGAGCAGATAATCAATCGCACGTTCTTTGCCTCCAGTTCGCGCAGTTTTTCGATGACGGGCGATCCCTCGCAGACCAGTTTGACGCCCTCGGTGTAGAAGCAAATTGCCGCCGGTAGTTGATTGTTTTGCAGAAGCAGTTCAAGATATTTGCTGAAGAGCGTCAATTGCAAG
Organism: Chloroflexota bacterium; assembly: GCA_039961775.1. GTDB lineage: Bacteria > Chloroflexota > Anaerolineae > Anaerolineales > Villigracilaceae > Defluviilinea. Next base: position 57,446 of record JABRVZ010000014.1, read on the forward strand.
GCTTCCTCTGCCTTTCCCATGCCCTTGCTGGTGACCAGAATGACGGTGTTGTTCACGATTCCTCCTTCGGATTATTGTATTCTTCAAGCAATTGGCGCGCCTCCGCCGATTGGTCTTTTGGAATGAAAATCTGCACGTTTCCCAAAATGTCGAGCGTGGTGGGGTAGATGTGCTGTCCCACCGACTCTTGAAAGAGTTCCACGTCTTCGATGCCGTTGCCGAGCAGGTATGCCTTGATGACCTCCGCTTCTGCGCGTCCCTGCACTTCGGTGAGCAATTCCCATTTCAGTTCGTCCATGTCACCTCCAGGTCAAAATGAACAGCACGGTCCACAGCGTGCTGACAATCAACTGGCGAATGCCGATGCGCGTCGGCTTCCAGCCGGCGGCAGGGTGGGTGATTCCCCACATCGTTTCGAGCCACTGAATCAGGTAGGGGAGGAAGAGAAAGCGCGGGAGTACATTGATCAAGCCCAGGATTAAGACCGAAGCGAGATTGAAGGAAGTGTACAATGCGGCGCGCCACCCCCTCTTCCACAGCATTCCGCTTCTTTCTGGACCTTTGACCTGTTCCCGCTGCTCGAGCCTCAGATACGCATAGACGATGCTGGCGGCGCTTTGGAACCAGACCAGCCCCCACAGCCACCACCCGGTCGGGTCATAGTGATTGACACCGACCCAATATGCCGCCGGCGCCGCCAGCGACAGCACACCCGTGGCAATAATCTCCACGTTGACCTGCCGCCGTTCCTCGCGCTTGCTGACCAGCCACAGATGCCACGCAAAGATGGCGATGCCCGGCACGGCGAGGTATAACAGGTCGCCGAAGCCATTCAGCAGGAGACCGGTCAAAGCAGCCAGCGCGATGATGGCGTAAACGAGAAACCAGAAGCGGGCGGCGGGCAGGTCGTCCCGTGAGCGGCGCCTGGCGTAGATTTTAATGAGCGTGGCGGCGGGCTGGCGGAGCATGAATGCCGCCATGGCGGCGATGACCAGGCTGAGCGAGGCTGGCGTGAACGCCCGGCTCGCGAAAATGCCAATCAACAACGGGCTGAGGATGAATACCCATGAGCCGTGATCTTGCGGAATGGCGATGTGTTTGCGAAAGAGTTTGCTGTTTGCCATGGCTGTATTATATCGTTTGCGGGGGCAATCACCAGCCGTTCAGGTATGCTAAAATCCGTGCAGGCGGCTGGTAAGAAATTTTGACGAGGAGTTGATTGGCAATGGCAAACAAGAAGAAACTGGAAGCAAGACTTGAGGCGCAGCGCAGGGCGCGGCAGGCGAGGTACATCCAAATCGCCGGTGCGGGGCTGGTCGTTTTGGTCGTTGCGCTGGGCATCTGGTGGTTTTCGGGGCGGAATGCTGTCCAGCCCAGGCAGTATGCGTCTTATCCGCCGATGGTCATTGACCCTGCGAAGAAGTATTTTGCCACGTTTGTGATGGAAAAGGGCGGCGAGTTTACAGTGGAGTTGTATGCCGACAAAGCCCCCAAGACGGTCAACAATTTTGTCTTCCTTGCGCGGGACGGGTTTTACGACGGCACGACCTTTCACCGCGTGCTGGAGGGGTTCATGGCGCAGGGCGGCGACCCGACCGGCACCGGCGCTGGCGGACCGGGTTATCAGTTCGAGTATGAGCCGAATGATTTGAAGTTCGACAAGGCCGGCGTGCTGGCAATGGCAAACCGCGGGGCGCGAACGCCGACCAACGGCAGTCAGTTTTTCATCACGTTTGGACCGACGCCGCAGTTGGATGGCGGGTACACCATCTTTGGGCAGGTCATTGAGGGGATGGATGTGGTCAACGGCATCACCCGCCGCGACCCGGAACAGTTCCCGGATTATCAGGGCGATGTCATCGAGACAATCATCATCAGGGAGGAATAGCGACAAAGATGAAGGATGAAAGAAGTCCTCACGGAACTTCGCCCGTGAGGACTTCTTTTTGTGTACTTGTGTACCTATCTATGAATCTTATCCGCATCCGCCGCCGCTCTTGTCGCGCTTCAACTGCAATTGAATTTTGGCTTCGAATTCCAAATCTTCGTATTTAATGGGACTTGGGTCACAGGATTTGTAGCGGTTGCCCAAAGCCGCAGGGAAGATGTAAGCCAGTTGGTCGGGAGCAGGGTTCGGGGCGGGTTGAACGCCCTTGAGGGTTTCGTCTTCCTTGCCGAAGAAGGCAATCCAGTTGTTAACTCCGCCTTCGAGAATATAGACATTCGGCACGCTCGAAGCGACGAGGATTTTCCACGCCTGCACGGCGGCAGTTTCGTCGTTGCTCATGACGATGAAGACGGTGTTGGCGGGCGGTTCGGTCAGTAGCACGGGGATGACCTCCTCGATGCGTTCCAGCGGCACGTTGACCGCCCCTGCGATGTGGTAGATGTTGTAGTCCGCTTCGGAGCGCACGTCGAGATAGACGGGCTTCATTGCCTGGTTGTATTTCGCTTTGAAGGCTTCGGCAGGCGAGACGAATACAAACCGGTTGGCGAGCATTTCGTCGGCGGTGTAGGTGACGGTGTTGACGATGGGCGGTTGTCCATCCAACTGCGGGATGGTCTCGGTGCGGGTGAAGGTGAGTTTTTGGTAGCGCTCTTCGAGCGAGGGCGAGCCGATGAAAACGACCGCCAGGGCAAGGGCAGCCAGCGCGCCTGCGCCTGCAATGCGGAGTTTGGGTTCGCGGCTCATGTCCCTTTTGCCGATGATGCGTTCCAGTTGTTCTGCGCCCCAGAACATGAAGAGCGCCATGAGGACAATCAGCAGCACCACCACGCCCACCGGGAGATGGAAGACCTGGTCGAGGGTGAGGCGTCCGTAGTAGCCGGCGTTGTTGTACCAGTAGGTGAAGAGCGGTTCGGTCTCAGCAAAGATTGCCGCGCCGAAGAAGCCGCCCAGCATGAAGAACATACCGTCAATTTTGCCGGTGGAAGCGGAAGCCAGCGAGGTGGTGGGGCAGAAGCCGCCGATGATGAAGCCGACACCCATGATTAACCCGCCGACGATGCCAGACCACAGATAGGTGGGGTTGACCCAAACCTGATTGAAGTTGAGGATGCCCAGTCCCACCGCGCCGAAGAGCAGTACCATGGCGGTGACGATGGCAGTGAACATGACCTTGAGAACGGTCAATTCCTTGAAGTAGAACTGAGCGGCGAGTTTACGTGAGTCGCCGAAGCCGGACATTTCGAGGGTGAAGCCGAAGGCAAAGCCGATCAACGCGAAGACCGCGTAGAAGTACCACGGGTGAGGCGTGACGGCTGTGTTGAAGACCTGGAGTGGGAAGTTCATGATAAATCTCCTTTTGCGCAGGCGGCGTTCTCTTGCGCCGCCCCGTGCGTTAGAGAACGCACAGTACGCAACCTTAATTCCACAATTTCCTTACGAAATACGCCAGCCCATACGCGCCGCCGAAGATGGCGAACATGACCGCCCATGAGCCTGCCGACAGGGTTGCGCCGCCGGAGAGCGCCTGCCCGGAGGTGCAGCCGCGCGCCATGCGTGCGCCGTAGAGGAAGAGCACGCCGCCCAGGAACGCCATCAGCCAGCGCGTGCGGTCAGAGATTTGGGGTCCGCGCGTTGTGGTCAGTTTGAGGCGTCCGTTCAACAGACCGGAGGTGAAGCCGCCGAGCAGAGCGCCGAAGAAGACCGGCACAATCCAGTCGTCGAGCGGGTTTTTATCTCCGCCTGCCAGTTTCAGTAAATACGGGTTGTTATCCACGTGGGAGGGGGAGATGGCGTCCACGATGAAGGCGTCAATGCGGCTGGTGGCGCCCGAGGAGCCGAGTCCGTTACCGGTCAGGAAGAACGCCAGGAAGAGCACAATTCCCAGGATTACCCCGCCCAGGTAGGGGTGGACATACGGCTTTTCGGGGCGTTTGAAAAAGTTTTTCTTTGTAACAGGCGCAGTGGTCATATTAATTCTCCTTCTTGTCTTCATCATCCGATACTGCTTCGTGAGGTTCGTGCACTTCCACCTCTTCGTAGCCGGTCACCATGGCGCGCATGGCTTCGAGCGGGGTCGCGCCGGTGGTGGTCATGTACACATGCACCAGGATGAACGTTCCAAACATCCATGCCACCAGTGAGTGGAACGGCGCCAGCACAGGGAGACCACCGAACCAGTCGGCAATCTGCGTCCAGCGTTGGACGCCCCACATCAGCGCGCCGGTGATGATCTGCAACGGCAGGAGCACGTTCAGAATGGCGAAGTAGGTCGCTTTTTGGATGGGATTCATGCGGCTGTCGGGGCGTTTTTCAAACGGATGCGGCTCGCCCCTGAAGATGCCGTTGATGTAATACTTTGCCTGCACGATGGCATCGTCGAAGAAGCCGTAGGGGCGCGGGATGAATTCGCGGATGCGCTCGGTGGCAAGGTGATAGAACAGCGACAGCGCGGCATTGACCACCAGGATGACCGCCAGCACGTTATGCACCGTCACCACGCCGCGGAACGTGAATACGCCGAAGATGTCCGGGCGGTGGATGATGAGACCGGTGAAGAGCAGGATGACGATGGAGGCGGTCTGGAGCCAGTGCCAGAAGCGGCGGTACGGCTCATACATGTAAATCCGCTCGGTTCGTTTCGGACCTCGAGCCTGTTTCCGCGCCGAGAGGTATCTCAACGTCCCGTGACCGAGCACGCCCAACAGCGAGCCGGCGAACATGAGCGCGCCGAGCCAATCCACCCAACTCACGCGGCTGGAGCCGAAGACGTACATGCCGTCGTTGGAAGGGACCGGCTTGTAGTACACTGCACCGTCTGCGCCGGTTACGATTTCGCCGGAGGCGTTGACGTTGTTGTTCGCATCAAAGGCTGGGGTTGTGCCGTTGGGGGCGTAGTCGGCGAGTTTGATGGGCTGGAAGATGCGCGAGCCTTCATTGTGACAGGCTTTGCAGTCGTTGACGGCGTTCTCGCCGCGCGTCACGTTGTGGTTGATGCTGTATGGCTGGACAAGCCCCTCGATGCGCGGGTTGTTCAGTCCGAGCGCGGCAAGTTTGGTTTTGATGAGTTCCTCTTTGGCGGAGGAATTGATTACTAGTTCGTCGTTCGAGAGCGAGCCGTCGCCGTTCGCGTCGAAGGCGGAAACGATGTCGGCGGCGTAAGAGCCGTTTTGGAAGAAGACAGTTTCGAGGTCCAGCAGGCGAACCGGGCGTTGATTCCCGTTGGCGTCGTCATAGACCCAGTAGTAGGTGGTGATGAGGTTGTACGGGGCGAGCAGAAGTTTCCCGTCAATGTTTTTGCGGTTGAGCAGGACGGGTTCGTATCCCGTGACGAGGGATGTGACCTGATTGGGTTCGCCTTCCACGCCGCGGCAGGTTTTGAGCGGTTCGCCGCTCGTTGTGAGCACAGTCCAGTCGTAGGATTGGATGGCGGGTGCGTACATTTTCGGGATGTGGCAGGTTTCGCAGGCGACGACCGCCATGTGCGCGTCCACGTAGGGGAGCCAGTCGGCGTGACCTTTGTTTGCGTCGTGGCAGGAGTCGCAGCGGCGCATGGTGCCTTTGAGCTCGGGCGCGACGTTGAACTGGGCGCTTTGCCCGCGCGCGAAGTTGTGGTCGGGGCGCTGAAGGTATTCGCCGATTTCGAGGGTGCGCGGGTCGTATTTGAGATGTTCAGGGTTGTCGCCCTGCGCTTCGAAGGCGCGGGCGGGATTGTTGAGGGCGTAGTGACAGTCGGTGCATTGGAGTTGGCGCTCGGCGTGAATGTCCCATGAGCGGTTGAGGTCTTGTTTGCCGCTCAGGTTGACGCCCGAGGCGGAGATTTTTTGCGGGGAAACGACCTGCCCGGTGGTGGCGGTTTGCGGATAGTCGAGGTCGCAGGCAGTGTAGGTGAGGGGCTCGGTTCCCGCGTGGACTTCACCGTGACAGGCGGCGCAGTTGGCGTTGGTGGGGTCCTGGATTCTGAGGACTTCGGATTTGACTTCGCCGTTTTCGTTGAAGGCGGTGGGGTTCCAGGTCCATGCGCCGGTGGAGCCGTCGTAGTCCACCACGCCGAGACCGAGCAGGGTGCCGGTGTTGGCGCTGCCAAACGAGCCGCTGCGGATGAAGGCGGTGCGGGCGTCGTTGTTGGGCGTTTCGATGTGGCACAGGAAGCAGTTCATTTCCATCGTGCCGGAGGCTTTCCAATCCCAGGCTTCGATGTTGCCGTTTTTGCCGAGGATGGCGGTTTCGTAGTTTTTGGCGCTGAGGGGCAGGGAGTCGAGCGGCTGCCCGGTGCGGGAGGTTTCGGCGGGACCGCCGCCGACGACGCGGGCGCCGTTGAGTTTGAGCCATTCGGCGGTGGAGAGGTCGAGGCGTTCATCGCCAGGCTGGGAGAGGTAGCGGTAGGTGAGCGGGTCCCATTTGCCGAATGCCCCGGTGCTGGCGTTGAAGCCGCTGGTCGGCTGATAGTCGCTCAGTCCGAGGTCGGAGTGGAAGGCGTGCGATTGGATGAATTGGGTGTCGTGGCACTGCCCGCAGGTCTGCATGGTGGAGATTGCTCCGCCGGAAACGAGCACGTTTTCGCCGTTTTTGTCGAGCAGGGGAAAGTTCGGGTGCAGGGGCGAGGCTTGTTCGGCGGGAGCAGATTTGGGCAAGGCGAGAGCCGTCCCAATTCCGATGGCGGATACTGCGATGAGCAATCCGATAATTATGAAGAGGTTGCGTTTCGTGATGTTCATGTCGGTTTGCCTATTTCTTGTCAAATCTTCCGCCCCATTCGATGGGGTCGCCGGGGTAACCGAGCGCTTGCCAGTCGAGGCGTCCGTTGGCGCCGTGGCAGGAGTCGCATTGCAGGGCGTTGGCGGCGGGCTGGACCATGTGAGTGGTGGGCCAGTACATGTAGGTGGTGGCGAAGCCGTATTGACCGCTGTATTTCAGCCCTGTGATGGGTTCGGCAAGGCGGAATGCCTGATCCCAGTTGAAGTTGGTCCAGAAGCCATCCTTGCCCGAGGTGATGGGCTGAAGGAGGTAGTTATAGACGGCATCATAGGGTTGTTTGGCAACGTGAAGTTTGAAGGGGAAGATTTTCGCGTTCGGGTCGTTGATGTTGCCGGCAGGCTTGTTGATGTAGGTGATGCCGTTCGGGTCAATCTTGTCGCCGAGGATGTAGCGGTATTCATTGTTTCCGTTGAACCACAGGTAGGTGGGGGCAAAGTTCTTGTCGTAGATGAACTCGCCCTTGATTTTGAGATAGGTGAAGTGGTCGTCTGCGCGTCCTTCCTGACCTGCCTGCGACCAGTCCCAATAAACCTTTGTCGGGTCTTCGAGCGCGAGCGCGGGGATGTGACAGGTCTGGCAGGCGACAGCGGAGAGGTGGGTGTTGATGCGTTCGTCGGCGTGCTTTTGGTTGACGTGGCATTGTTCGCAGGAGACCTGTTCCTTCGGGTCAACGGTGTAGTTGTCTGCAATCATGCGCCCGAGGATTTGATGGTCTTTCGTCCAGTGGCAGTCGGTGCATTGCATGTTCAGAGTGCTGCCCATGTGAACATCGTTGTTGACGGAGGGGAAGTACAGGCTCTCGTCGAGGTCGCCGTGTTTGACGCCGTTGCCGCCGCCGCCGTCGAAGTGGCATTTGCCGCAGTTTTCGCGGGTGGGCGCGCGGACGGATTTTGCCGCGGCAAGCAGGTCAACTCCCTCGGCAGGGTTGCCGTAAGTTCCTTTGCCATAAATGCCCATATCGGCATGGCAGGCGAGGCAGTCCACGTTTTCGGGGTTGGCGAGGGCGGCTTCGCGTCCCTGCTCCCAGCCGTAGCCCGCATGACAGGACATGCACTTGTTTTCGTTGCCTTGTGTGCCGATGCAGAAGTTGTTGATCTGGTTGACTTTGCCGATGGTGACGGGTTCATCGCGCCAGGGGACGTTAAATGCTTTTGATTCCCACGTCCAGTGGGTGGTTGCCATCACCTGCTTGGCGGCGTCTTTGTGACATTCGAGGCAGGCGCGGGTCACGTCCTGCCCGGTTTTGAAGTCGCCTTTGATGATGTCCGAGTGATCCACGTGGACGGGTTTTTGAGGCAAATAGTCCGCGGGGTTGGTGGAGGGGTCATCCGAGCGGGGCAGGAAGTAGAGGACGGGGACGAGGATCACGAGCAGGATGCCGATCAGTCCCAAAGTCCAGGCGGGGAAGCGTTTTTTCATACAATCTCCTATGCAAGTTCGTTGACAAGGTTTGCCTGCTGGGTGAGGCGGGCGCGCATCGCAGCGCGGAGCAGGTCCATCGCCTGAATGATGCGGTTGTCTGCCAGATAATAGGTGATGACCGTGCCCTGACGTTCCGTGTACACAAGTCCGCGCTCACGCAGAACCTTGAGATGCCGGGAAGTGGTGGGTTGGGGGATGCCCAATTCGTTGGTCAGTTCGGTGACGTTCATGGGTTTTTCGCTCAACGCATACAGGATAAGAATGCGCGTCGGGTCGGAAAGCGCAAAACAAAAGTCTGCTTCGAGTTGGGTGATTTCCTGTTTGAGGGTTTGAGTGACCATGGCTACCTTCTTATATGCGGATGGACGAATATAAGCATGGACATTCTAGCCCTGTGAATGTTTTCACAATAGTGGATTGTGTCACATGAGAAAATGATTAATGTCATGAAGCAAAAAATGAGAAATTTTGCGCTTCTCCCCCCGACCTGACCCTGCCAGCCCGCCCAAGCCGCATCCACGCTGCTGCCTTTTGCAAACCCCTCCCGGGGCTTGTCTTGTTTTCCCTTGCCATTGCTATAATGGGGCAATGGCTGATATTGTCCAAGACGCCGCAACTGCCCAGCCCGCTTTTTTGCGTCTGCGCGCCCGCCGAGTTTGGGGAGCGGCGCGTTTTCTCTTGTCCAGGGCGTTGATGATCGGTGTGACGATTTTTCTGGGGGTGTTTGTCACAGTGTTGATTGCCAACCAGCCGGCGCCGCCGGGCTGGGGCATTCCTCAGCCGCAGTTCGAAGCAAGTATCGAGCGGCAAATCGAGCGCGCTGTCCGCAATTATTTGTATGAGGGCGGCTTTTTGCAAAGCGCAGAGGAGGTGGAAGCCTTTGAGGCGAGTCTGCGGGAAGAGGCGGGCTTGAACCTTCCCTACTGGCAGCGGCATTTGTTCTGGACGTATAAAGTCATGACGTTCAATTGGGGGCGGCTGGGAGGATTTCAGGAGCGCCCAGCCTACGGGCAGACGCGCACCGGCTTCGATGTCAACGGGGTAGTCCTGGAACATTTTCCACGCACGTTGTTGCTGGTTGGCGCGGCGAACCTGATTGTCTTCCTTGTTGGTATTCCGCTTTCTCTTCGTCTCGCCCGCCGTTACGGGACCTTTGCCGACCGGCTGGTTTCGTTCCTTTCGCCGCTTTCTTCCGTGCCCAGTTGGGTGATTGGCATTCTGCTGGCGGCGGTGTTCGCAGTTGAGTTGCGATGGTTTCCTTTGAGCGGGATGTACGATAACGTCCCGCCAGAGACGCCCCTCGGCTACATCCCGGTTGTGCTTCGGCACATGGTTTTGCCGGTCACTGCCATTGTACTCAGCCTGCTCTTTCAACTGGTCACTGTGTGGCGGACGTTTTTTGTCATCTATTCGGAAGAGGATTATGTTGACCTGGCGAAAGCCAAGGGGCTGTCGGAACGGCAGTTGACGCGAAAGTACATTTTGCGTCCCACCCTGCCTTATATCATCACCAGTTTTTCGTTGGTGCTGGTGGGCTTCTGGCAGATGACGATGGCGCTGGAGGTGGTTTTCGAGTGGCCCGGCATCGGATATTTGTATATTCACCGCGCTTTGCCGAACTTTTGGGGTGAGTCTATGTACCCGGGCGAACTGCTGATTGCGGTGGCAATTGTGGTCATTTTCGCATACTTGCTGGGCATTGTGGCGCTTTTGCTGGATTTTGTGTATGTGTTGGTGGATCCGCGTGTGCGCATTGGCGGGACGGAAGATACCGTGCAAAATTTGCGCGTCAAACGCCGCTTTTCGTGGCGAGGCTTGTGGGCGCGGAGGGGGAGAAAAAGCGCCTCGGTCAGCGAGCAGGCTCCGGGTAGTGTGGAGCGTCCGCGCCGCCGGGCGGGAATTTCTCTGCGGCAGAAGGTCCAATGGGGGGGAGGGCGTATCCTCCAGTTCTTCCGTGAATTGCGGCGCTATCCCTCCGCTGTGTTTGGTCTGACGGTCATTCTGCTGCTGTTGGCTGGGTCGGTTTATGCGGTGACGGCTTATCCTTACGAACAGATCGGGCGTTTGTGGGATAGCGAACGACTGAGCGGACGGGCGTATGTTCCGCGCCTTGCCCAGCCAGCCTGGACAAACCTCTTCCGCCGCTACGATTTGCTGTCGGTTCTTCGCCTGACCGATTCAGCCCCGTCTGTGACCCGAACCGAGACGACGCTGGAGAACGGCTGGCGCGATGTGACGGTGACGTACACCTTTGACTACTCCTATGCAGATTTTCCCAGCGAGACGCTTTTGTATCTCGATGCCGTTTACGCAGACAAACGTCCCTTTGTTTCGTTGACCTGGGTCACACCCGACGGGCGTGAAATTCGAACCAAGTCTGTTTCGGCAGGGCGGTTCACCAATTACTCATGGGATGAAAACTTGAACGTCAAGAAACTGGTTGGTGAAAATCCCAACTGGAGCGCATGGTTCAATTTTGGGCAGGTGAATACCACGCCTTCTTTCTATGTTCTGTTCGCCGATCCCTTTGCCAGCCAGCCGCAATTACTGCGGGGCACGTACCATTTGAAAGTGCAGTCGCTTTTGTTCGAAGAAGAGGCGGATGTCCGTTCGGAGTTGGTTCTGCTGGGGCAGGTTTATGGCGCGGCGGGGACGGACTATCTGCGCCGCGATTTGGTGGTTCCGTTGCTGTGGGGGATGCCGTTTGCGCTGGCGGTCGGCTTGACGGGGGCGCTGTTGACCACTTTGCTGGCGATGATTCTTGCCGCTACGGGCGTCTGGTTTGGGGGCTGGGTGGATAATCTCATTCAGCGGTTGACTGAGGCGAACATGGTGCTGCCTGTATTGGCAGTGTGCGTGCTGGCGTATGCGATGTTCGGCATTGATATCTGGGTCATTTTGGGGGCAATCGTCCTGTTGAATGTGTTTGGCGCGCCCGCCAAGAACTTCCGCTCTGCTTTTCTGCAGGTCAAAGAAGCGCCGTATATCGAGGCGGCGCGCGCCTACGGAGTCAGCAATGCCCGTATGATCATGACTTACCTCATTCCGCGCATCATCCCTGTGCTTGTGCCGCAGCTGGTGACGCTCATTCCCGGCTTTGTCTTTCTCGAAGCCACGCTGGGGCTTTTCAATATCAAATCCGATTATCCAACGTGGGGGCGAATCATCTATCAGGGGCTTTCACGGGGCGCACTGTACGGTTCGCGCTTTTGGGTGCTCGAACCGCTTGCCCTGCTCCTGTTGACCGCGCTGGCGTTCGCCATGCTGGGCATTGCCCTCGAGCGGATTTTGAATCCGCGCCTGCAGGAGAAGTAAAAACGCTCCTGTGCAGATCTTTATCTGGAGAGGATGCGTTCGCTCTCATAAAATTTGACGGCGATGAAGGTGAAGCCAACGGACACCAGGGTGGTTCCCAGTGAGGCGATGAGAACATTCATTGCCGAAACGGGCTCTGAGCGAAGGATTTGGTTCATGAGAACTTGTTGTCCTAAAATGGGCGTCAACATCATCCATAAGGCGGGCTTGACGGGCAGAAAAGGAAGCAAAGCGCCAGGCAGGGAGACGATGAGTGCAATATACGGCAGGTGCGTATTGGCTTCTTTGACGGTTTTGGTGAAAGAGGCAACCAGGGTCTGCGCGGCGCTGGCAAGAAGGACAACCGGCAAGCAGAGCAACAGGATGAGCGTCAATGCGCCTGCATTGAACCCAAGGCGGACGCCCATCATTTCGCCCATCGGCAGGACGCGGAACAGGATGGCGATAGAGGCAAGTGTGATGAGCAAATTTAGAACTGTGAGCGGTATGGCGGCAAGCATCTTGCCGATGGCAAACCAGCCGCGCGGCAGGGGGTTGATTAGCAAAGGCTCCAGCGATTCGCGTTCCCGTTCGCCGGCGGTTGCATCCGTAATGAGGGCTGCCGCGCCGCTGAAAATGACAGCGATGGTTAAGTATGGGAGCATCGAAAAGACAGCCAGGGCTTTGCTTTGTGGCGTGGCGGTGTCAACACTCTCGATTTGTACCACGCGAATCACCTCCGGGCTGACGCCGCGCACACTCAGCCGCAATAACCCGATATAGTAGTCATAGGTCTCGAGCAGTTTCTCTACCCGCGTTTTGTCCACTGCGGCGGATAGGCGCGTGCTGTCGTAAACGAGCTTCACGGCGGCAGTCTTTCCGCTGGAGAAATCCTCGCTATATTCCGGCGGAATAATCAGAGCGATGGAAATATCGCCTGTGCTGACGGCGGCTTTCGGGTTGGGTGGGGCGGGTTCGATGACAACGTTTTGCTGTGCCAGGAAGGAAAGCAGGGTGGGGGCGTTTTCCATTCCCGCGACGTACAGTGTGAAGGGCTTTTCGATTTGTTCGCGAAGATTGGCGCCGAGCAGCATGGTCATCCCACCAATAACGGATATTGCCAAAAGACCCCAGAGCAGTACCGTCAACATGGTGCGATAATCGCGCAGGTGGTCGAGTATTTCCTTTTGTGCAACGACAAGGATTTTCCTTATCATCCCCATTCCTCCTTCACGCCAAGCGCCGAAACGAAAGCGTCTTCCAGGTCACTTTGCCCGGTCAGTTGTCTCAGTTCATCGGCGGTACCGCTGGCGGTTATGTTGCCCTGAGAGATAATCACGATATGGTCGCACAGCGCTGCCACCTCCTGCATGATGTGACTGGTGAGCAGTATGCACTTGCCTTCCTCTTTCAAACGCAGGATCAAACGCCGCATGGCGCGTGTGCTGATCACATCCAGCCCGTTGGTCGGTTCGTCCAGGAGAACGTTTTGAGGATTGTGTACCAGTGCGCGTGCAATGGCGACCTTGAGCTTTTCACCGGTTGAAAATCCTTTGGCTTTGCGGTCAGCAATGGATTGCATATCGAGCAGGTGAATCAGCATGTCAATTTGCTTTTCGAGCGCACCTTTTTCGACGCCGTGCAGGTATCCGTAGTAACGGATGTTTTCCCGGGCGGTCAGGCGCGGATAAATGCCGCGCGCATCCGCCAGCACGCCGATCCGTTTTTTTACTTCCAGAGGAAAGCGGCTCACATCATACCCGTCCACTTGCGCGGTTCCCTCGTCGGGCTTGAAGAGGGTATAGAGCATACGCAGGATGGTACTTTTGCCAGCCCCGTTGGGACCCAGCAAGCCGGTGACTTGCCCATCGAGGGCAGAGAAGGATACATAGTTGACGGCTTTGATTTTGCCAAAGGATTTTGACAGATTTTGCACTTGAATCATGGATGTTCTCTTCTGGTCTTATGGGCGGGGTCCGCTGAAGTTCACAAAGAACGGCGGCGGTTGGACTTTTTCAACACAAGAGGTGTCCAGCCCATGGGGGGAGGCGGTTTGGATGAAGTCTTCGAATAATTTCTTGCCGCAGTAGTTGAAAAGATTGCCATGCCCCATGCCGGGAAAGACCAGGTGGATGCTGTTGGTCAGATTTTTGGCAACTTTTTCTGCGTGGTGGGGCGGCGTGATGGGGTCTGCTGAGCCGGAAAGGAGCAATGCCGGCACATTCGAAACGACCGGCTCACGAAATCCCGGCGAGACTTCACCTTTTTGCCATACCTCACAGACTTTTATAAAATCTGCTGCCCAATTGCCCAATATGTCTTCATTGCTGGATGATGCAAGTTCTTCCGCAGAGGGAAGGAAAGGCGCGTCTTCAGTACAGGTGACGGCATAATACATTCCGTCATAAATATCTGTGTTCACCAGGAATGCCTGCATTATCAGCGGCGTATAATTTTCATCTGCGTATGCCGTGTGTATGGATAAGGGGAGTGTGGCGACAAACTCTGGACTATACAGCGTTTGAATTATCATGTGGAGAATATGTTCATGAGTTATCGTTAAGTGAAGCGGTTTATTGGTGCGAGGATGACGGATATTGACCTCTGCCGGCTCATTCTTCAGGCGGGCAAGCACTTCGTCGAATTCGTTCCTCAGATTTGGGAAACTTGTTTTACAGGCATTGTCCGTCTCGCAGCGGGTGAAGAACATTTCCAGAGCCGCTTGTCCGTCTGCTGCTGTATCCATGTACAGCACGAAGCCGGGGTCTATCGCTGCATCGAGGGTGATGGTGCGCACGCGCTCCGGGAACAGGTGCAGATACGTCAGGGCGGCGCGGGTTCCATAGGAAACGCCGTACAGGTTGATTTTTTCATATCCCAATACAGACCGAATCTCGTCCAGGTCTTTCATCGCGATTTCTGTATGGTAGAAGCGCACATCGGCATTCAATTCCTTTGGACAGGACTGAAGCCTATCAATCGTTTCCTCATCATCTATCAATTCCATTTCCACCCCGAGGCATTGCAAGGGATTTGATTTCCCCGTTCCACGCTGGTCAACCAGAACGATGTCGCGCTTTTGGTGGATGTTGAAAAGGAATGGCAGCACGGCAGGAAATGTTTCTATCGCCGACTGACCGGGTCCGCCAGCTAGCAGGAAGAGCGGGTCAGGTTCGGGGATATATGCAACGGCAGGGATGACCGTTATGGATAGTTCGATTTGACGTTTGCTTGGGTTGGAGCGATCTTCGGGAACCTTCCACGTGCCGCAGCGTGCATCGAATTGTGCGCCGGATGGGGATGTCAGGACGCAATCATCCAGGTCTAGCAGGTTAGGATGGGGTGTATTCGAATTTTGGGGAGAACACGAGGTTAGGAAGACGAAAGCGGACAAGATGGCGGCGATAATGCGTTTCATGCTGTTGAGTTTTCTTTTTTTGGCTTTAATTGTAATAGAAAATGTCAAAGATAAAAAAAGACCGCCGGTTAGGGCGGTCGCTTTTTTCAAGAAGGTTATTGTATCGTCACGCGTACAATCCCCAATCCAGCGCCGACGGGTCTTCCATCATCGAGAAGTCCCACATATCCATGCCCATCTCGATGGTGACTGGCATGTTCAAGCCTTCCTGCGCTTTGGCTTTGGTCATCTCAATCATGGCGGGACCGTAGGGGCAGAACGGGGTGGTGAGAATCATCTTCAGATGCGCCACACCGTTTTCGATGGCGATGTCGCGCACCAGCCCCAGTTGGATGATGTGCATTCCGATTTCGGGGTCAACCACTTCGGAAAGTTTCTCGCGTGCAGGCTTGACCAGTTCGGGATGGGTTTGATGAATGGTCCATTGAATTTCGTTGACGGTTTGTTCGGTCATGGATGTCCTCTTGAATTAGTTCTTTGCCGTTGCAGGTTGTACTACATAGGTGCAGTGTGAACCTCCGCTCAGGATGCACTGCACTTTGCTGGCTGGCACTGCCAGCATCTTCGAGATCAGGGTCTGATCCATGGTACAGACTTCCGGATGCGACACACCAATCTGATAGTAAGGGCAGGAAATTTCGTGAATCTGGTATTGCCCGTCCTTCAACTCCCACTCAACAGTGAAGCCTTCCTGCGCCAGCAGTTCCTTCACAAAATCCAGCCGTTCTTCCATGCTGAGACCTTTGATGTCGGCGGCGTACTGGTTGGCAAGGTCTTCGGCGACCTGGTTGAAGAGCTGCGTCACTACAGGGCCGGGCATGGTCTCTTTCATCTGGGCTAACAGACGCGTGGTCAGGCGGAGATATTTGGTGGGGAAGCGCTCCATGCCTTCCTCGGTCAGCGAATAGACCAGGCGCGGGCGCCCCACACCGTGACGTTCCTCCTCCGCCGCGATGAGACCTTCCTTTTCGAGATTCGAGAGGTGATGCCGAACCGAAATGGCGTTAATGCCCACCGCCTCCGCGATTTCGTTGATGGTGATGCGAGGTTTGCGGAGCAGGGTCTGAAGGATGCGGTCTTTCGTGCTTTTCATTGCTGGGGAGTATACCGACATCCCGTGAGTTTGTCAATATACTAGATAAATATCATAAATATTGACTTTTCATCCTGACCCTGCTATAATCCCGCCGCAATCATAAAACGCCAGCAATGGCTAATTTTTTGAGCGTAACCGAGGGTGTTACGCCTTCAGGAGCATAGAGGAATGTCGCAACTCGAAATCAAGAATTTGCATGTCAGCATTGAGGGGAAGGAGATCCTAAAAGGTCTCGACCTGACCGTGGAGCAGGGCAAAGTCCACGCCATCATGGGACCGAACGGCACGGGAAAGTCCACGCTTGCCTACACCCTGATGGGGCATCCGTCCTACACCGTCACCGAAGGAGAGGTCATTTTCAAAGGGCAAAACATCCTTGAGTTGGAGCCGGACGAGCGCTCCCGCCTGGGAATCTTTTTGGCGTTTCAATATCCGGTTGCCATCCCCGGCGTGACGGTGGCGAACTTCCTGCGCACCGCCATCAACGCCCGCCGCCGCTCCGAAAACTCCGAAGACAAGGGCATTCCCATCCCTGAGTTCCGCAAACTGCTCAAGGAAAAGATGGCAATGCTGAAAATGGATCCCAACTTTGCGGGGCGTTACCTCAACGATGGTTTCTCCGGCGGCGAGAAGAAACGCGCCGAGATTTTGCAGATGGCGACCCTTCAGCCGGAGATCGCTATTTTGGACGAGACCGATTCAGGTCTGGACATTGATGCGCTGCGCATCGTGGCAGACGGCGTCAACGCCCTGATGGGCAAAGACCTCGGCGTCCTGGTCATCACGCACTATCAGCGTTTGTTGAACTATATCAAGCCTGATTATGTCCATGTGATGATGGGCGGGCGGATTGTCGAATCGGGCGGTCCCGACCTTGCCTTGCACCTCGAGGAAAAAGGCTACGAGTGGATCCGCGAGAAGTACGAAGAGGAAGCCGAAGCGGCGGCGTAGAGTCGGTTCTTTGAGCAGAGACAGGCGGCGGCTGGGAAGGAAGCGGTTCGCCGTCTGTGAAAGGTGAATTCCATGAGCGAAGATGCAAAAATCTTAGAAGATATCGGCGAGTACAAATACGGTTTCCATGACCGTGACGATTATTACGCATTCAAATCCCGCAAGGGCTTAGACCGCGAAGTCGTGGAGCAGATTTCCTACATGAAAGGCGAGCCGAAGTGGATGCTCGAGTTTCGCCTCAAGGCGCTCGACCACTTCCTCAAGCGCCCCATGCCCAATTGGGGACCTTCGTTGAAGGAACTCAACCTCGACGACATTTACTATTACGTCAAGCCGACCGAAAAACAGGAAAAATCGTGGGACGACGTTCCCGACGACATCAAGCGCACGTTCGATAAACTTGGCGTGCCTGAAGCCGAGCGCAAGTTCCTGGCAGGCTTGGGCGCGCAATATGAATCGGAGATGGTGTATCACTCCATTCAAAAACATCTCGAAGAACAAGGCGTCATCTTCCTCTCGATTGAAGATGGTTTGAAACAGCACCCCGATTTGTTCCGCGAATACTTCGGGACGGTCATTCCCATCGAAGATAACAAGTTCGCCGCGCTCAACTCCGCCGTCTGGTCGGGTGGTTCGTTTGTGTATGTCCCTAAAGGCGTCAAAGTGGATTTGCCCCTGCAGGCATACTTCCGCCTGAACACCGCGAACGTCGGTCAGTTCGAACGCACGTTGATTATCGTGGACGAGGGCGCAAGCGTCCACTATGTAGAAGGCTGCACCGCGCCCCAATACACCACCGACTCGTTCCACAGCGGCGTCATCGAAATCATCGTCAAGAAGGGCGCGCGCTCGCGCTACTCGACCATCCAGAACTGGTCCACGAACGTGTACAACCTCGTCACCCAGCGCGCCAAGGTCTTTGCCGACGCGACGCACGAATGGGTGGACGCCAACATCGGCTCGAAGGTCACCATGAAATACCCCTCCTGTTACCTCATGGAGCCGGGCGCGCATGGCGAAATGCTCTCGATGGCGTTTGCTGGTCCCGGTCAAATTCAGGATGCGGGTTCTAAGATGGTTCACTTCGCGCCGAACACCTCCAGCAAAATCACCTCCAAATCCATCAGCAAGAGCGGCGGACGCGCCTCCTATCGCGGTCTGCTCAAGGTCTATAAAGGCGCGAAAGGCGTCAAATCCAACGTCGTCTGCGACGCGCTTTTGCTCGACCCGCAGTCCCGTTCCGACACGTATCCCTACATCGAAATTGACGAAGACGATGTCACCATCGGTCACGAGGCATCGGTCAGCAAAGTGGGCGAAGAGCAACTCTTCTACCTCATGAGCCGCGGTCTCAGCGAAGAGGAAGCCACCACCATGGTCGTCTCCGGCTTCATCGAACCGCTCGTCAAGGAACTGCCGATGGAATACGCCGTCGAAATGAACCGTCTCATCGCGCTGCAAATGGAAGGCAGTATCGGTTAGCACGTTTGCAGGTTAGCAGGTTTAAACTATCAAACCTTCCAACATGCCAACTTGTAACTTTCAAACGGATAAAACATGGAAGAAAAACCCAAAGTAGTAGTTTCAAGGACTCGAAGACCCGAAACCGCCGTAAAGGACTTCAACTTCACGGAAGCCGACGTCCGCACAGGGAACGACTTCGTCGCTTCTTACCGCGCCTCAGCCTGGTCTGCCTTCAAACGGCTTTCCCTCCCCGACACCACTCTCGAAGCCTGGCGGCGCACCGACATCCACAACCTGCCCGCGGACAAGTTCAAATTTGCCGCAGAAGGCGCATACAAAGAGTTGCCGCCCGTCCGCGAAGACTTGCTTCGCCCCCTTGTCGCTGACCAGCACGGCGGGCAGATCGTCCTCGTCCCCGGCGGCGTGAAGGTGGAACTCGATGAAAGGCTCGCACAGAAAGGCGTCATCTTCACCGACCTGCGAACCGCCGAAGAAAAACACCCCGACCTGCTCGCCAAAATGATGGGCAAAACCGTCAACGTGGAGGAGGGAAAATTCTCCGCGCTGGCTGGCGCGTTTGCCCAAAACGGCATCGTGCTGTACGTGCCGAAGGGCGTGACCGTGGAAGAACCCCTGCACTCCGTCCTGTGGGGACCCGGTCCCGATATCGCCCACATCTCGCACATCCTCGTGCTCGTGGATGAGGGCGCCTCGGTAACCTACGTCCACGAGGCGGCGTCGCCCGATCTCAAGGGCGCCAACTCCATGCACGCGGGCATCGTCGAAATTCAGGTCATGCAGGATGCCTCGATGAAATTCGTCGAATTACAATCGTGGGGACGGCACGTCTGGAACTTCAGCCACGAGCGCGCCCGCGTCGAACGCGGCGGCAGCCTCGACTGGATCTTCGGCGCCATCGGCTCGCGCCTCACCAAGAACTTCTCCGAACTCGACCTGGCGGGCGAAGGCGCAACCGGGCGCATGTCTGGCTTCTACTTCACCGACGGCGACCAGCACCTCGACCACGACACCCAGCAGAATCACCTTGCTCCGCACACCACCAGCGACCTGCTCTTCAAGGGCGCGCTCAAAGGGCGGAGCCGCTCGGTCTGGCAGGGCATGATTTACGTCGCGCCGGGCGCCCAGAAGACCGACGGCTATCAGGCGAACCGCAACCTTGTCCTCAGCGATCAGGCGCGCGCCGATTCCATCCCCGGCCTCGAAATCCTCGCCGACGATGTGCGCTGTACACACGGTGCAACCGTTGGTAAACTGGAGCAGGAACCGCTTTTCTACCTGAAATCGCGCGGCATTCCTCAGGCAGAGGCTGAAAAACTTGTGGTGGAAGGCTTCTTCGACCCGATCTTCCAGCGCATTCCATTCGAAGGCGTACGTGAACGCTTCCAGCAGTACATTGCTGATAAAATGTCATAAAGCGGAAGTTGGGTACTCTCATGGCTGAAAAAAAGAAGGCTGGTTCCAAACACGCGGTAACAAAACCCAAATCATCGAACCGTGGAAAGGCAAAACCAATGGAAAAGGATAAAGGGAAGAAAAAGGTTGTTTCGAAAGCGGCAGCCGGCCCCAAGGTCCAGGCAGAACCGGTGCGCGTCGTCAATAAGATTTCTCCTCCCCGCATCACCAACGGCGGGGAGCGCAAGCCGGTTCGAATCGGACGTCCCGCAACTCAGTTCAATTACATGAAAGCGCCGGGCGCGATGTATGACTTCCAGGTGGGCGACAAGGTGGAAGTGTTTTGCGACCACGAAAAGGGACGCGAGCGCATTCGCGGCTGGATTGCGGGCATCGTCGTTCAAGTGGATAACAAGATGGTCGCCGTTCAGTTCCGTTCCAACGTCTATCTCACGGACGGCTGGATGGTGCCAGACCGCATTCTCTGGTATCCGCTTAACTCCGAGCATATCCGCCCTCTGCAGGGCAAAAAATCTTCAGCCAGGGACAAGGCGAAAGCCATCCCTGAGTATTAAGAAATACCCGCGGTAAAGCGTAAGGCTTGCCGCGGGTTCCCCTTTGTTTCATGCCTCTCAACATTCAGCAAATCCGTAAAGATTTTCCCATCCTCCAGCGCGAAACGTCGGACGGCGTGCGGCTGGTGTATCTGGATTCCACCGCCACGTCGCAAAAACCAGCGGCGGTCATCGAGGCGATGAACGCCTACTACCGCCGCTCGAACGCCAACATCCACCGCGGCGTGCATACGCTCGCCGAGGAAGCCACCGCCCTGTACGAAGAAGCGCGCGAGAAGATTGCCCGATTCATCAACGCCCCCTCCGCGCGGCAGGTCATCTACACGCGCAACACTACCGAGTCCATCAACCTGGTTGCCTACGCCTGGGCGCGGGCGAACCTCAAAGCGGGCGACCTGGTCATCCTGACCGAGATGGAGCATCACTCCAACCTCGTCCCCTGGCAGATGCTTCAGGCGGAACGCGGCATCGAACTGGACTTCATCCCTGTGACCGATGCGGGCTTGCTCGATTTGGACGCCTACCAAACGCTTCTTGTGCGGACCCCGAAACTGGTCGCCTTTACGCACATGTCCAACGTCCTCGGCACGATCAACCCTGCCGCCGAGATCATTCGCCTCGCCCACGAAGCCGGCGCAGTGACGCTGGTGGACGCGGCGCAATCCGTCCCGCACCTCAAGGTGGACGTGCAGGCGCTCGATGCCGACTTCCTCGCCTTTTCTGCGCACAAAATGTGCGGACCGACCGGCATCGGCGCACTATACGGCAAAGCCGACCTGCTTGAAGCCATGCCTCCCTTCCTGGGCGGCGGCGACATGATCAAGGAAGTGAAACTCCGTTCCTTCCGACCCAATTCGCTCCCGCACAAGTTCGAGGCGGGGACCCCCGCCATTGCAGAAGCCATCGGCTTTGGCGCGGCGGTGGAGTATCTCTCCTCCATCGGTATGGATGCGATTGCCGCGCATGAACACGAGATTACAGAATACGCCCTCGAACGCCTGGAGGAGATTCCCGGAGTCAAAGTGTTCGGTCCCAATGCGGATCACAAAGGCGGCGTGGCGGCGTTCACGCTGGATGGCGTCCATCCGCATGATGTGGCGCAAATTCTCGATAAGGACGGCATCGCCGTCCGCGCCGGGCATCATTGCGCCCAGCCGCTGCATGAAAAGTTTGGAATCCCCGCCACCAGCCGGGCTTCGTTCTACCTGTACAACACAAAGGAAGAAGTTGACCTGTTGGTGAACGGAATTTACAAAGTCAAAAAGTTGTTTGGGTAGGATATGGACGATTTGTACCGCGAAGTCATCATCGAACACTACAAGCACCCCGCTTACCGGGGGCATCTCGAACCGCATGATATTCATTTTGCAGATAACAACCCCCTCTGCGGCGACCACATCGAAATCACCATGCAGGTCGGCGCGGATGGCGTTGTGAAGGACGCCCGCTTCGACGGTCATGGCTGCGCCATCTCGCAGGCTTCAGCCGACCTGTTGATCGAATCCATCATTGGCAAGCCGCTCGAAGAAATCAAACAACTCAACAAACAACACATCCTCGATTTGCTCGGCATTGACCTGGGACCCGTCCGCCTCAAATGCGCCCTGCTTTCGCTCAAAGTCTTGAAGGCGGGAGTCTATGGTCTCGGCGAAGCAAGCGACGAGTTAGTGGAATAATCGCCTTCCCCTCTCTCGAAGGGAGAGGGCAGGGTGAGGGAGCACATGTTTAACTACACTCAACAAACCGAAAACATCGAATTTGTGGATATCGCCCCCGCTTCCGAACTTCCCAATGGCGAACGTCTCTTTGTAGAGATCGAGGGCAAATCCATTGTTGTCTTCAACATTGCCGGTCAACTCTTTGCCATTGGCGACATTTGCACCCATGACGATGGTCCGCTGGGGGACGGCGACCTGGAAGGATACAACATCGTTTGCCCGCGTCACGGCGCTGAATTCGACGTGCGCACCGGTCAAGTCATGCAAATGCCCGCCGTAGTCGATATTCCTGCCTATCCGGTGAAGGTAGTGGATGGGATGATACAGGTGGGAATGCCAACCGATAAGCAGTAAAAACTATCTCAAATTTGCATGCCGTCAAATTTGCATGCCGTATAACACCCATCAATTACGCCACTTAACTGCTCACCCTAGTACTACTTTGTCAGATCGGTGAGGTAAACTTGTGGCATGGCCCAAAGAAAGCGTATTCCCCAGGCGCCGCGAGAGCCGCTCCCGGAGTTGGCGGAGT
>JABRVZ010000015.1:0-30351 GCA_039961775.1 Chloroflexota bacterium
GCAAGGATGTGTTTTGAAGCGTACTGGGCGTTCTCTAACGCCCGAAGTTGCGCTAGAGAGCGCAAAATATGCAAGATTTTTGAATGATTGCAACAGAGCACCATGCTATAATAAAAATATGAACAGGGACGAAATACGTTTCCACCTGCGCGAGCGCTGGAAGGCTGTCGAGGAAATCGAAAAGCAGGAGTTGCGCGCCATGTCCATGGAAACGCGATTAAGGCAAATCTTCACAATTTGGGGGCTTGGAAAAGCGCTTGGTTTTACCTTTGAATCGGACGAGAGTGAGATTGAAGTTTTTAATCGCTGGGCAAAATTAAAAGAGGGGAAATGAGTTTGCCTGATTCCCTCGTCCCGCTAATCACGCCTTTGATAGATTTACAAAAATTGCTGGACAGATACGGAGGGCGCGGCGTCATCATAGGAGGAATTGCATCGGGGCTCCTTGGGCGCCCCCGTCTTACCGTTGATCTCGACGCAATGTTTCTTGCATCAGCAAAAGATGTACCCAAAATTCTCGAACTGGCAAGGGAAGTGGGAATTGAACCCCGCATCGAAAATGTAATGGAATTTGCCAAAAAGAGTCATGTACTTTTACTGCGCCATACAAAGAGCGGGGTGAATATTGATATTTCCCTTGGAATCCTGCCCTTTGAGGAAGAGGTCGTCGAAAGAAGCGTCAGGCATGATGCTGAGGTGTTGGCGATCCAATTGCCCACGCCAGAAGATTTGATTATCCTCAAGGCTGTTGCGCATCGCCCTAAAGATTTGGAGGACATCAGAGAAATTGTGGCAAACAATCCAAACCTTGACCAAAAGCGCATCGAACGCTGGGTTAGGGATTTTGCCGAACTTATGGAGACTCCCGAACTTTGGGGACAGATCGAGAAAATTCTAAAAGAGCAGGAATGACTTTCAGGCTTCCCAAATCTCCAGGGGTTTGGAAGCCTCTTATAATCGGGGAATATGAAAGAATTCATCTACTCCCGTAATGCTGTGTATGAGACCTTGCGCGCCAGACGCAGGGAGGTATTCAGACTGGAAATTGCCGATAATGTGCAGGTCAAGGGCAAAATGGCAGACATCCTGGCGTTGGCTTCGCAGAGGAAGATTCCCGTTGCCAAAGTGAAACGCGCGCAACTGGATAGAATCCACGAGAACAATCAGGGGATTGTAGCGGAGGTCAGCGCGTATCCGTACAACGATTTGCTCGAAATCCTCGACCATGCCAGGGAACGGAACGAACCGCCCTTCGTCCTTTTGCTCGATTCGTTGAACGCCCCGCAGAATTTCGGCGCGCTCATTCGCACAGCGGAGGCGGTGGGTGTGCATGGCGTCGTCATCCCGCTGGCGCATACGGTGGAGGTTACGCCTGCTGTGGTCAACGCCTCGTCTGGGGCGAGCGAGCATCTGCGCATTGCGCGTTCGAACCTGGCGCAGGCGATTGACGCTTTGAAAGAGGAAAATGTCTGGGTTGTGGGGTTGGATCAGGATGGGGAAACGGTGGGGGCGAAGACAAAGCGTCATTTGACGGGAGCAGTTGCCGTCGTGGTCGGAAGCGAGGGCGAGGGTATCCGTCAACTTACGCGCGCCAAATGCGACATCGTCCTCAAACTTCCCATGCGTGGTCAAATCGAATCGCTCAATGCGGCGGTGGCGGGGTCGGTGGCGTTGTATCTGGCGTATCTGGCAAGGCTGGAGACTGAAAACTAGAGACTGGAGACTTAGACGATTATGATTCAAGCATCCTATCATTTTCCACGCGGATTTTTATGGGGGACGGCAACCGCCGCTCATCAAGTGGAGGGCAACAACACCAACAACCAGTGGTGGAAGTGGGAACAGGACGGTCACACGAACGGGACGTCTGGTCTGGCGTGCGATTGGTGGGGCGGACGCTGGCGTGAGGATTTTGACCGCGCTGCGGAGGGCGGACAGAACGCGCACCGCATGTCGGTGGAGTGGAGCCGCATCCAGCCGACGCCCGATACCTGGGACGAGGACGCCCTCGAACGTTACCGCGTCATGCTGCGCGGATCGAGGGAACGCGGCATGACGCCGCTCATCACCCTGCATCATTTTTCCGACCCGCTGTGGTTGTACGAGCAATGCGGCTGGGAAACAGAGGCGGTGATTCCGCTGTTCGAGAAGTTCGTCCGCAAGGTGGTGAGCGCGCTCAAGGAGTATTGCACGTTATGGTGCACCATCAATGAACCGAACGTGTATGCCTTGAGCGGCTACGTGGCGGGGACGTTTCCTGCCTGTAACAAGGGGTTGAATGCCGCCATGCGCGTGCAGGCGAATATGCTGCGCGCGCACGCCGCGGCGTATCGCGCCATTCATGAAATACAACCCGAAGCGCGCGTGGGGTATGCCCTGCATTATCGCCCGATGGAGGCGAAAAACAAATGGTCTCCGCTGGATGTGTGGATGCGGAACATTCAGTACAACGGAATCAACATGGCGTTCCCCAGCGCCATCAGCACGGGTGTGATGAAATCACCGCTGGGCAGTGTGCGCATCCCTGAAGCGAAAGGGACGCAGGATTATCTCGGTCTGAATTACTATTCGGTGGATACAGTCAAGTTCGACATCACAAACCCCAAAGAGATGTTCGGCAGGCGGTATTATCCCGATGATTCCGACTTCAGCGCGACGAAGTTCATCGCCAACATCCCCACAGGCATTTTCGACTCCATCAAGTGGGCGGTGCGGACGTACCCCAACCTGCCCATTCTCATCACCGAAAACGGCGTGGAAGACGCCGAAGACAAAATGCGCCCTCGTTACATTGCCCAGCACATCCACCAAGTTTGGCGGGCGGTCAACTTCAACTTCCCCGTGAAGGGATACTTCCACTGGTCGCTGGTGGACAACTTCGAATGGGAGCGCGGCTGGACTCAGCGCTTCGGTCTCTGGGCGCTGGACATCGAAACCCAAAAGCGGACGAAACGTCCCAGCGCAGACCTCTACGCCGAAATCTGCAAGGAGAACGGTCTCACCTCCGAGATGGTGCAGAAGTATTGCCCGGAAGTGTTCGACAAGTTGTTCCCGCTGTGAGCAGGTTGGAACGTCCGAGTGGTCCAGCGTTAGGCGAAATAATTAACCCACCTTACGCGGTGGCGCGAGATTTATCTTGTGATTTCAGGCGACATGAATGTCGCGGCACGAATGAACTGCGTAACGTCAGTAATTAACCCACCTTACGCAGTGGCGTGAGATTTATCTCGCGGTTTCAGGCGGCATGAATGTCGCGGCGCGAATAAACTGCGTAACGCCAGTAATTACTCTCTTGCAAAGGTGTGCTTGAGAGCGCAAAATACACAAGCTTTTGAGTGATTGCAACAGAGCAGGTTCGCAGAACCAGAATTAAAAGAACGGCTCTCCACAAACGGAGAGCCGTTCAACTTGCCAGTTTCAGTTATCTGCCGAGAAAGGCAAAGACGGCATATCCCAGGGCAAGGATGCCGGCGATCTGCCCAGACATGGGTAAACTGACAAAGGCGCCGATGCCAAACCACAGGAAAAACAACCACATGCACCAACTGGAAATCGTCGAAGGCAGTTTCATTTCACACTCTCCTTTTGTAAATTGATTTCAGGCTTCGCCAGCCTGCTGATTAAATCAACACCTTGGAACAACGGCAGTTACGAAGCCGGTGGCGTCAATCGCCCGGCGAGTTTTTGATTTTGGTAAGAGACCCATCAGGTATCTACAAACAACACAAATCGGAATGGTAAAATCTATGTTTGTGACTTCCATAACTGCCCCCGCTGAATTTTCACTGCAGCGCCCCGTTACCTATGACCACACCAGCCCCGTGCGCTGGGTCTGGTCGCACGCCCGCCGCCACGGCTGGATCATCGTCATGATGATCCTCGGCGCGGTGGGGAATGCCGCGCTGGCGGCTGTCGTCCCCGTGCTGACCGGCGACGCCTTCAACGCCATGCTCAAGCCGCTTCCCGATACCGGCGTCCTGCTCCCGCTGGCGCTCACTGTCGGTATTTCACAGGTCATCCGCGGAGTCCTGCAACTGGGACGCAACTTCGGCGCGGAATTGCTCGCCCAAAGGCTGGAACGCCAGGTGCGCGACGAACTCTACCTCTCCCTGCTCGGCAAGAGCATGACCTTCCACAACCTCCAGCCCGTGGGCGACACGATGGCGCGCGCCACCAACGATGTGCGCGAAGTCAACTACATGTTCAGCCCCGGCATCAACCTTGTGGTGGGGTCGTTCATCTTTATCCTCATGCCCATCTTCGTGGCAGGACGTTACCACCCCTCGCTCATCCTCACCCCGCTTGTCTTCATCATCCTGTATTTCTACTTCCTCTCCCGTTACCTCAAAACCCTTGCCCCTGTCACCGATGAAGTGCGCGCCTCCTTTGGCAGGATGAACACGCACCTCTCCGAGTCGCTGGATGGGGTGGAAGTGGTCAAAGGCGCCTCGCAGGAAAACGCCGAAGTGGACCGCTTCGTGATGAACGCCAGCCGCGTGCGCGACGCCTTCGTCAAACAGGGCGACCTCGAGGGACGTTACGTCGCCATGCTCCTGCTCGGTTCAGCCTACGCCTTTGGGCTGTTTCATGCTCTTCTGCTTTTCCGTGGCGGACAACTTAACCTCGGCGATGTGGTGGCGTATTTCGGTCTCCTGCGCCTGCTGGAGTTCCCTACCTTCACCTCCACATTCGCCTATTCCCAAATCTCCCTCGGTCTCTCCGGCGCGCGCCGCATCCTCGAGTTGATGAACCGCGAAACCAGGCTCGACCAGAACGTGCAGGGATACGCCCAGCCGATGCGGGGCGAAGTCGAATTCCGAAACGTGGATTTCGCCTACCCCACGATGAAAGAAGAAGACGGGAAGCGCAGCGAAGAGAATGTTTTGAGCGGCCTCTCTTTCAAAGTTCGGCAGGGGCAGACCGTTGCCATCGTCGGGCAAACCGGCGCCGGCAAGACCTCGCTCGTCAAACTCATCAATCGCACCTACGATGTCACACGCGGACAGGTGCTTGTGGACGGCATTGACGTCCGCGACTGGAATCTTGCCTCGCTCCGCTCGCAAATTTCCATGATCGAGCAGGACATCTTCCTCTTCTCCCGCACTGTCAGCGAAAACATCGCTTTCGGGAAACCGGGAGCAACCCAAAGCGAGATCGAAGCGGCGGCGAAGTCTGCCCAGGCAGATGAGTTCATCCGTTCCTTCGACAAAGGTTACGACACCGTCGTCGGCGAGCGCGGCGTCACCCTCTCCGGCGGACAGCGCCAGCGCATCGCCCTTGCCCGCGCTTTCCTCACCGACCCCCACATCCTCATCCTCGACGACTCCACCTCCGCCATCGACTCCGCCACCGAAGACAAAATTCAGCGCGCCATTGCCAACGCCGCCCGCGGACGCACGACCTTCATCATCACCCACCGCCTTTCCCAAATCCGCTGGGCTGATCTCATCATCGTCCTCCGCAAGGGACGCATCGCCGCCATCGGCACGCACGAAGAATTGATGCAAACCTCCGAGGCGTACTCGAGGATTTTTCGAGAATAACCACTGACAACCGATAACTAAACATGGGCTTCTTTGCCGGACTCAACGACGAAAAATACGACCGCCAATACAACGACCGCGAATTGACGCGGCGCATCTTTGGTTACTTCAAGCCGCAGGCAAAACGACTGGCGATGATTTCGGCGCTGGTCATCGTCATTGCGGGCATCGGCGCGGCGCTGCCGGTGGTGGTCAGCAACATGGTCAACTTGCTGAAGGGCGAACCCTCCTTTGCAGCCATCAGCATGGTCAGCCTGGTGGTTTTGCTTATTGGCGTCGGCTTGTGGGGGTTGAACTGGGCGCGGCGCAGTCTGGTGGTGCGCGCTGTGGGCGACGCTGTGCTGGACCTGCGCACCCGCGCCTTCCGCGCCGCCGCCGAACACGACCTCTCCTTCTATGACCAGTTCTCCTCCGGGCGCATCGTTTCGCGCATCACCTCCGACACCAACGACTTTGGACAACTCATCGTCATCGTCACCGACGTGGGGGCGCAAATCGTGCAGGCGGTCATCCTCGGCGTCGTTCTCTTCCGCACCGACCTGAAACTCTCGCTGATGCTCGTCGCGTTCCTGCCGGTCATCTTTGGCGTTGCCTCACTCTTTCGCGCCATGGCGCGCCGCGTTACCAAGCGCGGCATGAAAGCCATGGCAGATGTCAACGCCGCCATCAAAGAGACCATCAGCGGCATTTCCATCGCCAAGAACTTCCGTCAGGAAGAAAGCATCTTTCAGGCGTTCGACGAATCGAACCAGCAATCCTATCGCGTCAACGTTCAGCGCGGGTTCGTGCTTTCGCTGGTCTTTCCCACGCTCAACGCGCTGGGCGGCATCTTCACCGCCATCCTCATTTACTTCGGCGGGCTCAGCGCGGCGCAAGGCATCGTCACGGTCGGCGCGTGGTATCTCTTCATCATGAGCCTCGACCAGTTCTTCTTCCCCGTCCTCAACCTTTCTGCGTTTTGGGCGCAAATCCAGGCGGGACTCTCCGCCGCCGAGCGCGTCTTCGCCCTGATTGACGCCGACCCCAATGTCGTTCAGACTGACAAACGCGACGTGCCGCCTCTCAAAGGACACATCCAATTCGAGGACGTTCACTTCCGCTATGCCGATAACGAACCGGTTCTGACTCACTTCAGCCTGGTCATCCAGCCCGGAGAGACTCTTGCCCTGGTCGGGCACACCGGCGCGGGCAAGTCTTCCATCGCCAAGTTGATTGCGCGCTTCTACGAATTCCAGCACGGACGCCTGCTGATAGACGGTCACGACATCCGCACCTTCGACCTGACGCAATATCGCCGGCAATTGGGCATCGTCTCGCAGTCGCCGTTCCTCTTCTCCGGCACTGTGGCAGATAACATCCGCTATGCCGCTCCGCACGTCTCGGACGATGAAATTCTCGCCATGGCGCGACGAATCGGGGATGGGGAGTGGCTGGAGACCCTGCCCGGCGGAATCCAGACCGAGGTCGGGGAAAGAGGCGGACGCCTCTCGATGGGACAGCGTCAACTCGTGGCGTTGATGCGCGTCCTCATGCAAAAGCCCGCCATCTTCATCCTCGACGAAGCCACTGCCAGCATAGACCCGTTCACCGAATGGCAAATTCAGCAGGCGCTCAATCTCATCCTGAAAAACTCGACCAGCATTCTGATTGCCCACCGCCTTTCAACGGTCAAGGCGGCGGACCGCATTGTGGTAATGGAGAGGGGCAGGATTATCGAGGAGGGAAACCACGAAGGCTTGCTCGCGCAGAGCGGGCATTACGCGACCCTCTACAACACCTACTTCAGGCATCAAAGCCTGGCATATGTGGAACAATCGAGAGAATTGGTTGAGGGGGATTAAACAACTTATCCCTCCAGCAAATCCCCCAGCCAGTCCATCAGCCCGCCCTTCGGTTTCTTCTCCGTCAGGTCGCTGGCGGTGACGCCGTTCTGCCCGTTGATGAGAATGAGGTGGGCGCGCCCGCCGAAGGGCAGTTCGGTCATCCACACGGGGACGAGAACCAGTTTGAACGATTCTACCGACATCTTCGCCGAAGACGAACTCAAAATGCGCATCGGCGCGAGCCTCTCGGGCAGTTCTGCTTTGAGCCTGGCATATGCCTGTCCGCGCGCGTCGAGCGACGCCTCCGCCAGAGGGATGTCGTACACCTCGGCGGGCCAGTCTGCCAGGAAGCGCGGATCGTAGGGTTTGGCGGCGGAAAGGTCGAAGGTGGGAATCAGCCTCAGAAAAACAGCGGACAGTTTTCGGGAGGCGGGAACCGCCAGGTCGTTGATCAGCACGGGGTAGCGGTCTGTCACGCGTCGCACCTGACGTCGAGTGTAGCGCGTCCGAAAGGGGCTTTCCTCCTCCTCGACCACTTCGCCGGTGTACTCGATTTCGCCGCCGATGTCGAACGTCCACAAGGGCAGGTACAGTCCGCGCGGCATCTCCACCCGCCTTTCAGGCTGGATGTGATTGCCCTCCACCCAGTTGACCAGTAATTTAACCGCCTGCCGCCTG
The DNA here is from genome assembly GCA_039961775.1 of Chloroflexota bacterium. Lineage (GTDB taxonomy): Bacteria > Chloroflexota > Anaerolineae > Anaerolineales > Villigracilaceae > Defluviilinea. The sequence goes on from JABRVZ010000015.1 coordinate 8,045, forward strand.
CTGAACTGATGCGGCACGACGGCGTCGGGAGCGAGCAGGTCGTTTGCCTGTTCCCAATTCACCACGTGCGGCGAGCCGCAATACAGGCAGTTGGCGGAAATTTGCCTGGGCGGCAGGAGGAACTCGGAGCCGCACCCCTCGCAATGGAAAACCTGCTGTTCGAGCGGCTTGCCGTGTCCGCGGGCGGTTGCCATTGTCACGACAAAATCCTTCTCGTTGGCGGGCGCGCGCGAAAGCCCCACCGCCTGATGGCGGGTGCAGTAATCGCACACCAGCGCCTGACCATCCGGCGAGAACGCCATGCGTCCGCCGCATTTGGGGCACATGAAACGTTCTGCGTCTGTGGCGCGCAAACCTTCGGGCGCGGGCGGCAGGTGGTCGGGGTCAACGATTTCGTCGGCTTTGAGTTTGCCGTCGAGGATTGCCAGCAGTTTGCGGGCGCGGGCGTGCTGAAGGTCGTGGGCGAGGCAGTTTTCGAGGGCGTCCCGCTTTTCCCTGGGGTCGTCGGTCACCTGCGCCATCCAGAACCAGGCTTCGGCGAGTTCGTCGTGGTCGCTGAGCGAATAAATAGCGCGGTCGAGGTAGTGCCGCGCTGCGTCTTTTTGCCCTGTTTTGGCTTCGATGATGCCCGTGCGTAACAAATCCTTGCCGTAATTGTCGAACATCATCTTCTCACAATCGCATCTGTCATCTTCGCCACGCGCACCATCTCCTTGACATCGTGGACGCGGATGAGGTCCGCGCCGCGCACGATGCCCACGGCAATCGCGGCGGCGGTTCCTTCCACGCGCTGATCGGGCGGCAGGTCGAGCGTGAAGCCGATGAACGATTTCCGCGACGGACCCAGCAGAACGGGATACCCCAGCGCGCGGATTTCGTCGAGGCGGTTGATGAGTTCCAGATTATGCTCCCGCGTCTTCCCAAAGCCGATACCTGGATCGAGGATAATGCGCCTTTCCTCCACCCCAGCCTGTTTTGCCAACTCCACGCTGACGAGCAGTTCGCGCTTCACGTCTGCGAGCAGGTCGTCGTACTCGGCGCCGAGGTAGGCGTTCCCCAGTCGCTCGCGGACTTCCACGCTGGCAGGGTTGGAGCGGTTGTGCATGAGGATGACCGGGGCTTCATGCTTTGCGGCGACGTTTGCCAGGTCTGGGTCGGCGCGAAAGCCCCACACGTCGTTGAGGATGCGCGCGCCTGCCTGCAAGGCTTGTTCCGCCACTTTTGCCTTGTAAGTGTCAATCGAAATCAGCGCATCGGGAAATTCTCCAGCCAGCGCCTGAATGACGGGAATGACCCGCTCCAGTTCCTCTTCCGCGCTGACGGGCTGTGAACCGGGGCGCGTCGATTCGCCGCCCACGTCGAGAATATCCGCACCGTGTTTGAGGAAGTGTTCTGCCTGCCGCACCGCCTGCTCGATGCGGTTGCCGTACGCCATCAGCCCGTCGCCTGAAAACGAGTCGGGCGTGATGTTGAGGATGCCCATCACATAGGTGCGGGAACCCCAGTCGAAGGTGTGGCTGCCGATTTGGAGAGAAGGGGTCATTTGTCGGGAATGTCACCCTGACCGAAGGGTCTCTGCCCCTGCGGCAGGACTCTTTGGCGTGCTATGTCGCTGGAACTACGGGATTTGATCCAGCGGACGGGCGAGCCAGGCTTCGGCTTCGTTGATGTCGGTGAACAGTTTGATCGCTGCGGCGGTTTCGGGCAGCGCCAGCGCCGCCACCTTGCGGATGGCTTCGGCGGCGGTTTCGTCTGCCACCACCACCGCCACGCGGATGTTGCGCGCCGCCGGGTCGCTGTTTGCCTCCACCGCCATCTTGATTGCCTTTTCGGGGATGTCTTTCACGGCGCGCAGGTCGTACAGGTTGCGCGTGCGTCCCGAAAGACCGAGCAAATGCTCCAGGGCAAACTGGCGCCATTCTTCAATGGTGGCGTCGGACAGATCGGTAAAGGTCAGGGTCATGCCGCCGTCGCCGCGGCGCACCACCGACATGCCCACGCCGGGCTTGGGTTTCCAGTTCAGGGGTTTGATCTCGGTCATGCTGATTTGCCTCCGGGTAAATGTGAGTGGATTATACCCTCTGCTCTTTGGGCGGTTTGGAATATGGCTGTATGCCCGATGTGTCGCATGCGGCGAGCATCTCGCGGACGCTTTTTCCCGTCAGCGGGTGAACATGGTCGGGAGCGATGTCCATCAGGGGGACAAGGACGAAGCCGCGCTCGTGCAGGTGCGGATGGGGGATGGTGAGCAGGGGTGAGTTGAGAACCAGATTGTCGTAAAAGAGAATGTCAATGTCAATCAGGCGCGGACCGTAGCGGAAGGTTTCGGTTCTGCCCAGCGCCGCCTCCAGCCGCTTGAGATGCTTGAGCAGGGGTTCGGGGTCGAGGTAGGTTGTTGCCATCACCGCCTGATTGAGGAAGGCATCCTGTTCGGTGTAGCCCCATGGCGGCGTTTCGTAGAGGTTCGATTTTGCCAGCACAGCCATTTGCGGAGGGAGCAGGGCAATTGCCTGTTTGAGGTTGGCGGCGCGGTCGCCGAGGTTCGAGCCGAGAGAAAGGTAAACAGTGTGATCCATGTCCATGCTCCAGAATCAGGCTGAGGGGCGGCGCGAAGCGAAGCGTCAGGCGGGGATGGGGTGATCGTCGTAGTGTCCCACCACATCGTCCTTCAACCAGCCTTCGATGTCGTCGTTGAAAAAGGCGTCGTCGGGCAGGTCGGCGATGAGGTCGAGCATTCCCAGCCGCACCGCTTCAAAGTGGCGGAAGAGGTCGTCGTCCGACCAGGCGGCGTATTTTTGAATCAGTTCACGGTTGAAGGCATCGGTCTCGGGCGGCTGCCAGGTGAAGGCGGGGCTGTCGAGGATGCCAGAGATGACGCGCGCGCCCTCCTCCCACCAGCCGATGATGTGCGCCAGGATGTCGTGAAAGTTTGCAAATCCTTGCTTCGATAAAAACTCGCGCCGTTTTTCGTCGTCGAGGCGTTGAAAGTCTTCGATGTAGGTTGCCCATTCGTTCTCCAGCAGGTCTGCGGCGAGGAAGCGGCTCAACGCGACGAGATGCTCGCGGGCGTGATGATAGATGACTGCGTTCAGCCAGGCGCGGACGCGGCGATGCCCGAACACCGCCTCCGGCATGGACCTGAGGTCTGCTCCCATTTTCTGACGCGTTTTCTCGAAGTGAGCCATGAACGCCGCTTCGTCCCACTGCTTGTACTTCGCCACCGCCTCGGCGTTGAAGGCGTCGAAGTCGTATTGTTTGCGTTCGGGTTCGCGCCCTTCTGCCACTGCACGGATGATGCCCATGCCCTCCTCCCACCAGGCAAGGATGTGCGCCAGCATGTCGCGGAAGCGCTCGTAGCCCTGTTCGCGGACGCGCCGCTCGCCCTTTTCGCGCGGCAGGTTTTGAAACCGTTCCACATACGTCCCCCATTCCTGTTCGATGTATGCCAGCGTGCGTTCTTTGGTGATGGGCATGATGACCTCTCGCAATGGTTTTGTAACCTCCCGCTTATTTTACCCCACGGAAACCGCGTCTTATTCAAGGTACAATTGTCTGACAAAGAATGAAGCAGGCGCAATGAACTCTGAAATCCTTCTCATCGGTCCCATTGGTTCCGGCAAGACCACGATTGCCGAACTGCTCTACACGCGCACCATGCTTCCCCACCGTTCCATGGACCTGTTGCGCTGGAAGTATTTCGATGAGATCGGCTACGACAGGGAGATTGCCCGGCAAAAATTCACAACCGAGGGCTTTTGGGGGCTGTACCGCTACTGGAAACCCTTCGAGGCGTATGCCGTACAGCGGATGCTGGGGGAATTCAACGAGTGCATCTTCGATTTTGGCGGAAGCCAGACGGTCTATGAAGACGACAAGCTTTTCGAGCAGGTGCGGCGGGTCTTCGAGCCATACCCTCATGTCATCCTGCTCATGCCATCGCCCGATGTCGAAGAATCCATCCGCATTCTGCATGCCCGCAACAAGTATGCCTCCGAGGACCAGTGGGCGGTCAACGAGCATTTTATCCGCCACCATTCCAACTACGACCTCGCCAAGCACATCGCTTATACCAAAGGCAAATCGCCCGAGCAAACCGCCGATGAAATTTTGCAGTGGGTGCGAGTCAACGGCTGGACGTATAAGCCGTGGTGAAGCAGGTTAGCCGCTCAAACTCACAAAATCTGCAAACAGACCGTATGCCGTCTCCACCGGTCCGCCGGACATGCCCTCGCGCTCGGTGACGGTGATGGAGTAATCGGGCAGGACATCGGTGCGGAATGCCACGCCCGAAGAGGAGTTCATGATGCCATACAAGGGGGATGAGGAGTCGACCAGTTCCGGCGCGACGCGCGCTTTGACCGAATCCCCCGCCCGCTCTGCCGAACAAACCAACTTGTAACGCTTCCCGCTCCCCTTTGCCTGGGCAATCATCCCCGGCGTGATCTCCCGAATGCCTTTTCGCTCCACCTCCTGCGGTTTGAGCGGAATCCCCATCAGCACGGTGACCAGCGCCGCCACTTTGATTGCGGCGTCCCAGCCGTCCACATCGGCGGAAGGATCGGTCTCTGCAATGCCGATGGACTGGCAGTATTTGACGGCTTCCTCGAAGGTCTCGCCAGTTTCCATGCGCGAGAGGATGAGGTTGGTTGTGGCGTTGAGGATGCCCCTGAAAGAGTGCAGTTCTGCCAGCGGAAACGTCTCGCGGAACACGGAAAACAGCGGCGCTCCGCCCAGCACGGTGGACTCGAACAGGAACTTTTTGCCCTTCGACTTTGCCAGCGCGGTCAATTCGCGGTAGCCGTGCACCACCGTCCCTTTGTTGGCGGTGATGACATGCTGTCCTGCCTCCAGCGCGGCGCGGACATGGTCCACGGCGGGTTGACCGGTGTGGTGGTTCACCGGCGAGTTTTCAAACATGACGTGGGCATTCGAGTGACGAATCACGGCGAGGGAATCGGAGACTTGAAACGCGGAAAGCGGGGAAATGGACTTTCCGCTTTCTACTTTTTCCAATGCCAGTTGAACATCGAGCCCATCCGGGTTTACCGCAAAGCCGTGACTTCCTGTGGCGATGCCGGTGACTGAGTAGGTGATTCCGTGTTGCGATTGGAGCAGTCCGCGTTTGCGTTCGAGCAGGCGGACGAGGGCGCGGGCAACATTGCCGAAGCCGATGAAGCAGAGATTGCAGTGCATGGGTTCTCCTGGGGTAGAGTGTCACGTTTCAAGTGTCACGTTTCAAGTGTCACGTTTCAAGTGTCACGTGATACGATTATCTGCCACCGTGATGCTTTATAAAGGGGGCCAGGGAATGGCGCGGCGGTCGCGCGGCTGGCGGGGGAAGACCCCGCGCTGGCAGAGGACGTCGGCGCGGGCTTGCAGGGCGCGAATCTCGTTTGGACTGAGGTAAGGCTCGAGGTCGGCGAGCAGGTTCGAGGTCAGGGAAAGACGCGCAAGCAGGTCGTCGGGAATCGCCTGCCCGCCGAAATCCCAAATCACGGTGCGGAGTTTGTCCTCCTCGTGGAAGCAGATGCCGTGGTCAATGGCGTAGAGGCGGTGTTCGTCTGCCGAAAAGAAGACGTGCCCGCCTTTGCGGTCGGCGTTGTTGACGAGCAGGTCGAAGAGGGCAACAGGTTTGAGAAGCAGTCTGTCTTCGGGGGTGAAGTTGAAGTAGTGGTAGTTGGGGTCGTGTTCGATGTATTGCTGGAGCGAGCCGGCGCCGAAGGGACCGTCCTGACGCAGGGTGGTGAAGGGGACGAGGTGAAAGCCAAGCGCCTCGCTGACGATGTAGGCGGCGACTTCTCGCAAAGCGAGGGTGCTTTCTTCGAAATCCCACAGAGGTTGCTCGCCCTGGGTGGGTTTATAGACGGCGGGGTAGGTTTTGCCCTCGTGCGCCACTTCGACGAGGAAGGTGTAGTTCGAGCCGAACGTGAATTGACCCTTGATGGTCAGTTCGCCGTGCTGGAAGGCTTGTTGTAAGGCGGCTTGGGGGGTGTTCATGGATGGGCAAAGGTCGAAAGTCAAACGTCATCTGGTGACCTTTGAAGTTTGACCTTCGACGCGAGGGTTAATGCAGATGCCCGTTTTTTCTGGGGCAGAAGTGACCCTCCGGCTCCTCGGGCTGACCGCACTGCGGGCAGATGGGACGTCCGCGCGAGACGACCTCCACGCCCCAGCGCGCCAGCCTGCGTACCTGTGAGCGCGTTGCCCAAAAGCGGACGACAGCCGCAGTTTCGGGGTCGTCTTCTTCGGTGAGAATTTCCTTGACGAAGATGACGATTTTGTCGCGTTCCCGGTCGTAGCCCAAGCCGATCTCGCCCGCGCGGAAGAGCGGGTCCACCGGCGGGTTGATGTGCATCACGTCTTCGATGTAATCGCCGGAGGCTTCGGCAAGGTCCGGGTTTTGGGCGCTGATTTGCGCCAGGAACTGTTCGATGCCGATGGCAAGCGAGTGCAATTGCGCCTTTTCGATAATCACCGTGATGGTGCGCTGATCCTGAAAGGCTTGGATGTAGAACACCCGTTGCCCGGGCTTGCCGATGGCGTCGGCGGTGATGTGATCGCAGGGGTCAACGTCAATTTCAAAACGGGGCATGGAGTACCTTCGAAGTGAGTATACCAGAACTGCAAAGTGGAAAGTATAATCGCAAACAACCTGCCGAAGGCAGCCAGATAGTATCTCATTTTTGTGTAAAAGTGGCGCGAGATTAATCTCGCGGTACGAATTCACACAACTTTCGGCATACGCCCAGGAGCCGCCATGTACGACAAACAAAAACTGGAAGAACTGAAACGAGATTTGGAACGCTGGGAGCAGACCACTCTGAGCAAATCGCTCAACTCCCTGCCCGAACGGAAGGACGAGTTCCTCACGACCTCCTCCGAACCGGTCAACCGCCTCTACACGCCGCTCGATGTGGCGGATATGGACCACGCCTCTTCTCTTGGACTTCCGGGCGAGTACCCCTTCACACGCGGAATCCACCCGACGCTTCACCGCTCCAAACTGTGGACGATGCGCATGTTCGCGGGCTTCGGCACCGCAGAAGAGACGAATCAACGCTTCAAATACTTACTCGAACAGGGTCAGACGGGCTTGAGCATTGCCTTCGACCTGGCAACCCTGATGGGCTACGACACCGACCAGCCCGAAGCGCTGGGTGAGTTCGGCAAGTGCGGCGTGGCGGTCTCGTCCCTGAAGGACATGGAAATTCTGCTCGACGGCATCCCGCTGGACAAAGTGTCCACCAGTATGACCATCAACTCGCCCGCCGCCATCATCTGGGCGATGTACATTGCCGCCGCTGAAAACAAGGGCATTCGCGCCGATCAACTGCGCGGCACCATCCAAAACGACATCCTCAAGGAATTCATCGCGCAAAAGGAATTCATCTTCCCGCCGGAACCTTCGATGCGGCTGGTGGTGGATACGATGGAGTTCGGCTCGAAACACGTCCCGCAGTGGAACACAATTTCCATCAGCGGCTATCACATCCGCGAGGCGGGTTCCACCGCCGCGCAGGAACTGGCGTTCACCCTCGGCGACGGAATGGAGTATGTCCGCTGGGGCATTGCCCGCGGCATGGACGTGGACGAGTTCGCGCCGCGCCTGTCGTTCTTCTTCAACGCGCACAACGACTTCTTCGAGGAAATCGCCAAATACCGCGCCGCCCGCCGCATTTGGGCGCGCGAGATGCGCGAGACGTTCAAGGCGAAGAACCCGCGCTCGTGGCTGCTGCGCTTCCACACGCAAACGGCGGGAGTCAGCCTCACCGCCCAACAGCCGGAAATCAACGTTGTCCGCGTGGCGATTCAGGCGCTGGCGGCGGTGCTGGGCGGCACACAGTCGCTTCATACCAACTCGCTGGATGAGGCGCTGGCGCTTCCCTCCGAACACGCCGTGACCATTGCCCTGCGCACGCAGCAAATCATCGCGGAAGAGTCGGGGGTGGCGAATACGGTGGATCCGCTGGGGGGCAGTTTCTTCGTCGAGGCGCTGACCGACCGCCTCGAGAAGCAGGCGTACGAGTATTTCCGCCGCGTCGAGGAATTGGGGGGCGTCATCCCCGCCATCGAGAAGGGCTTCTTCCAGAGCGAGATTTCGGATGCGGCATATCGCTATCAACGCGAGATTGACGAGGGCATCCGCAAGATTGTCGGGGTGAACGCTTACGTGGAGCAGAAGCCGCTGAGCATTCCCATTCTGGAGATGGACCCGCAGGGGTACGAGAGACAGGTCAAACGTCTGGAGGAGTTGCGGCGGACGCGCGATAACGGGCGTGTCGGTCAGGCGTTGGATCGTCTGCGCATCGCCCTCGAAGGGACGGAGAATACCATGCCGCACATCCTGGAAGCCGTCCATGTCTACGCCACGCTGGGCGAGATTGTGCAGGTGATGAAGGAAGTGTTCGGCGTGTATCACGAACCGACGATGATATGAAAATCAGACTTCCGAAGTTCAATGACTTCGGAAGTCTGATTTTTACAGCAGGAAAATATTGCTTGCTTTGCACTTTGCTACCATATCGGGGGGCCACAGGCTGACCTGAATCTCGCCGATGTGCGCCTTGCGCAGATAATACATGCACAGGCGGGATTGACCGATGCCGCCGCCGATGGAGAGCGGCAGTTCGCCGTTGAGCAGGCGGCTGTGGAAGAGCAGGTTCTTGCGTTCCTGTGTGCCGGTCAATTCTAGCTGACGCAGCAGCGCTTCGCGGTCTACGCGGATGCCCATGGAGGAGAGTTCGTAGGCGCGTCCCAGCACGCTGTTCCAGATGATGATGTCGCCGTTCAAGCCTTTATAGCCGTTGACGGTTGGCGTCGTCCAATCGTCGTAATCGGGGGCGCGTCCGTCGTGCGGTTTGCCGTCTGCCAGCGCGCCGCCAATGCCGATGATGAAGACTGCCTTGTATTTGCGGACGATTTCATCCTCCCGTTCGCGCGGGGTGAGGTGGGGGTATTCTTTTTGCAGGTCTTCCGAATGGATGAAGGTGATTTCTTCCGGCAGCTCGGGCTCGAGGAAGGGGTAATGATCCCAGATGTGGAATTCGGTGCGCTTCATCACGGAATAGATTTTGCGCACGATGGTTTTGAGAAATTCCAGCGACCTTTCCTCCATGCTGATGACGCGTTCCCAGTCCCATTGATCCACATAGAGCGAGTGGATGTTATCGAGGATTTCGGACGGGCGGATGGCGTTCATGTCGGTGTACAAGCCGTAGCCGTAGGGGATGCCGTAATCCGCCAGCATCATGCGTTTCCATTTTGCCAGCGACTGCACCACCTCCGCAGTGTGACCGCCGATGTCGGGAACGGGGAAGGAGACCGGCGCTTCAACCCCGTTCAGGTCGTCGTTGATGCCGGTGCCTCGCAGCACGAAGAGCGGCGCCGTGACGCGCGTCAGACGCAGCTCGGCGGCAAGGTTGGTCTCGAAGAAGTCCTTGACCAGTTTGATGGCTTTCTCGGTCTGCTTTACATCGAGGGCAGACCGGTAGCCGGGGGGGATGATCAGTGTGCTCATGCTTTTTCTCCTTGTGAAAAAAATAAAAACGCCCGGCGCTGGGTGCGCTGGGCGTTGACGAACCTGAAAAGGATGCAGATCACGTTCGCAAGTTCGACGCGCTTCGCCCAACGCCGCGCAGGACGGCGTTATTATTATTGTTGTTGAAGTTGGCGAAGGAATAGTCGAACATTCTGTTCCTGAATTGCGGCGTTTATACTACCGAAGGCAGATGCCGTCAAGGTGCAACAAGTTTGCAGGCATGGTCTTCTCAAAGTCAGCAAAAGCGGCATCGAATGGACGCGAATGGACCTAATTTTCGTGAAATTCGCGTAATTCGATGCAAAAAAACCAGAGCAGGCAGTCATAAAGGCGACTTTGAGAAAGCCATGAGTTTGTAGACTCGTCCCACTCAGCCGCCCGCCTGAAAAGGTTGTAAAGTAATTTGCAAGACCCGATACCGCAAATTAACATCAGGAGGCATCCATGAACGTCAGGAAACCAGGCACCATTGGTATTTTGACCGGCGGCGGCGACGTGCCCGGGCTCAACCCGGCCATCCGCGCTGTGACCATCCGCGCGCTGCGTGAGGGCTACAAAGTCATCGGCATTCGCCGCGGCTGGGCGGGGCTGGTGGACACCATCCGCGACAAGGATGCCGATAACAGCAACAATTTCCAACTGCTGAGCGAAGAGATTGTCAACAAGGCGGGGCGGACGGGGGGGACGTTCCTGCATACGTCGCGGACGAATCCAGCCAAAGTCAAGCAGGACCGCATTCCGGATCATCTGCGCGACAAGTATCCGGACAAGGTCAACGATGTCACCGAGGAGGTTCTCAAAAATCTGGATTTCATCGGGATAGATTATCTCATCCCCATCGGCGGCGACGATACCCTGAGTTACGCTGTCCGCCTGTATCAGGAGGGAGTGAAGGTGGTTGCCATCCCCAAGACGATGGACAACGATGTGCCGGGAACCGATTACTGCATCGGTTTCAGCACCTGTGTGACGCGCACCATCGAACTGGCAAACCGCCTGCGGACGGTGGCTGGCTCGCATGAGCGGCTGATGGTGTTGGAGGTCTTCGGGCGCTATGCCGGGTTCACTGCCATGCTTCCCACCATGGCGGGGGCGGCGCACCGCTGTGTCATCCCCGAATACAAGTTCAAAATCGAGCGGCTCGCCGAGTTGTTGATGCTCGACCGCAAGTACAACCCCAGCCGCTACTCTGTGGTGTTGGTTTCGGAAGGCGCCATGTTCGAGGGCGGGGAGATGGTCTTTCAGGATAAAACCACCGACGCCTTCGGTCATGCCAAGTTGGGCGGCATCGGCGACCTGGTGTCGGAGCGTCTGAAGGATTTCACCGCCCAACTCAACAACGGGCGTTCGGTGGATACGGTCAATCAGAAACTGGGGTATCTCGTCCGCTGCGGCGACCCGGATGCCATCGACTCGATCGTGCCGATGGCGTATGGCAACCTGGCGCTCGATCTCATCCTCAAAAATGTGCACGGGCGGCTCGTTGTGCTGAAGAACGGACGGTACGACAACATCCCGGTGGACATCGTCACCAGCACGAAGAAGTTCGTCAACGTGGAGCGGTTCTACAACACCGACCGTCTGCGTCCCAAGTTCGAGAGTTTTGAAATGACCCCGCTGTTCATTATGACCAGCGAAGGGGTCTAATGAAACGCTGCGTCCCGCAGGTTCGGTATCCTGCGGGACGTTTCTTTACCCCTCGCTGCCGTTGGGTCGGAAGGCGGAAAAGTACAGCAGGGGACGGTATCCCAGGCGGCGGTAGAGGTGCATCGCCTCTTTGGAGGGGATGAGTACCATGCGCTTTACCCCCAGTTCGAGGGCGTGCGCATGGGCGCGCTGGACAAGCGCCGTGCCATACCGCCGATTGCGGTAGTTCTTGAGAACGTATAACTGGTTGATGTAACCCACCTGGGGATAGACGGTCACAAGCTGAAGCCATCCCACCGCCTCGCCCTCATGCTCCACATAGAACGAGTGGATGTGTTTGTCGCGCAGGGTCTGGACGTGGATGCGCTCGCCCTCGGTGGTCAGGTTGTGGTTGGCTTTTTCCGCCTGCTGAATGGTGAGCGCCTGATGGACGTTGGCAGGGATGGTGTGGATTTTTTGGGGCAAATCGAGCCCCAGGATGGGACCCGTGCGGACAAATTCAAGAGCGTAGCGGGTGAATTGTTTTTTCAACGAAGGGTTGGATGGGGCAGGGTGGAAGACATCCACTACGTATTGCCGGTCGTCGGGGATGGGATACGCCAGCACGGCGTCCATGACGGCTTTGGCGTCTGCGCTGAGGGCGAGGAATTCATATTGAAACGAGGCAATGGGCGCTCCCTCGTAGATGGATACGCCGATGGGTCCGTGAACTTTGTACCTGGTTTTGTAGGTGACCTGATAGACGTGATTGTAGGAGGCGATCATTGCCTCCACCGCCCACCAGTTTTCGATGTCGGGACGCGGGTTTTTCATGCGATTATAAGACGGGGTTTTTGCCGGGTTGGTTACGATTCCAGCGTGCTTTCGCCGTCGGTCAGCACGTAGAAACTGCGTCCCTGGTCGTGGATGAAGTCGGTGACGAGGTAGCCCGCCGCAAATGCCGTCTCGAAGACTTCGCGGGAGAAGAAGCGCCAGTCGCGGGCGAGGGCGAAGTCGGCTTCTTTGAGGGCGGTGAAGTCGGCGGGGATTTCGGCGAGCAGGAGGCGCCCTTCCAGCGGGGCAAAATGTTCGGGCGGGCGCGGCAGGTTCGAGGTCCCGAAATGAGGCGTGTAGAGGGGATGCAGGTCGGCTTTGGAGAAGTCTTCCAGTTTGAGGGGGCGGCGGGGACGTTTGCTCAGTCGGCGTTCGACGCGGCGGGTGTTGACCCACCAGTCCACCTGAAAGCGGTCGGAGGGCAGGCCGGCGTTCAGCCCGTCGCGCATTTCGCCGTATTCGGCGCGGCGGTAGGTGTTGCAAACGGCGCCCAGTTTGGCGATGTTGAGGCGGGCGTTGCGGCTGAGCAGGGGATCGTAGGTCCAGGTGATGTGGTCTATGCCCTGCTTGCGGACCATCTGCCATTGCGCCCGCTTCAGCATAAAGCCGACGCCTGAATCGCGTACCCCGGGCTTGACTCCCATCATGTGGGAGCAGTGTTTGGGGCGCGGTCCGTCGGGGGTGAAGTCGAGGCCGGGGAAGCCGAAGACGAAGCCGACGAGTTCGTCGTTTTGGAAGGCGCCGAGGACGAGCCCGCCGTTGTGGACGGCGGTGATGAAGATGTGGGCGGGGACGACGTCGGTTTCGCTGCCAGGCCAGACGAGGCGCTGGAGTTCTTCGACGAGGGTCATTTCTTCGGGGGTTTCGAGCAGTTTGATGGTGAAGTCGGGCATAGGGTCAGGTTTGACGCGGGGCGCGAAGCGCTTCCCAGATTCGCTGGGTGAGGGGTTTGCGTTGGAGGTAGTTGAGGCGGTAGGCGAAGCGGGCGGGCATCAGCCCGAAGGTGCGGGGGAGGTTATCCACAGGGCAGGTGCGGTTGACGGCGGTGTAGTCGAGCCAGTAGGTGGGGAAGTTGAAGCCGGGGGTGAGGGCGTCGAGGGTGACGAACAGGGCGCGCATGTAGGGCAGGGAGAGCGGAATCATCAGCCGCCGGGCGTGGATGACGTCCATGATGATTTCGAGGGTCTGGCGGATGGTGAAGTATTCTCCGCCGCCGATTTCGTAGGTCTGGTTGAGGGTGGCGGGGTTGTGCAGTGTCCAGACCAGGCAGGTGACGAGGTCTTCGACCCAGAGGGGCTGGATGAGGGTGCGCCCGCCGCCGGGAATGGGCAGGACGCCGGGCGAGCGGAGGATGAAGCGCGCCAGGTTGGTGGTGAAGTGGTCTTCGGGTCCGAAGACGACCGCCGAGCGCAGGATGGTGTGCGGCACGCCGCTTTTGCGGATGTGTTCTTCGGCGATGCCTTTGGCTTTGTGAACGGGGAAGGCGGAGGCGCGGTCGGCGCCAAGGTGGCTGAGGTAGATGAGGCGTTCGATTGGTGCGCCGGCGGCAACCTGGGCGAGGGTGCGCGTGCCTTCGATGTCGGTGGCGAAGAGGTCGCCATGTTGACCGAGCGATTCGGCGCTGGCGAGGTGATAGATCTGGTTCACGCCGCGCAGGGCGGCGCGCAGACCGCGCTCGTCGCGGAGCGAGACAACCGCCACTTCGACGGGAACGCCTTTGGGCAGGCGCGGAGACTTAGGCGAGGGGCGCAGGAGGACGCGCACCTGCTGCCCGCTTTCGGTGAGGTGGCGCACGAGGGCGCGTCCGATAAAGCCGGTGGCGCCGGTGACGAGAATCATGTGGAGGATTATAGCAGAGGTGGTATCATCGCCTCATGACGACTGTTACCGCCCTTGCACACCCAAACATCGCCTTCATCAAATATTGGGGCAACCGCGACAACGCGCTGCGCCTGCCCATGAACGGTTCGATTTCGATGAACCTCGACGGGCTTTTCACGCGGACGACGGTCAGTTTTCAGCCGTCCCTGCCGTTCGATGAGCTGGTCATCAACGGGCGGGAAGTGACCGGCGCAGGGCTGGAGCGCGTCTCTGCCATCCTCGATCTCATCCGCTCGATGGCGGGCATTCGGGAGCGGGCAGAGGTTATCACCGAAAACAACTTCCCCTCCGGCGCGGGGATTGCCTCCTCCGCTTCGGCGTTTGCGGCGCTGGCGCTGGCGGGGAGCCGGGCGGCAGGTCTGACCCTGACCGAAGCCGAACTCTCGCGTCTGGCGCGGCGCGGTTCCGGCTCGGCTGCGCGTTCCATCCCCGCCGGCTTCGTGGAATGGCAGGCGGGGACGGGCGATGAGGATTCGTTTGCCCTTTCCATTGCCGCGCCGGAACATTGGCAATTGATGGACTGCATTGCCATCGTCAGCGCTTCGCATAAGAAGACCGGCTCCACCGAAGGGCATGCCCTCGCCCCGACCAGCCCGCTTCAATCTGCGCGGGTGGCGGATGCGCCTCGCCGCCTCGACCTGTGCCGGCGCGCCATCCTCGACCGTGACTTTGCCGCCTTTGCCTCCATCGTCGAACTCGACTCGGACATGATGCACGCCGTCATGATGACTTCCTCGCCCGCCCTGCACTACTGGCAGCCCGTTTCGCTGAGCGTGATGCAGGCGGTGCGCGGGTGGCGCAGCGAGGGGCTTTCCGTCTGCTACACGGTGGATGCGGGACCGAACGTGCATGTCCTGTGTCCGCAGGCGGAAGCGCAGGAAGTGAAGAAGAAACTGCTGGAAATTCCGGGGGTCTCAGACGTGTTGACGGCGGGCGCCGGCGGCGCGGCGAAGGTCGTAAATGGAGTTGGTGACTGATGTTATGCAGTTCATTCGTGGCGCGACATTCATGTCGCCTCAAAATGCGAGATAAATCTCGTGCTACCGCGTAAGGTGAGTCAGTTAAACACAAAGGACACGAGGTACGCCAAGGCTTCAAGAAAAGCCTCTGTGGACCTCATGTCCCTGGTGATGAAACGGTCTTATTCCACCGAAATCAGGAATTGATAGTGGGGCTGTCCGCCCTCCTGTACTTCCACTTCCACCGAGGGATATTTCTCCCGCACCACATCGGCGATGCGGTGCGCCTCAGCGTGCGGCAGGTCTTGACCATAGAATAACGTGATGAGTTCATGCTCGCCCGCCTCTGCCTTTTCGAGCAGGCTCAGCACCGCCGCCTCCACCGTCTCGGCGGAGGCAACCAGTTTGCCATCCAGCAGGGCAATGACCTGTCCCTCCTTCACGTTCACGCCGTCAATCTCCACGTTGCGCACGGCGACCGTAATCTCGCCGCTCTTGACCATGCTCAGGGCTTTGGTCATCTTCTCGGCGACAGTATCCAGCTCCCCGTCGGGTTGAAGCGAGAGCATGGCGGCAAGCCCCTGCGGGACGGTTTTGCTCGGCACCACCGCCACCTGTTTCACCGTCACTTCCTTCGCCTGATTTGCCGCCATGATGATGTTCTTGTTGTTCGGCAGGATGATGACCTTGTCGGTAGGCAGGTTTTCGAAGGCGGCGAGAATGTCCTGCGTGGAGGGATTCATCGTCTGTCCGCCTGCCACCACCGCCGCCGCGCCCAGGCTGGCAAAGATGCGGCTCAACCCGTTGCCCGGCGAAACCACCACTACCGCAATCTGCCCCGGCTCCACCGCCGCAAAATTAACCGTCTGCTGTTTGCTCTTCTGGATGTCGTCCATCTGCGCCAGCAGGTTTTCCATTGCCACCTTGGTGATGGTGCCGATGCCCATGATGTAATCAATCGGCTCGTAACGCTTCTCCAACGGCACATGGATGTGCATGCGGTACATCCCCTCGCCCTCGCCCACCTGAATGGACGTGCCCATCTCCTCCAGCCTGCGGTAGAACGATTGCAATTCGAAACTCTCGTTCGGGAAGAAGTCCACCACCACCTCGTAATCCTGTCCCTCTTCCACTTCCTGCAAGGCGTTCTCGAAATTCATCGCCGAAAGCGGTTGGACGTTCGCCAGCGGTGTATCCAGCGGCTCCCCATAGACGTGCCTGAGCATGCCCTCCAGGATGAAGAACAGCCCCTTGCCGCCCGAATCCACCACGCCCGCCTGTTTGAGGACGGGAAGCAGTTCGGGCGTCTGTGCGACGGTTTCATCTGCCGCCCGCACCACCTCTTCGAGAATGCCAATCGCGTCTTTTCCGGACCTGAAGCCTGATTCTGCGCCCGCCGCCGCTCCCTTGGCGACGGTTAAAATCGTCCCCTCCACCGGCTTGACCACGCCCTTATATGCCGTATCGCGCGCCTCGGCAAACGCCTTCACCATCGCCTCGGCGTCGAGCGTTTCGTGGTCCTGCACGCCGCGCGCAAAGCCGCGCCACAACTGCGAAAGGATGACGCCCGAGTTGCCGCGCGCCCCCATCAGCGCGCCCTTGGCGACCATCCCCGCCATCCTGCCAAAATGCTTCTCGCCCGAATCCTTGATTTCGTTGTACGCCGAGGTCAACGTGAGGAGCATGTTGGTGCCGGTATCCCCATCAGGGACGGGGAACACGTTGAGCGAGTTCACAATTTGCTGGTTGGTGCGAAGCCAGAGCATGCCTGCCTCCACCAGCCGTTTCAGCGATTGACCGTCAATTTTTGCCTTGCGGAGTTTCTCCACGCGTGCGGGATCTGCTGCCATCTGTTTTCTCGGCTCCTAATCGTTGTTGCTGATTCGCAATCCCGCCACGTGCACGTCCACGCGATTCACTTTCAGTCCCAGCGCTTTTTCCACATGATAGCGCACGGTGTTCTTCACGCTTTCCGCCACGCTGTTGATGCGCGTCCCGTATTCGACGATGATATGCACTTCGATGTTGATGTCCTCGCCGTCATATTCCACCCTCACGCCTTTCGACGGCTCGCGCGTGATGGATTTGACGATGCCATCCGCCAGGTTCATCGGCGCCAGTCCCACCACCCCGTACGATTCGAGCACGGCATGATAGGCAATGGTCGCCACAGCATGCGGGGAGACATGAATCCCGCCCAGGTTAGTCGTTTCTTCGCCCATGGGTTTCCTCTCAGATTGGTGTCAGCGCGTTTTTTTCAGGAAGCGGCTTTGCCCGCGCAGACGGTACTTGTTCTATTTTAACATCTTGCCTGCCAAAAGGTCACGTGATAAAATGTCGTGCCTTCACGGAAGGCGGTAGTACTGGAATTATAGCAAGAAAGGAAGTTATCACAATGGCTAAATGCGCACACTGTGGAAAATCCACCACCTTCGGGCACAACCGCTCCTTCTCCCAGCGCGCCACCAACCGCACGTTCAAGCCGAACCTGCAGAAAACGCTGGTGATCGAAAAGGGACGCAAGGTGCATAAACTGCTCTGCACCAAGTGCATCAAGGCGCTGGCAAAATCTGCCGCGTAAGGATTTCCCGTCCCGCCAAGAGTCACGGCACGCTTCGCGCCGTGATTTTTGTTTAACTCCCCGCCTTCAAACTACTTGCTGATTGCGTTTCGCAGGGCTTTGATTCCCTCCGCTATCCCCTGCGGATGCTTGAAAACGGCGGTTGCCGCCACAAAGGCGGTTGCCCCGGCTTCGCGTAATCTCCCCGCATTTTCCGCCGTGACGCCGCCATCCACCTCCAGCCAGGCGGAGGAGCCGATGGCGTCCAGCCGGCGGCGGATTTCCGTCACCCGCGCTACAGACTGCGGGATGAACGTCTGCCCCGAAAACCCCGGGTTGACGCTCATCACCAGCACCAGGTCCGCTTCGCTCAAAACCGCCTCCAGCGCCCCCACAGGGGTGCCGGGATTCAACACCACGCCCGCCCTGCACCCCAGCGATTTGATTTGTTGCAGGGTGCGGTGCAAATGCGGACAGGTCTCCACGTGGACGGTGAGGCCGGCGGCGCCGGCTTTGGCAAACGCCTCGAGGTGACGTTCTGGCTGTTCAATCATCAGGTGCACATCCAGCGGGAGGCCGGTGATGCGTTTGCAGGTCTCGACGATGAACGGTCCCATGGTGATGTTGGGGACGAAGTGACCGTCCATCACGTCCACGTGAATCCAATCTGCGCCGGCGGTTTCGCAGGCGCGAATCTCCTCGCCAAGCCGGGCAAAGTCGGCGGAGAGGATGGAGGGGGCGATCACGGCAGAGGTCATGAAAGAAGCGGGAGGGTCAGCGCGGGTTGTAGAGGATGAAAATCCAGATCCAGAAGGGGATCAAGCCGAGGACGGCAATGAGCGCCAGCAGGCTTAGCCCGATGGTCGCCCAGTCAATTTCGGGGATGTACACTTCGGGGAGTTCGATTTCGGGCAGGCTGATGGCGGGTTTTGAATTGGCGGGAGCGGGCGGGGGCTGGGAGACCGGTTCTTTGTAAGTGGAAACAGCCTCCGGCGTCAGGCTGAGCGCCGGGGCGGGGGGCGTCTCGCGCTGGGTGCCGAAGCGCAGAAGGACGCGCCCGAGTTGGTCGGCAGTGCGGTAGCGGGCGGAGGGTTCCTTGGAGAGGACTTTGAGGATGATTTTCTTCGAGGGCAGGGGGGATGTCGGGGACGTATTCGCGCGGGGGGATGGGGTGATGTTCGAGGTGCAGGCGGGCGAGTTCCTGGCTGGTGGGGGCGTTGAAGGGAAGCGCGCCGGTAATCATTTCGTAGAGGACGATGCCGAGTGAATAAACGTCGGAGGCGGGCGAGGGGGCTTCGCCGGCGGCTTGTTCAGGTGAGAAGTATTGCGGCGAGCCCCAGACCACATCGGCGCGTTCGTCGGGCTGGATGGTGGAGAGGGCGCGGGCAATGCCGAAGTCGGTGACTTTGAGACGCCCGTCGGGGGTGACGATCATGTTGTGGGGTTTCACGTCGCAGTGGACAAGCCCCGCGCGGTGGGCGTAGCCGATGCCGGCGCAAGCCTGGACGATGAGGGGGATGGCTTCGTCCACGGGGTAGCGCCCGCGCTGGCGCAGGACGGTCTTGAGGTCCTTGCCGGGGATGTGTTCCATGACGATGTAGAGCTGGTCGTGGTCGAAGCCGAAGTCGTGGACGGTGACGATGTTGGGGTGCGAGAGGTTCGCCGCGGCGCGCGCTTCCTGTTTGAAGCGTTCCTGAAAGCCTTTTTCGGCGGAGTAATGCTCGTGCAGGATTTTGATGGCAACCGTTCGTTCGAGCATGAGGTCACGCGCGCGGAACACGTCTGCCATGCCGCCGGTGCCGATGCGTTCGAGCAGTTGGTAGCGGTTGTTGAGGACTGCGCCTTCTTCCATGATGAGGAAGATTATATCATTTGCGCAGGTTATAATCCCTCACATGCGAAGCGCAGTCATCATCTACAACCCGGCGGCAGGACGGTTCAACGTCAAGCCGTTCATCAAATCTGCAGTGCGGGAATTGGAATCTTCCGGCTGGCGGGTGGATGCGGCAGCAACTCTCAGCGGCGCACACACCATCGAATTGGCGAAACAGGCTGCGGCGGAGAAAAGAGAGGCGGTCTTTGCCGTCGGCGGCGACGGGACGATTGGCAACGTCGTCAATGGCTTGATCGGTTCGGAGACGGCGCTGGGAGTCCTGCCCGCCGGCACGGCGAACGTATGGAGCATCGAACTGGGGCTGCGTCCCTTCGCGTGGACTCATCCCTGGGTGCTGAAGCAAAACGCCGCCCTGCTTGCCAACGCGCCCATCTATTCGATTGACGTCGGCACGTGTAATCAATTTTCGTTCATGATGTGGGCGGGCATCGGGCTGGACGCGCTG
Organism: Chloroflexota bacterium; assembly: GCA_039961775.1. Classification (GTDB taxonomy): domain Bacteria; phylum Chloroflexota; class Anaerolineae; order Anaerolineales; family Villigracilaceae; genus Defluviilinea. The sequence continues at coordinate 27,782 of JABRVZ010000015.1, forward strand.
ACCGTTCACAACCTGGAGCCGCGCGTGCGCCTCGAAAAATTCTTCACCCTGCCCGAATACGCGGCGAAGACCATCTGGCAGGCGCTGCAGTGGAATGGCGTGCAGTTGCGCCTGTGGGCAGACGGCGCAGAGGTGGAAGGTCATTACATCGTGGCGGTCGTTACCAACATCCGCCACTACCTCGGCGGGCTGGCGGAACTTTCGCCCGACGCCTACCTCGACGACGGTCTGCTCGACATCTGGCTCTTCAGCGGGAACAATCTGGGCGACGCCCTGCGTCATGCCTACAACATGTGGCGCGGGCATCACATCAGCGCGCAGGACGTCCGCCGCATCTCCTTCAACAGCCTGCGCGTCGAAAGCGCCTCGCCGTTTTGGATTCAAACCGACGGCGAGCCGCGCGGCTCCGCCCAAAGCGCCGACATCCAAATCCACACCCGCGCCCTGCGGATGCTCATGCCTCCGCGCGGCATGGAACTCTTGAAATACAGGTAATCATGGACGCTCGTCAACTGTTCAACAAGTGGGTCATCCTGGGCGCATTCTCGCTGGCAGGATTACTGCTCCTCATCACCGTTCTCTCCATTGGATGGACCAACCCGCCTCAATCCCCCGACGTGGGGTTTGCTCCTGCCCATCTGACCATTATCGCCGCCCCAACCGCCACCCCCAACGTCACGCCGACGGCGACCCTTGACCCCTTTGCTCCCTCTTCCACCCCAACCGGTCTTGCCGTGGGCGGCTACGCTCAAATCACCGGCACCGGCGGTGACGGTCTGCGCATCCGCGCTGCGCCGGGGCTGACCGGCGAACCGGTGTTCCTCGGCTTGGATTCGGAAGTCTTCCTCGTGAAAGACGGTCCGCGCGAGGCGGATGGCTATGTGTGGTGGTACATCGTGGCTCCCTACGATGAGAATCGCGCCGGCTGGGCGGCGGCGGACTTTTTGACCTTCATCCCTGCGCCGTAATTGTAGAAAAACTCCAAAAGTTGTTCTACAATTTGTGGTAAAAGAATGCTGTTGCCAGGATGTGTTTTGAAGCGTACTGGGCGTGCTCTAATGCCCGCAGTTGTGCTAGAGAGCGCAAAATACGCAAGATTTTTGAATAATTGCAACAGAGCAGTAAAAGAAGCGTATGCGATGGATTGACAACATTCCCGTTTGGGGCGAGCCGGTGGATGAGAGCGCATTGAAGCAAATCAAAAACTGCGCCCGCACTGCCGACGCCGCCGCGCTGATGGCAGACCATCACAAGGGGTACGCCGTCCCTATCGGCGGGGTGGTGGCTTATAAGGACAGTATCAGCCCTTCGGGAGTCGGATTCGATATTGCCTGCGGAAATAAGGCGGTGCGTCTCGACATCCCCGCTTCGGAAGTGCGCGCCAACATCCGCAAAATCATGGACGACATCTGGGGCAATCTCTCGTTTGGCATTGGGCTGAAGAACAAACAGCGCGTGGATCATGAACTCTTCGACGACCCCGCCTGGACGCTCCCTGCTGTGCGCAGCCTGAAAGACATGGCGCGCGCTCAACTGGGAACCATCGGTTCCGGCAACCATTACGTGGACCTGTTGGAGGACGAGCAGGGACGTGTGTGGGTGGGCGTCCACTTTGGCTCGCGCGGGCTGGGATACAAAACAGCGACGTTCTTCCTGCACGCCGGCGGCGCAAAGGACGGCATGGATGTGGACCCGCTGGTCATCCCGTTGCGGTCGAGTTTGGGGGTAGATTATCTCGCCTGTATGCAGTTGGCTGGGCGTTATGCCTACGCCGGGCGCGACTGGGTGTGCAATGAGGTGGCGCGCATGCTGGGCGCGCATATTCTGGAGGAAGTTCACAACCATCACAATTACGCCTGGCTTGAGACGCACGGCGGCGAGCAGTTGTGGGTGGTGCGCAAGGGAGCGACGCCAGCCTTCCCCGGTCAAAAAGGTTTTGTGGGTGGTTCGATGGGCGATATTTCGGTAATTTTGGAGGGGGTGGAATCGGAAGAGGCGAAGCACGCGCTGTATTCCACCGTCCACGGGGCGGGGCGGGTGATGAGCCGCAACGCGGCGCGCGGCAAAATCAACCGCAAAACCGGGAAGGTCATTACGCCGGGAGCGGTCACACGCGAGATGATGATGGAGTGGGTGCGCAAGCAGGGAGTGGAGTTGCGCGGCGCCGGTACGGATGAGTCGCCGCATTGTTACAAGCGCTTGCCGGAGGTGCTGGGCTTCCACGCGCCCACCATCCGCATTTTGCACACGCTCAAGCCCATCGGTGTGGCGATGGCGGGCGAGAATGAGTTCGACCCGTATAAGGATTAGGATGCCCAAATGCCGGCGGCAGAGGGTGTGAAGCAGTGGAGTAGAAAGTAAAAGGCAGAAGAGAATTCTTGCATCAGTCGTGAGACGGATCTGCCTTGAGTTTTTAGCCGCGCATTTCACGAATTTACACGGAATTTTCAAGAAAAATCAGTGAGATTCTGTGTAAATCTGTGGCAAAGATGATAACGTGAATTCGGGATAAGGGGCTCCCTGGTGTAAACTTGGATTTGCGAAAACAAGCATTCCAAGGAGCCCCTGAT
>JABRVZ010000016.1:0-7275 GCA_039961775.1 Chloroflexota bacterium
CAATCATTCAAAAATCTTGCATATTTTGCGCTCTCTAGCGCAACTTCGGGCGTTAGAGAACGCCCAGTACGCTTCAAAACACATCCTTGCAACAGAGCAAGTGGTAATTAGTAAATGGTAAGTACCACTTACCATTTACCGCCCTTCTGCCCATTCCACGATCTTCCTGAATCCTGCTTCCACCTCCTCGTCCGAGGCGGCAATGGTCATGCGGACGAAGCCCTCGCCGTATTCACCAAACGCCGAGCCGGGGACGAGCGCCACGCCCGCCTCTTCAAGCAACCTCTCGCACACCTCCGCTGAGGTCATTTTCAAGGGGCGAACATCGAGGAAGAAGTAGAACGCTCCCTGCGGTGGGGTGACGAGGATCTTGTCACACTCCAGTTCATGGGCGAGGCGCAGGACGAGGTCGCGGCGGCGGGCGTAGGCGGCGCGCATCTCTGCTGTGACCTGTTGGATCTCAGGGTCGGTCAGGGCGAAGGCGGCGGCTTTTTGAATGAAGGGCGCAACGCAGGTAATCGAGTTTTGCCCCGCTTTCAAAGCGTTTTCGATGACGCGCGCCGGCGCGGCAAGGAAGCCTACCCTCCAGCCGGTCATCGCGTAGGATTTGGAGAGGCTGTTGACGAGGAGAGTCCGTTCTTTGGCGCCGTCGAATGCCGCGGCGCAGGTCGGACGTTCGCCGTAGTACAGGCTTCCGTACACCTCGTCGCTGACGATCCACAGGTTGTGTTCTCTGGCGAAGTCTTGCAATTTTTGCAGATATTCACGAGAGGGGTATGCGCCCGTCGGGTTGGAGGGATAATTGAGGACGATGGCTTTGGTTTTGGGAGTCAACGCTTTCAGCCAGGAGTCGAATGGGGGGATGAATCCAGCCTCGGGCGGGGCAGGGATGCGGATGACGTTCCCGCGCAGCATGGTCGCCATGTTTTCGTGAGTCGCCCAGGAGGGGTCGGGAATCAGAACGTCATCCCCGGGGTTGAGGATGGCTTGCATCGCGAGGTAGTAGGCGTGGATGCCGCCGTGCGTGACGATGATTTCGGAGGCGGGGTCGTAGATGATGCCTTCGTCGCGCTGGAGTTTGGCGGCGATGGCTTTGCGGAGTTCGAGCGTGCCGATGGCGGGGGCATAATGCGTCAGCCCGCTTTGCATGGCTTGGAGGGCGGTTTGGATGATGGCGGGGTGCGTGCCGAAGTCGGGGTCGCCGACTTGTAAGCCGATGAGCGCGCGCCCGCTGGCTTTGAGGGCGTTGATGCGGTCGGAGAGTGAGACGGTGGCGGATTGACGGACGAAGTCGAATTGCTGGTTGAGGCGCATGGAAAATTCCTGTAATGGACCACTTGCATGAGTGCAGGGGTCGCATATGTGAAATCACTGAGGCACAGAAAAAATTGAAAAACTCCGTGATTCAGTGGCTCCGTGGCGGGGGGTGTTTTTACAAAACGTCCAATAAATTTCCGCATTATACCTTTGTCAAAGGGAAAACGAAAACGCCCTCCAAAGTGAGGGCGTTGGTATAATCGCTGTGCCGAAGGAGGGAATCGAACCCTCATTCCCGTAGGGAACACGATTTTGAGTCGTGCGCGTCTGCCTATTCCGCCACTTCGGCTAATGTCAACGATCCCGCTTTTGCGGGGCGTTCGCAAGTATACCACTCTCAACAGGCAGCGCAAGATTAATCTTGCGCTGCAAGAAGGACAAATGAAACTCGGAATCATCGGACTGCCCCAATCGGGGAAAACAACCATTTTCAACGCTCTGACGCGCGGAAACGCGCCGACCACCGCCTCGGCAGGACGCTTCGAAGTCCATACCGCGGTGGTGGATGTGCCTGACGAGCGCGTGACCAGGCTCTCGGAGATGTTCAAGCCGCGCAAGACGATTTACGCCAAAGTGACGTATGCGGACATTGCGGGACTGGAGACTGGGGCTGCCAAAAGCGGCATTTCCGGTCAACTCCTGAACCAACTTGCCCAAATGGACGGCTTCATCCTTGTCGTCCGCTGTTTCGAGAGCGATTTGGTGATGCACCCAAACGGGAGCGTGGACCCGAAGCGGGATGTCGAGTCCATGCTGGGCGAGTTGCTGCTCAATGACCTGGTGGCTGTGGAGCGCAAACTCGAGCGGCTCCATGACGAGCGGCGCAAGGGCGGCACCGATAAAGCCCTGAACGAACGCCAGACGGTTTTATTCAACCGCCTGCACGAGGCGCTGAACAAGGAGATTCCGCTGCGCAAGTTGGACTATACACCCGAAGAACAGAAGGAACTTGCCTCCTACGGTTTGCTGACGCGCAAGCCGGTGCTGGTGGTCTTCAACCTGGGCGAGGGGCAGTCTGCTCCGCAAATGGAACTGGATGTGCCGTCGGTGGCGCTGATGGGAAAACTCGAAATGGAGATGGCGCAGCTTTCGCCCGAAGATGCCGCCATGTTCATGGAGGAATACGGCATCAAGGAACTCAGCCTGAACAGAATGATCCGCCTCTCGTATGACCTGCTGCAGGTGCAGTCGTTCTTCACGGTGGGCGAAGATGAGGTCCGCGCGTGGGAGACGAGGATCGGCGCGACGGCGCAGGAAGCCGCCGGCGAGATTCACACCGATTTGATGCGCGGCTTCGTCCGGGCAGAGGTGGTGGCTTACGACGACCTCATCAGCCTCGGGTCCATGGCGGAGGCGAAGGCAAAGGGCAAACTCAGGCTGGAGGGCAAGGAATATATCGTCAAAGATGGGGACATCGTCCACATCCGTTCCAGTCTATAGGCGTTTTCAGCAAGACACAATTTTTTCAAAGGAGAAATCAAATCATGGCATACGCATTGACCCGCTGGAATCTCAGTGAGTTGTTCCCGTCTTTCGAAAGCCCCGAATTGCAGGGCGCGTTCGATAACGTGGAGGAGCAGGTTGCGTCGTTCGAAGGGGTGCGGAACAAACTCACCCCCGACATGGATGCGCAGACTTTTCTGGAAGTGGTGCGCGCCTCCGAAGAGACGACTCGCATTGTGAATAAGATTTACGCGTTTACCGGTTTGTCGTTTTCATCTGATACGCAGGATCAAACCGCGCAGACTTACATGGCGCGCGTTCAGCAGTTTGCGGCGGAGATGCAGAACCGCACGCTGTTCTTCAGCCTGTGGTGGAAGGAATTGGATGATGCGAACGCCCAGCGGTTAATGTCGGCATCGGGTGATTATCGGTATTATCTCGAAACGATGCGCCGCTTCAAACCGCACACGTTGAGCGAAGCGGAGGAAAAGGTCATTAACATCAAGGATGTGACCGGTGTGGGCGCGTTGGAGACTTTGTACGACGCTATCACCAATCGTTACGTGTTCAAACTGGACGTGAACGGCGAGACCAAAGAACTCACCCGCGGGCAGTTGATGACATACGTTCAAGGCGGCGACCCGGACCTGCGCGCGAAGGCGTATCAGGAGTTGTACCGCGTGTACGGGAACGACGGTCCCATCCTCGGACAGATGTATCAGACCCGCGCGCGCGACTGGTACAACGAGAACATCGGTTTGCGAAAGTTCTCCAGTCCGATTTCCGTCCGCAACCTGGCGAACGATGTCCCCGACGAGGCGGTGGACGCTCTGCTGGAGGTCACGCGGCGGAACGTGGGCGTTTTCCAGCGGTATTTCAAAATCAAGGCGAAACTGCTCGGTATGGAAAGGCTGCGCCGTTACGATATTTACGCGCCTGTCGCCAAATCGGACAAGAAGTTCGATTACAACGACGCGGCGCAGATGGTCTTCGACTCGTTCCGTTCGTTCGATCCGCGGATTGCCGAGATGGCGCAGCGGGTCTTCGACCAGGAACACGTGGACAGCGAGGTGCGCAAGGGCAAACGCGACGGCGCGTTCTGCTGGTCGGTTTTGCCCGATATGACGCCGTATGTGCTGTTGAACTATCAGGGGCGGGCGCGGGACGTGGCGACGATGGCGCACGAACTCGGACACGCCATCCATGCGATGCTTGCGTCGCACCACAACACCTTTACCTTCCACTCGTCTCTTCCGTTAGCCGAAACCGCCTCCACTTTTGGTGAGATGATGCTTACCGATAAACTGCTCGCCGAGGAAACCGACGAAGCCGTGCGCCGCGACATCCTCTTCAAGCAGATGGACGACGCCTATGCCACCATCGTGCGTCAGGTCTATTTTGCGCTGTTCGAGCGCGAGGCGCATGACATGATCCAGAAGAACGCCTCGGTGGAAGACCTGAGCAAGGCGTACCTGGCGAATCTCAAGGAACAGTTTGGCAATGCGGTGGAGGTCAGCGACGAGTTCAAATGGGAGTGGGTGTCCATCCCGCACATCTATCACACGCCGTTCTACGTGTACGCCTACGCCTTTGGGCAATTGCTGGTGTTTTCGCTGTACCAGCAGTTCAAAGCGGAGGGCGACTCGTTCAAGCCGAAGTATCTCAAAATCCTTGCGGCGGGAGGTTCGGAAGCGCCGGCAAAGATTTTGGCGGAGGCAGGCGTGGACATCCGCTCGGCGGCGTTCTGGCAGGGCGGGTTCGATGTGTTGAGCAGGATGGTGGATGAGTTGGAGAAGTTGTAGGAGTTACAAATTGGCAGGCTGGCAGGTGAACAAGTTGAGAGGCTTGTTCACCTGTTTTTATTGTCCAAAAATAAGCGGCACATCTCTTCTGAAAACCCCTCGGTGGTTTGCTCGAATTCGATGACGGTGCGTTTGATGGCGGCGTGTATGGCGTAGTCGAATTTGAACCCCTGGGCGGGGGAGTCGAGGTTCATCCAGGCGTGCGAGTCTTTGGGAAGGATTCGCAAAGACAAGGCGCGGGTGCGGCGGAAGAAGTACAACAGTTCGAACGGATAGTACACTTTGCCGGAGCGCAGGTCGGGGCTGTTGAGCAGGCTGGGGTCCATGGGGACAACCTCGGGCGGGGGAGGAAGCGTCTGCCCGGCGAAGCGGTCAAGCCACAGGGTGATGTAATTGCTGTGGGCGTAGAAATCCTGCGCGGTGTGCAGGAATCTTCCAAATGCCTGCCAGGCGGGGAGCGCCTCGCCCGCCCTCAGCGACGAAACCACGAGGGCGCGCTGTTCCTCGATGTAGGCGTAGGATTTTTCGAAGGCGTTGTTGTCGAAGTGAAATTCGTCGTGACCGATTTGCCCGGCGAGGCGGTCCTGATTGATGTTTGCCTGAATGATGACCGACATGGCGCGCGGGCTGAAGCGATTGCCGAGCGAAGCCAGCATGATTTCGATGTGATATTGGGTGAGCATTTGCCGATTATACACGGCGGGGGCTGCGTTATAATGCCCGCATGACTTTTTATACTGCCAAAGGCGACGACGGAACGACGGGACTGCTGGGCGAGGGGCGCGTGATGAAGTACGACGCGCGCATCGAAGCCATCGGGACGGTGGACGAATCGACCGCCGCCCTGGGGCTGGCGCGCGCTCAGTGTCTGGATCCACGCTCCGGACCGATTCTGCTCGAAGCCCAACGAGACTTGTACAAACTGATGGCGGAGGTGGCGGCGACGCCCGAAAACGCCGAGAAATTTCGCTTCATTGACGCCTCGCGCGTGAAGTGGCTCGAAGAGCAGACGGACGAATTAGCCAAAGCCGTGGAGATGCCGAAGGAATTCATTCTGCCGGGCGACTCGCTGGCAGGCGCGGCGCTGTCGCTGGCGCGGGCAATCATCCGCCGCGCGGAACGCCGCGTGGTGGAAATGTACGACACCGAGGAACTTTCGAACCCCGATTTGCAGAGATACCTGAACCGCCTGTCGTCGTTGTGCTTTGTGCTGGAACTGCTGGAGAACAAAGCGGCCGGGCACAAGACGACGCTGGCAAAATCGTAGGGACGGATCGCGATCCGCCCCTACAAGATAATCACATGACAGGCACATTCCTCAACATTGCAACCGTCCTCATCGGCGGAGTCATTGGCTTAATTTTTGGCGCGCGCATTCCGGAGAAGTTGAAAGCGACGGTCATCGCAGGAATGGGGCTGTTTACGGCGGCGATGGGGCTGCAAATGTTCCTGAAGACGGAGAACCCGCTGATTGTGCTGGGCGCATTGCTCATCGGCACCCTGCTGGGCGAGTGGTGGCGGATAGAGGACGGATTGCAGAATTTGGGGAAAGTTCTCGAACAGCGCTTCTCAAAAGCGGATGAAGATGGTTCGAACAAGTTTGTGCGCGGCTTCCTGACTGCGTCGCTCTTGTTTTGCGTGGGACCGATGACCATCCTCGGCTCGATTCAGGACGGTTTGACCGGCGATTACAACCTGCTGGCGGTCAAGTCGGTGCTGGACGGTTTCGCGTCCATCGCGTTTGCGTCCACACTGGGGGCGGGGGTGATGTTCTCGACCATCATCATTCTCGTTTACCAGGGCGGTATCAGTTTGCTGGCGGCGCAGTTGAACGCGATTGTCACCGCCTCAATGATGAACGAGTTGACGGCGACAGGCGGTGTCATTTTATTGGGGCTGGCAATCAGCAGCCTGTTGGAAATCAAGAAAATTCGCGTGGGGAATATGCTGCCGGGGCTGTTGGTCGCGCCGGTGATTGTGTGGGTGTTGGGTTTGTTCTGAGCGGTCTTGCCACAGATTACACGGATTTAGACAAATGTTAGACTGAATGATGTCGGGGGATATGGAAGCGCTGGTTTAGTCTGCGAACACTTCCCATTTAGCTTTCACGTTGGGCAGAGACCGTTCACCGAACCAGCCGAATTTGTCCCAATAGAAGCGGTTCCAAATGTTGACGCCGAAAGGGCTGCACTCGGCGAGGACGAATCCCTCAGGGAGCGTATCGGCAATGGGGCAGAGCGGCTGGTCAATTTCGATGAGCGTGGGGGGGCGCAGGGCGCTTCCGCTCAGGGAGTTGCGCAAGCCGGGGGTCGGGAAGCAGTTTTCGTTCCAGTCATCTGCGCCGCCGTTGTCGGGCAGGCGGCAGAAAGCCTGGTCGGGGAAATTGACGACGGAGTAGTTGTAGGCATCCGCCAGTTGTCCGTTCGGTTTGAGCAGGCGGACGCCGTCGCCGCCGTCGCTGAGGAGGAGCCCGGTCTGACTTCCGTAGAAGACGATGCGTTCGCCCGGCTTCAACGTCACAGCGGGAAGGGTGTAGGGCGGCGAGCCGATGTTGGCTTCGTCGTCCAGCCGGTAGCCGCTGAGATTGACGTCCACTACGCCGTGGTTGAGCAGTTCGATGTATTCGTCGCCCTGATTGATGACGCCGTCGTTGTTCCAGTCGCTGCCGGGGCGGGGGACGAACTCATTGATGGCAATCAACGGCGGCGGAGGG
>JABRVZ010000017.1:0-3643 GCA_039961775.1 Chloroflexota bacterium
GGGTGAGCGTCAGCGTGGGGGTGGGGGTGATCTGGCTCTGGATTTGATTGCGCGCCTGTTCTTCGGAAATTGGCACAATCTCAGCGGGCGTGCAGAATTGACCGGTCATGGTGCAAGCCATGTTCAGTTCCTGCTGGCTGAGCGACTCGGGCGGCGAGGGCGGGCTGACAGATTCGACGCCGTTCTCGCCTCCCAATTTGACCTTCGACTTCTGCCCTGCGCCCACATATTGCTCCTCGCCGTTGGAAACGATGCGGGCAGAGCCTTTGTACACGGTCACTTCCATCTCGCCGTTTCGAATCGCTTTGACGCTGGCGGTGCCCATCAGCGTCAATTCCGAACCGTTGACAGTGAGGCGGATGCCGCTGCCATCCGGCGAATTGATCAGCAAGCCGTCGAACGGAACCTTCTCGCAGACGATCTGCCCCAGTTCGCTTGAAAAGTAGAAGGACTCCAGGCTGTCGCTGTTTCCGCTTCGATTATCCAGGGTGGCATTGCCAAAGACCACCATAGTCACTGTTTCACCGGGCAGGGAGCGGGGCAGGTTGGCAATCAACTTGAAGACCGCAATCCCCCACTCCTGGGTGGTCAGGTTGAGGGGCGAGGCGGTCATGCGGCTCAAATCGCGCACGGGGATAATGTCGCCGCGTTCGGCGAACTGCTCGGAGGCGGTCTGCGCCAGTTCCGCCTCAATCATTGTATTGCCGTAGCAAACGCGGTTTGCGCCGGTGTTCTCGCAATAACTGCCCGACGCCTGAATCGCCCGGTCGATCAACACCTGACAACTGGCATTGTTCTCCGCAATTGCGGTGGCAGTCAAATTGGAAAAGCCAAAGGGAATGTAGCCGCTGCGCCACAGCGCGACCCCGCCGATGCCCAGGCACAAAATGGAAATCAGCGAGCCGAACAACAATAACAATACCGCCGCTTCCCTCTGCTTCTTTCGGGAGGAACGTGAGGATGCTCTGCTTGCGGAACGCAGCGCTTCCATGCGGCGTTTGGCGGCAGGATGATTGGGGTCAATCGCCAGGATGCGGTTCAGGCAGTGCATCTCCTCCCGCACGTTGTACACCGCCCGCCAGAGTAATTCCCACGTCGCCAGGTTGTTGCGGTCCAATTCGAGCGCTTCCCGCAAAATCCGCCGCGCTTCCTTCTTTTGACCGGCGCGCAAAAGCTCAGCCGCATCGCGGAGTTTTTCGTTCAGAGAAGCGCCGGAGGGGTTCATAGGCTCAATGATAACCCTAAATGTCTATTCTGCCTTCTTTTTTTTACGGGGATTGTAAAACACAAGCAAACGCATCCGCCCAAAACGCAATTGTGTTCCACTCGTCAAACGGTAGGGTCTGTTGGGCATCATCCGCTCTTCGTTCAGCCAGGAACCGTTCGTGCTGAACAAGTCAATCAGTTCATAGCCTTCTTCCGTGCGGCGGATCATGGCGTGCCGCCTCGAGATACCCATCTGATACCCGCCCAGTTCCGTCAGGTCGAGAATCGGCGCATCGGAAGGTTCCTCCGCTTTACGCCCAAAAATCAACTCCGTATCGAAGCGCAGGTACACCGGCTTGGCAGAACCTGCCACATAAACAGCAATGCCGTCTTCGGGGATCAGTTCTTTTTGGATGGGCGCATTCAGGATCTCTTCCGGAATCAAACCGGGAATATCCGCATTCTTGGTGGTTACCCCCGTCTCAGGCGGATAAAGGTCGAACGAAGCTCCGCAATGCACACAAACTACCGCATCGCGGTCATTCTTATTCTTGCAAACAGGACAAAACTTCTCTTTGAATTCCAAGCGGCTTTCTCCATTGTTACGAACTTTTGAAGTCCGGGCTTGTTGGTCAAATCATACCCTCCCTTGCCCGAATCATCAAACGCTTCAAGGTGCAATTCAATTTCAAAAACGCAAAATCCTGACTCTTTTACACATACAAGATGAGAATTTTGACATTCGGTTACAGATTTCCCCCGATTCTGACTCCGCCGGCGGCTGTTTTAGCCCTTCCACCTTTTCCACCCCCGGTCTTTTCTCCCGTTGCGCCCGCCTCCCGAATTTCCGGCTTGACACACACCGTAAGAACGGTAACATACCAGCCATCGAAAACAGACACAAACCATCTTTAGAAAGGAGAGAAACATGTCCTACGCTCACCCCGAATACCTCGTGGAAACCGAATGGGTTGCCCAACATCTCAACGACCCCTCCGTCCGCATCATCGAATCCGACGAAGACCCCCTGCTCTACGCCATGGGTCACATCCCCGGCGCCGTTCAAGTGGACTGGTTCACCACCCTCCAGCATCCCGTGCGCCGCGACTTCATCACCAAAGAGCAATTCGAAGAGGTCTGCTCCAGCCTGGGCATCGCCAACGACACCACCCTCGTCTTCTACGGCGACAAATCCAACTGGTTCGCCTGCTACGCCCTCTGGCTCTTCCAATACTACGGTCACCAGAACGCCAAAATCATGAACGGCGGGCGTCTCAAATGGGAACAGGAAAAACGCCCCCTCGTAAAGGAAGTTCCCTCGTACCCGCGCACAACCTACAGGGCGAAAGAAGCGGATAAATCCATCCGCGCCTTCCGCGACGAAGTTCTCAAACAAAGCGCCGAACGCAAACCCCTCGTGGACGTGCGCTCCCCCAAGGAATACACCGGCGAACTCCTGCACATGCCCAACTACCCCCAGGAAGGCGCTACCCGCGGCGGACACATCCCCGGCGCAGTCAACATTCCCTGGGCGATGGCGGTCAACGAAGCCGACAGCACCTTCAAATCTGCCGACGAACTGCGCGCCCTGTACAAAGGCAAAGGCGTCAAAGCAGACGAGGAGGTCATCGCCTACTGCCGCATCGGCGAACGCTCCTCGCTTACCTGGTTCGTACTCAAATACCTGCTCGGCTACCCCAACGTCAAAAACTACGACGGCTCCTGGACCGAATGGGGCAACCTCGTTGACGCACCGATAGAGAAGTAATCTCGGCGTTTGAACCCCTATGTCAAACCTGCCTCCCAAACTCCAGGAAATCGTGGACGACTTCGCCGCCATGTCGCGCGAGGAAAAACTCGAAACCCTCATCGCCTACGCCGAAACCTTCCCGCCTCTGCCCGAGCGCCTCAAAGACGCCCGCTCCAAAATGGAACCCGTCCCCGAGTGCATGACCCCGGTCTTCCTCTTCGGCGAGCGTCAGCCCGACGGCGGCATCCTCTTCCACATGGACATCCCCCCGCAGTCCCCCACCGTCCGCGGGCTTGCCACCATCCTCGCCAACGGACTCAACGGCTGCCAGCCCGAAGAAATCCTCAGCGTTCCCGCCGACTTCTTCCTGCCCATGAACCTGCACGAAGCCGTCTCTCAACAGCGGCTCAACGGCTTTGCCGGCGTCCTGGCGCACATGAAAAACGTTGCCCGCAAAATGCTCGAAGGAAAACTTTAAGAAAATTTCCTCTTGTCAAAATTCAGACATTGAGTAAAATATGCACAGTTCACCCCGACCTGCCCCCCTCAGGCCGGGGTGAACTATTTTATCGGCTTTTGAGTACAATCATCCCATGAAACTCAAACGTCTCCTGCCACTCCTGCTGATTTTGACCACCACCGCCTGCAATCTTGGGACGACGGCACAGACACCCGCCTCACCCTCCC
>JABRVZ010000018.1:0-35993 GCA_039961775.1 Chloroflexota bacterium
AGAACAACTCGATTAGACTATCCATCAGGGGCTCCTTGGAATGCTTGTTTTCGCAAATCCAAGTTTACACCAGGGAGCCCCTTATCCCGAATTCACGTTAAAAAACATCCCCCTGTGTTTAGAACGTTAGAGAACGTCCACTACGCTGTATGATGTTGGAGAATGCCCACTACTTTGTATAACGTTAGAGAACGTTTTCCATCTGTTCGAGGGGTTAGGGAGTGGTGTAAAACAATCGGAAGAGTTCTTCCCCCGTTTTTTCGCCCGCCGTTTCGAAATATCCCTGAATCGGCACGCGGAAGGTGATGTTTTCGGCGGGACTTTTCTCGAAACGGAATTCGACAAACCCAGGCTGTGGACCCGCCAAATCTTCGGGCGGGATGCCGTCCACGATGAGCATGACTTCGTAAATCCAGTCGCCAAAGGTTTCGTAGTCGTCCAGGGCTTCGACGGTCACGGTGATGTAGAAGTCGGTTTCCATGGCGCTGAAGAAGACGATACGCCCGTCTGCGGCAACGCAGTTTTCGCCGAAGGCGGCGGCTTGCGCAACGGCGTTGGGGATGATGGATTGAATCATCCCGTTGAATTGGGCGGTGAGGTCGGGAAGGGCTTGATATGCCCATTGGTAGCCGCATTGGGCGGGGGAGGAGGCGTCTTGCGTGGGCGGAGGAGCGGTGTCGGTGGGAAGTGGGGCAGATAAAGGCTGAGGCGTGGATCCGCCCGTTGAGCAGGCGCCCAGGATGAGGGTCAGAAAGAGAAGCGTGAGTTTTGTCTTCACTTGAGCAGGTCTGCGGCGGCGGCTGCCATCAGCGCAACGCCGTGGATGAGCGCCCGTTCGTCGAAGTCGAATTTGGGGTGGTGATGGTTGTAGTTGAGGTTCTTTTCGGCGTTTGCCGAGCCGATGAAGAAGTAGCAGCCGTCCGCTTTTTCCTGCATCCAGCCCATGTCTTCGGCGCCCATGGTGAGGTAGGCGTAGTCGGCGATGGGGGTTTGGGGGAAGAGCGCTTGCGCCGAGCGTTGGACGCTGGCGGCGACGGCTTCGTTGTTGATGACGGGGGCAGTGACTTGTTGGAGGGTGATTTCGGCGGTGCAGCCAAGCGAGGCGGCGATGCCCGTGACGATTTGTTCGAAGCGTTGGAGGACGAGTTTGCGGATTTCGGGGTCGAAGGTGCGGATGGTGCCGTTGAGCTCGGCGGTCTGGGGGATGATGTTGAAGGCGGTGCCTGCGTGGATAGAGGTGATGCTGACGACGGCAGGTTTGAGGGGCGGCACGTTGCGTGAGACGATGGTTTGCAGGGCGGCGGTGATGTGTGCGGCGCAGGTGACGGGGTCCACGGTGGTGTCGGGGGCGGCGCCATGACCGCCTTTGCCTGTGAGTTTGACCTGGAAGAGTTCTGCGCCCGCCATGACGGGTCCTTTTGCGACGTGAATCCAGCCGAGGGGTTTGTCGTTCCACAGGTGCAGGGCGAGGGTCTTTTCGACTTTGGGCGAGTCGAGAACGCCGTCGCGCATCATCATCAGGGCGCCGCCAACTTCTTCGCCGTTTGTGCCTTCTTCGGAGGGCTGGAAGCAGAATTTGATACTGCCTGCCAGTTCGTTTTTGTGTTGGTTGAGGATTTTGGCGACGGTCAGCCCGATGGCGGTGTGACCGTCGTGTCCGCAGGCGTGCATGACGCCAGGGTTGGTGGATGCGTATTCCGCCCCCGTCTCTTCGGTGATGGGGAGGGCGTCCATGTCGAAGCGGAGCAGGATAGTGGGACCGGGTCTGCCTCCTTCGAGATAGCCGACGACGCCTGTCTTGCCGACGCCTTTGGTGACTTCGATTCCGAGCGCTTCGAGTTCCTGGGCGACGATGCTTCCCGTGCGGATTTCTTGAAATCCGAGTTCGGGGTGGCGGTGAAAGTCACGGCGCAGGGCTTGGGTGTAGGGGAAGAGGTCTTGGGCTTGCTGGAGGAAGTTGGTCATGGGAGGCTCTGTTGAAGGTTTGAGGGGTGGAAGGGTGGCAGGTTGGAAGGTTTGAAAGTTGGAATGTTGAAATGTTCAATTGCAAGAATATTCTAACTGTATTTTACAACCCTGAATTTTTCTTCGTATCGAGGGTTTTCTTCGGTGCTGTCTTCGGCACGGCGGGATTTGAGACGTTCGACGAGTTTGACGGGGTCTTGCACCTGCGTCTTGTGCTGGAGGATTGCCTGGATTTTGACCTCCCAGGTTTCGGTGACGTCAATGGTGACGTTGGGCTGGAGGGTCAGCGAGCACCAGACTTCCTTCGGCATGTGCGGCGGGAAGCCTTCTTCGAGCAGTTCGGGGAAGTACACGGGGTTGCCTGCGGCGGGGAAGACGGCATCCAACACGACTTGTCCAGCGGCGCGGTGGTCAGGGTGGTTGATTCCGTAGGCAGCGAAGAGGTTTTGCGGGTCGCAGGTGACGAGGATGTCGGGTTTGTGGCGGCGGATTTCACGGACGATTTCCCGCCGCAGTTTCAGGTCTGGGACGAGGTAGCCGTCGGGATGGTCGAGGATGTGAACGGCTTGCGCGCCGATGACTTTTGCCGCCGCCTCCTGCTCCTCGTGGCGGATGGCGCACAGTTGGTCGGGCGTCATGGCAGGGTCGGTGGCGGGATTGAAGCCCTTGTCGCCGCAGGTGAGCAGGAGGTAGGTGATTCGGTGCCCCTCACGCGCCCATTTTGCGAGCGTTGCGCCGCAGAAGAATTCGGGGTCGTCGGGATGGGCAAGGATGACAAGGATGTGTTGAGGGGAGTTCCACGTTTCGAGTGTCACGTTTCAAGTTCCGCGTTCGAGGGGTCAGTTGTCCCGGTTGAGGGGGCTCTTCTTGCCGCAGGTGCATCCACCCGTGTTGTGACGGTCACAGGGGGCTTCGGCTTTGCGCCGCAGGGCTTCGAGTTCGTCCCAGGGTTGGAGGTCTTCGCGTGAGAAGGTCTCCCGCATGCGTTTGCCTTCGGCGTCTTCGATTTGTACGATGACCTGATTGCTCATGGGGAGAACGTCAATCACTTTGCCTTCGCCTTTGGGTGTGACGACTCGCTTGTTGCGTTTGGGTAGTTGTTTGCGGGCTTCGACGTACTGCTCGTACTCGTAGATGAGACAGCAGCGCAGACGCCCGCACATGCCGGTGATTTCTTCCGGCGTGAGCGAGATGCCCTGTTCCTTTGCCATTTTGATGGAGATGGGCGAAAATTCGGTCAGGAATTTGGAACAGCAGCGGGTCTCGATGCCGCAGGCGCCCATGCCGCCGAGCAGTTTCGCCACATCGCGCGGACCGATTTGGCGCATTTCGATGGCGGCGTTGGGGTAGAGTTCGCTCATATCCTTCTTGAGCGATTTGAGGTCCACTTTTTCTTCGCTTTCGGTGCTGAAGAGAAAAGCGAGGCGCGTGCCGTCGTAGTTGTATTCGGCGGCGACGATTTTGATGTTCTTGAGTCCAAGTTCAGCAGCGCGCGCGCGGCAGTTAATCATGGCTTCGGTTTGTTTGGACTGCCAGGTTTGGAGCAAGAGCAGGTCACGAGGCGTAGCGCGCCGTTCCACTGCCCTCCAGCCGCCGTCGGGCGGGGGAGGCGGCTCTTGTAATTTTTGCACCACCTCGCCGAGATGTTTACCGCGGGAAGTGTCCACGATGACACGGTCGCCAATCTCCACATCGGGGACCGCGGATGCCTCGAAATGGTAGATTTTGCCAACTTTGGTGAAGCGTACACCGATAATGTTCTTTTCCATGACGGGGAATTATACCGTATCGCGTTTTGCAAACTCACCTTACGCGGTAGCGTGAGATCTACTTCGCCGTTTCATGCGACATGGATGCCGCGGCACGAATGAACCGCGTACCGTCAGTTACAAAGTCAGCGAACAGATTTTGAACCGTTATTTCCTCTTAAATGACAATGGGCGGTTTGGGAAGCCGCCCATTGTCATTTGGCGGGTTCATGCTAAAGCGATCCGATGGATTCCAGGCGGCGTTGTACTTCGCGCATTTCACTGCGCGTATAACGAGGGCGCCTCGCAAATATGCCGAATGTGACCAGCACGAGAATGGAAGTAATGAGTTTCATGTCGGCTCCTTTCATAATTGTCAGGAAGCAGACGACCGCTTGCGGCAAAAGGTTCCTGAAAGCCTCCCGTGGCTATGTTTTTCCTGTGTCATAGCCGCACACAGAAGTGCTACAATGTAGAAAAAGATGCCCTTGAAGATCAGGAGACAGCCATGAGCAAAGAAGACAACGTCCGTGAAACCATTGAAGACGCCGTCCGCGAAATCGTTCAGGCAGACGACAATCCCCGCACCTGGCTTTCGTGGGTCGTCTATCTGCTTTCCAAACTGGAGGAAAAAGCCACCCAGCAGGGACCGGTCAACCGCGCCTCCTACGTTGAAATGCTGGATGCCCTGATGGACGAAATCCGCAACCGCAAACGGACTGGCGGATGGAACTAGCGCCCGGCAAATTCAGATGCCTGCGCTTCAAACAAGACTTGAGCCTGAATCAGCGCCCTGGCGTTTTTCCCGCCTCGGGCAGCGACGCGCTGGCGCGGCTGGTACGGCAATCAAAAAAACTGACGGCTTTCGGCGCGTCAGGTTTTTTTCGTTTGTTTACGCATTGGGTTTGGGCGGGTCAACAGGAAGTTGCAGGTAGAAGGTACTGCCGGTGAAGTTCACCTCGTCATGACCGGCGCTCTCCGCCCAGGTTTTGCCGCCATGCGCCCGCGCCACACCTTTGACGATGGCAAGCCCCAGCCCCGGTCCGCCGCCCTTGTAGCTGGTCTTGCCGGAAGAATGCAAGTCCACGCTCCCCACCTGATAGAACTTCTCGAAGATCAACTCGAGGTGTTCGGCGTCTATGCCGATGCCGCGATCCCTCACCGCCACTTCGACGCCGGGCGCTCCGTCGCTCATTCGCACCGGGCGCGTGGTGACGAGAATCATGCTCCCATCGGGTGAATACTTAATGGCGTTGACAATCAACTGATACAGCGCCTTTTGTATCAGCCCCGGGTCGCCGTTGATGATGGGCACGCCCTCGGCGTGTTGAGCGTAGATGCGGATTTTCCGCTCGGAGGCGGCTTTTTCGAAGTTGTGAATCAGGTCGTCAATGATGCGCTTGAGGGGGACCGGGACGACGGCAATTTTCAAGGTCTCGGCGCCGATGCGGCTCACATCCAGCATCAGGTTGACCACCTCGTGGATGCGCTCTGTGCCTTTGAGGATGCCCTGAATGACCTCCTCCAGCGCAGGGTTTGCGCCGCTGCCCGGCAGGGTGCGCAATACGTTGACGTAGCCGTTCAGCACTGTCAGCGGGGTGCGCAGTTCGTGTGCGGCAACCTGAATGAATTCCATTTTGTTGCGGTCCAACTGGCGCAGAACCTTGTTGGATTTTTGCAGTTCCTCGATCATCGTCTGGTCGTTGGCGCGGATGCGGTCGAGCGTGATGCGGATGATGTCCATCGCCATGTGCGGGCTGCGGCTGAGGATGGTTTCAAAATCCTGTTTTTCCATCTCCAGCACGGTGCATTCCGTAAGGGTTCGCACGGTAGCCGCCCGCGGCGCGTTTTGAATCAGCGCCATTTCACCCACCATGTCTCCCCGCCGCGCCACCCGCAGAAGACGGTCTTCCTCGCCTTCGATCATTTTCTTGGTAATTTCGGCGTTTCCGTCGGCGATGATGTAAAAGACATCCTCGTAAGCGCCTTCCCGGCACAACACATGACCCGGCGGGTAGGTGCGGATTTCGGTGAGAGCCGCCATATCCTGCAGTTCGCGGTCATCCAGCCCTTTGAATGCCAGCCGCAGGAGGGAAATTTTGTCGTAGGAGGGGGTGGTGTCCATGTTGTGAAAAGTATACCCACCTCATCTCTTGCAAATACAACAACTCGATTGCAAATGCGCTTGCAGTTTTGTAATAGCCTTTATTTGCATATGGTTCAGTTCCCTTTTGCATCGAATGTTCACGAATTTCTCGAAGAAAATTTGCCGCATTCGTATTCTTCGACGATGAGTTGACTGTTCCAAAAAGAGTAAAAAGACCCGACGGCTGGGTCGGGTCTTTTCGGGGTTTGTGATGGTGATTGCTTACTCGATGATGTTGATGGGCATCTCGTTCTTTGTGCTGAGCGCCGCCACGCTGACCTGCGCCGCAATCTTCTGTGCGATTTCGGTCAGGGCTTTGGCGGCGGCGGAGTTGGGGTGGCTTGCCACGATCGGCTTGCCGCTGTCGCCGCCGATGCGCACGTTCTGGTCAATTGGCACTTTGCCCAGGAAGGTTGCCCGGGTCGCCAGCGCCAGTTGCTCGCCGCCGCCCGAACCGAAGATGTCCATGCGGGTGCCATCGGGCAGGTCGAGGTACGACATGTTTTCGATGATGCCCAGAATTGGCACTTCCAGCGTGCGGAACATGTTGAGTCCGCGCCCGGCGTCTTCCAGCGAGACCAGTTGCGGCAGGGTCACGATGACCGCGCCGCTGAGGGGCAGCGCCTGCGCCAGCGAAAGCGCCGCATCGCCGGTGCCGGGCGGCAGGTCCACGATCAGGTAATCCAGTTCGCCCCACTCCACATCGCCCAGGAACTGACGAATTGCCGAGTTGAGCATCGGTCCGCGCCAGATGAGCGGCTGCCCGGGTTTTACCAGCAAGCCCATCGAAATCATCTTGATACCATACGCCTGCGCGGGGATGAGTTTTTGTCCCTGCGGCGGCGGGAGTTTTTCCACGCCGAGCATAGTCGGGATGTTCGGTCCGTAGATGTCCGCATCCATCAAGCCGACGCGCGCGCCAGCCTGCGCCAGCGCCACCGCCAGGTTGACCGAGACCGTGGACTTGCCGACCCCTCCCTTGCCCGAACCGACGGCAATGGCGTTGCGGATGGGCATGTTGACCAGCCCGCGCATGCGTCCGTCATTTGGCACATCCGAATCCATTTTGATGACGACTTCTTTGACGCCTCCGAGAGCCATCACAGCCTGCCGCGCTTCCTTTTCGATTTGTCCGCGCAGGGGGCAGGCGGGTGTGGTGAGCATAACGGTAAACGAGACCTTGTCTCCCTGAATGTCCAGTTCGCGGATCATGTTGAGGGTGACCAGGTCCTGGTGCAGTTCAGGCTCCTGTACCTTGCTGAGCGCCGCCAGTATTGCTTCTTTTGTAAGTTGAGTTGTCATTCCACTTTACCTGTCTAAAAAATTCTTAAACGCAAAGGGCACAAAGTGTATCAGCCACACCTTTGTGCCCCTGTGTGCGCCTTGGGCGGGCTTATGCCGCCGGTTTGGCGGCTGTCTTCGCCGCCTTTGCCGCTTCTTTTGCTTTGCGGGCTTCCTCTTCCCGGGCGTAATTCTCCGGGCGGATGCTCGCGTAATACGAAGCGGGCTTGAGCAGTTTTTCGAGATTATACACGTTCCGCCCATAGGAGGCGATCTCGAAATCGTGATCCATCTTGATTGCGTCGAAGGGGCAGTATTCGGCGCAGAACCCGCAGTTCATGCAGATGTCCATGTCAATGTAGAACTCGGTCGGTTCGGGGATGGGGCGTCCGGTGTTTGGGTCGTTCGAGCGCACAATCCAGATGCACTGCGGCGGGCAGACCTTGGCGCAGATGCCGCAGGACGTGCAGCGCACTTCCTTCTTCCCGCCTTCGCCCTCATCATACACGAGGAACGGCACGTAGCGGAATTCTTCCGGCAGAACCAATCTTTCTTCCGGGTATTGCACGGTGAAAATGCCTCGCGCATATTTGCTCGCGCGGTGTTTTACGCCCTCTTCGGTGAAGTAGCGTTTCTTACCGCTCAACAGCCAGGAAATATCTTCCAGGTAGGTGTTCCAGAACCGCTTCCAGGTGACGCTCAGTCCTTTGAGTATGCCTTTTCCGTACATGTTGTTCTCCTTTTAGCGATCCAGTTCGCCCATCACGATGTCCAGCACGCCGAGCAGGGCGACGAAGTCCGCAATTTTGGTGCCCAGGCAGATTTTTTCGAGACAGGTGATGTTCACGAACGAGGCGGGGCGCACATGATAGCGCCACGGATTGGGCTTGCCGTTCGAGACGACGTAGAACGCCAACTCGCCCTTCGGCGACTCGATGCGCCCATACGCCTCACCTGCCGGGACCCGAACCTGATACTGCGGTTTCTGAGAGTTGATCGGTCCATCCGGAATTTGTTTGACTGCCTGCTGGATGATACGCAGCGACTGGCGGATTTCATCCAGGCGGATGAGATAGTTGTCGTACAAATCGCCGTTGTAGCGGACTGCCACGTCGAAGTCGAAGCGGTCGTAGATGCTGTACGGGTCGGCGCGGCGGATGTCGTAAGGCACGCCCGCGGCGCGCAGGACGGGACCTGTGACCGAGTATTTGATGGCAGTTTCTCCATCAATGACCGGCACACCCTTCAGGCGGGCAACCAGCACCTCGTTTTCGGTGAGGAGGCGGTCCATTTCGTCGGTCTTGGCAGGCAGACGGTCGAAGACCAGGTCTTTGATTTTTTGCATTACATACGGCGGGACATCGCGCACCACGCCGCCGAAGCGCAGGTAGTTGCACATCATGCGCGAGCCGGCAACCGCTTCGAAGATGTCGAGGATGAGCTCGCGTTCTTCGAAGGCATAGAGCGCCGGGGTGTACATGGCGCCCAGGTCGTTGAGCAGCATGCCGACGAAGACAAGGTGGTTCTGGATACGGCTGAGTTCCGCCATGATGACGCGGATGTACTCGGCGCGTTCTGCCACCGGAATGTTCATCAGTTTCTCGACTGTGATGGCATAGGCGAGGTTGTTGCTCATCGAGTTGAAGTAGTCGAGACGGTCGGTATAGGGCATGTTCTGCAGGAAAGTGTTGCGCTCGCCGATTTTGTCGTGGTTGCGGTGCAGGTAGCCGACGACAGGCTTCAGCCCGATGATGGTCTCGCCATCGAGGGCGATTGCGGCGCGGAACACGCCATGCGTGGAGGGGTGCTGCGGTCCCATGTTGACGACGATGTGGTCGGTCTCCAAGCCGTCTTCGCTCTTCACGGTGTAGCGCTGGAGAGACTGGTACAGCATGTTATCGTTGTCGGGAATCCATTTTTCGGGGTCGAAGTTTTCGGGGAACTTCAAATTGTCTTTGTAGGGATTGCGCTGCTCCGCCATGACGTGCCTGCCTTCGGGCCAGCGGCTTTTGAAGGGCTTGGCGTCTTCCTCGTAGAAGGGTTCCTTCCAGTCTTTGCGGAGCGGGTGACCCTCGAAGCCTTCCCACATGAGGATGCGGCGCAGGTCGGGGTGACCGGTGAATTTGATGCCCATCAGGTCCCAGGCTTCGCGTTCTTGCAGGTCGGCGCCCGGATAGATGTTGATAAGGGACGGCACCTCGATGGGGTCCACGCGCGGCACCTGCACGCGGAAGACCAGCCCCGCTCCGCCGGTGGTCTTGTAGGCGTGATAGACCACTTCCATTTTGCCTTCGGGGAGGTAGTCCACCGCGGTGACGGCGGTGAGCAGGTCGTAGCCGAATTCGTCGCGGATGGCGGTGGCGACTTCGACGAGTTTGTCCTTTTCGACAATGAAGCCAGAGTAGCCGGGACGGGTGTCGGCGGTGACGATGCCCGGGAAACGGGCAACCAGGTCAACGGTCTGGGTGGAGGCGGGGGCGGTCATGATTCACCTTCCTTGACGGCAAGCGTGGCGGCAATCTGTTTGATTTCGGCGCTGCGGCGCGGGTCAATCAGGTCGGGTCCCAAAATGGGGACGGGGATTTCCACAGCGTCGGGTCCTTTGCGGTACCAGCGCACCTTCTTGAGCGATTCTTTGTCAATCTTTTCCTGCAGTTTGATGAGACCTGCAATCAGCGCCTGAGGGGTGGGAGGGCAGCCGGGGATGTACACGTCCACCGGGATGAATTTGTCAATGCCTGCCACCACGTTGTAGCCCTCTTTGAAGGGACCGCCGCCGGAGGCGCAGGCGCCCATGGCGACGACGTATTTGGGCTCGGGCATTTGATTGTAGAGGCGCACGATGGCTGGCACCATCTTTTTGGTGACGGTGCCGGAGACGAGCATCAGGTCTGCCTGGCGCGGGGTGGGGCGCATGACCTCCATGCCGAAGCGCGCCATGTCGTAGCGGGCGGCTTGGGCGGCGATCATTTCGATGGCGCAGCAGGCGAGACCGAACATGAGGGGCCACACCGAAGAACGCCGACCCCAGTTGTAGATGCGGTCGAGCGTGGTGATGGCGACGGCATTCTGAATATCGTCAGGAATGTCGTATTGGGGGAGGCTTAGTTTTTCATTGTCCATGAATGTTCTCCTCGAACCAGTCTTGGTAGATTGCGTAAAGGATGTCGTCGTTTGCGAGCGCGGGATCATCCTCGAATTCCGGCAGTTGCAGGGTCCACTCGTAGATTTGCCGCAGGGTGACTTCTTCGATGTTGATTTGCGGGTGCCGCCGGCGCAGTTCCAGCGCGATGGCGTAGGTGGATTCCCAGGTGAGGGTCATTGGCAGGTTGGTAATTGGTAAATTGGTAATTGGTAAATTGGTGATTTACATCACGAGTTTCGATTATACCTTTGGAATTGTGGAAGTCAATTGAATTGCGTAAAAATATATTTATGAAAATGGGAAAGTGAGTATAATCATGCTTGCAGGATGACAAACCCGCTTCATGCCCCGCCGGGAGTTGATTCGGTTTCGAGCCGCCTTTTTCTACCCCCTGCCTGATTCCATGACTGCCCGCCAGAGAGTTCTCACCTATTTGACCAAAAACCGCACGGCTTCGGCGCGGGAGATTGCGCGCGGGTTGAAGATGTCGGTGCCGGCGGTTCGTCATCACCTGCGGGTGCTGACGGCGGAAGGACGGCTGGAAGCGGAGGGCGGACAAAAGCGCGAGGGGCGCGGCAGGCGGGAGAGGCTCTATTCTCTGCCGCGGGCGGCGTTGGGAGATAATTTGTCGGCGTTGGCGGAGGCTCTTTTGGATGAGGCAGGTTCCTCGGTCCGTGTGGAGGCGCTGGCGAAACGCCTGGCGGGGGAGGTCAGTTTTGCCGGTCAACCTGTCGCCAGGCGGTTGACTCTTCTCATCGAAAAATTGAATCAAATGCACTATCACGCGCGCTGGGAGGCGGGCGCAGAGGGACCACGCGTGCTGTTCGGGCATTGTCCGTATGCGCCGTTGGTCGGCGGGCACCCTGAGTTGTGCGAAATGGACGCGAACCTGCTCGCCCTGCTGGCTTCGCGCCCGGTGCTGCGCGAGGCGAGGCCCGAGACGCCAAAACACGCCTGCCCGTTCGTGTTCCTCATGCGCTGATACCATTACCGCGCAGGGTCGAGCCGATGTAGGGGATCAACTGTCGAAGCCCAGCCCCAGCCTGTTCATGACCCGAAGCCAGAGATTTTCGCGCCCGCTGTGCCGGTCTGCCCAGTCCATGGAGCGGCGCGTGAGGTTGATGCCGATGGAGCGGAGCGGCTCGGGCGGGAAGGGGAGCGGCTTGGTGCGGACGAAGTCGAGGGCGGTGCGTTCGGTTTGTTTGCCGTCGAGCAGGTCGAGCATGACCCGTGCGCCGAAGCGCGTCGCGCCGACGCCCAGCCCGGTGAAACCCAGCGAGTAGGCGGTTTTGCCGCCGTGAGCCACACCCCAAAAGGGAGCGAAGCGCGAGCAGGTATCTATGGCGCCGCCCCAGGCGTGGCTGAAGCGAATGCCTTCGAGTTGGGGGAACGCCTGGAAGAAGTGTTCGGCGAGCCGCTCGAATTCCTGCTGTGAGGTCTCGAACTGCTTCCCGAAGCCGTTGTTCCAGTAATAGACCGCGTCGTAGCCGCCCCACAGGATGCGCCCGTCGGCGGTGGTGCGGGTGTAGTGGAACTGGCGGCTGGCGTCGCTCAGTCCTTCGCGCCCGCGCCAGCCGATGGATTCGCGCTGAGCGGGGGTGAGCGGTTCGGTCATGAGAACATAGTCATACACGGGGACGACGTAATACGAGAGCCGTTTGAGCAAAGGCGGAAAGGCGTTTGTGGCGAGCGCCACACGCGCGGCGCGGACGGTTCCATGCGGGGTGCGGGCGAGGACAAAATTCCCGTGGTCTTCCAGTTTTGTCACGGGGGAGTTTTCGTAAATTTGCACGCCCAGGTCGAGGCAAGCCTGGCGCAGTCCCCAGGCAAGGCGGGCAGGGTTGACCAGCGCCACGTTGGGATTTTTCAAGCCGGCGATGAAGAGCGGCGACTTGACGACCTGCTGAACCTGGCTGCGTTCCAAAAATTGCAGGTTCAGCCCAAAGGAGGCGGCTTGCGCCGCTTCTTCGCGCATCTCGGCGATGTGATGCGGGTCGGTTGCCACGTTCACGTCGCCAGAGCGGAGGTAGTCGCACTCGATGCCATAGCGCGCCAGCGCCACTTCGATTTCGTTCAGGTTTTGGAGTCCCAGCGCAAGCAGCGACGGCAGTTCACGCCGCCAGCGCGCCAGTCCGTTCGAGAAGCCGTGCGTGAGCGAGGCATCGAGGAAGCCGCCGTTGCGTCCGCTGGCGGCGTGGGCGGATTCTCCGGCTTCGAGGAGGATAATGTCGCGGTTGGGGTCTTCCTCGCGCGCGAGCAGGGCGGTCCACAAGCCGGAGAAACCCGCGCCGATGACGAGCAGGTTGGTGGAGGTTTGGGTTGTAAGAGCAGGTTGGGGGGCGGGGCGAAGCGGGTCGTCGAGCCAGAAGGGGGTGTGAATTACGTCAGCAAGTGATTTGCGGGATGCAGGTCGAACATGGTTGGAATAGGGCATGCTATCATGGTGCTTTATACCGCGCGGGTAGTTTGGACGTTGGACGCGCAGGACGCCCAGCGTTGACGTATTGTACCTGCTCCCCCTGCTGATTGTACAGCGCGATTTTCTCCCGCCTCATCCAGGACCTGGAACCTGCCGCGCCGCAATTTGCCTGTTCTCCGCCGCGACTTTTTCCGCATACCTGCGTAGATGGAATCGAAATCACGACAAAGGAGTTTGAACATGACAACCAATCAAAAGAAAGCCTTGCGCCGTTCGAGGAGCAACCGTGTTCTCGCCGGGGTGTGCGGCGGGCTGGCAGAGTTCTTCGGTATCAGTTCCTTCTGGTTCCGCCTGGCGATGCTCATTGCGCTCATTCCGGGCGGCGTGCCGGGGATTTTGATTTACCTCATTTTGTGGATGGTCATTCCGAGCGAATGAGGGGCTGGTCAAAACGAAAGCCGCACGGGTGTTTTTTCCGTGCGGCTTTTTGGTTGCGGGGGTTATTCGGGAGTGAATTCTTTTTGCACCACTTCGATATTTGCCGCCCTGAGGAAGTTCATGGCGTTTTCGTCGGTTCGATACGCCACGCTGTACACAATGCGCGTGATGCCGGCGTTGATGAGCGCTTTGGTGCAGTTGATACAGGGCAGGTGGGTCACATAGCAGGTTGCGCCTTTGGTGGAAACGCCGTGGAGCGCCGCCTGGATGATGGCGTTCGTCTCGGCGTGAATAGTGCGGACGCAGTGTCCATCCACCATGAGGTGGCCGGCCTCGTCGCAGTGCGCCTGCCCGGCGGGCGAGCCGTTGAAGCCGGTGGTAAGGATGCGCTTATCGAGTACCAGCACACAGCCGACGAAGGCGCGGTCGCAGGTGCTGCGCTCGGAGACGGCAAAGGCAATTTTCATGAAGTAGGAGTCCCAATCGGGGCGCATGAAGATCTCCAAAATAGGTGTTGGCAGGGATTATATAACAGCAGGCGGGCTATCGAAAACAGCCCGGAATAACCTTTCACCCGGGCTGTTGATTCTGGTTGAAAAAATTATTTCGTCAATTCGATAGTGGGGCTGTTCGAATTGGGCTGGCTGTAATTTTCATCTGCCTGGAAGTAGATGTCCACGTCTCCGCCGCCGTTGACGATATAGGTGTAGCCGATGATTTGGCTGTGCAGTTCGAAGTTAACACCGCCGTTGAAGGTAATGGGTCTGCGCGGCGCAAGGAACGTGCCGTATAAGTGAATATCCGAACCGCCGTTGAAGGTCACGCCGCTGGTCGTGGAGTTCCAGGGCATGTGCACCAAAAGCCCGGCGAAAGGATCGCCTTGTGGAGGGGCATGCAGGTTGAGAATGGAACTTCCATTCCAGGTAATATTGCCGGTATTCAAATAAAAGTATGCATCGTTAGAAGAAAGCTCGGCTCCACCGTTCACAGTGAAAGTCCCGCTGCCGGTCGAGAACATACGCATTCTATCGGCATGGAAGAGTGCGCCGCCGTTCAAAAGGAAGCTGGCGTTAATGCCGTAGATTTCGAGATCGTTGAAATTGATTACGCCGCCGCCGTTGAGCGTAATATTTTGATTTTGCAGCACAATTTGCACTCTGCCGTTTGGTCCTTTAAGTTGGGCGTTACCATTCAGGTTGAAACTTCCATTGATGCAATAGACGCCCGGCGTCAGGATGGCGGTTTTGCCGCTGTTGATGGTGATATTCGTAAAATTACCAGGGGTAAAAGTTATTGTACTGCCGCTGGTGGTGGATGTTCCGTTCGAACTGCAGGTTGGAGGTTCGATGGTGGTGGGGATATTTGCAAAGGTGGATGCATCAATGTTTTGTGAGACGCCGCCATTGACATTGCAGGTAATAGGATCATACGATGCGTTGCCGTTGGTTTTGAAACAGCCTACGACTTCTCCCATGGCATCCATTTGCAGATCAGCGCCGCCGTTGATGAATAAAGCCTGACTGCCGCTGCAGTTGACATAGATGCCGCTGTTGTGTGTGTAGAGGTCCGCGCTTCCATTCATGAGAAAGCATTGGTTGTAATTTCCGCCTTTTGTTGCCACCATTGCCGCGCCGTTGAACATGGGACCCCCGGATGACGATGAGAAGGTTCCCTGTGCCCGCGCAATGGCTTCGACGGTATTGGTGATTTGATTTCTTCCCAGCACACGCATAAACGTGGTTGGGATGACAGAAGTGATTCTCACGCGGATGTACTCGGATGGATTGGCGCCCGGAGGCAGATTTGCGCACGTGACGCCGCTTTCACTACAGAGGTTGACCTGCACCGTGCTGTCGGAGTCATTGCTGTAGCCGTTGCTGGCGGCGCGGTTTAACGCAGAGGTTGTGTAATTTTCCCCTTTGATTTTGGCGAGAGCCGCTGTAAGCGCTGCTGTATCGGCGGCATTTTGTGCATGACGTCTATCTTCAAATGCCCGCCCGCCATCTACCGCCACAGCGGTAAACCCAATCAGGGCAATGATACCGAAAGTGATCAGTATCAATGCTTGTCCCTTTTCTGAAAAATGATGTTTCATGATTTGCTCCTGAAAAACTATGAAATTCATTCGCATGACGCGAGGTGACGGGCATGGATAACGTGAGTTACAAACAATTTTGAAAGTTTTATTGCGCATTATCATTTTTGTAATGGGCATAGAATATGCCCTACACTTCTAGGCGACCAGACGCGACGATAAAAAATTGGTTGCAGCAATAAAATTGCGAAACCATTGCACGAGGTTACAAATCGCAGAATGCTTTTGCGTGAAGCTTTGGTGCTTTAGTACAAATAAAAAAAAAGAGCCTGGCGAGACGTC
Organism: Chloroflexota bacterium; assembly: GCA_039961775.1. Lineage (GTDB taxonomy): Bacteria > Chloroflexota > Anaerolineae > Anaerolineales > Villigracilaceae > Defluviilinea. The sequence continues at coordinate 15,520 of JABRVZ010000018.1, forward strand.
AGGCTCTTTTTGTAGTTTAAAGGTCAGACTTTTTATGGGCTGGGCGTTTGCGAGGGGGAAATGATGGAGGATGCCGGCTCGACTGTAAGTCCGAGCAGACGCGCCAGTTCGAGCGTGTAGCGGTCATGCTGGTCGCGGGCAAGGGCGATGCCCTGGTCCACGGCTGCCTGGTCTGCGCCGCCCATGAAGGCAATCAGTGTATTGATGACCGTGTTCATATGCGAGACCTGGTAGAGTTTGAGCATGGCAAGGCAGGAGGGGGTGGGCTGGTCTTCTGCGTTGCGGCGAATCCGTTGCAGGTCCGCGATGGAGGCGGCGAGTTCCTGGCGCGGACGGCTGGCGGCGAGGGTCGAGGCGTCGTCGAATTCGCGCATGTAGGCATGAATCTTTTGCACTTCCGCCTGGATGTTTTCGGGAGCGCAAGGATCGGGGGTGGGTGTGGCAGGTGGAGGGGTGGCAGTGACGACGACGTACTCAATCTGCGGCGAGGGAGGCTGGCTTGTTGCTGCGGGTGTAGCGGCACACGCAGAAGCAAGAAAGGTTGTGAGTAAAAGGGCAGCAAGAAGGTGTTTTTTGAAGGTCATGTCGGGTCCTTACAAGAAATTGAGGAACAGCCAGGCGGCTGTTCCTCAATTATACATAACGAGACGGTATCTTTTACCTGGCAGCGCGGCGGAATTTTGCCACGGCCTTTTTGCCAGCTTTTCGAAGGGCTGCCTTTTTGTTCTTGGATTTTTTATCCACACCCGTATTTTTGCCCTTCTTTTCGCTGATTTGAGTATTCTGAGTTGAGTTGGGCGTTGTGAGGGTCGTGGATGATCCTTGATTCCCGGCAGGGGCGCTGGTGACAATCGCTGTGGCGGTAGGAACAATTACGCAGGTGCTGGTGTCGGTGAAGACGTTGCCTGAGCCGTTGTTGGCAAAGGTCTGCCCGCCGTCCAGGTTGAGGGTGGCGTTGATTACCTTGATCCCGTAGAGCGCATTGTCTGAATAGGTGCCGCCGTTGACCTGAACGATCTTCTGGCAGACGCCGTTGACTTCAGCGCCGTTGCCGCCGTTGTTGGTGGCTGTGACATTGGTCAGGGTGACGTTGTCGGTGCTGTTGACGGTCAAGCCGTTACCGAAGCGGTTGTTGTCGAAGATGCTGTTTTCCACCAGGACGAGGCTGCCGTTCAGTTCCGCGCCAAACAGGTTGTTGTTGCTGGCGTTTACACCGAAGAGCTCGATGGAGCCGGGCGTGGTAACCTGCAAGCCAAAGCCGTGATAGGTGATGCTTCCTTCGGGACACCAGTTGTACACGCAGGTGAAACCGCGGTTGTCGGTGAAGGTGCTGTCGGTGACGAAGACATCACCCTGGGCGTTGATGGTGGCGCCGATCAGGCGGTTCTCTTTGGCTTCGACGCGGTAAATGTCCACGTAGCCGCTGGCGTTGATGATCAACCCCGTGTCATCAATGAAGATGTTGGAATCCGACACGTTGTTGTTGAACTGGCTGTTGTAAACAGTGACGTTCCTGCCGGTCAGGCTGGCGCCCCACAGGTTGTTGAAGTTGGCTTCCACGCCGTTCAGGCTGATGTCGTTCTGTGTGTTGACGGTCAGCCCGTAGCCGTAGAAGGTCAGCCCGAGGCAGGGGGAGAAGGTGACCGTTTGGTGGCCGGAGAAGAAGGAGTTGGTGATGGTAACGTTGTTGACAGCCTGGATGTCCGTTCCGAAGAGCTGGTTGTTGCTGGCGTTGACACCGATCAAGACAACGTTGGAGGTGCTGTTGATCTGGAGACCGTAGCCGGTGGGGTTGGTGATAACGCCCGAGCCATTTTGTGTGAAGTTGCTGTTTTGTATGGCGATGTCGCCGCCTTGCAGGTTGACGCCATAGAGGTAGTTGCCTTGGGCGGTCACATCCCTGAGGGCAATAGGACCGAGTGTGACCACGCGCAGCCCGTAGCCGCCGTCGCGCTGGAGGATTTCGCCGCTGAAGTAGTCGTGGTAGTAGGCGATCTGTCCGTTGAAGGTGGATGCTTGAATGGCAACCGAGCCAGTGGCTTGAATATCCGCGCCGAATTTCTGGTTGTCGTTGGCGGTGATGCGGATGAGGGCAACGTCGTTTTCGCTGACAACTTTCAAGCCGTAGCCGGTGAGGGCAAGCGCATCGCCGGAGCCGTTGTTGCTGAAGTTGGCGGTGTCAACGGCAACATCGTTGGCTTCGAGCAATGCGCCATAGAGGTAGTTGCCAGTCGCTTCGACGTTGATGAGGGAAATGTCGTCGGTGGTGAAGATGTGAAGCCCGTAGCCGTAGTAGCTCTTCTCGCCGTCCTGCGAGTAGGTGTAGGACGTGTTGCCGTTGAAGAAGCTGTCGCTCACGTTGACTTCGCCGCTGGTGTTGATGTCTGCGCCGAATTTCTGGTTGTTGTTGGCGGTGACGCCGGCGAGGGTCACATCACCCGTGCTGACGACTTTCAAGCCGGAGCCGGTAGAGTGTTCGTGCCAGTCGGAATTATTCTCGCTGAAGGAGCTGTTGGAGACGTTCACCGCTGCGCCTTCGAGATGCGCGCCGAACAGGTAGTTGTCATCTGCTGTGACGTTGTTCAGGCTGATGTTTCCGCTGGTGACGATCTTCAAGCCGTAGCCTTCATAGACCCAGCCGTTCAGGTAGTAGTAGCCCTGATTGCTGTTGAAGAAGCCGTTGGCGACCACGACGTTTCCGACTGCCTGGATATCGGCGCCGAAGATTTGGTTCTGGTTCGCTTCGACGGATGCAAGCGTGACCGTACCGCCGCTTACCACTTCCAGCCCTTTGCCGACCGGGTCTTCTACGTTACCGGAGCCGTTGTTATTGAATTTCGAGCGCTGAACATTGACGTTCTGCCCGGCGTGCAGGCTGGCGCCCGACTGTGAGTTGGTGACCTCGACATCGTTGAGATTGATGTCGCTCGAGGAATAGAGCGTCAGGGCGGTCTGGTCGGAGACGCCTGAGATGAAGATGTTGTTCAGGGTCAGCGAGCCAGCCCAGGGGTTGGAACTGGAGCCGATGGTGATGGGGATGTCGAAATTGGTTGAAGTGAAGGTCGGGGCGCCGCTGTTGGGATCGTAGGTTGTGTCCCAGCCGCCCTGCAGGGTGAGGTCGTAGTTGTTGAATTGGGTGAAGTTGTAGGCGTTGAAGTCAATCGTGGATTCTCCGCCCATGTAATTGCCCTGCTGGATGTAGATGGTGCCTGCCTGCTGATAGGCGGTGTCACCTTCGTTGGCTTTGAGGAAGGCAAGCAGTTCATCGAAACTGCTGAAGGATTGGGTACAGCCGTTTTGACCGGGCGTCGGCACCTGACCTGCGGGACACCAGATGGGATCGTAACCCGCAGCGATGGTCTCGGCGGCTTGTTGTGAGGCAAGCGGAAGCGCCTCGCCTTCGGTATTGAGGACGGTGACTGTCGTGTTGTCCGGTACCTGTTCGAGGATGACCTCGATGGTTTCGGCAGGGGCGGTTTCCTCTGCGGCGGGCGGCGGGGTTTCTTCAACCGGTAGGGGGACGGCGTCCTCTACGGCGGGCGGTGGGGTCTCTTCAACCGGTGGGGCAGCCTCGCCTGTGGCTGGTTCTTCCGGTTGAGTTTCCTCGGTGGGGGTGGTAGTCTCTGCCGCTGAGGGGTCGGTTCCTGTGCCGTCATCGGCATAGACGGTGGTCGTGCCGATAGTGCTGAACAGCAGGAACGCTAAAATGGAAAAAGAAATGAAAAATGTGCGTAGTGGTTTGACCATATTGTCTCCTTCTTTGTTGCGAACCTGGTCTCAACAAAAATAAATAAGAATATAGAGATGCCCGATGCCAGTCAGGCATCTCTATTGTACGGACTTCAGGAAGGTGATGTAAACATTTAAGATTAGAAAAGGTTACAGACGGGCAGGTTTTACTTTTCTATTATGATGGTTGGGTTGGGCGGCGGGGAATAGACGTAGTCGGCGCTGTAGTAGATGTCGCCGCCGGTGTTGCCGTTGATTTTGAAGGTCTCAGCAATGACCTGTCCGTAGAGTTTGAACCCGGAACTACCGTTGTAGGTAACCTGTGCCTGCGGCATCAGAATGGTGCCGCGCCAGATGTTGCCTGTGCCGCCGTTCAGGATGAAGTCGTTGGGGTTATTCCAGGGCATGTACATCAGCAAGCCGCCAAAGGTATCTCCCTGCGGGGGGGCGGTGATGTCTACATCTGCCCCTGCCTGGATGTCAATTTGTCCTCTTTCGGAGTAAATATAGATATCGCCGGAATTGAGCACGCCTTGTGCTTTCACGCTGAAAGAGCTGTTCCCTTCACCGAAAAAGCGCATGCGGTTGGCGTTCAAGACGCCCTGAGCGGCGACTGAGAAGTTTGCGTTGTTGGCATAGACTTCCAGGTCTGTGAAGTTGTTGGCGTTGCCTTTGAGATCCAGGTCGTTCGACATGACGAGTTTTACAGGACCAGTTGCGCTGATGTTGGCGCCGGCAATCAGGGTCAAGGAACCGCTAAAGCAATAAGTGCCGGGCATCAGGGTGGTGTTTCTCCTGATGGTTACACTGTTAAAAGCCCCTGGGTACATGACGTTGTTGGTCGTGTCATGGCTGCCCGGCGTCGAGCAGGTGGGGCGGGGCAGGGTAGTGGGAACGCCGGCGAAAGTGCTTTCATCCACGTATTGTTCGGTTGCGCCGCAATCTATTTTGCCGGTGCCGCCGATTCTGAAATTCAAATCGTCCGAACAGCCGACCACCTGAGCATTGGCGTCCATGTAAATATTGGCGGAGCCGCCGAAGCTCAACGCGTCATTGCCGCTGCAGTTGACGAAGATGCCCGTATCGTGAAAGGCGAGATTGGCGCTGCCCAGCACTTTGAAGCAATCGTTGTAATTGCCTCGCCGCGTGGAATACATCCCGGCGCCAGCCGTAAATGGTCCAGGTCCTACGGTGCCCTTCACCCGCGCAACCGCCTCGACGACGTTGGTCACCATATCCCGTCCGAGGACGCGCCCAAAGGTCATGGGAACCTCCGATGTGATTCGCACGCGAATGAGCTGCACGTCGTTATTGCTCGTCGATGGGGTGCACACATTGTCGCTCGAAAGCGCCTTGCAAAATTCGATCTCAACGTCAGGACCGTTTGGGTCAACTGTGTTGCGGTTTTGGAAATTGCTCTGAGCGCGAGCCAGCGCTTCATTTTGCGCCGCGGTCTTGTCATTATTGGACCGGATATACTTCATCGCCGCTGCCATGGCGGAAGTGTCGGCAGTGTTTTGCATGTGACGGCGGTCTGAAAAGACCCGCCCGCCGTCCACCGCCAGCGCGGTAAAACCAATCAGCGCCACAATCCCGAAGACAATCAGGATGAGCGCCTGTCCTTTTTGTGAGTTGAACCCTTTCATGCTGAACTCCTTTTCTTTATCTGAGAGCCTGAAAAAAATAGTGTGAAATCAAAAAAATAATAACCTGCGGCTCTGCATTCTCATACGGGTTCGGGAGTTTCTTTTATTTTAAGCCCAATGCGGCGAAATTCAACCGCCCGGTCACCCAACAGTATTGATATGTATCCTCCCCTAAAAGTACTAGACGGTGCAGACGGGGAATCGTTACAGGTCACGCTTGCGCCGCAATCGCCGCTTCAAACGTGACCTGTATCTGCTACTCCACGGTGACGCTTTTGGCGAGATTCCGGGGCTGATCCACATCCAGCCCGCGCAGGGCGGCGATGTGATACGCCAGCAGTTGCAGCGGGAGCACGGTGACAACCGGCGAGAGCATCCACGGCGTTTCGGGAACCCAGAGGACGTGATCTGCCATGCCCTTCACCAGTTCGTCGCCGTCGGTGGCAACGGCAATGACCATGCCTCCGCGCGCCTTCGCCTGCTGAATCTGCGAGATCATCTTTTCGTGCCAGGGGTCTTTCGGCGCAAGGCACAGCACGGGCATGTGTTCGTCAATCAGTGCGATGGGACCGTGTTTCATCTCGCCGGCCGGGTAGCCCTCCGCGTGGATGTAGGAAATTTCCTTCAACTTTAACGCGCCTTCATAGGCGATTGGCATATTGATCCCGCGCCCAAGATACAGGCAGTTGCGGATGTCCTTGAGGAGATGGGCTACGGCTTCGACTTCGCTTTCTCGTTCGAGCGTCCTGCCCACCAGGTCTGGGATGAGGCGCAGGTCGGAGACGAGGGCGCGGCGGGTTTTGTCGTCGAGCGTGCCGCGCAGGTCGGCAAGTAAAATCGCCAGCATGTATTGGTCAACCAGCGGGGCGGTGAAGGCTTTGGTCGAGGCGACGCCGATTTCAGGTCCCGTTTGCATCGAGATGAATCCGTCGGCGATGCGCATGGCTTGCGAGCCAATCGCGTTGACGATGCTCCACAGAATCGCGCCTTTGCGTCGTCCCTCTTCCATGGCGGCGAGGGTGTCGGCGGTCTCGCCCGATTGCGAAATGGCAAGCACTACCGTGCGGTCGTTCAGGATGGGGTCGCTGTAGCGGAACTCCGAGCCGATGACCACTTCGACGGGGATGCGGGCGATCTTTTCGATGAGATACTTGCCAACCATGCCGGCGTAGGCGGCGGTGCCGCAGGCGGTGATGTAAATCCGCTCGATCTTCTTCGCCAGTTCTTCGGTCAGGTTGAGATCGGGCAGGCGGATTTTTCCGTTGGCGAAGTCCACGCGCCCAGCGAGAGTGTCGGTGAGGGCGCGCGACTGTTCGTGGATTTCCTTTTGCATGAAGTGGCGGTACTCGCCCTTTTCCGCCGCCACCGGGTCCCACGAGACGGTGTGAACCTGCGGCTTGACCTTTGCGCCGTCGAGCGTTTCGATGGTCACGGTATCGCGCGTCACCACTGCCATCTGCCGCGATTCCAGGAAGATGACGTCGCGCGTGTGTTCCATGATGGCGGGGATGTCGCTGGCGATGAAGTTTTCGTCCTTTCCCAAGCCAATCACCACGCCGCCCGCGTTGCCGATGCGCGCCGTGACAATCTTATCCGGCTCATCGGCAGACATCAGCACGACCACATTCGCCCCCTGAATGTCGTTGAATGTTTTCCGCGCCGCTTCCACCAGCCCGACGCCCGTGGCGAGATAATGCTCCACCAGATGCACGATGGTTTCGGTGTCGGTCTCTGATTGAAATTCCACCCCTTCAGCAATCAACTCATCCTTGAGTTCGAGAAAGTTCTCGACGATGCCGTTCTGCACGACGACCACGCGCCGCGTCTGCCCGAGATGCGGGTGCGCGTTGCGCGCCGAGGGCGCTCCGTGCGTTGCCCAGCGCGTATGACCGATGCCCGGCGCGCCGTCAATGGGCGATTTGGCGATCAGGTCAATCAACTGAGATAACTTGCCCGCGTCTCTCCTGACCTCGATCTGGTCTCCGCTCAAAACAGCGACTCCCGCCGAGTCATAGCCGCGGTATTCCAGCCGTTTGAGACCGTTGATGATGATCGGCACCGCGTCGCGCGGTCCGATATAGCCTACGATTCCACACATGGGATTCCTCCGATATAGAAGTGTCAAGTGTCAGGTTCCAGATGTCATGGGATACCGGACACTGGCTACCTGATACTTTATTGCGCCATTCCCTGTCTCTTTGTCCGCACGGTTTCCCGCGCGGCGTTGTTACAGGGTTGGTTGTTCGGAGGGAAAGAAAACGGGCGATGGCGCGCCCGAAGGGCTTCCGCTGATCTTTCGATTTTCAGACGCCGCCGGCGTCCTTAACTCCACCTCGCGGTGGAGAACCCTTGTCCTCGTCATCCCGCCACTGGCGGGACCATGCGCTGTCTTTCCCGGGAAATGTGACGGTGCACCTCCTTTGAAAAGATCCGGGCGAAAATTATAACCGAAGAAGTCCGCCGACTGCGGTGCGGTTTCTTTTGTTTTATTGTCTTCTGTCAACGCCTTCCTGCATAAAAGTCATTCGAAGGTAGAGAGCGTCTGCTGTACGAGAGCGTTTTGTGCGCTCTCCAGCGCACTTATTCAAGGCGGAAAACAAACAAAGAGCCTCAGCCCCGCAGGGTCGAGACTCTTTGTTTGTTGATGGTCTGTCTTATTGACTGATGTCAGGTAATTTTCTCGTAGCGCGACATTTATGTCGGCTGAAAATACGAGATAAATCTCGCGCTACCGCGCAAGGTGGGTTATTTACAGGATGCCTTGTTAATTTCAGTATCGAGAACTGTGTTTGTGACCGAAGCGCGGATGGTAATGGCGTCCGATCCGCCGGTAAACAAGGTGGCAAACGGCATGACGAGTTTATGTTTGTACGATACTTCTACATAGATACCGTCGCCGGGTATGAGGGGTATGAGCGGGTTGTTGATATCTTTTGGATTTTGGGTTGTGCCATCTCTGCCTTCCACGTAAATACTCAACTCTCCTGCTTTTTCTTCATTGATGATGTTAACCGGTGACGATGAGTGGTTGCGCACACGCGCTTTGATGTTATCCTCAACGGGGCAAATCGAGCCATAGACCGCGCCCTCCTGCGCCGCGTCGCGCAGTTGAATGTATTGGAAGAGCGCGAGACCAAACTCCACTGCTCCCGCCAGCAGGAACAGAATCACAACCAGGCTGATGCCAAATTCCACCAGGGATTGTCCGCGTTCGGAACGGTTTCTTTTCATGAAATACTCTCGCTTCTATTCATGCTGATTCTGGAACAGGACGACGCCCTCACAGCCCGGTGTGGACAGGTTGATGGTGACCTGCTCCGTGTCGTCCCAGCGGTCGAAGACCTGATGGAAGTTGAATGCCAGCGTGGAGGAGCCGGGCGGAATGAAAATGGGGGAGGAAGGCGTGATGGTATAGGTTGGTCCGAGTTCGTTCCCGGTCCAGAACACACTGCCCAGGCTGGCGCTTTGCAGGCGCAGGGTTTTGTCGCTGCCGGTTTGGTGACCTTTGTCGTGGTTCCAGGTGACGGTGACGTTGGCAATTTGCAGGAACTCGGTAAGCGGATTATTGATGGTGACGGTCATGGCGCCGCCGGTTTGACGGAGCAAGCCAAGCGTGACGGTGTTGCACCCCGAAACTGCGGATGTCGTTACATTCAGGGTTAGCGTGCCGGTGCTGGCAGCGTGACCGCTGTCGCCGCTGTAGGTGGCGGTCAGGGTCTTGGAGCCGGGCGTGCTGAAGGTCACGGTGCAGGTGCCGCTGCCGCTGGCGTTGAGGGTGATGGGCGTCGTACAACCCGAACTCTGTCCGCTGATGGTTACCGTGCCGGTGGGTGTGACGGTAGAACCGCCGGGCGCGTTGCTCACGGTGACGGTCAGGTTGATGGTTTGCCCAACCAGATAAGGCGGCGTGTTGGTGGTGGTGAGCGTGGTGATGGTGGGCGGTAATTGCACGGCGTGATTCACACTGCCGCTGCTGCCCAGGAAAGATGAAGAATCGGGCGTGTAGGTGGCGGTGATGGTGCGGTTGCCGACAGTGTTGAAGGTGGTGCTGCAGGTACCCGTTCCGCCGGAGAGCCTGAAGGTGCAGACCGGCGTGCCGCCGATGGTCACTGTCACTGTGCCGGTGGGCGTTGAGGTGCTGGTCACGTTGACTGTGATGGTGACAGACTGCCCAACGATGGACGGAGACGGCGAAGTGGTAATTGTGGTTGTAGTTTGTCCGGGCAGGATGACTTTGTGAACCTTTGTGCCGCTGCTATCGAAGAAATTGCTGTCGCCGCTGTATGAGGCGGTGAGCAGTTTATCGCCGTCCGATGTGAAGGTGACGGCGCAGGAGCCCGCTCCGTTGGAGAGCGTGATGGTGCAAAGCGTATTGCTGCCCTCGGTGATCGTCACAGTGCCGGTAGGCGTTCCGTAAGCGCTGGTCACAGTGACGCTGAGCGTTGCCTGCGTGTTGATAAGCGACGGATTGGGGGAGGTGGTCAGAGTGGTCGTCGTGGGTCCTTTGACGTTGTGGCTTTCCGTGTCGCTGCTGGGATCATGTTTGCTGTCGCCGGTGTAGGTGGCGGTGATGGTCTTCTCGCCGATGGAGTTGAAACTCACAAAGCAGCTGCCGCTGCTGGCGCCGCCGCTGCCAGCAAGTGTGATGGTACAGTTCTGGTCCGCGCCGGTGATTTCCACGGTGCCGGTGGGGGTGGTGTTGGCAGTGACCGTGACGCTCACCTCCACTGACTGCCCTGGCGCAGATGGGTCGGGCGCGTCGGAAGTAATGAGCGTGGTGGTAATTTCTTTGGGAGGTTGAATCGAAACTTCCAACAGCAGGGTGCGAGCGCTATCGGCTGTGATGGTCCGTGGCTTGATCATCGGCAGAAGCGGGACGATGGGATTGTAGTCGGCGGCAACTCTTACTGTGACGCGATCTCCCTGTGAGGGCTTCGCAGTGGTATCCACGTTGCCATTGCAGATGGCATATTCCCAATTGTTTTCCTTAAATGGCGTACTTGGGTCATCATTAGGGCGGGGATCAGTAGGTCCATGCGCGTATGCGATGACAATGTCACCGTCATCGAAAGCGTTCAAAAAGTCGGCGGCTTGGGCGGCGGCGCGGATGCCGTCGCAAGCCTGGTAACGCGGCACGCCGTAGGTGGGGTCTATGCCAGAGGTCGAGCCGTAGCGCGCGGCTTGACGGGCGGCGTTGTTTACCGATGAATAAATGAATAATAGCCTGCCGGTCTCGATCAAGCCATACACCACCAACAACAAAATGGGCAGGACAATGGCAAACTCGACGATTGCCTGCGCCCTGCTCTTTTGGGAAGTGAATTTTAAGCGCTTCATGGTCGTTCCTATTCTCCAAAGGTCCTTCTTCTAGTTTAATGGCTCGGCTATCCAGCCGAATAAGACATTCGTACTAAAAGAAGACGCCTGGGTTTGCACTTTTGTAATCAAAAGAAGTACAGAATGTAAAACGCTCCCAGCACGAGGGCGGGACCGTAGGGGATAAACGTCATCAGGCTGTTTTCGGCGTAGCGGCGCTGGATGAGGTAGGCAATGACCGCCAGCAGACCCATCACGCCGCCTGCCAGCGCGCCGGCGGTGATTCCCAAAATGACGTTGGGCCAGCCGAGCATCAGCCCGAGCACGCCGCTCAGGTACACGTCTCCGCCGCCAAGCGCCTCCTCCTCATCCTCCGCCTGACCGGCGGCGCGCATCTTGCGGGCGCGGTAGCGGGCGGCTACTTCGCCGAGTTTGTAGAAGAGGAACATGATGGCAAACCCGGCAAGCCCGCCCAAAACGGAGGTCAACAGCCCGGCGAGGATGCCGTCTTGTTTGCTGTAAATGTACGTGCCGACGATTAATCCGAGAATGGCGCCGGCAATCACGGTGGGGAACAGGATGAGGCGGTGTTCGATGTCTATGACGATGATCACGCCGAAGTAGGTGAGGACGAGCAGGCTGAGGGGCAAACCCAGCCCGGGGCGGGGGAACAGCCAAAAGTACAGAAAAGAAGCGGCGGCAGCGACCAGCACAATCCACGTGCGCAGGCTTCGTCTTCTCCCGCAGGTGCGGCACGGGCGCAGAGTCAAATAATCCAGCAGTGAAAAGGCAGAGCCGCAGCGCTGGCAGGTTGGCTGACTCAGGCGGCGGGTGGCGGGCAGAACGTCGGCGAGATAATTGACGAGCAGACCAGCCAGCCAGCCGAGCAGGAGGGGGATGAGCAGGGTAAGTTCCATCTTCATTGATTATAGTATAAAGCGGGTAAGATTTTTCGGAGCGCAGAGGTGTAAGTCAACTGTAATGCGCTTGCGGGAGATTGTGAACTGCCTTACAATCTTTGGGAAAATTCCCAGGAGATGAACATGGAGAAATTTATCATCGAAGGCGGGACGCCGCTGAACGGCGAGGTGACGCCCGCAGGAAACAAGAATGCCGCCCTGCCCCTGGTCGCCGCATGTTTGCTGACCGAAGAGCCTGTGGTGCTGCGGAACGTTCCGCGCATCAAGGACGTGAGCGTGATGAGACACCTCGTCGAAAGCCTGGGCGCGCAGGTGGAGGAGTTGGACGCCGCTTCGTGGCGCATCACCGCCCGGGACCTGAGACCGGCGGACCTCGACCCGGACCTTTGCCGCCGCATTCGCGCCTCCATCCTCGTGGCGGGACCGATGTCGGCGCGGGTGGGCGAGTTCAAACTGCCCCCGCCCGGCGGCGATGTGATCGGACGCCGCCGTCTCGATACGCACATCCTTGCCCTGCGTGCGCTCGGCGCTGAGGTGAAGTATGACCGCGGCTTTGCGTTCCAGTCGAACGGCTTGCGCGGGGCAGACATTCTCATGGATGAAGCCAGTGTGACGGCAACGGAAAACGCCATCATGGCGGCGGTCACGGCGAAGGGGGAAACGGTCATCCGCAACGCCGCTTCGGAACCGCACGTGCAGGAGTTGTGTCATTTTTTGAATACGCTCGGCGCGCAAATCGAGGAGATTGGCTCGAACACGCTGCGCATTCATGGCGTGCCGAAATTGCACGGCGGCGAGTTCACGATTGGGCCCGATTACCTGGAGGTGGTCAGTTTTGTGGGCGCGGCGGCGGTGACGCACGGCACGGTGCGGGTGAAAAACGCCGGCGTGGAAAATCTGGGCATGATTGCCCATGTCTTCGAGCGGATGGGCGTGCGCTGGGATGTGGAGGGCGATGACATCATCGTGCCGGCTGAGCAGGAGTTGAAGATCGTCCCCGATTTGGACGGAGCGATTCCCGAGGTCAAGACGAACGTTTGGCCCGCCTTCCCAACGGATTTGATCAGCATTGCCATCACGGTGGCAACTCAAGCCAGCGGTTCGATCATGTTCCACGACTGGATGTTTTCCGGGCGCATGTACTTCACGGATAAACTGGTGGGCATGGGCGCGCGCATCATTCTATGCGACCCGTACCGCTGTCTCGTGCAGGGACCGAATCAACTCTACGGCGAGAATCTGGAAAGCCCCGACATCCGCGCCGGCATGTCGCTTTTACTGGCGGCGCTGGCGGCGAAGGGTACGTCGGTGGTGCGCAACATCGGGCAGATCGAGCGCGGCTACCAGGACGTGGACAAAAAATTGCAGGCGCTGGGCGCGCGGCTGGAACGGGTGAAGGAATAGACTGGGTGCAACTTTTCGCTTTTGTTTGCATCCAAAGAAAGGCAAACCGTAATTAACGGTTTGCGGGTGTTGTCTCAATGACGGCTGACACTACACTTCGGGCGAAGACGCCCTTGACAACGAGAGGAACGCAGAATGTCTGATAACGGAAACGCAAAACATGTCAAAGTATTGATTTTGGGGTCTGGACCGACCGGCTATGCCGCCGCCTTGTACGCCGCGCGCGCGGAACTTCAGCCTGTTGTGTTGACCGGCACGCAGTTGGGCGGTCAGGCGGCGCTGACGCACACCATCGAGAATTATCCGGGCTTTCCGGACGGGGTGGGAGGCGCCGAGTTGGGCGAGTTGTTCCAAAAGCAGGCGGAACGCTTCGGCGCGGTGACCGAGTTCGACACGGCGAACGCGGTAGATTTGTCGAAACGTCCCTTTCGCGTGACGACCGACAGCGGCGAGTATCTTGCCGATGTGTTGATCATCGCCACTGGTGCCAGCCCGAATCACCTCAACATTCCCGGTGAGGTGGAGTTGACCGGGCGGGGCGTCTCCTATTGCGCCACCTGCGACGGCTGGTTCTTCAAGGATAAGAAGGTGGTGGTGGTGGGCGGCGGCGACAGCGCGCTCGAAGAAGGCTTGTTCATCACTCGTTACGCCTCGTCTGTGACTATTGTCCACCGCCGCGACACCCTGCGCGCCGGCGCAATTTTGCAAAAGCGCGCCATGAGCCACCCAAAAATCAAGTTCATCTGGGATACGGTGGTCACCGGGACGATTGGCACGGATAAACTCGAAGGCGTGAAACTCAAGAACGTGAAAACCGGCGAAGAGTCCACGCTGGAGACGGACGGTCTGTTCATTTTCATCGGTCACACGCCGAACACGCAGATGTTCCAGGGACAGTTGGAGATGAGCGACCTGGGCTACATCAAAGTCAACGAGAAGATGGAGACCAGCGTCCGCGGGGTGTTTGCGGCGGGCGAAGCGGCAGACCCGCATTTCCGTCAGGTGGTCACTTCGGCGGGGATGGGGGCGGCGGCGGCAATTTCGGCGACCAGGCTCCTCGAAGCGGAATCGGAATAAGGTCAGGTATGAAGCGGACGGTGACGCCCAGAGGCGTCACCGTTTTCTTGTCCGTCGTCAGTCACGAGAAACCGATGACAAATTGTACTTCGTCGCCGCGGGTTTTCGGATAAAATCTGTACACATCGTATTCTCTGGAGGATCCATGAAGAAGATTTCCATTATCGGCGCCGGGATGACCGGCGCGACAACCGCGCACTGGCTGGCAGAGCGCGAACTTGCCGACCTGGTTTTGGTGGACGTGGTGGAGGGGATGCCGCAGGGCAAGGCGCTCGACATGCTGGAGGCGATGCCGATTATCGGCAAGGATGTTGAGATTGTGGGCGCAAACGATTACGCCGCCACAAAAGACTCAGACATCATCATCATCACGGCGGGCTTGCCGCGCAAGCCGGGTATGAGCCGTGATGATTTGTTGTCTGCCAACGCCGAGATCGTGGGGAAAGCCGCCACAGAGACGTTGAAGTATTCGCCGAATGCGTTCTACATTGTGCTGACCAACCCGCTCGATACGATGGCGTATTTGACGATGAAGAAGACCGGCCTGCCGCGCAACCGCGTGGTGGGGCAGGCAGGCATTTTGGACTCTGCGCGCATGCGCGCCTTCGTGGCGATGGAAACCGGCGTGAGCGTGGAGAACATTGATTGTTATGTGCTGGGCGGTCACGGCGACGAGATGGTTCCGCTCACACGTCACTCGAACATTGCCGGGATTCCGCTTCGGGAGTACCTGCCTGCCGACCGGCTGGAGGCGATTGTCAACCGCACGCGCAAGGGCGGCGGCGAGATTGTGAACCTGCTCAAGACCGGCTCGGCGTTCTATGCGCCCTCTGCCGCCTGCGCTCAAATGGCGGAAGCCATTCTCAAGAACAAAAATCTGATTGTCCCATGCGCTGCCTATATGGACGGCGAATATGGTTTGAAGGATATGTTCTTTGGCGTTCCGGTCATGCTCGGCGCGAACGGCGTGGAGAAGATCATCGAGTACACGCTGGATGCGGAAGAGAAAGCCATGCTCGAAAAATCCGCCGCGGCGGTGAAGGAAACGCACGAGGCGTTGAAGAAGCTGGTGGCGCTCTAAAGAGCGCAAGGTTGAACGTCAAAAGTCATCCGACGTTTGACAATTTTGCTGACGACGAATTCAAAGGAGAACATTCCATGATTTTGCACGAAAAGATTGCCGCTCAACTGCCCGCCTGGCGCGAACGGATGAGGTCGCTGGCAAAGGAACACGCCGATGTTGTTGTGGACCACGTCACTGTGGGCCAGGTTGTCGGCGGGATGCGCGATGTCAAGGCGCTGGTGACCGACATCTCGTATGTGGATCCTGCCGAGGGCATCCGCTTTCGCGGCATGTCCATTCCCGAAGTGTTGAAGGCTTTGCCCAAGGCGCGTGGCGGTAAGATGCCGCTGGTGGGCGGTCTGTATTACCTGCTCATGGTGGGTGAAGTGCCGACCAAAGCGCAGGCGATGGAAGTTGAAGCCGAATGGGCAAAGCGCGCAGAGATTCCCGACTACGTCTATAAGATGCTCAAGTCCATGCCGAAGGACACGCACCCGATGACGCTCTTCTCGCAGGCTGTCCTTGCCCTGCAGAACGGCTCGGTGTTTGCGGCGAAGTATCACGAGATGAAGAAAGACGCCTATTGGGAAGCCGCGCTCGAAGACAGCCTGAACCTGACCGCCAAACTCCCGCTCATCGCTGCTTTCATCTACCGCATGAAATACTTCGGCGAAACCAAGAAGATGAAATACAACCCGCGGCAGGATTATGGCATGAACTTTGCCCGCATGATGAAAGTGGAAGACAAAAAGGGATATGCCGACCTCGCCCGCCTGTACTTCATCCTGCACTCCGACCACGAATCCGGCAACGCCTCGGCTCACGCCATGCATCTGGCTGGCTCCACCCTTTCAGACGCCTACTACGCCTTTTCTGCCGCGCTGAACGCCCTCGCCGGTCCCCTGCACGGATTGGCGAATCAGGAATGCCTCGGCTGGCTGTTGGATGTTCATAAGCGCTTCGGCGGCGTTCCCTCGCGCGAAGATCTCTACAAATACGCCTGGGATACTCTCAACAGCGGGCATGTCATCCCCGGCTATGGTCACGCCGTCCTGCGCGTGCCGGATCCGCGCTTCACCGCACAGATGGAATTTGCCAAAGCGCGCTTCCCCGAAGACGACCTGGTGCGCCTTGCCGATCTGGTTTTCGAGGTGGTGCCGCAGGTTTTGCGCGAACAGGGCAAAGCGAAGAACCCCGCCCCCAACGTGGACGCCATCAGCGGCACACTGCAATATCACTACGGCGTGCGCGAGTTCGATTTCTACACCGTGCTGTTCGGCGTTGGCCGCGCCCTCGGCGTGACAGCCAACTACGTCTGGGCGCGCGCGCTGGGCTGGCCCATCGAACGCCCCAAGTCGCTGACCACGAAGATGCTCGAAGACATTGTGGCGAAGGCAAGTCAGCCTGCGTAATCACAAGTAGCGAAGCTCCCGAAGCCGAAAGGCTTCGGGAGCTTTTGATTACGGCAATTTGATGGTGAAAGTCGTGCCTTTGCCTGCCTCGCTTTGCACATCAATTGTCCCGCCGTGTGCCAGGACAAGTTGCTTTGTAATCGCCAGCCCCAGCCCGCTGTGAGTTCGCTCGGTGCGCGATTTGTCGCCGCGCCAGAAACGGTCGAAGATGAAGGGCAGGTCGGAGGGAGAGATGCCGGAACCGGTGTCTTGAATGGTAATTCGTACTTGGTAATCGGAGTTGCCTTTGATGGGTTTACTCTCGATGGAGACGGTTCCCCCGTGAGGGGTGTGACGCAGGGCGTTGGCAACCAGGTTGGACAGCACTTGATCCAGGCGGTCATAATCGGCGGTGATGTGTTGATTTGGGTCGGCGAGGTGCGTTCGCAAGTCAATGCCGAGGGATGTGGCTTGGGAGGCAAAACTCGAAGCAAGATCCGCCATCAGGTCGGCGAGCAGGAAGCGGGTGGGGTGAAGCGGAAGTTGTCCCGTTTCGGCGAGGGACAGGGTCTGCAAGTCATTCACAAGACGAGTGAGGAGTCGGGTCTCATCCAGTGTGGCGTTGATGTGTTCGGGCGTCGGCTGGTAAACGCCGTCGAGGACGCCCTCGAGGTTGCCTTGAATGATGTGAAGCGGCGTGCGCAGTTCGTGGGCGATGTCGGCGGTGAGGTTGCGGCGCTGCTGCTCGGCGCGTTCGAGTTCGCCGACCATTTTGTTGAAGCGCTTGATGAGGTCGCTGAACATATCCGATTTGTTTTCGGGCACGCGGGCAGAGAGGTCGCCTTCTTCGATTTTGTTGATGGTGTTGAAGAGTTCCTCGAGCGGTTTGCCAAAGCGAATATACAGGTTGAAGATGGTGAGGATGATAAAAACGCCGATGACAACGGGAGCCCCGCAGACCAACAGCCATATGTTCGTGATGCCGGTGTACTCAGAAAAGATGCGGTAGAGAAGCGCTGCGATGCCTCCCACGAAAAGGGTGGCGGTGATGGCAAAGAAGATTGTGAATGCCAGCGCGCGGCTGACGCGGCGGTTTCTTGAGGTAGAGGTGTTGGACATGGGTAGGGGAAGATTGGTAATTGGTAAGTGGCAATTACCATTACTTCTTACTTTTCTGTGAACCGATAGCCGATGCTGTAGACCGTTTCGATCATGGACTCTCCCGATGCGGTTTCGAGTTTCTTCCGCAGGTTTTTGATGTGCGAGTCCACACTGCGGTCGAGGCTGGATGCGGCCCCGTGCAGGTCTTCGAGGAGTTGTTCGCGGGTGAGGGTTTGACCAGCCCGACTGGCAAGCAGTTGGAGCAGTTTGAATTCGTTCGGGGTCAATTTGATTGGGATGCCATCAAAGGTGACCGAGTATTTTTCCGTGTCGATTTCTAGCCCGCCGGCGCGGATAACGCTCGGTGCTTTGACCTCCCCGCGCGTACGCCGCAGGAGCGCCCGCACGCGTGCCACCAATGTGCGGACGGAGAATGGCTTGGTGATGTAATCGTCCGCGCCGATTTCCAGACCGGTCACCTGGTCAACCTCTTCCGATAAGGCAGTCAGCATGATAATGGGTACATCACCTTCGCGCCGCAGGATACGGCAGACCTCTCGCCCGTCAATCTGGGGGAGCATCAGGTCGAGGAGGATGAGGTCGGGTTTTTCGTGGCGGGCAAGCGTCAAGGCGGATTGACCGTCGGCGGCAGTCAGGACGCGGAAGCCGTTCTTTTCCAGATAGTCTCTGGCGAGACGGGCGGCTTTGGGTTCGTCGTCCACGACGAGGATGAGTTGCGGCATGATGCGAGTATAAAGCAGAACGCGGCGCGCGTGTTGTGCCTGCTATGCCGGTTGCTTCCAGATCTCCCATTTGCCCGTTCCGGTAACAGGCAGACCCTCGCCCATCCATTCGAACAGCGAGCCGTCATACACAGCCACATTTTCCTGCCCAACCATAAGATGTGCCATTGCATTGATGGTTGCCGCAATGCCGCCGCCGCAGTAGGTGATAATACGCCGGTAACCGGCTTTTTCCTGCAGACGCAGGGCAAGTTGCTCAGTCGGCAGGAAGTAATCCAAGCCTTGCATCAGGTCCATGGCGGAGAGACAGGTGGAACCTGGAATGTGCGCGCCCTCATAACTTTCGAGAGGCAGGACATCCACCACAGAGGTTTCGCCATCTTTGAGCGCTTCCATGACTTCCTCTTTATCGGCGAACATGTCTGCCCTGAATTCCGGATGGAAAACCGCCGCTTCATACCGACGGGCAATCTGCTCCACCGTTCCCCCGGCATTCTTCCACGCGGACAGCCCTCCGTTGAGCACTCGCACGTTATTGTGACCCGCGTAGCGGAGCACCCACCAGGCGCGAGCGGCATAGGGGAGCATCCCGCAGGCGTATACGACCACCTCAGCGTCGTTCGAGATGCCAAGCTCCCCAATCCGTGCGGCGAGTTTGTCATCAGGTAACAGCATGTACTCGTAGGCTTTGTTTGGGTCGGAGAACTTCTCGTGGTCGAAGAAAGCCGCGCCGGGGATGTGCCCCTGTTGATACATGTCATCCACGATGGATGCATCGTAGATGCGGAGATTCGGGTTTTCAATATTCATCAGCAGTTCATCTACTTCAATCAGGATATTGTTGCGGTTCATGGCAAAGCCTCCAGGTGTTATTGATGCTCGAACTATACCAATCCATTGTGGAGGAATTATGGATGACCCCGTCAGGGATTGTGGAGGTTTTTCGGAGGGGCGTGATTGGGCTCGGGTGTGATAAATGAATTTGTTTCCGTAATGAAGCGAGCCGGGTAGTTGCCCGGCTCGTTTGCTTTTTGCAAACTTCCCTATCCTGGGATGGTGAGATGCTTCTTTTCGCCTTGCTGATGCTTCTCCTGTTTGAGTTTTCTCTTCTCCTTGAGGCTGTGCTTGGATTTCTTTCTCTTTTCCTTTTGTTCCTTGTCGCGTTTGCCGGAGTGACTCATAAGCGGCTCCTTTCGATGATCCATGCAATACCCTGTCGAAACACTGTCTTTAGGATACAACCAAATCAGCGGTGTTGCAAGTGACTTTTTGTGGTTTTGCGCAAGGTCAAGGGTAAGGCAACACAAAAAAGGCAGATGCCGTTCTGCTTAACCCCATCTCTTGCTGAACATTTCCTTGAATGTGATGGCAACAAGGCGCGCCGTTTGTTCGGGAGTTTCGGGTTCGGTCAGATAATGCTGCGTGAGCTTGTACTTCAATCCCAGCGCCCGGTTCAGCGAGTGGATTTCCTTCGAGAGCCAGTCGGGGTGATAGTTGACTATGGCATTTCCCCAGCCGAGCATTTCCTTCAGTTTGCCTGTGATCTCGAAATACAGCGACTCGGGAACCGACGCCAGCCAGCGCGAGCCAATTACATACAGGCGGGGAAAAGCCGAATGATTTTGCTCGTTCATTTCGAGCAGATCAGAATAGCCGTAGTCAGTGTCGAGATGAAAGCCGTCCTTGTGGAACATGCCTTCCATCCCTGCAAACTCCGCCGCATCCTCCTCCGAAGCCTTGAATCGCACCCGCAGGTAATAACTTTGCGCCGGACTTTGCGAGTACAGGCTGATCTCGTCTCTGTGCAGGCGGATGAGGTCGGGTGGGGCGTCCCGGCGCGGGAAAAGCAGTTCGACGTCTTCCACATTTTCGATGTGACCGTCGCTGGGAAAGCATGAAGAGACATAGCCGAACACCAACGGCGGGCGTCCGTCCCGAATCCGCTTGAGGGGCAGGGTGCAGAAATGATTTTTGGCGATCCAGCGCTCATAGGCGGGAACAAGTTGCGCTTCAAACAGACCGATTGCCTGCTCCACCTCCCCCAATGTGATACTGCCCAGCGGACGGTACTGCGTCCCACCCTC
>JABRVZ010000019.1:0-3306 GCA_039961775.1 Chloroflexota bacterium
TATATGTAACGCGTTGCATTTTGCGCCTGAGGGCGGCTCCGCCGGGCAGCCCATGCCCGCTCCGCCCACGGCGCATCGGGTTTTTCGACAGTTTCGTTGGACGCTAAGCTTGAAGGGTAATCATTCATGAGACATTATATTGCTTATAACAAGGTTAAAGAGTGGGGAGCTTATTCACCAAGCATTGATGACACAGAGTTTGGTCACTATAGTAGGCACCACAAATCGAGACTGGAGAAAATGATTGGCCAGACAGTTTGGGTTATTTCTGGCGAAAAAATCAACGGCTCAATGGTTTACAAACTCTGTAGTACCTATGTGCCAACACAGATTGATGATGACGAAGCAGAAAATCCAGATACGGGGAAAATGGAATTTACGGGCTTCCGTTGCGTAATAGGACAAGGTTTTGCTTTTGTTCCCCCTATTGAAGTAAATGGGTTTCAATGGTTTGCTGAATTATTCAAGGAACAAAACAAATTTAGTTTTGGGCTAAATCAGATAAAAAGTCAGTCGGTAATTCAATCTCTAGAGAAAATACGCGATGATTACTTGAGAAATAAACCAATTTTTGATACTCCGAAGCCAACAGTTCTTCAAGAAATAGAGCAATTAAAAGATTCGTATGCAACCCTTCAAGAAACGACCCGACAAGCAGTTGTTCAAAGTCGGATTGGGCAAGGTCAATTCAGGACATCTTTAGTTCAATATTGGCAAGGTTGTTCAGTCACAGGCTGTAAACAAATCGAATTATTAAGAGCGTCCCACATTAAACCCTGGCGAGATTCGTCAAACATAGAAAGACTTGATGTTTTTAATGGCTTGTTATTGCTACCGAATTTGGACGCATGTTTTGATTCGGGTTTGATTAGTTTTGATGACAATGGCGAGATTATCATTTCGAGTAAGTTAAGTGAATCCACATTGAAACAGTTAGGTATAAATTCAAACATGAAACTGTTGCGAGTTGAACAAAGGCACAAAGTTTTTTTGAGTTATCATCGCGAAAATGTTTTTCGCTCTTAAAAACCGCGCCCAACACAGCGTGCAGCGGAATATTTTCAGGCACTCCCCCGACCCATCAAAATATGCCTTTATAGGGCGCACACAAGCAACAGGAAAGCCCCCGACAAGCGCAGGCTACCACGTGACATTCTCATGTCAAGCGGAACCACTCGGCACGGTCATGCAAAATTTAGAGATAAGCTCAATCTCCGCGCGAGGAGATAAAACAACATTAATTTAATTGACTCACCACTTTCCATGTGGTAATATCCAACGCAATTCAATAGCCCCAAAAGGCGCTCTTATCCAGAGAGGCGGAGGGAACGGCCCTGTGATGCCTCGACAACCTCTCAGCAACGGTTCCCATTAGACCATGCTGAAAAGGTGCCAATTCCGACAGACGGATGTTCTGGGAGATGAGAGGGCTGACTGCAAATATGCAATTGCCCTTTCTGCACGTCTGAAGGGGCAATTTTATTTCTCAAGGAGAAACACACACAATGAGCAACACTTTCATGACCGCCCCAAAACTGATGTTCACCTCTGAATCGGTTTCCGAAGGGCATCCCGACAAACTCTGCGACCAAATCTCGGACGCCGTGCTGGACGCCTGTCTCGAACAGGATCCGCGCTCGCGCGTCGCCTGCGAGACAGCCACCAAAACCGGCTTCATCGCACTGCTGGGCGAAATCACCACCAAAGCCGTCATCAACTATGATGAACTCGCCCGCAAAGTCATCACCGAAATCGGCTACGACTCGAGCGAAAAAGGCTTCGACGGCAACTCCTGCGGCGTGCTGGTCGCCATCGCCAAACAATCCGGCGACATCGCCATGGGCGTGGACAAAGCGCTTGAAGCCAAAGCCGGCGAAATGACCGACGAAGAAGTCGAATCCATCGGCGCGGGAGACCAGGGCATGATGTTTGGCTTTGCCTGCAACGAAACCCCCACCCTCATGCCCCTTCCCATCTACCTCGCCCACAAACTCACCCGCCGCCAGAGCGAACTCCGCAAGAGCGGAGCCATCCCCTGGCTGCGACCCGACGCCAAGAGTCAGGTCACCATCGAATACTCGCATGGCAAACCCGTCCGCGTGGATACCGTACTCATCTCCACCCAGCACGCGCCGGATGTCTCCCAGGCTGAAATCGCCGAAATCGTCACCGAACAAATCATCATGCCCACCCTTCCCGAAGGCATGGTGGATAAAAACCTCAAAATCTACGTCAACCCCACCGGCCGCTTCGTCGTTGGCGGACCGATGGGCGACGCCGGCGTGACCGGACGCAAAATCATCGTGGACACCTACGGCGGCATGGGACGCCACGGCGGCGGCGCCTTCAGCGGCAAAGACCCCACCAAAGTGGACCGCTCCGCCGCCTACGCCGCGCGCTACGTCGCCAAAAACATCGTCGCCGCCGGCATTGCCGACCGCGTTGAAGTGCAGGTTGCCTACGCCATTGGCGTGGCGCACCCCCTCTCCATCAACGTGGAAACCTTCGGCACCGCCAAAATCTCCGACGACCACATCATCGCCCTCATCAACGACCACTTCGACCTGCGCCCCGGCGCGATCATCCGTGACCTCGGACTGCGCCAACCCATCTACCGCAAAACCGCCGCCTACGGTCACTTCGGGCGCGACGACATCGAATTCCCCTGGGAGCGCACCGACAAAGCCGACGCCCTCCGCAGCGCCGCCGGCTTATAAACCCGCCCGCGCCCAAAAACAAACAGGCAAGCCGAACACGGTTTGCCTGTTTTAGTTTCCGTCCAAAAAATGGTAAACTCATGGCGAAAAAAACATGACCAACACCCTCCCTCCCAAAACCATGCGCGCCTCGCGCGTGACCATCTCCCAACTCATGCACCCCGAACATGCCAACCTGCTCGGCAACGTCCACGGCGGCTGGATCATGAAACTGGTGGACGAAGCCGGCGCCCTCGCCTGTATGCGCCACGCCCAGAAAAAAGTCGTCACCGTCGCCATCGACTCGATGACCTTCCGCGAACCCATCCGCATCGGCGACCTCATCATCCTCAACGCCGAAGTCACCTACGCCGGGCGCACCTCCATGGAAGCCGAAGTGCAAGTGCTGGCAGAAAACCCCGTCACCGGCGAACGCACGCACACCAACACCGCCTGGCTGGTCTACGTTGCCCTCGACGACGAAGGCAAACCCACCCCCGTGCCCCCGCTCAAAGCCGAAACCGATGACGAAAAACGCAAAATGACCGAAGCCCTCGAACGGCAGGCTCACAGACTGAAAAAGAAATGACCACGCCCGACACTCCCCCCC
>JABRVZ010000020.1:0-30354 GCA_039961775.1 Chloroflexota bacterium
AAAAAGCCCAATGGTCAGGAGCAGGCAGAAGGTCAGAATGAGGCGGGTGAAGGGTCGCATATCAGCCGCGCAGTCCAATCTCCTGAACAATCGCCAGGATGAATTCGTACAACTGGTTGAACAAGACGTAGAGAATGTAGGCGGTGAGCAGGAACATCGCCATGGTGAACAGGGTGGTGAGGATGTTGCGGATGGTTTCGGAAAGCGAGTAGTTGTGAACTTCCTTGACCATGATGAACAGCATCAAACCCGTCCAGAACCACATGAGTTGGGTGGAGAAGGTGTAGAGGAAGGTTTCGTTGAGGGTGAGCAGGTTGCTGAGCAGGGCAATGGGCAGGGCAAAGAGGGCGTAGGGGAAGAGGCTGTAGGCGCTGCCAATGAGTACATGGCGCAGGCGTCCTTCGCCATCGCTGATGGTGGAGACGAGGTAGTTGGCGGCGTTCCAGAGCAGCAGGGCGAGGATGACGTACACGACCTCGGTCTCAACGGGAATCCAGGCGGGGCTGGGGTAGGGGCTGAAGATGAAGGCGGTCAGGTAAAGCGAGAGGATGCGGACAATCACCACCCAAAGGTAAACGATGAAGGCAAAGGCGAGACTGCCGCGCTGGTCTTTTTTGATGTAGTAGAAACTATCGGCGGGTTGTTTGATAAAGCGGAACAGAAAGAGGAAATCGTCCACCCAACGGATGTTTTGCAGTTCCCGCGCTTTTTGGCGCAGAGGTTCCAGCCAGCCGTAGCGTTTTTCGAGGCGGGTGAAGACGGCGGAGAGAAGCCACAAGACAAAGAGGGCGAGGAGCGCGCTTCCCAGGTATTGCTGCAAGACGGCGTTGCGGAGTTCCCAGAAGGTTTCGGAGTAGCCGTTGCGGTCTTCGGCGGTGCGGTAGGCTTGCAGGGCGCGCAGGTAGTCGTTCTGTTTGTAGTAGGCGTCGGCAATGCCCTGGTAGGACATGAGGAACAGTCCGTTGAAAGTAAGCACTTCCTCGAAGTAGGGCTTTGCCTCGATGTAAAAGCCGTCCATGTAGAGGCGCACGCCCTCATGCACGCGGTTGGCGAAGTCGGTGGCGCGGTAGATGAGGATGGCGTTTTTGTCCTTATCCAGCACGTAGAGGTCGCTGCCGACGCGTTCGATGGAGACGGGGTTTGCCAACATGCCGAGTCGCTGGTCTGCGGTGTCCTTTGCGCCAAAGACGAAGAGCAGGACGCCGTTCGAGGTGTATTCGTAGATTCTTCCGTCGGCGTCCACGGCGGCAAGCAGTCCGTTTTCGCTGACGTGGATGTCGCGGAAGGTGGCGGAGCCGAGGACGTTTTCGAGCAGGTTGCTGCCAGCGATGTTGAATTTGCGGATGCTGCGGTCGCGGCTGGTGCCGGCGGTGACCGTGTAGATGAGCGACTGACGATCAATGGCGAGGTTGGAGGGGGACGCCGCTTCGGTCTTGATGAACTGCTCCAGTTGTTCTTTTGTAAGGAACATGCGCTGTAAAATCATTTTGAGCGACATTTGGGCGCGGTTCGCGCCGAAGTAGCCGATAAAGTTGCCGGCGGTGTTCATCATCACCAGCCCGTCCACCGAGCCTTCGCTGACGATGTAGAGGTTCTTACGCGCGTCGAGGATGAGTTTGCGGGGCAGGAATTCGCGCCGCTTGCCGAAGAGCGGCTCGGAGGGACGCCCAAATTCGTTGCGCAGGCTTCCATCTTTGTTGAGGATGACGATGGTGTTCTTGCCGGAGTCGGCGATGTAGAAGATGCCGTCTTCGTCTATGAAGAGTCCGGTCGGCGCTTGCAGAAGTCCCTGCCCAAATTCGGCGGCGATTTGAAAGTCCCTGCCCAGTTTGACGATGCGCCCGTTGCCGGTGTCGGCGACGTAGAGGAAACCGTCTGGGGCGAGGAACAACTCTTCGGGCGCGGCGAGCGGCAGGTCAATTTCGTCGAGCGGGATGTAAGCGTCTTGAGTCGGGTAGAGGAAACCGCCGGGACCGCGCGCCCAGGTGGTGTAGGGCGAGAGGGCATGAGTCCGCACGGGGAGCGCAGCGGTCAGCAGGAGGGTCGCAAGGAGCAGAAGCGGGAGGGTTCGTTTCATTTCAAACCCGAATGCGACATGGTGCTCATCACCTGACTTTGCAGGAAGATGAAGATGATGAGGTTGGGCAGGAACATGATGAGCGCGGCGGCGGCGGCGATGCCCTGCCCTGCCACGGCATTGGCGCCGCTGGCGGTTGTGGTCAGCGTGCTGAGGTAGAAGGCAAAGGTCTTCAGGCTTTCGGCGTTGATGTAGAGCGTGGAGGTCTCGGCATTGTTCCAGGCGGCTTGAAAGGTGAGAATGGCGATGGTGGCAATGGCGGGTCGAATCATTGGCAGAACGATGTCCCAGTAAATTCGCAGGTCCGAGGCGCCGTCAATCTGGGCGGCTTCGATGACTTCGTTGGGGACGCTGTCCATGAACTGTTTGAGCAGGAACAATCCCACCGGCATCGCCAGTCCGGGCAGGATGTGCACCCAAAAGGTATCCAACAGTCCGAGCCGCTGGATGACCAGAAAACGCGGAATGGTGACGGCAATCGGGACGAACATCAACGCCACAGTGTTGACGGCGAACAACGTCTGTTTGAGTTTGAAGCGTTTCTTGGACAAGGCATACGCCGCAGTGCTGGATACGAGAATGGACGCCGCCACAGCAGCCAGCGTAATCACGATGCTATTGAATAGGTAACGGCTGACCGGCACGCCGGAACTGGACATTTTGGAAAACAGGTCGGTGAAGTTTTTCAAGGTGGGACTGACCACGAAAAAGCGCGGCGGGTAGGCAAAAAGCTCATCGGCCGGCTTGAAGGCGCTGGAAAAAATGAACAGGATGGGCAGGAGCATGAACGCCGTCAGCGGCAGGAGCAGGAGGTAGAATTTAATCTGGCTGACGTGAAAGCCCTGTGGGTTGATGCCTCGGTTGCGTACTCCGGTAAAGCGGGCAAACCAGTTTTTTTTCATGGTTTCTCACTCTTCGCTGACAAACAGACGGTTCGAGAGGCGGGTGAAGAAAAGCACCATCAGCAGCAAAACCACCGAAACGGCGGCGGCATAGCCCATCTCGTAGCGCAAAAAGCCGTAATCTTCGATATGGTTGACAATCAACTGTCCGGCGTATTGCGGCGTGGGGTTGCTGCCCGAAAGCGTTACGCCGATGGCTCCCGCCTGAAACGTGCCGACGATTGCCATCACCGCGCCGAAGAGCATTTGCGGTTTCATGGAGGGAATCGTAATGTAGAAAATTTCCTGCCAGCGGCTGCTCATGCCGTCCAGGGCGGCGGCTTCGTAAAGTTCCGGGTTGATTTCCAAAATGCCCGCCAGCATCGCCAGAAAGCCGATGCCCATACTGCTCCACAGTGTTACGACAATCATGATGGTCATTAGATATTCGGGCGACTGCAGCCACTGAACCGGCTCCTGGACGATTCCCAGATTCATCAGGAAACTGTTCAAATACCCGGTCTGGTCGCCGCTGAAGAGGGTCTTCCAGACCACCGCCATCGCCACGCCAGACGTCATGGAGGGAGAATACAAAATCAAGGCAAACAATGTGCGCGGAATTTTGGGCAGCTGCGCCAGCATCCACGCCAGCAGAAAGGCAAGCGCATATCCGCCCGGTCCCACAATCACCGCAAACTGAATGGTATTGGGCAGGACGTATTTCATGAAGGTGTCGTCCTGGGTAATCAGGGTAATGTAATTACGCAGACCGATGAAACGCGGCAATTGGATGGTGTCGAAAAACGTGAAGGAAAGCAGGAACGCCGCCAGCACCGGGACGACGATGAAGATGAAGAACATCAGCGCGTACACAGAAAGGAAGCCGTAAGCGCTGCCCTCCTTTCGAAGCCACTTCTGGAGAGATGATTTAGTTGGCACGGTTCATCCACTCCTGCACGGTTTCAATCGTCGGGATCTTGAATTCTTTCACCCGCCGACCATTCTCCAGATAACCAAATTCTTCCATCTTGCGCCTGATCTCACGGTTGATGATGAGGATGGAACGGTCCAGCGCGACGCGGGGATTGACGCCGTCGAACACGATGCGGTTCCACACGTTGCTCAGTTCGCGCTCCTGCATGTAACTGCCGGGCAGGCGCACCGGCTCCTGCAGCCATTTCCATTGCTCCAGAATCACGGCGCGATGCTCTTCAGGGATGGCGAGACGGCTGAACGCCTCCAGGTTGGCAGAGTTCCACAGATATTCCCGCCCGTAATTGAGGATCAGCCGTTCCTGAAAATCGGACTGCGTTTCGGTGGACATCCACCACTTCATGAATCGCCAGGCTTCCTGCGGCTGGTCGGTGTTTTTGAACATGATACTGGCTTGTGCCGAACCAGTAGCGTAGCGGAGTTGCCTGCCATCGGGCAGAACGGTGGCAGGATACAGGTCAATCGTCCACAAGCCTTCGATTTCCGGCGCGGCGGTCATCAGTTTGATGTAGTCGGTGAAGTTGGAAATGCCGATGGGCAGATTCCCGTAGCGGAAACTCTCGTAAAAACTTGATGTGGTCAGCGGCATGCCGTAGATGGTGAAACTTTCCGCCATGAATTTGATGG
Source organism: Chloroflexota bacterium (assembly GCA_039961775.1). Taxonomy (GTDB): domain Bacteria; phylum Chloroflexota; class Anaerolineae; order Anaerolineales; family Villigracilaceae; genus Defluviilinea. Next base: position 4,579 of record JABRVZ010000020.1, read on the forward strand.
CAGCAATTGCCTCCTCGCTTTGCAAGCCCGTGGCGAAGCCGTCGTCGCTGTATAGTTTGGCGTCATAGTTGAACAGGTAGGGCGCGGTGAGCAAATAACCCTTCAGCCCGGCGCCGCTCGAAAGCGGAGTGTTGTAATTCATCCCGTAGCGCTGGAGTTCGGGCAAAATCTCGATGACTTCATTCCAGGTGTGCGGGACGGGAATGCCGAGCGAATCGAGGATGTCTTTGCGGTAAAACGTGACCCAGAAATCCTGCGTTTCGGGGATGGCGTAGACCGAATCGTTGATGATGTAACTCAACAGAGCGCCGGGGGAATAAATGCGGATGAAAGAATCGAAATCATCGAAGGAACGCAGGTCATAGAGCGCGTTGCGGATGGCAAGTTCGTAAGGGATGTTGGTGCTGACGCCCAGCGCCACATCCGGCTGTATGCCGGCCGCGTTTGCGAGCACCAGTTTCGACTCGTCGGGCATGATGGAAAATTTGACGCGAATCCCTGTCTGCGGCGTGAAGGATTCGTCGGACATCACCTGCAACAGGTCCACGTATTGACGCGGGCGGTTGACCCACACTTCCAGTTCACCCTCTTCCGCGCCGATGGATTGATAGGGGTCGGGCTGGAAGGAATGAATGAAGCGTTTGAAGCCTTCCGCAAATGAGCGCGAGAAGGGCGCCGGCGGCGTTTGAACGACAACATTGGGGGAATGGATGGTGATTTTATCGAGGGCAAGCGGCTGGCTTTGCAATTGAAGCAGAAGCGAGCCAAGCAATTGCGCCGCCGAGCCGGGACCTTCTGAAAAGCGCTTCATGTAAACCGGGATTTTATCCGGGTCGGCGGCGAGGAAGAGCAGGTTGTCAATCGCCATTTGATAGGTCAGCACTTCCGGTGATGCGCCGCTTCCGGTAATTGCCAGCAGAGTATCTTTGTCGTCAATCAGGTTTTGGGCGATGGTATTCAGGCGGGGTTGAATGTCGGGAATGTAATCGGAGATGACCCATTCCTTGTAGGGGTCGCGCTGGTTGCCGGTCAGTTTGCGGATTTCGAGAGCGAGGGTGTTGATGTCGAGCAGGGCTTGCTGGATGGTTTCAATGGCGGGCAGATAAGGGGAGGCAGTCGCTTCGATGCCCAGCGTGTTCACACCTTTGTGCAGAAAGAGCAGGTAAGGCGTCTCGCCGCCGAGCGGCACATCCATCCAGGACGTTGAATAAGAGAAGGGAAAGGCGTTTAATTCCTCGAACGGCACTTCGCCATTGAGGGTGATGCGGCGGAACACGGTGAAGTTGCTGCGTGTGTTTTGCAAGGCGCGGAAAGTGACCGCGTACAACCCGTCGGCGGGAACTTCAAATTCATAATACACGGCGCTGCCGCTCTTGTTCCAACTTTCGCCGCCCAGGGTGTTCAACAGCAGTTTGTAAGTGTCGTAGGGGGTTACGGTCAGGTCACGGTGATTGGCAGGGCGGACGGACGTGTCGTTCTTGTAGGAGGGGAATTCGGCTTCGAGAGTGAGCAAAAAGCTGGAGGAAACAGGAGCAGTCTGAAGGTCCAGGTAAGAAGCGTAAGCAGGGTAGGACGAGAAAGTTTCGAGGTAGATGCTTCCGATGTAGAGTTCGCCTTCCGTCAGGGTGAAGTCGAAGCGATGTTCTCCAGCCGTGAGCGGGATGTGCAGCGGGTAGGGCTGGCTGAAGGTCACGTCGCGGGCAGAGACGCGCGTCCAACGCGTCAGCCGTTCCTGACGGATAAGAGCGTCGTTGCCGTAGCGGTCTTTGGGGAAGGCGCTGGCGCTGTTATGATAGAAGACAGGAAAGATGACGCGCCGAAAATCACTGACAGGGAAACTGCCATCCACGCGCATCTGACCTTCGGGAGCGGTCGGGGCGGACGGGGAGGCGGCTGCGTCGAACCCAAGCATGTACTCCCCCCCGGCAGGGACGCTGACCGTGAAGTGCAGGCTTTCTCCCTTGCGAAGCAAAACGCTCCCCCCGCCATACTGACGGGCGGTTTCGTCCTGCGCCAGCGGCAGACCGAACGCCTCGGCAGGAATTTCGATGACGTGACGGGGAGATGTATCTGCGCTGGAGGGGAGTTGCCGCCAGGCAGGCAGGGACGCCGCCGCCGATGCGGGGGTGGCGGAGAGTAGCATTAGCAGAGAGAGCGCCAGTCGAAAGAAGCGGCTTGATTTCGAGGACATGCGCCAGAATCCTGATTTACGCTTCATCCCGCCCCTCTCCCAATGAGAGAGGGGCAAGGGGTGGGGGACAAAAAAGGGAGCGTTGCCATTGTACAACGCTCCCCTGCCATTGCGCTACGGATTCAATTCAGCGCGGGCTTCATCGAGGATTTTGTTGGCAAATTCTTCCAATTGGGCGGCATAGTCTTCGTATTTGTATTTGCCGTCGTTGGCGAAGTTGAACATGTACCACATGTTCACGTCCTTGTCCTCGCCGATGTCAATGCCGGGCTTGCCTTCCCAGCGGGCGTTGATGTAGCCTGGCACAATCTTCGCCAGCGATTCGAGCAAACTGTTGTCCAGGTTTTCGAGCGCCTGGCGCAGACCGGGCTTATCGCCCACAAAGGACATGTACAGGTCAATCGAGTCGGCGTTGACCGAGACGGGCATGCGGGTTGGCACCGCGCCCGCCGCCTTGGCGAGTTCGGCTTCCTTGGCGTAGCCTTCCTTCGAGAAGGTCATCCACTTGGCGAAGTCATAGGCGGCTTCGAGGTTGGAAGCGGTCTTGGAGACGACGATGATGTCTGCCACCATTGCCTGATTCCCGCCGGGGATACCCATGAAATCCCAGTTGAAGGTGGCGCTGGCGTAGCCGGGCACCGCCCAGCCGCCATCCCAGCGGACGCCGCTTTCCTGATTGAGGAACAACTCCCAGGGTCCCTGCGACTTGAAGTTCTTCTTCTGCTCATCGCTGAGTCCCTGCCAGGTGTGCGGCTTCATCTCGCCTGCCTTGGCAATGCCGGCTTTGAAGGCGGCGGAATTGTAGTTCATATGCTGACCGTCGAAACTGAACCATTTGAGATTGGAGTCCTGCGTGCTGGGATACCAGCCCATGATGAATTCCATCTCATCCAGTCCCAGTTTGCCCTTTTGCACGTCGGTCAGGGCGGTGGTTGCGGCAAAAAAGTCGTCCACCGAGGTGCCGTAAACGGGCGCGTCCAGGTTGGCGGCTTCGAACAAGTCCTGATTGACGAAGTAGCCCATCACGAACTGCGCGGCGGGCAAGCCAAGCACCTTGCCATTGTAAGTCACCGCGTCTTTCAAGACCTGCGGCACATCCTGCCAGTCGGGGTCTTTCGCTACGAGGTCGGTCAAATCTGCCAGCCAGCCGTTCTTGACGTAGAGCGGCGTGCCGTCTGCCATGAACACGTCGGGCAGTTCGCCTTTGGCGGCATAGTTGGTCAGTTTTTCATCCCAGCGTCCCTCCATGGACATATCCACGAACTCGATGGTGACGTTGGGGTGCATCTCCATGTAGGCGGCAATCAACTGACGCTGGAGATTGTTCTCCTCCGGCGTGCCGACGTTCCAGTTGGCATAGCGGATGGTGACCGGTTCCATGACTGCTTCGGTCGGCGCGGGGGCTTGGGTAGGGGCTTTTGTGGGCTCAGCAGGGGCGGAGGTCGGTTCGGCGGGGGCAGTGGTCGGCGTCGCCTGTGAACCGCAAGCCGCCAGGCTCACGGCAAGCAGAAGGACAAACGCTGTATTCATCCATTTGGAAAGGGTTTTCATTCTTCATCTCCTTGTGAATTTTCGAAAATTTGCAATATCAGGGTTGGGAAACGTAGGCGAGTCTTTCCGGGCGCCTCCTTTCATTGTGTCTCCTGCTTCATTCCCAAGACAACGTGAATAATATGTGTTTTGCCATCCCCAAAGACAGGCAGAAGATTGCCCGCAAAGGGCTGACCATCCACTGTCACGGAACGGACTCCGCCGTTCACATGATGGGGATTCTCCACGCTGATTTCATAGACCGCATTCCGAAACCGCCTCTTGACCTTGAACCCGCTCCATGCAGACGGGACGGCGGGGTCCACCAATAAACCGTTTTCCTGCGGACGGATTCCCAAAATCCAGTGTGTGGCAACGCGGTGCAGCCATTGCGCCGAGCCGGTGTACCACGTCCAGCCGCCGCGCCCGTAGTATTCCGAAAGCGGACCGTCAATGTTGCCCGGCGTGACATACGGTTCCGCTTTGTAGGTTTCGATGTCTGCGCTGCGGTTGGGCGGACAGATGCGGCGGTACGCCTCATACGCCAGGTCTGACTGCCCCATCTGCGCGTATGCCCAAACCGACCAGGTGGCGGCATGGGTATAAACGCCGCCGTTCTCGCGCAAGCCGGGCGCGTAGCGCGTGACGTAGCCAATATCGGAGCGGGGACGGGTGAAGGCTGGATAGTTGAGGAGCGTACCGTAGTCCTTGAGCAGGTACTTCGTGACCGAGTCCATGGCTGTGCGGGCGCGCTCAGGCTCCGCCGCGCCGCTCACGACCGCCCAGATGTTCGGCATGAGAAAGATTTTGCCCTCCTCGTTCTCCTGCGAGCCGAGCGGCAAACCGTCATCGGTGGTGGCTTGCAGATACCACTCGCCATCCCAGCCAAAGCGGTTGAAAGCCTCCTTGAGGCTGGCGCGTACGTCTTCGCACTTGCGGGCAAAGGTCTCGTCGCCGCGGCGGCGGGCAAGGGGCGCAAAGCTTCCCAAAATCATGTAGAGAAATTCCGCCACCCAGAAACTCTCGCCCTTCAGGAGCGTGCCCACGGCGCTCAAGCCGTCGTTCCAGTCGTGGTCGCCCATCAAGGGAATGCCGCGCGGCGAAAAACGCGAGAAAGAGCGCTCGATGGCGCGTTTGCAATGCTGGTAAAGAGGCTCGGCGGGAGCATTCAAGTAAGGGACAGGTTCGTCGAGGATGCCATCGTCGGCGGTTTCCTTCAGGTAGGCGTCCAGGATAAACGGCAGCCAGAGCAAATCGTCTGAGCAGTTGGTGCGCGGACCGCCGCCTCGAATTGTGAACCACCAATGCAACACGTCGCCTTCGATGAACTGCTGGGAGGCGTGGAGAAGTAACTGCCGGCGGGCATACTCCGGCTCGCTGACCAGGAAAATCTGACTGTCCTGCAATTGGTCGCGGAAGCCGTATCCTGCCGAGACCTGATAAAACGCCGATTTGCCCCACAGACGGCAGGAGATGGCTTGATACTTTGCCCAGAAATTGGTCATGAAGTTCAATGCTTCATCGGGCGTCTCAACGTGTTCTGTATCGAGGAAGCGGGACCAGAAAGCCTGCACCGCCTGAAGAGCCTGACGGCTTTTTTCTGGCGAGGTAAAACGTTCGATGAGTTCACACGCGTCTTCGCGTCCGTCTTCCGCCGCGCCGAGGGTGAAGACAATGGTCTTCGATTCGCCCGGCGTCAGCGTTACGGCAACCTGAAGGGCGGCAATGGCGTCAGTAAAGCGCCCCAGCCGTCCCGTCAGGTTTGAAGCGGTCATTGCTTGAGGGCGGTCATCGTTGTTGTATAAACCGAGGAAGGATTCCTTGTCGCAATCGAACGATTTGAGCGGTTCGCTGACTGCCATGAAGGCGGTGTAGGACCAGTCTACGTTGTTGTGGCGTCCCTTCTCATCCGGGAAGCCCCACAGGCATTTGCGGGCGAACACAGCGCGCCGCGCCGGGTCGGCGGAGGTTTCGATGAACAACTTGTGAAATTCACGGTGTTCATCAGGTGCAAAACCCAACAACCACTCGGCGTAAGAGGTCACGTCCAGTTCGCGCGTTTCATCGCTCAGGTTAGTGAGCGCCAACTCAAAGACTTCCAGCGGTGCATCCGCCGCCACAAAAACGGTCAGCACGCTTTCGATGTCTTCCACCTGATGCAAAAAGCGGGAATACCCCGCGCCGTGCCTGACTTCATAGCGCTGATACGGACGCATAACCGGCTTGTACGCTGCTGACCAGTACGTTTGACGTTTCAAATCGCGGATGTAGAAATACTTGCCCCAGTTATCTTTGATGAGATCCTGAAAGGAACGCGTGATGCGGTTCTGCCCGGCATTCCCCCGCCAACTGTACCCGGAACCCGTCTGCGAAATCATCATGCCATAATCACCGTTGCTGATGACGTTGCCCCAGGGGCGCGGGGTGAGGGGCGTTGTAATCACATACTCCCGCCCGTCCTCGGAAAAGTAACCAAAGGGGCTTTCAAATTTTTTCTGCATGCACGCCTCGGGGTTCCTGACTTTTCTTTTATCGGGTTTTGGATTAAACTAGCGCTCGTAAGGTGAAACGTTTCACCTACCGCCAAAAATTATCATACCTGCCTTGCTTTGTCAAGGAAAAATTTGCAGAACAATTTTTAGAGTTGCTCTGCATGGCACCATGGAGGAAGCAATGCCCGGCAAAACCGAAGAGAACTTTGTCAACCATCTGCTTGCCCAGATGACAGTGGAAGAGAAAATCGGGCAACTCAACCAGGTCAATCCCGGCGGCAATTTCGACCCTGCGCTCCTGCGCGAAGGGAAGGCTGGCTCGCTCATCAATGCCTCGGGGGCGCTGACCGGGCAGGGATTTTCCGACTCCGGCACCGCCGAATTGAGCAATCATTTTCAGAAACTGGCGCTCGAGGCGCGTCTCAAGATTCCCCTGCTCTTCGGGCGCGACGTGATTCACGGCTTCCGCACCGTCTTCCCCATTCCGCTTGCCCAAGCCGCCGCCTTCGACCCCGAACTCGCCCGCCAAGCCGCCGCAATTGCCGCCCGTGAAGCCACCGCCAGCGGCATCAAGTGGACCTTCGCCCCCATGCTCGACATCGCCCGCGACCCGCGCTGGGGACGCGTGGCAGAGGGCAACGGCGAAGACCCGTTTCTCGGCTCACAGATGGCGGCTGCCATCGTGCAGGGCTTTCAAGGCGACGACATGTCTGCTCCTGATAAACTCGTTGCCTGCGCCAAGCATTATGCCGGCTACGGCGCGGCAGAGGGCGGGCGCGACTATGAAAACGGCGAAATTTCCGAACCCACCCTGCGCGACATCTATTTACCGCCCTTTCGCGCCGCCGTCGAGGCGGGCGGCGGCACACTTATGTCTGCGTTCATTGACCTGAACGGCATCCCTGCCACCGCCAACCGCCGCCTGCTCACGGATGTCCTGCGCGGCGAATGGGGCTTCGACGGCTTTGTCGTCTCCGACTGGGAATCCGTCAAGGAACTCGTTCATCACGGCATCGCCGAAGACGAAGCCCACGCCGCCCGTCTCGCCCTGCAGGCTGGACTGGATATGGACATGGTCAGCCGCGTGTATCTGAACACGCTGAGCGCAAGCCTGCAAGAGGGGAAAATCTCCATAGATGTGATTGACGAAGCCGTCCGCCGCATCTTGCGGATCAAACACCGCGCCGGGCTCTTCGACCAGCCCTTCACCGACCCGCTTCGCGCGACCCGCGACCTGCTTGCCCCCGAATCGCGTTCCCTTGCCCGACAATTTGCCCGCCAAAGCATGGTTCTGCTCAAAAACGAACGCGACCTTCTGCCTCTCAAAGACTTTCGCCGCGTCCTGCTGGCGGGACCGTTCGTCCATGCCCGCGGCGAACTCTTTGGCACCTGGACCCCCGACGGGCGCGCCGAAGATGTCACCCCGCTCGATGAGGCGTTACGTCAAACCGCACCCAAAGGCGTGGAACTGTGGTTCGCAGAGCAATACGATTTGGCGCTGCACCTTGCCCACCACACAGACGCCGTCATCCTGCTGTTGGGGGAACATCCCGCCCGCTCCGGTGAAAACTGCAACGTCAGCGACCTGGGCTTGCCGCCCGGTCAGGCGGAGTTTGTGCAGGCGATGGCGGCATTGGGCAAGCCTCTTGGGCTGGTGGTCTTTGCCGGGCGTCCGCTGGCGATCAGTCATCAGGTCAAATTGGCAGACGCGGTTCTCTACGTCTGGCATCCTGGCATCGAGGGGGGCGCGGCGCTGGGAGAAATCCTGTTCGGCACCGAAGCCCCTTCCGGGCGGCTGCCCGTCACCTTTCCGCGCGCCACCGGGCAGGTTCCCATCTACTACAATCGGAAAAACTCCGGGCGTCCCATTGACCCGCAGGGAGAGTTCAGAACGCGCTATCTCGATTTGCCGCCCTCGCCTCTTTTCCCCTTCGGCTTCGGTTTGACCTACACCCGCTTCGAATATTCCAACCTGACGTTGAGCAGCGAGACTCTGCGCGGGACCCTTCAGGTCAGCGCAGAAATTGCCAATGTCGGCACGTGCACCGGTACAGAAGTCGTTCAACTCTACGTTCGAGACCTGGTCGGTTCGCTCACTCGTCCCATCCGTGAACTGAAGGGCTTCCAGCGTGTAACGCTCCAGCCGGGCGAAACGCGCCGCGTCTCATTCAAGCTGCGCGAGGAAGACCTGGCGTTCACCCGCGCCGACGGCTCCTTTGGGGTGGAACCGGGTAATTTTCACGTCTGGATTGCGGCAGACAGCGCCAGCGGTTTGCGCGGCGAGTTCAGGTTGTAATTCCGCTAGCCTGAATTACCCGCCATACACCGAGGAAAATGAGACAAACAGATTTCTGACAACGCCATCGCGGGCAAAGATGCGGCGGCTGGTCTCTTCATCCAATGCGCGGCCGGGCAGGATGCGGGATGTTTCATCGGTGTAGTGGATGACGATTTCGTCGCGCGCGCCGAGAGTCACGGTGATGGGCGTCTGGCAAACCGAGCAGGTCAGAGAGGCGGCGGGCAAGTTGAGAGTCTGCTCTTCGCCGCCGACGTCCAGATAGGTGAATTCGCGGGGGGCGGCGAGCAGTTCGCTTTCATCCAGGAGGAAGGGATTGAAAACAATCCGCCCGTCCGCAAAGGTCACGCCGGTTTCGGCTTGACGGGCGAGAAGTTCTTCCTTCACCGCGCCGGTCATGCCCGGCTGACGCGCGCCGTTTCCGGCGGGAGTGTGCGAGTAGGGGTCGGTAGGAAACGCACCGTATTCAGCCGGCGATTTGCGGTATCCCAGCCCGGCGCGAATATCCTGATAAGCGGCTCGCAGCCCTGCCGCGGCGGGGTGACGCTCGAAACGCAGGGCGGTTTCCTGCGCCGCCAGCAGCAGTTTCGCCACCATGTGCCAGTACACGCTCCCCAGCCCTTCGTAAGCAAAGAACGTGCCGGAGCGCCCGGTAAATTCGGCATGGCGGAAGACGCGCTCGAACAGCGCGAGGATGGCTTCGCCTTCGGCTTGCGCCAGCGCGGCGTATTCGGGGCGGGCTTTCAAAGCGTCCAGGACGCGGCGCGCGTCGCGGGCGTTTCGCAAATCGCCGTTGAAGTGGAAGTCGCCGTTGAGGTCCCGAATCAGAAGCGAGGTCTCGCCGTTATGCGCGAGCGCGGCAGGCAATTTCAGACGGCGGATTTCTTCGGACGGGATGACGTTTTTCTTCAAAAAGGCGGGCAGAGACTTATCGGGATAAAGGATGTAGGTATGCTGGTCGGGGCGGTAAAGCGCGCTTTGCCGCAGACTGCGAAGCAGGGCGAGCGATTCTTCGGCGTCCAGCAAGCCGGAAGAGAGGATGGAAACCTGCCCTTCGAGCATTTCGTACAGATGGTCAATGCGCGCGCCGTCCGCTTCAAGGCGCAAGAGATTGTAGGAATGATACAGCGAGTCGGCGCGGCGGTTGGCGCGCAGGCTGTGTTCCACGTAACGCTGCGCCAGAGCGAGGAAGTCCCGCAAATCGGCGGCGGGAGTTTCGCGGAGCGCGCCCGAAAAGCCGTTATCGTAAACGTTCCAGCGGTAGCGGCTGCCGGCTTCGCCGAGCGAATCCATCATGGCGCGGCGCTGGGCGGGGGAGAAAGAGCCGTCCAACAGCGGCTGGAATTGACGCAAAACGGAAGCCGCCGCTTCGTACCATTCGGTCACTTCGGCGTGAATAAAGAAAGCGCCGCGCTCCTCCTCAATCAGTTCGCGGAAGAAGGCGAGGAAACGGCGTACATATCCCAGCGTCACCACCGAAAGCCCGCGTCCCACCAGGGCGTTGTTGGCGTCGTTCCATTCGGGGCGCTGGGTGTTCATCCAGATTCCGCCTTCGGGGACGAAGTTCGTCAGTTTCGCCAGCAGCAGGGTGAGCAGTTTCTCGGTCAGCGAGGCGTGAAGAGGCGTCCCGTCGGCGGCGCGCAGCAGACGGGCGTCGGCGCCGCGTTCTTCCGCTTCTTTTTCAATCCGCCCATGCAGGGCATGGTCGAAGACGATGGAATCGTACGGGTCGTTCAAGAGTTCCGCATACGGCTTGATGCGGTAAGGAACGTTCGCGTAACTCCACAACCGTTGATGAAGAAGACCGCGCAAAGCGCCCGGATTCAAACGCGCGCTGGCTTCCATCAATTTTTGCAGGTAGATGATTTGATGGTCGCTCCAATAGCCGATGTTCGACCAGGGGTTGCCTTCTTCGGGAATTTCCCAATCCACGCCGGAGCGGGTGATGCGGTAAGGGTTGTAACCGTCGGCGGTGGTCGCGCTGAGGAAAATTCCAATCATCGCTTCGGCGTAAGCGGGGAAGGAATAGACCAGCGCCTCCCAGTTTTGGAAGATGTCGCGCCAGTTGCCTTCGTAATCGAGCCGCTGCGAACCGTCGGGATTCTTGAGATTGATGGAAAAGCGATTCCACGGGCGGCTGGGGTCGCCGTGCCTGCGGCTGAAAGTGAGCGGCAGATAGGTGAAGAGCAAACGGCGCAGGTCGGGAGAATCCGCTTCAAGGGCATGGCGTTTCAGGTCGTCAAGAGAGAAGCGCGGAGGCAGGGAATCCAAAAGAGCGCCATACCTCTGCGAAGCGCCGCGTTGATGCGTTTCCAAAAAATCCAGCAAATCGGTTTTATCAATGCGATATTGGTCGGCGAACACGCCGCCGCGCATGACGTTGAAGAGCGTGTTGGCAAAGTGACGCGCGCTCGCCAGTTGATTTTGCGAAACCTGCAAGCCGTCGGCGCTGGCGACAATTTTTTGCAGGTTGAAGGCGTTGTAATCTATGTCCTGTTGAATTTCCTGCAATTGAGAAGCGGGCGGCGTTTTCAGAAAGGCGCGCAGACGCGCCAAATCGGCATGGTCTTGATGCACGTCCGCCGCCAGCCGCCAGAAGATTTCCTGCCCGGCTTCAAGAGTCGCTCGGGCGTGGACGAAATACGCGCCGCGGACTCCGCGCGCTTCGCTTTCGGGCTGAACTTCGCCGCCAAAGCGGAAGGAATCCAACTGGCGGGAGGAAAGCAGAAAGCCCAGCGGAATCAGCCCGACTTGAAAGACGCTGGTCGCCCGCAGAGATTCGCTCGGCTCGGCGAGGTCGGTCAGGCGCGAGTTCAAGGCGAAGATTCCCAGCCCGGTTTCGGCGTCCAGTTCGCTGCGCTTGTAGGCGTCCAGCAGGCAACTGTATAAATTTTGAGCGCCGGCGCCGACGTGAGCGGGAAGGATGTTTTGAATGCCGTCGAGCAGTTCCACGCTGCAGGGGGCTTTCAGGCGGCTGATATTTTCGAGCCAGGCGGTTTTGATAAAGCCGAAGCGCTCGCCGGTTTGCCATGCGTAACGGTAGGTCAATTCGAGCGAGTGATTGACTTCCTCAAAAATCAGCGCGGAGCCGGAGACATTTTTATAAAGGTTGCGCTCCACGCGGTAGACGCCCTGCTGGCGAATGGAGAAGGGCTCCCACAGCCAGGTTTGCGTTCCGCGCGTCACCCGCAGGATGGCTTTGGCGCCGGTGTTTTCGCTGTTATCCGCCAGTTTGTCTTCGGTGTAATAAGGGAAGAGGGCGCGGTCGGCGTGAGCGCGTCCCGCCGTTATGCCGCCGGTGGAGGAGATGAACAGCCAGTGGTCGCCGCCGCTGACGATGCTCATAAAAAACGGCGGCATGGCGTCGTAGCGTTGAATCTTGTAATAGGTCTCGCCGCGCAGCGAGACGTATTCGCCGCCAGCCTCGGCGGGCGGAGCGGGCAGCAAGGTATCACCAAGGTAAAGAGGCTGAGGTTTGAGCATGGCAGGATTCTTCGTTCCAGTTACAGCGCGGTGATTTTGACCCAATCCGCCAGAAAGCGAATCGGTTCGCGCTTGATGAATTCCAGGGTTTCGGTGGGCAAGCCGTAATAAGGCTCTTTTGCGCCGTTCGTTTTGAACGGATACGTCCCGCCGAGGGCGAGGTTGAGGATGAGAAATTTTTCTCCGTCGAAGCGCCACGCGCCAAAAAATTCAACCATCGGGCGGGTGACGCGGTAAATCAATTCGTCGTCCACGAAGAAGAACAGCCCCTCGGGGGAACATTCGGCGGCGTACACATGCCACTCGGCGGCCGCGGCGGGAGGTTGAAAATATTTTTTATTGACCAGCGCGCGCTCGCCGGAATATCCTGCACCATGCGCGGCGGCGCTGACCCAATCCGCTTCGCCGACGGATTCCATGACGTCAATCTCGCCGCAGAGGGGCCACCTGCCGGAAGCGCCCAGCGCCCAAAAGGCGGGCCAGGCTCCGGGCTGAGCCGGCAACTTCAGGCGGGCAGAGACGCGCCCGTAGCGGAAGGTCGCTTTTTCGCGGGTGTGAATCCGCCCGGAGATGAAATCCAGCGCGGCGCCTTGCGGAGTTTGAGCCCCAGGGCGGTAATGTGCCTGCAAGACCAGCGCGCCGCGCGCGTTCGGCTCATCCTGGCTGAGGGAGACCGTCTCCGGCGAGTCCACGTAGGCTTGCAGTTCATGGTTGAAGATTTTGCCGGTCGTTTGAACGTTCCAAAAATCGCGGTTGAGATGCGGGTCGGTAAAGTCGTCGAAGAAGAGAATCTCAGGGCTGTTTTTCATAGACGCGGACGTAGTCCACCAGATATTGAGCGGGGAAGGCGGTTTGGGGGCTGACCATGCCGCCGAGCGTGCCGCCGACCGCGAGATTGAGGATGAAGAAAAACGGCTGGTCAAACGCCCAGGGGCGGCTGCCGACGTCTTCGCGCTTGACGGTGTGATAGGGCGCGTCGTCGTAGAACCAGACAATTTGATTTTCATCCCATTCGATGGCGTAAGTGTGAAAATCGTCGGCGACGTCGTAGTTCTGGCGATTCCACTTGCTTATGCCCAGCGCGCCGGAATAGCCGGGACCGTGAAGCGTGCCGATAATCAAATCTGGCTCGCGCCCGACGTATTCCATGATGTCAATTTCGCCGCAATCGGGCCAGCCCACGAGAGAAAAGTTCGAGCCAAGCATCCAGAAGGCGGGCCAAAAGCCTTTGCCCGCCGGAACTTTGAGCCGCGCTTCAAACCGTCCGTATTGAAATTCCTGCAAGCCCTCGCTCTTCAAGCGGGCGGAGGTGTAATACGAACCGCCGTATTTTTCCTGACGGGCTTCGATGACCAGCAAGCCGTTTTCAACTCGTGCATTTTCGGGACGGTCGGTGTAGTACTGCATCTCGCCGTTGCCCCAGCCGTGACCGCCAATATCAAACGTCCAGTTTTGGCGGTTGATTTCGGTCCCGTCAAATTCGTCGTGCCAGACGAGGTTCCAGCCGGCGCGCGGCGGGATGGGGGTAGGCTCAGGGGCAGGCGCAGAGACTGCGCAGCCTGCCGCGTTTATCAACAGGGCGGCGCAAATCAGGAAGATGGAGAAGGAGATGCGTGGTTTCATGGAGGCAGGTTGAGTAAATCTTCGGTTGTTCATCCCTTGACCGAGCCGGCGGTCAGCCCGGAAACGATGTAGCGCTGGAGGAAAAGGAACAAAATCAGCATCGGCAGGGTGAGCAGGAGTACAGCGGCGGCAAGCGTGGGCCAGTTGCTGCCATAGACGCCTTGAAAGACAATCAGTCCGCGAGTGATGGGGTAGTAATCCTTGCTGGTCAGGTAGATGGTCGGCGCGATGATTTCGTTCCAAATGCCGATGGCGTGCATGACGACGACGGTGGCGATGGCGGGCTGAATCAACGGAATGACAATGGACCAGACAAAGCGGAAGTAGCCGCAGCCATCGAGCGCGGCGGCTTCATCCAGCTCTTTCGGGACAGTCTTGATGTAGTTCACCAGAATCACAATCCCAATCGGGTTGACGATGAAGAGCATGATGTAACCGATAGGGTTGTTATACAGCCCCAAATTGAGCATCAGTTGGAATTGCGGAATGAGCGCGGGCGGCAGAAAGAGCGCGATGACGAACAGTGTCAGAATTGCGCCGGAATATTTAACGTAGCCGCGCGCAATGGGAAAGGCGACAAAAACAGCGGTGATGACGTAGATGGTGGTGGCGGCGAAAGTGTAGATCACCGAATTGAGCAGATATTTGGGGAAGTTGGCTTTGTTCCAGGCTTCGACAAAATTTTCAAAGTGCAGTTCGGTTGCGAGAGAGGTGGCGTCTTTCATGAAGGATGGCATGGTCTTGAGCGATGTATTGACCAGCATGAAGAGCGGTCCCACATAAAGCAGGGCAAAGAAGATCATCACAGCGTAGGAACCAACGACACCCCAATTGATTTTTTTCAAGTTCAGGCTGTTCATTCCAAAATCCTCGCTTCTCTGCGTTGCAGAATGTATTGCGTCGCCATGCCAATCACCAGCACCAGCAGGAAGAGAATGATTGAAGCAGCCGCGGCATATCCCTGACGGAAACTGGTGGTGACACTGCCGGAAGTCTGCCCGAAGCCGGTGGCATAGATAAGGTAACCAAGCACCTGCGTTCCGTTGCGGTAACCTACCAGCACCAAAAAGAGCTGCCATGCCTGCAAACTGCCGATGACGTTGAGCAGTAAATTCGTGTTCACGCTCGGAGTCAGCAGGGGCCAGGTGATGTTGCGAAAAATCTGCCAGGCGTTTGCCCCGTCAATACGGGCGGCTTCATAGAGTTCCGACGGAATGGTTTGCAAGCCGGCAATAAAAATCATCATGGTGACGCCCATGTTTGCCCAAATTTGGATGAAAATCACCCAGGCGAAGGCTTCAGCGGGCGGACCGCCCAGAAATTCAGATCGCATACCAAACAACGAGAGCAGCTTGGCAACAGGTCCGCCAAGCGGATAGAGGAACAGCGACCACATCAAACCTTGAATGACCACGCCGAGAATGACGGGCATGAAGTAGATGGTACGAAAGACGTTTGTGCCCTTCAGTTTTTGGTTCACAATCAAGGCGACAAACAATCCCAGTGCAAACTGCACAAAAGTGACGACGACACAGAAGATCAGGGTGCGTTTGAGAGCGTCCAGGTTATCCACCGAGGCGCGCCCCATAAAAAGGAACTCCCGATAGTTGTCGAAGCCAATCCATCGCACGGGTGCGCCTTTAATGCCGGTGGCGTCGGTGAAGGAATATACGGCGGTTGCCATTGATGGTCCGAGTGAAATCAGAAAATAGAAGAATAGACCAGGCAGCAAGAGGAGATAGGGCGTCCACTTTGCCCAGCCGCGACCAAAATGATAGGACATGACAGCGCTATTCCTTTCGGTGAAAAATTCTGGGCTTCCTGCCTCATCAGCAGGAAGCCCAAGGAGAGAAGAGAATACTACTTTACAGCGTCGAGCCCGGCTTGCAGGTCGGCTTGCACTTTATCAGCCAAAGCCTGCGGGTCGTCGTCTGTGCCGAAGGGTTTGAAGTAGGAAGCCCAGGGATTGGCGAACTGTCCCGCGCCTTTGGGGGCAACCCAGTATTGTTCGTAGCCAACGCGGAAGTTGGCGAGGTAGGGAGCGACTTCCGCGCCGATTTTGGTGTTGAGTTTGGCAGTCGGCTGGGTAGGGATGAAGCCGACGGCATCCACAAATGCCTGGTAGTTGGCGGGTTCGGAGAATTCAGCCAGGTAGAGCAGGGCGGCGTCTTTGTTCGGGGTGTTGGCGGCAATCGCCCAGCCCTGGTCGTATTTACCGAACAGGTATTTGTTGTCTTCGGGGTTGTCGGAGCCGGGGAAGGGGATGTAGCCCCATTCGAAATCGGGGTTGGCAGATTCAATTGCCGGGGCGTACCAGGTACCGCCGGGGAACATGGCAACAGCGCCGGAGGCGAAGCGTCCGGGGGCAGCGTCGCCGGCAATGCCGCTCGCGCCTTCTTCCATCATATCGCGGGCATAGACCTGCATCTTGCGCCACATTTCGAGCGATTTTTCATCGTTCCATTTGATGGTACCAGTCCACAGACCTTCGACGAGGGCAGCCTGGTCGGGGTAGATGGAACCGATCAAACCATAGGCGCCGACGAAAATGGGCCAGCCGTCTTTACCGCCGGCGGTCATGCAGGGGATGCCAGCCGCTTTGAAGGTTTCGCAGGCGGTGACGAGTTCGGACCAGGTGGTGGGAACTTTGAGGTTGTACTGATTGAACAGGTTTTTGTTGTAGTAAATGCCGCTGTAGGAGACGCGCCCCAGGTTGACGGCGTACACTTTACCGTTGTAAGAACCGGCGTCGGCGATGGCGGAAGCGTCATAGTATTTCAGGAAATCCTGACCGGTCAGGTCCATCAGCAAGCCGGCTTCGATCAGTTGCTGCCAGTTGGGCGGATCCACCTGTTTCATGTACGGCTGGGCGGCATTGGCAAAGCCAAAGATGTCCAGCACATCCACGTCGTTGGCGGAGAGGCGGGTTTGCGAGACGGTGCTGAGGTCATTGGCGTTCACCACCGACATATCCACCGTAATGTTGGGGTGTTTTTCCTGGAATTTCTTATTGAACTCTTCCATGAAAGCCACCATCGGGGGATTCTGGTGAACCAGCACGCGCAGGGTGACTTTCTGGGCGGGCTGCTCCCCGCCTGTGGAGGGTTGTGCGCCCTCCGTCGGGGCTGCGGGAGAACCGCAGGCGGCCAGAAGCGTGGCAAAGACCACGATCAGGCTCATAAGTGAAAACATTTTCTTGGACATCGGAATTTCTCCTTGTGGAACTGGGTTGAAAATACGCGGGCAATTGCGCCTTTGTTAGCATTCTACTTATCCAGGGCGCCCAAGTCTTGGAGAAAAGCGTGAGAGAGGTGGATAAAACATAGAATCGGGGTGCGCGCCGCTTGTTTTTCCCATTTTCGGCGCAGATTCACTCGGTTTTTTCAAGCACGGCGGAAGTTTTCGGGTGACATCCCCGTTTCACGGTGAAAGACGCGCGTGAAGTACCCGCTATCTGAAAAGCCGACATCCAGGGCGATTTCTGAGACGCTGCGGCTGGTATTTTTGAGCAGGGCTTTGGCTTGATGCACGCGGTAGCGCTGTAAATATTTGATGGGTGTTGTGCCTAATTCCTGGCGAAAGCAAAAGGTCAGGTAATCTTCGGCGATGTTGATGTGGCGGGCGATGTCGGCGCGGGTGATGGGCTCGGAATAGTGCTTGTGGATGTAAAGCATTGCCTGCCGAACCAGGCGTTGAGCATCCACGCTCAGACGGCGTTTGCGCTCCAGCGCGGCGCTGATATGGGCGACGGTCTCTTCCAGCCCAAACAAACCTTTTTGCAGGACAACTGCCACACCTTCGTTCAGGCGCGTCAGGTCTTCTTCGGTCAGGTCTTTGCCGGTGACAACGATGACAGGGATGTTGTGCGTCCATGGGGCTTCGCGCATGGCTTGAAGCACTGCAAAGCCGTCCATTTCGGGCATTTGCAGGTCGAGGAGCACCAAATCAACCCTCTCTTTGAGCAGAATTTTCAGGGCTTCACGTCCATTTTGCGCCGCCAGCACGCGGTTGGCAGGGCTGTGGAGGCGAAGAATGCGGGCGTGCATTTCCAGAGCCTGCACATCATCATCTACCACCAGAAAGGTACGCACAGATTGGGCAGGCGCATCGCTCAGCGTGAGATTTTGATCCAGGGCACGCAGCAGGGTTTTGGGGTCAATGGGTTTGGTCAGGTAATCCAGGTTGAGGAGCGCTTCGCCCTGCGGCGAGGCGGTGTAGAACATTACCGGGATGTCCTGCGCCGAGGGAAGGCTTTTTATCATGCGCATGACCCGCCAAGCCAGATTGGACTCGTCTTTGATATCCAGCACAATCGCATCGGGCGGCGAAACAGCCAGTTGCGGCTGCCACTCCGAAGACCGGTCGAGAGGCGCCTGCGTCAGACGCACGCCCTGCTGGCGCAGGCGTTCCGCCAGGCGGATATGATGGTCGGCTGGCGTTTGGAATAAGAGCAGGATGCTTTTTTCAGCGAAGGTCTCGGCGGCAGGTGTCTTTTGCTTCTCAGGGGGAGGTATTTCAGGCAGTTTCACCAGAAAGGTTGTGCCTTCGCCCGGTTTTCCGCTCGAGACGACTTCGATTTGTCCGCCGTGCATTTCCACCAGCGTTTTGGAGATTGACAATCCCAGCCCCAGGCCGGGGTATCCTTCGGCAACGGCGCGTTCGGAACGGTGAAAGGCATCGAAGATGCGCGGCTGTTCCTCGACGGGAATGCCCAGCCCTGTATCCCGTACCGCTATCTGCGCCTGACCGTTGACGCTCCTCAAAGAAAGACTGACTTCGCCATGCGGGGTGAATTTAATGGCGTTATTGACCAGGTTAAGTACCACCTGGCGCAGGCGGGTTCGGTCGCCCCACACCCAGGGACCGCTTTCGGGCAGGTCGGCATGCCAGGCAAGACCGTTATCCAACGCAAGTTGCGCTCCGCTTTCTGCCGCCACTTGCAGGGTTTCGCCCAAATCCACCGCCTCGTATTGCAAACGCAATTGCCCTGCGCCGCTGGACGCCAGATCAATCACATCGCCAATCAACCCGCCCAGGTGTTGAGCGTAGGCATGAACACGCTCGATGTCGCGGCGTGTGGCGTCGGGAATGGGAACTGGATGTTCATCGCCTTCTTCCAGAATCAAACCGCTCAGACCGACAATCAAATTCAAGGGCGCGCGCAATTCATGGCTGATGGTGGACAGGAAGCGGCTCTTGAGACGGTTGGCTTCCTCGGCGGCGCGGCGGGCTTCGGTTGCCTGACGGTAGAGACGGGCTGTGTTCAATGCACTGCCCAGCTGCTGGACAATTGCGCCGTACAGATTGAGGTGTGCCGTGTTGAAGACCATGAAGCCGATTTGTCCGGTCTGATCGGTGAGCGGGATTAGCGTGAGAGAGAACGAGCGGTCTTTCGGGAACAACCCCTCAGGCGGGAAGTCCTGACTGCGGAAGCGTATCAAGGTCTGGTGTGAATCGAGGGCGTTTCTCAGGATGGTCCAGGCAAAGGGATCGTCGCCTTCTGGTTCGAACAATCCCACCATAGCGGTTTGAATATCCAAATCGGGCAGATAGCGTTCCAGAATGTCGTAAATTTGCGATTCGTCCAGGGCGGTCAAGAGGCGGGCGGTTAACAGACTCAACCGGCTCGATGCCCAGCGCTCCGTCAGAGCATATAAGCGGTATTGCTGCTGCATCTGTTTGCTTATGGTCACCCGCGCTTCGTCCAACAGCGATTGTGACAGGGCGGGATTTGCGTGCGCCGAGGGACTGTGCGCCAGCAGAGAAATAGCATCCTGCCAGATGTGCGCACCATCTTCGCTGTGCGCTGCGCGGTTTAATACTTCAGCGAGTACAGCACGGAAAGCCGCCGGGGTATTTTCGCTCAGGCTGCGTTCGAAGGCATCGGTGAGCATCTGGCAAAGGGTCAGCGTTTCGGTCTCTTCCAGGTCGTAAGCCTGCTTTTGAATTTGCGCGGCAATCTTTTGCGAAAGCGGGAGAGGTTGCCAAGAGACGCTCTCTTCGGCTTCAGGAGCAGAGACCGCCCCACAGCCGCAGGATTGCCGCACGACCAGATGCGTATCCACCGCCACTTGCGGCGGCAGAGGCTCCCCAAGCGTCAGATGCCGCCACATCTGTTCTACGGCATGATAGCCGATGTTGAAGAGCGGCACATGTACGCTGGTCAGCGCCGGTAATTGCACCGCACCTTCCAGGCGGTTATCGAAGCCGACCACTGCCACGTCATCGGGAATGCGAACTCCCGCCTGTTTCAGGGCATCCATTGCCCCCATCGCAGATTCGTCATTGCTGGCAATCAAGGCATCGAACCTGCTTCCGCTGGCAAGAAGCTGCTGAGCCCCGGCAAAACCGCCGTCGTACACATGGCGTCCATACACCATCAAACGCGGATCTTGCTCCAGCCCAAATTGCGCGCACGCAGCGCGGAAGGCATCCAATCTCTGACCTGAATCACCGCGCAAGTCGTCGGCGGAGCCGGCAATGAAGGCAAGGCGGCAGCGTCCATGCTCCACCAGGTGTTGAACCGCCTGAAAGATACCAGCGGCATTGTTGGCGGCAATGGTAGGTCCAGTTTCGCCGGAACCGATGAACAAGACCGGCAAACCGGCGGCGCGCAATTGCTGGATATATTCAGCACGCTGGATGGAATGCAAAGGAGTGGCAACAATCAACCCCTGAGTGTTCCAGGGACCAATCGGCACAAAGTCCTGCTCGGCGGCTGGCACGGACCAGGCTGGACGGTAAGGGTCGCTTGGGCTGGCAGAAGGTCCAATCCCACAGCCAAGCAGGAGATTGCAGGTCAAAGAGTGTGCGGCGCGACTCATCCCCCGGAAAATGGGCGCCAAATAACTGAGATTGGTGGCTGTGCGGTAGAACTGCCAGCCAGCCAGAACACCGATCGTTGGAAGAGATGAGATACTGAAATTCATCGGCAGGAAGGCAAAGTCTTCTAAACAAAGAAGAGTATATCACGCAGAAGGAACACAACGCTTCATCCACAGCCCCAGCCTGATTCGCCCCAAAAAACTGCTCTCCCCGAAACAGAATCAAATGGTTAAAATCAGTCAATATTTCGCAAAGGCGGAACACGGTATGAGTGAAATTCTTCTCTATGCTGGAATTTTTGCGGTAGCGATAATCGGTGTGTTGGTTCTCGCAATCGCAGTCAAAATGCGGGAAGTCAAAAACGTTCAAAGCTGGCACAAAACAACCGGGCGGGTGACCCACTCCGAGGTCCGCGCGCAGAAGCGGCGGAACATGGATGACCACGAGCAAACACGCAGTGTCCCTGTGGTGAAATACGAATATACAGTGAATGGGAAGCGCTTCAGCGGGGACCGCATCAGCATGGCAGAGATCATCCCGGAAAGCGACATCGAGTCCACTCTGGATCGTTACCCGGTTGGCAAAGAGGTAACCGTGTACTACAACCCGTCCAACCCGCGGCAAGCAGTTCTGGAACGCGACTTACCGGTGGACTTCGGCAAGGGATTGACGGCTGTATTTGCAGTATTGGGAGGCGGTGTGGTGCTCATATTGCTCAGCATCGCCAAAGTCCCCCAACTGCTGGCTCCCCTGCTCCCCAACTCCGAAAACGCTCTTTTTGTGACCCTTTCCGGCGGGCTGGGGCTTTTCCTTCTGTTGTTCGGCTTTGCACAGGAGCGGCAGGCGCTTGCGATGCAAACATGGACGCCCACGCAAGGAGCGGTAATCGCTTCAGAAGTGCGCTCTTATACACAGTGGAAAGACGGCATCCAGCACACATTTTACACGCCCGGCATTACTTACCGATTCACAGTGAACGGGCGTGAATATACCAGCGATCGCTACAGCCTTGGTGCAGAGACAGGCTGGAGCACATCTCGATTCGCCGAAAAAAAGGTCAAAGAGTACCCGGCAGGAAGCCCCCTCACCGTCTATTACAACCCAAAGGCGCCCGCTGAATCTGTGCTGGATCGTCGTCTCTCCGGCGGATGGATGATCTGGATACTGGCGTTCGGTCTCTTGGCGTTGGCGCTGGTGAGCGCGGGAGTACTTTAGCGGCAGACAGGAATTCGGGTTATGGAAAACTTTTTCGCCGGCGACTATACGGGACCTGCTTTTCAATTCCTGGGGACGGCGCATCTTGGCGCGCTGGCTGTACTTGTCCTGCTCAACCTTTATCTCCTCCGCTTCAAACACGCCGACGAAGCCACCCGTGCCCGCGTCCGCTGGACGCTGGCGCTCATTCTGTGGGGCAACGAGATTGCCTGGCATGCCTGGAACTATGCCGTCGGCAGGTGGACAATCCAGACCATGCTGCCTCTGCACCTGTGCAGTGTGCTGGTATGGGTTGGCGCGTTGATGCTGGTGACCAGGAATTATCGCATTTACGAGTTCATGTACCTGATGGGCATCGGCGGCGCGATTCAGGCGCTCGCCACGCCAGACCTGGGCATTTACGGCTTTCCCCACTTTCGCTTCTTCCAGACCTTTATCTCACACGGCTTGATTGTCACCTCTGCCATTTACATGACCGTTGTGGAGGGGTTCCGTCCCACGTGGGGCTCGGTGTGGCGCGTGGCGCTTTGGATGAACATCTATGTAGTGATTGTGTACTTCATCAATACCGCAATCGGCAGCAACTACCTGATGATTAACCACAAGCCCGAGACTCCCAGCCTGCTCGACCTGCTTCCCGGGTGGCCCCTCTACGTTCTCTACATGGAAGTCATTGGGTTGATGACTGTGTTATTATTGTACGCGCCGTTCGCAGTGAGAGACTGGACGGCAAAATCACGAAGCGCAAGGGCATAAAACTATCCAGCATCACCAGCGGCGATTAAGGTAGAATATACGCGAATCGCTTCGGGGCGATGGCGGAATCGGCAGACGCAACAGACTTAAAATCTGTCGGTGGCAACACCGTGAGGGTTCGACCCCCTCTCGCCCCATAAGTCTTTTTTTTGGCATTTACGGGCATCTGTGTTTCGTCCTGGGATAGGAAAAATAAAAATCCGTTGTGTTTTTTGACGAGGTTTGGGCTACATCATGCCTTCCAGTGTTCAAAAAACGCAACAGATTTTTGAATTGCTCGATGAATACTGGAAGCAGAGAAGCCGCTTATTTCCGGGCGGCGCGGCGGGAGTTGTCTTCCACATCCAGCAGAATGAGCAAAATCTTGGAAATTCCCTGAAGAGCAAAGAAATAGAGCAAGCCGGGCAACGGCTCGGTGAGATAGGGCTTGAAAATGCTGAAAGCGCCGAGAAAGGTCATGCCCTTTTCAAAAAAGAGTCCATTCGAATATTGGACAATGAAAAGCACGACCGAAAAAAGCCATGATAGAAGATAGATTGTGAGGACGACCCAGGCGGTTCCCTCCGCCCAGCGGGACAGGCGCAGAACCCCGTCACGGTCAAAGTATGCGCCAAGGAATTTTCCCTGTTTGTCTGTTGATTCACTCATTGCTGCCTCCATGTCAATTATAGTGTACCTACCTTTGTTATAATACACCGATAAGACGCTGTCAGCCGGGAAAAGTTCCGGGAGGGCGCGGCAGGCAGAGGTCAAAAAAGAAGCGATTGATTCCCAATCAGAAGGTGTTTACGAATGAGTCCGGAAGAAACCAAAAGCAGAATCCCATCTTTCATCCGCGAGGCGGTTGCGGAAGATTTGCGTACAGGGCGGTTCAACTATGTCCGCACGAGACTTCCACCTGAGCCAAACGGTTATTTGCACATCGGGCATGTCAAGGCGTTTTTGATTGATTATTTCACGGCGCAGGAATTTGGCGGCGAGCTGTATTTGCGCTTCGACGACACCAACCCGTCCAAGGAAGAGACCGAGTTTGTGGACGCTATCAAAGAGGACGCCGCCTGGCTGGGCATCAAGTGGGTGAAAGAAACCTACGCATCCGATTATTTTGACCGCCTCTACGAGTGGGCTGTGCGGCTTATCAAGATGGGGCTGGCGTATGTAGATGACCAGTCGCAGGAGGAAATGAGCGCCTCGCGCGGCACCCTGCCCAAAGGCACAAAGTGGAGCGAAACCGAACCGAACATCAGACCTGGCGTTGACTCGCCGTGGCGCAACCGTTCGGTGGAGGAGAACCTCGATTTATTAGAACGTATGAAGAACGGCGAGTTCCCCGAAGGCAGCCGCGTACTGAGAGCCAAAATTGACATGAACCACCCCAACCTGCTCATGCGCGACCCGGTCATGTACCGCATCATGCACATCCCCCATCACCGCACGGGCGATAAGTGGCACATCTACCCCACGTATGACTGGTCGCATGGACAGAACGACTCGATGGAGGGCATCACCCATTCACTGTGCTCGAACGAATACATCATCCATCGCCCGCTGTATGAATGGTTTCTAGAAAAACTGGGCGAATTCCCAAGCCGCCAAATTGAGTTCACACGCCTGAACCTGACCTTTGCGATGATGAGCAAGCGTAAACTGCGCAAACTCGTCGAAACCGGCGTGGTGCGCGGCTGGGATGATCCGCGCCTGACCACGTTGCGCGGTCTGCGGCGGCGCGGTGTCACGCCGGAAGCCATCATCAATTTCATCACCGGGTTAGGCGAGACGAAGAATGACTCGTGGGTGGAAATGGCGCAGTTCGAAGCCGTCATCCGCGATGACTTGAACAAGCGCGCCCTGCGCCGTATGGCGGTTTTACGCCCGCTCAAACTGGTCATTGACAACTTCCCCGAAGGCGTGACCGAAGAGATGGAAGCCCTCAACAACCCCGAAGACCCCGCGGCAGGCACCCGCAAAGTGCCGTTCTCGAAAGTGCTGTACATCGAGCAGGATGACTTCCGCGAAACACCGCCGCCCAAGTATTACCGCCTCTATCCCGGCAACGAAGTTCGTCTGCGGTATGCCTATATCGTCAAGTGCACGCATGTGGTCAAGGACGAAGCGGGGAATGTGACTGAAGTGCACTGCACGTATGATCCCGCCACCCGCGGCGGCGACGCGCCGGACGGGCGCAAGGTCAAATCCACCATTCACTGGGTTTCGGCGGAACACGCCATTCAGGCAGAAGTACGCCTCTACGATCAACTCTTCACTGTGGAAAAACCCGACGACGCGGAACTCGAAGACATCATCAACCCCAATTCGCTGGAGGTCATCGAGAATGCCTTCGTGGAACCGGCGCTTGGCGAAGCAAAACTCGGCGAAAGCCTGCAGTTCGAACGCACCGGCTACTTCTGCCTCGATCCCGATTCGCGCCCCGGCAAACCGGTCTTCAACCGCACAGTGACCTTGAAAGACAGTTGGGCAAAGCTTGAAAAGAAAAGCAAATAAGGCATGACCACCAAAGCCGCGAAACGATTTCAGGAACTGCTCCTCGCCTTTTCCAAAACCGAAGAGACGGAGCAGCGCCGCCGCATCGAGTCGGACCTCTGGGCTGAATTCGGCGCCGAACTGGCTGTATTCGTGCTGGATATGTCCGGCTTCTCCATGCTCACTCGCAAATACGGGATCGTTCATTACCTCTCGATGGTCAAACGGATGCAAGTAACTACGGAGCCCATCGTCAAAGCCTATGGCGGGAGCATGATCAAATACGAAGCCGACAACTGCTTTGCCGTTTTCCCCGATCCGCTGGCGGCTGTCAAAGCGGCGCTGGTCATGCAGCACGCCTTCGAGTCAGCGAACATTCTGACCTCCGACGACATGGATATTTACATTGCGTGCGGAATAGATTACGGGAAAATCCTGGTCATCCCCGGCGAAGACTGTTTCGGCGACGCGGTGAATCGCGCTTCCAAACTGGGCGAAGATGTGGCGGCAGCGCGGGAGATTCTGGTCACCCAAGAAGCGATGGAGCGTATTCCACCGCAGGCAAATATTCAGGCGCGCCAGATGACCGTCTCGATCTCCGGGCTTAACATCACGGCTTATTCGATTTCCCCCACCCAAACTGCTCAAGCGTAGCCGGGGCAACGACGCAAGCCTGTTGGCTTCCTGCAACGAAGTAACTTTTCTCCATTGACATTCTAGAGAGCAGCATAACTTGAGCAGGTTGTCAAATATATATTGGCTACACGAAAAAACAACATCCATCTATACAAGTTTGTAGAACACATGCGCTAGTTTCTTAAAATAACGTGAGTTCGGGTTAGGCAACCAAAGCGGGCAGGGTGCCCAAGCCGAGAGAAGGTTTC
>JABRVZ010000021.1:0-15619 GCA_039961775.1 Chloroflexota bacterium
GCCCCACCCTGCCCGGCGACAAAATTGACGTCGGCGGTTACCGCCTCTACCTCGACTGCAAAGGTGAAGGAAGCCCCACCGTCCTCCTCGAAGCCGGACTCGAGGGCGATGTCACCACCTGGAAGGACGTGCACCCCGCCGTCGCCCAATTCACCCGCGTCTGCCGCTACGACCGCGCCGGGCTTGCCCACAGCGACTACGCTCCCACCCCGCGCGACGCCGAACTAACCGCGCAGGCTCTGCACACTCTCCTCACGCTTGCAAACGTCCCGCCGCCCTACATTCTCGTCGGGCATTCCTTCGGCGGTCTGCTCATCCGCCGCTACCAGCACGATTTCCCCGATGAAGTGACCGGCCTGATCTTCGTGGACGCGCTTCATGAGGACTGGTGGCAGGACGCCCTCGCCCTCCTTCCGCCTGCCTCTGCCGACGACACCGCCCGGCTCGCCTCCTTCCGTCTCTACCTCACCGACGGCTGGCGCGACCCCGCCAGCAACTTCGAAGCGATGAACATCCCTGCCGTGGTGGAACAGGTCCGCGAGGCGGGCAACCTCGGCGACCTGCCTGTCACCGTCCTCACCGCCGAAAACTTCACCGTCCTCAACCCCGGTCTCCCGCCCGATTTGGAACAAGCCCTTGCCAGCCTGTTCAAGGAACAGCAAGCCTGCCTTGCCGCGCTCTCCACGAACGGCAAGCAAATCATCGTGCCGGGGACGGGGCACAACATTCCGAGACAGAATCCAGCCGTCGTCGTGGAGGCGATCCGCGAAATGCTCGAAGGTCAGTAAAAGGCGCGAGCGCAGAGTCTAAAATGTGATTTACAGAGTGCTGCGTAAATATTTGAACGAAAATCTTCGGCTTCTCCCTGCTTTTTGGCTGCATCAGTTCAGTCATTTATGCAGGAAGCAGTAATGTCTTCACAGGCGCAATCTCATGAGCGATACGACCATCATCATTATCAGTATCCTTGCTTTCTTCCTCATCCTCTTCGGCGGGACGGCATGGCTGCTCTTCGTCTATTTCCCCAACAAGACCCTCTCCATCGCAAAGGAACTGGCGGCGACGGTCAAGAATACCTTTGGGCTGACGCCGCAAGTGACCATCAATCAGAAAATCATCTACAAGCGCACCAATGAAATTCTGCAACTGGCAATGATCGAGCAGGATTTCGACGTAGAGCACGAAACCAGCGACACCCTGCTGGGAAGCGTGAAGCGCATCCGCCTGCGCGGCGCATACCGCGCCAAAATCGGCTTTGACCTGCAAAAAGGTTTCAACATCGAAGTCCATCGCGGCGGCTTTCTCAAGCCAGGACAAATCCTTTTGCAACTGCCGCGCGCCGAGATCCTCTCGGTGGAACCGCTGGAAATCGAGAAGGACACGGCTTCGGGGCTGATCAACTGGGTGACAAAAAAAGACATCGAAACCGCCATGCAGGAACTCGCCGCCCTCGCCCAGGACAAAGCCTCCAAACTCGACATGCTGGCAGACGCCGAGAAACGCATCGAAAACCGCCTGAACGAGGCGCTCCTGCCGAGGCTGGCACATGCGCGCTTCACCCACCAAATTCAATTTCTGGAGATGAGACCCGGCAAAAGCGCTAAAGAAGATACCCCCCCACAACTGACATCGGGCTGAGGATACTCACCCGCGTTTGCAGTTCAAACCATTCCACCAATTCGCCAACGGAGGAGAAGTCGTATGTCAAGCGATGTTTTTTCTGCATTGATCGGCGCGCTGGTAGGCGCATTTGTGACCGGCATTTTTAGCTGGTGGATTCAAAAAGTCGAACAAAATCGCAGCAAGCGGGAAGAACTGCGGAACATTACCATGCAGCTCATCGAGTTGCGCGACAAATTCAACAATGAAATATCTGCCCTGCCAGATGCAAGTAAAAGGGAAGCGGCTTCCATCTCACTCAACAACAAACGACAAATCTATCTGGAAGCAGCGATCAACATCACGGAACAAATCCCCAGCCAAATCGCATCCTCTGAATATACCTTTTTGGCATTTGAATTCTTTGCCGATTCCAATTTCAAACAGGCAGAGGAATTTTACAAAAAGGCAATTCGCGCGGCACGGTTTCCCCTTGCCCGAATCATCGCTTTGAGAGCCTTGGGAAGTTTCTACTTCTCACAAAGCCCGCTCCGCAATTTTGAATTGGGAAGAAAATATTTCAAAGAGGCTGTTGACCTGCTCGCCAACCCAGCGGATGCTTATTCCATTTACACGCAGGGGTACAGTTACGAGACTTGGGGTTTACAGGAACTTGCCAATGGTTTCGAACTGGAGGGAAGGTCTAAAATTGACAGCGCCCGCAAATATTACCGTGACCTGCCAAACAACTACCTGCTGAAAGCCCCCGCCCTGGAAGTATTGGAAACAAAAATGCGGCAAGCAACCACGAATAGCACCTTCCCCGCCTCAACTTCAGGCGCGGATACTGCTGCTTCCTCCTACACCCAATAAGCGCCAGAAAACCAGATACCCATGAACATAGACCTGAACGCCGTCATCACCTGCCCGCAATGCGGGTTTGTCAAAGCCGAGCAAATGCCACCCGACACCTGAGTGATTATCTACCGCTGCGCCAGTTGTGGCGTCATCCTGCGCCCCAAAGCAGGAGACTGCTGTGTCTTCTGCTCCTACTCCGACAAGCATTGTCCATCCAAACAAAGAGAGAACGCCGGGGCAGAGCCGTAATACCCCTTCTGCCCGCATCGTCTATCCACACATGGACAACCTTAGAACGATCTCCCAAATCATCGAACCGCAGACTGCCATCGAAGGCGCCGGTGTGCGTCTGCTCCGCTCCATCGCGCCGCGCGTCAGCAACCTGTTCGACCCCTTCCTGCTCTTCGACCACTTCGCCTTCAACGATCCCGTCGAGGGTCCGATTCGCGGCTTTCCCATGCACCCGCACCGTGGCATCGAGACTGTCACCTACATGCTCGAAGGCGCCACCCACCACCGCGACAGCCTCGGCACTGCCGACCTTATCGGTCCCGGCGACGTGCAATGGATGAGCGCCGGGCGCGGCATTTTACACGAAGAGATGCCCCGGCGCGGTCCCAGTGGAGCCATTTACGGCTTCCAATTGTGGGTCAACCTGCCTTCACACCTCAAAATGTCTGAGCCGCGCTATCGGGGAGTGACCGCCTCCACCATTCCCACCTACGAAAAGGACGGCGTCAGAATCCGCATCGTGGCTGGGACGGTGGACGAGATTAGCGGACCCATCCGTGACATTGCCGCCTCGCCTCTCTACATGGACGTGGAACTGGCGCCCGGCATCGAATGGCGCTTCCCCATCCCCGAAGGGCATACCCTCATCACTTATGTTTTCGAAGGCGAGGGAGTCTTTTCTGGCGAGACCATCAATGCCGTGAAAATGCTCAAATTCTCCGACGGCGACCACATCCATGTGAAAACCAAAAACAGCCCGGTACGCTTCATGCTCATGGCAGGCGCGCCATTCAACGAGCCTATCGTCCCCTACGGTCCCTTCGTGATGAACACCATCGAAGAGATCCAGCAGACACTGAGGGAACTCCGCGACGGGACGTTTATCAAAGAATAAAGAGCGCGTCCGCCAAGATTATTCACCTACATTGAGCAGAACATCCCGAAGGCTTGGTGAAAATTCAGGCACAGGACATCAAGCCCTTTGGGACGTAAATTGTTGGTAACTTTTGAACCCGCTATGGTTGCGTGATGACGAGGTTGTCAAAGGCAACTTGCACATTGGCATCATCAAAAGTCTCCACAATGAAGCCAAAAGAACCCGATGTGAGCGTCCCTTCGCGCACAAGCCCCACCAGAACGCCATTGACATACAACTCGAATTGTTCACCCACCACCACGGCTTTCAGGTGATTTGTCTGCCTGCCCTGCTTAATCTCCCGAAGCGAAGTCCAGGAAAGCAGAGAATAATAATTATCCGGGTAGACGCCGCTGAAAGTGTAATAACCATCTGCTGAGATTAGGAAAGTGTAAAACCCTTTAGTATCACTATCCCGGCGGAAGAGAAGCCCGTAAGCAAATGAGTTATTACCGGGTCCTTCGATGGGCGTGGCGTCCACTTCAATAACAAAATTACGAAGATCCTTTTCACAGATGGACCAGCCGAAGTAAATTTTTTTCTGGACTACAATGTGATATTGCCCATCTTCTGCAAACCTTCTGACGTCGGGGAATGAGTCAACGGGGAAACAATTGTCAACGTCACCAAACTCATTTGCTTCGAACAAAACCGGAACCGCCGTGGGCGAAGGAGTTGAAGTGGAAGTTGGAAATGGCGTAAAAGTTGGGTTCGGAGTATAGGTGGGATTGGGCGTGTAAGTAGGATAAGGGGTCTGAGTCGGGATAAAATTACTCATCACCTGACAACCACTTATTGCAGACACGATCTGGACGGTCACCAAACAAAGCGCTAAACGTTTCATTTTTACCTCATGCCTTTCCTCTAAAGTTGCAAACACAGGACACGACACCATTGGATTCAGTGTACAACTTTTGAGGAAACAATACAACCACCAGTTTTCTGAAGGGAGCAAATTTTGACTCAGGTACTCTACGGCAACCGCATCGCAAAACAAGGCAAACTGCGCCTGGGCTGTTCCGCCGCCATCTTCGATGGGCAGGGGCGCATCCTGCTCACGCGCCGCGCCGACAACGGGCAATGGTGTCTGCCGGGCGGCGGGATGGAGGCGGGGGAATCTGCGGCTGAGGCGTGTGAAAGGGAAGTTTGGGAGGAAACAGGTTTGAGCGTGAGAGTGAAGCGTCTGGTCGGCGTCTATAGTCACCCCGATCAACTCGCCGTCTATCCCGATGGGAACAAGGCGCACATCGTCGTCTTGCACTTCGAGGCAGAGGCTGTCGGCGGCAAATTGGGCTTGAGCGAAGAAACGACCGATTTTGGCTATTTCACGCTGGAAGAGGTGGAGACGCTGGACATGCTTGGGCGGCACAAGGAACGCATCCTCGACACGCTTGCAAATCAAAAAGAAGCGTTCGTGCGCTGATCAAACTTTCAGCCACCACACCCCCGTGCATTCGGGCAGGACCACCCAGTCGTTTGCCCTCACCTTTTCTCCGAGTTCGTCGCCGAAGAAAAAGCGGGTCAACTCCTCGGCTTCCTCGAGGGACGCAAACTTGTAATCTGTGCGAATCCACTTGCTCTGAAAACCGGCTTCGTTGAGCCAGGGATAGAAATCGCGGAGGTGCTCCAGCCGAATCGGCGACTCGTTTCCCGTGCCCAGCGATTCAAACAGGACGATGAAACTGCCGCGCCTCAACACGCGTTTCATTTCCCTCAGCCATTTCTCCAACTCCGCCCGCCACGAAGCGGGGTTCCACACCGCAAGGTAACTCACGCTCCAGCCGGAGACGGCAAGGTCGGCAGAGTGATCGGCAACGGGTAGTTGGCGGTGGTCGGCAACTTCCACTTTCCAGTTGGCGAGTCCGCTCCTCTCCAACTTCTGCCGGCACACCCTGAGCATCTCTTCGGAAACGTCGAACGCCCGCACCGACTTCGCCCGCGGCGCAAGCAGAACCGCCAGCCGCCCCGTCCCTGCGCCGAGGTCGAGAATGTCCAGGCCGCTGGGGTTGAGGATCTCCTCCAGCGCTTTGAGGAGGTTCCCTTCATGGTCTTCTCTGGCAATCAACGCTTCATAATGGTCGCCGTCGGTTTGGTAGATTTGTTTTTGTTTGTCGGTCATGGAGCAATTCTACTTGATATAATAGCCGCAACTTTTTCCTCTTTCATCCCTGCCTATGCCCATCTCCAACTCCGCTCAAAAAATACAAGACCTCCTCCACTCGCTTGGCTACGATTACACCGTCGTCGAACATGCCGAGTCCACGCGCACCGCACAGGAAGCGGCAGACCGCGCCGGCTGTGAACTCGGTCAAATTGTCAAGTCGCTGATTTTTCGAGGGAAAGAATCGGGCAAGCCGATCATCGTCCTGACCAGCGGCGCGAACCGCGTGGACGAGAAGCGCATCGCCGAATACGCCGGCGAAGCCATCGGCAAGGCAGACGCCGATTTCGTGCGCGCCGTGACCGGGTTCGCCATCGGAGGCGTGCCGCCCATCGGTCATCTTCAAAAAATCGAAACCTACATGGACGAAGACTTCCTGAAATACGAAACCGTCTGGGCGGCGGCGGGAACGCCCAATGCCATCTTCGAGTTGAAAACCGACGATTTGCAGAAGATGACCGGCGGGAAAGTGGTGCGCGTCAAGCCATGAAACGGATTTCGCTTGCGCTTCTTGCGCTGACCTTCAGCCTGCTCGCCTGCGCCCGCAATGCTCCCCGCCCCTCGGCAGACGTGACCGGAACCTTAATCCACGACGGCATCGAGCGGACGTACATTCTCCATATTCCTTCTTCTTATGACGAAAGCAAACCTGTGCCGCTGGTCGTTGCCCTGCACGGCGGCGGGGGGAACGCCGAACACCAGCGGCGCGTCAGCGGCTTCAATCAACTGGCGGACGAACAGGGGTTCATCGTCGTCTATCCCAACGGAACGGGCAGATTCAACAACATACTCCTGACCTGGAACGGCGGAACGTGCTGTGAATACGCCGTTGAAAACCAAACTGACGACACAGGCTTCATCCGTGCGCTGATTGCCGAACTCGAATCAAAATTCAACATTGACCCCAAACGCATCTACGCGACGGGCATGTCGAACGGCGCCATCATGTCCTACCGTCTCGCGTGCGAAGCGGCAGACCTGTTCGCGGCAATCGCTCCCGTCTCCGGCACACAAAACCTTGACACATGCCAGCCCTCGGAACCGGTCTCGGTCATCCATTTTCACGGCACGGCGGACGAGCAGCTGCCCTACGACGGCGGCGTGGGTACCAAATCCACCACCGGCGTCAATTATGTCTCCGTGAGCGACACCCTGGCATTCTGGATTCTCCGCGATAACTGCCCAAGCCGCGCCGGGATCGAACAAAACGGCGACGTTACACATCTCACCTATTCACCGTGCGATGCCAGCACAAGCGTGGAACTCTACAAAATCGAGGGCGGCGGACACGCCTGGCCCGGCGCGGACGGTCCCGGTTGGGTGGGCGGCGACGAACCGACTCAATCCATCTCCGCCAGCGAAATCATCTGGAAATTTTTCGCCGCGCATCCCAAAC
This sequence comes from Chloroflexota bacterium, assembly GCA_039961775.1. GTDB lineage: Bacteria > Chloroflexota > Anaerolineae > Anaerolineales > Villigracilaceae > Defluviilinea. The sequence continues at coordinate 7,162 of JABRVZ010000021.1, forward strand.
CATAAATTTGATCTCTTGCTCAAGTCAAATGGCGTTAGAGAACGCCTCCTGTGCCAAAGCGTATTGTGCGCTCTCTGGCGCACTTTCGCAAGAGGTTTTTTTCATTGCAATCAGACCTTCTTTGTCGTAAAATCTTTTCAGACCCACCCTTCAACTGTGACGCCTCGGCGGCATTCGTATCAGGATTTTTGTGTAAAAGTGGCGCGAGATTAATCTCGCGGTACGAATTTACACAACAGTCGGTATACTACCTCGCCGCCACGCGCACGACAAGACCAACCAAAGGAGGCTCGATGGCAGTAAACACAAAACCCGAAACCCGCCCCATGACGGAGGAGGCGGACTTCCTGCAAATCAAATCCGTTGACCATGTGCATTTTTACGTGGGCAACGCCAAACACGCCATGTATTACTGGTGGAAGGCGTTCGGCTTCAAACCCGTCGCCTATTCGGGGCTGGAAACCGGCAACCGCGACTTTGCTTCGTACGTTCTCGAATCGGGGCAGGCGCGGTTTGTTGTTTCTGCGCCCTATTCCCCGTCCAGTCCGCTGGCGGCGCATCACATGGTGCATGGCGACGGGGTCAAGGTCATTGCGCTGGGCGTGGATGACGTGGAAAAAGCCTGGAAGGAAACCACCAGCCGCGGCGGCAAATCTGCCTGGGCGCCGCGCGAAGAAAAAGACGACTTCGGCATCTACCGCACATCCGCCATCTACACCTACGGCGAGACCCTGCACGTCTTCGTAGACCGCGCCGACTACAAGGGCGTCTTCGCCCCCACCTACAAGCCAATCAACCACGAAGCCGACTCCACCGGGCTGGCGGCAATTGACCACATGGTCGGCAATGTGCAACTCGGCAAGATGAACCACTGGGTCAACTTCTACCATCAGGTGATGGGCTTCCGCCAGTTGCTCCACTTCGACGACAAGGACATCTCCACCGAATATTCCGCGCTCATGTCCAAGGTGATGCAGAACGGCAACGGGCGCGTCAAATTCCCCATCAACGAACCCGCCGAAGGCAAACGCAAAAGCCAGATCGAGGAGTACCTCGATTACTACCTCACGCCCGGCGTCCAGCACATCGCGCTCATCACCGGCGACATCATCCAGACCGTCGGCGAACTGCGCAAGCGCGGCGTGGAATTCCTGCGCGTGCCCGACACCTACTATGAAATGCTCCCCGAACGCGTCGGTTCCATCAAAGAGGACATGAAAGCCATCCACGAACTTGGCATCCTCGTAGACCGCGACGATGAGGGCTACCTCCTGCAAATCTTCACGCGCCCCATCCAGGACCGCCCGACCATGTTCATCGAGGTCATCCAGCGGCATGGCGCCAAGGGATTCGGCAAAGGCAACTTCAAGGCGTTGTTCGAATCCATTGAATTGGAACAGGAACGACGAGGAAATCTCTAGAGTTGAACGTCGAAAGCCAAACGTCAATGACGGACGCGGGACTTTCGACTTTCGACCTCTGACATTGGACTCACACTATGAAATTCGCCACTATCTCTACGCTTCGCGCCACGACCCAGCCTGCCCTTGTGGACGGAGACCGAGTCTACACTCTGCCCTTTGCCGATATGTACGCCGTGATGGAAGCGGGCGCATCCGAAGCCGCCAAAAAGGCATCGAAGGACTGGCTTCCCATCGAAGAAGTGAAGTTCCTCCCTCCCATCAAGCCCTTCACCCTGCGCGACGGCTACGCCTTCGAACAGCACGTCAAGACCGCCAACAAGAACCGCGGACGCGAAGTGCCGGAGGAATGGTATCAATTCCCCGTCTTCTACTTCACCAACCCAAACGCCGTATTCGGTCACGAAGACACCATCCCCTACCCGCCCTACACCAACGCCATGGACTACGAACTCGAAATCGCGGCAATCATCGGAAAAGGCGGCATCAATATCAAACCGGAAGACGCACCCCAGCACATATTCGGTTACACCATCTTCAACGACTGGTCGGCGCGGGATATTCAACGGAAAGAGATGATTGTGGGGCTGGGTCCCGCCAAGGGCAAAGACTTTGCCTCGGCGTTCGGGCCGGTCATCGTCACGCACGAAGCGCTTGCCGATAAAGCAACAGGACGCCCCGGCGTGTATGACCTCGAAATGGTCGCGCGCATCAACGGGAAGGAATTCTCCCGAGGCAACTGGAAGGATATGCACTGGTCGTTCGGTGAGATTATCGCCCGCGCTTCCGAATCGGTGATGCTGTATCCCGGCGACGTGATCGGCTCCGGCACAGTCGGCACGGGATGTCTGCTCGAACTGACGAAGTTCCAGGGTCCCTGGCTGAATCACGGCGACGTGGTGGAATTGGAAGTGGAACGAATTGGAATTTTGCGCAACATTCTTGGTTGAGCGTTTGAATGTTGACAGGTTCGAACGTTGAAACGTGCCAACGTTCAAACCTTCGAACGGAGTAAAAATGCCCTTCTACCACAAACTCGGACAAATCCCCCACAAACGTCATACGCAATTTCGCAAACCCGACGGCGGACTGTACCGCGAAGAACTGATGGGGCTGGAGGGATTCTCGTCCCTGCAATCCATCTTGTATCATCACTTCATCCCGCCGCGCGTCAAACACGCCGAAGACCTCGGCTCGCGCCTGCCCGAAACTGTGGACTTCGGGCCGATCCGTCACCGCGCCTTCAGGACTTCCGACATCCCGCTGGGCGGCGATGCAGTCTCGGCGCGCATCCCCCTGCTGGCAAACAAGGATGTCATCCTCGGCGTGGCGCGCGTGAGCAAAAGCATGGATTATTTCTACCGCAACGCGCAGGCATACGAAACCTGGTGGGTGCATGAGGGCAGCGGCGTACTCAAATCGCAATTCGGCAACCTCAAGTTCCGCAAGGGCGATTACATCGTCATCCCCTTCGGTACAACCTGGCAACTGCACATTGACGGGGCAGAGGCGCGTTTCTTCATCATCGAGAATCCTTCACAGATCGAGCCGCCGAAGCGCTACCGCAATCATTTCGGTCAACTGCTCGAACACGCCCCCTACTGCGAACGCGACATCCGCGTGCCGGAAGAACTGGAAACGCACACCGAACGCGGCGAATTCGAAGTGCGCATCAAAGTCCGCGACCGATTGACGCGCCACATCCTCGACTACCATCCCTTCGATGTCGTCGGCTGGGACGGGTATCTTTACCCCTGGATCTTCAACATCGAAGACTTCGAGCCGATTACCGGGCGCATCCACCAGCCGCCGCCCGTGCATCAGACCTTCGAAGCGCACAACTTCGTCGTCTGCTCGTTTGTGCCGCGCCTGTTCGACTACCACCCCGAAGCCATCCCCGCTCCGTACAACCATTCGAACGTCAATTCAGACGAAGTGATTTACTACGCTGAGGGCAACTTCATGAGCCGCAAGGGCATTGACCGCTGTGACATTTCCCTGCATCCGTACGGACTGCCGCACGGTCCGCAGCCCGGCATGACGGAAGCCTCCATCGGCAAAAAGGAGACGCAGGAACTGGCGGTGATGGTGGACACATTCTATCCCCTGCACCTCACCAAAGACGCGCTCGAATACGAGAAGCCAGAATACCAGTCCACGTGGCTGGAAGGAAGCGGAGAATGAAAAGTAAGACTTCGGAAGTCTGGCAGACTTCCGAAGTCTGTTTATAATGCACTCATGCTCTGTTGCAAGGATGTGTTTTGAAGCGTACTGGGCGTTCTCTAACGCCCAAAGTTGCGCTAGAGAGCGCAAAATACGCAAGATTTTGAATGATTGCAACAGAGCAATGCACTCATCACACCGACCACCGCGCCTACGGAGCAAAAGATGAATCTTTCGACCTCACAAATCACAGACACCAAATTCAGAAAAATCGCCAAAAAGATTGTCGCCGAAATGAAACGGCTCGATGTGCCGGGCGTTGCCATCGGCATTTACCACAAAGGAAAGGAACTCACCGCAGGCTTTGGCGTCACCAGCGTCGAGCATCCGCTCCCCGTCACGCCCGATACGCTCTTTCAGACCGGCTCCATCAGCAAGACCTTCACCGGCACGCTGCTCATGATGCTCGCCGAACGCGGCAAGGTGGACCTCGACGCCCCCGTCCGCAAATACATCAAAGACTTCAAACTGCAGGATGAAGAGGTGGCAAGAAAGGTCACGGTGCGGCATTTGCTCACACACATGGGCGGATGGGTCGGCGATTACTTCAACGACTTCGGCAACGGCGACGACGCCCTCGACAAAATGGTCAAAGACATCGCCAAACTGCCGCAAGTTCAGCCGCTGGGAAAAATCTGGTCGTACAACAACACCGGCTTCAACGTTGCTGCACGAATCATCGAAATCGTGACGAAGAAGCCCTACGAACAAGCCGCCCAGGAAATGCTCTTCGACCCGCTCGGCCTGGACATGACCTTCTTCTACCCCAGCGACATCCTCTTGACGCACCGCTTCGTCGTCGGGCACCAAAAGGTGAAGGGAAAGGTTCAGGTGGCGCGCCCGTGGGCGATTGGCAGAGCAGGCAACGGCGTGGGCGGAGTCGTCAGCACCGTCCGCGACCTGCTCAAGTACGCCCGCTTCCACATGAGCAGCGGGAAGAAAAACGTCATCTCCGGCAAAAGTCTGCGGGCGATGCGCGTCCCTCAAGCGGACGCCGGTCCGCGCGGCATGATGGGCATCACCTGGTTCATCCGCGACGCGGGCAGGCTCAAGGTCTATGCTCACGGCGGCGCAACCAACGGACAACAGGCATATTTCTTCTTCATCCCCGAAAAGGACTTCGCCTGCGCCATCCTCACCAACAGCGACGACGGCGGCATCATCACGGCAGAGTTGTTCGGGCTCATCCTCGAAACCCACTTCAACGTCATCATCAAATCGCCCGAACCGAAGGAAGTACCTTTGTCGGAACTGAAAGAACTGGTGGGACGTTATAAAATAGGCACGGAATGCTTCGACATCAAAGTCAAAGGCAAATACCTGATGTACCATCACATCCCTCTCGGCGGCTTCCCCACCCCCGACACTCCGCCCGGCCCCGCCCTGCCGCCCATGCGCTTCCAGTTCTACGACAAGGACAAACTCATCGGCCTGGATGAGCCTTACAAAGGAGCGCTTGCCGACATCCTCCGCGACGAACAGGGACGCGTGGAATACTTCCGCGTGGGCGGACGGGCGCACAAGAAGATCAAGTGAATAGTTCACACAAACGCGTAATTGGCGGTCTCTACCGCCTGACGCCATCTGGAAAGCACGATCTACGCGGCTATTCGCAGACCGTTGAAAGCGAGTTTGCATGAAAAAAATACGAACGCTTCTTTCCGCCCTGACGCTTGTTCTTGCTCTCCTGGCTTGCAACTTCCCCGGCAGCGGGGAACAAATCCCGCCGCCGCCCGCCGACGTGCAAACCTCCGCCGCGCAGACAGTGGAAGCGCTCCTGGTCGCCCCTTCTGCCACCGAACCGAAAGCCGCTCTTCCCGATACACCCGCCCCTACCTCCACGCCCACCCCGGCAGATGAATCAACCGCCACCATCACCCCCACCTATTCTGTGCCCATGCTCCGCCTGCTCGAAAACACCAACTGCCGCAGCGGTCCCGGGCAGGATTATGAAGTCTTGTACACCTACCTGGTCTGGAAGGAACTGGAAATCATCGGCGCCTACCCGCAACTGAACTACTGGCTGGTCAAATCGCCCGAAAGCCCCACCGGGCAATGCTGGCTATGGGGCCAGTACGCCGAAGTGAAAGGCAGTTACTGGGTTGTGCCGAGCGTCACCCCGCCGCCCACAGCCACAAAAGCGCCGCCCGCCGCCCCCTCCATTCAAGAATGGACTTTCAATTGCAACGCCGGTCAGATGACGGTTACCATCAAGTGGACCGACCGCGCCGCCGACGAAAGCGGCTACCGCATCATCCGCAACGAAGGGACAGCCGCCGAACTCCCCGCCGATTCCAAATTCTACGCCGAGACCATTCCCTACACATCGGGAGACAAATTCGTGTACTTCGTCGAAGTCTATAACGCCACCGGTCCCGTGCGAAGCGCACCGATCCAATTCACCTGCCCGTAACAGCCTTTACGCTTCCAGCGCTTCTTTCACTTTCTTCGTCTGCTTGCCGCGCTCCTCAGTGTTCAAAATCCGTTTGCGGATGCGGTAATTTTGCGGCGTGACTTCCAGCAGTTCGTCGTCAGCCAGGTACTCGATTGCCTCGTCCAGGGACATTTGTCGGGGCGGCGTGAGGCGGATTTCCATATCGCCGCGCGAGGCGCGCACGTTGGTCAGGTGCTTTTTCTTGCACACGTTCACCACAATATCTCCGGCGCGCGCGTTTTCGCCGACCACCATCCCCTCGTACACTTCCACGCCGGGACCATAGAACAGCACGCCGCGCTCCTCCGCCGACTTCAGAGCGTAGGCGGTTGTCGTGCCAGCCTCCCACGCCACCAGCGAGCCGGTCTGGCGCGTGTTCATCGGTCCAGCCATTTCGTCGTAACCGTAGAAGATGGTGTGCATGACGCCCGCGCCGCGCGTGGATGTCAGGAACTGATAACGGAACCCCAGCAGACCGCGCGTCGGGACGATGAACACCATGCGCGTCGTGCCCTGACCTGTGTCCTGCATGTCCATCAATTTGCCTCGCCTGCTCCCCAGCATTTCCACCACCACGCCGACGGTTTCGTTGCTGGTTTCGATGTGGACTTCCTCGTACGGTTCGAGCAAAGCGCCGTCTTCTGCCTTCTGGAAGATGACCTCCGGGCGCGAGACCTGGAACTCATACCCCTCGCGCCGCATCGTCTCGATGAGGATGCCCAGGTGTAGTTCGCCGCGCCCCGAAACGAGGAAGTTTTCCGCCGTGTCGGTTTCTTCCACGCGCAAAGCGACATTGGTTCGCAGTTCGTCGAACAGACGCTCGCGCAATTTACGGGAGGTGCTGTATTTGCCCTCCCTGCCCGCAAACGGCGAGGTGTTCACCCCAAACGTCATGCGGACGGTTGGCTCCTCCACGCGGATGGTGGGCAAAGCGATGGGGTTGTTCGGGTCGGCAAGGGTCTCCCCGATGGCAATTTCTTCCAGCCCTGCCAGCGAGATGATGTCGCCGGCGCTGGCTTCCTCGATTTCGATCTTGTTCAGCCCCTGGAAGGTGTAGAGGTACTTGGCAGATTCGGGCAGGTTGCGCCCGTCGGTGGTGAGGCGCGCAAGGCGCTGACCGGCTTTGATGCGCCCGGCGAAAACCCGCCCCACGGCTGTCACGCCGCGATAATCGTCGTAGCCGAGCGTAGTGACGAGCATTTGCAGGGGCGCATCGGGGTCCACTTTGGGGGCGGGGATATGCTTGAGGATGGCGTCGAAAAGAGGGGCAAGGTCGGGCCCGAGGTCGGGGGTGAGACCCGCCCGCCCGGCGGTTGCCTGAGCGTAGATGACGGGGAAGTCCGCCTGTTCTTCGGTTGCGCCGAGTTCGATGAACAGGTCGAAGGTCTCGTTGAGGACGCGGGCGGGTTCGGCGTCCTTGCGGTCCACTTTGTTGATGACGACGATGGCTTTGTGTCCCATCTCGAGGGCTTTTTTGAGGACAAAGCGGGTCTGCGGCATGGGACCTTCGGCAGCGTCCACGAGCAGGAGCACGCCGTCCACCATGTTCATGACGCGCTCCACTTCGCCGCCAAAATCGGCGTGACCGGGCGTATCCACGATGTTGATTTTGATGGGTTTGCCGCTGGCGGGGTCGTTGAGGGTGATGGCGGTGTTCTTGGCAAGGATGGTGATGCCGCGTTCGCGTTCGAGGTCGTTGGAATCCATCACGCGCTCAGCCACCTGCTGATTCTCGCGGAAGGTGTGGGACTGGCGCAGCAGCCCGTCCACGAGGGTGGTCTTGCCGTGGTCCACGTGGGCAATGATGGCGATATTTCGGAGGTCGGTTCGTTCGATTAGCATGGTCTTATAGTCTTCAGTCTTATCGTGTATTGGTTGGTTGTACAGTTTGATAGTCTATCAGTCTATAAGACTGTAGCCTATCAGGCTAATACACACAAAAACCCCCGGCGGGAATGCCGAGGGAGGAGGGTCGTTCGGCGTGCGGGTGGTATTGTATCAGAGAGTGTCCAATTTGAGCAGGGAAAAGTAAAAAGTTGATAGATGGTATAATTTCCGCCCGTATGACTCAAGAAACCTCTTCCTCACAAAAAACCAGGGTTTGCCCCACCTGCGGGACGCGCCTGAGCGAAAACGCCACGCGCTGTCTCGTATGTGGGACGGAATTGACAGCCAAAGCCGAACTGAAATCGAAAAAAGCCGAAATTCGCGCCAGCCGCATGCCCGAAATCACCCTCAGCCTGCCGGCGGCGCTCGGCGCGCTGGTCATCATTCTGCTGATTGGCGCGGCGGGCGTATATTTTGCGCTGGGGTCCGGGCTCACAGGCGCTTCGCTCGTCACCCCCACCGCTGTTGGAACCGCCACCGCAACCCCCACCAT
>JABRVZ010000022.1:0-16897 GCA_039961775.1 Chloroflexota bacterium
AATCTCCGAGAACTCTGCGTCTTTGTGGTGCATTTCTGACTTCAGCCTTATCCCGAACTCAGGTTATTCTGCAAAATCTCGCGCCACCGCGTAAGGTGAGCCTTGAATTCTCTCTGTGCGCTCTGTGACGGCAGGTTGGTTAGCCTGTCTTTTTTTGCCATGCTCAAAACCAAAAGGTTACAACCCTGAAAATACAACTTGTCTCACTTGTCCACCAAGTCTATAATACCTTTGGAACGGAAACCATCGGCATTGGAGGAGTGCAATGAAATTTTCCCAGTATGAACTGTACGATTTGCTCAACCGTCCCGGTCCGCTCTGGCTGGCAGATGCCGACCTGAGCGATGCCCGCCTGCGCGGCGCAAACCTGCGGCGGTTTATCCTGCGCGGGGCAAACCTGAGCAAGGCAGTCCTCAGCAATGCCGACTTAAGCGAGGCTGATTTGACCGAAGCCAACCTGAGCGAGAGCATGTTGATGGAAGCGAACCTGAACAAAGCCACGCTCGTCAAAGCCGATTTGGGAGGGGCAAACCTGGGCGGGGCGAATTTGAGCGAAGCCAACCTGGGAAGCGCCAAACTCAGCCATGCGGTCATCAGTGAAGTCAGCCTGCGCGACGCCAATTTGCGCGGCGCGAAACTGGTGCGGGTGAACCTCAACAAGTCGAACTTGCTGGGGGCGAACCTGGGCGGCGCCGATTTGAGCGAAGCCCGCATGGTCGAGGTCAACATGCAGGACGCCAAGTGCGTCAAAACCAATCTCGGCGGCGCCAGCCTTTCGGACAGCCTGCTCATTGAGGTGGATTTCAGCCGCGCGGTTCTGCTGGGCGCAAACCTCAGCCGCAGCAACCTGACCCGCGCCGACCTGAGCGAGGCGAACCTCTCCAACGCCACCCTCAACGACGCCGACTTGAGTCACGCCAACCTGAGCGGCGCAGATTTGCACGGCGCGTCCTTTTTGAACGCCAACCTGTGCAGCGCCATTTTGAGCGGCGTCACCCTCGTGAAAACAAGTTTTGTCAAGGCAAAATACAACGCCGCCACAATCTGGCCCGAGGGGTTCGACCCGCAAGCCGCAGAAGCGGAACTGGTTCCGGGTTAAGCCGGGTAGAGCGCTTCCAGCCCGCGCCACACGTCATTGCGCCAGGCGGTGTAATTGTGACCTGCCGTGAACTCGCGGCAGGTCGCTTTGTATCCCTTCTCCTGCAACAGCGCGTACATCCAGCGGTTGTCTTCCAGCAAAATATCCAGGCGTCCCACGTCCATCCAGATGTTCAGCCCGCGCGCCTGCCCATGACGGACGAGGTCCACGACGACGAAGTCGCGGCTCTCGATGTTGAACGCTCCCGCCTGACTGATGACCTTGCCGAACACTTCCGGCATGCGCAAGCCGGTGTAAAAAGCCATCGTGCCGCCCAGTGAAGCGCCCAGCACGCCGAACGCGCCGGGCTGTTTCTTCACATCCAGCAGGTTGAGTTTTTCACGCGCCAGCGGCAGGACGATTTGGTCGAGCCAGAGCAGGACGCCGTCGGAGCAGGCGTATTCGACGTTGCGCCAGCGACCGCCGCTGGGGAGGAATGCCATCGCAATCGGCTGGATGCGTCCCTCGGCGATGAGGTTGTCGGCGATGACGTTCAGCCTGGCGCGGTACAGGTAATCCTGCCCGTCATAGACCACCAGCAGGGGAACGGGTTGTTTGACGGGCGGGCGGTAGAAGTAGATTTCACGCTCGTAATCGTCGCGCAGCCATCTCGTTTCCACGCGGTGGCTGGTCAGGGCGCCGGGCGTCACCTCGGCGCGGCGGAGGGGATAGGGGGAGGGCATGGTTTCGGGCATGTAGAAGAAGTTGTTGCGCCCGCCCATGCCGTTGCCCACAGTCTTGCGGTTCAACGGGTCGGTGAAGTTTTCCTGCGAGACCGGGTCGCGGAAGGCGTATTCGACGTAGGCGTCGCGGGGAAAGGTCAGGGCGGCGTACCAGATGGATTGGGCAGAATCAGGCACAAGTCGAGGGGAGAGGCGTTTGAATCGGCGTGGTCTGCTACCCCAGTGGTCGAAGTCTCCCACCAGCCAGGGAGCCGTCTCTCCCTGCCAGAGGAAGATGGCGCGGTCGCCGTGGATAACGGGGTTGCCTTCCTTGAAGGCGCGCTGGATGAGCGAGGGTGTGACGGTGGTCATTTGCTGAAGGTGCCCATCAGTTCGGCGCTGGCGAGGATGTGACCGACCATTGCCTTTTCGAGTTCGCCTTTGTCGGCGCCTGCGTTGATGGCGAGGGGTTCGTCGAGGGCGTAGAGTTTGAAGAAGTAGCGGTGCGTGCCGCTGGGCGGGCAGGGACCGCCGTAGCCCGTGCGCCCCCAACTGTTTTTGCCGCTCAGGCTTCCGTCGGGGAGGGAGGCGTCGGCGGGGAAGGCTTCGGGCAGTCCGCGCGCCGAGGCGGGGATGTTGAACAGCACCCAATGCACCCAGGTGCCGACGGGCGCATCGGGGTCGTCCATGATGAGGGCGAAGGACTGCGTGCCTGCGGGCGGGTCGCCCCAGGCGAGGGCGGGGGAGATGTCTTCGCCTTTGCAGGTGTATTTGACAGGGATGGGCTGCCCCTGCGCGAAGGCAGGGCTGGTGAGTTCGAGGGTCATGGCGTCCTCCATTGCCAATGGGTCGGAAATTTCCGTTTCGGGCGCCGCGGTGGACGGGGCGCACGCCGACAAGAAGATGACTGCCAGTAAAAGAATACGCTTCACGGTAAGTCCTCTCTTTCCACGCCGTCGAATTGCAGGATGAAGTCTGCGCCGTAGGCAAGCGACGGGGTCTGGAAGCCGGGCTGGTACTCGCCCGACAAAATGCGCTTCATAATCTCGACCGAGGTCAGCGCGGTGAGCCGATAGCCTTCCGGCGTCCGCAGTTTGGCGCGGACGGTGCGCTCCGCGTCGCGCATCTCGCCGACCATCAGGCTGAATCCGCGTTCGTTCTGCTCGCGCGACGGTCCCGAAGGGATGAGGTAACCGATGAGCCATTTGAGCAGAGTCCGTGCGGGGCGGGAATAGACCAGAGGTCCGATGAGACGCAAGAGTTTCAAAAACCGAATGGCGGCGCGCGGGAAGGCGAAATACGTCTCGATGTTCGGGACCCCGGTGCTGTAATACGCGGTGGACACATCCCCCCAGCCGACGGAGACGACCGGCACCGCTCCGCGCCCAAAGTCCTGTGTCAGCACCTGCCACGCCGGCGGCACAGTGACGATCTTCCCGTCGCGGCGGATGCGTCCCTGACGGTGCATGTTCTCGACGGCAGAGCGCGCCGTCCCGCGTGAGACGCCTCCGCCAACCCCGCGCAAGAACAGGCGGAAGTGGGTGGCGGCGGGCAGGCGTCCATGCAGGTAGGCGGCGAGGCAGTCGGATGGGACAACGTCGAAGCCGCCGCCGGGCAGGAGCATGATTCCTGCCCGCTTCGCCTCTGCGCTCATGCCTGCCAGCGCTTCGAAACCTTCGATTTCCCCACTGATGTCCACATAGTGACGCTTCGTCCGCAGGCAGGCTTCCGCCATCTGGCGGAAGGTCAGCACGAAGGGGCCGGCGCAATGCAGGACGGCATCCGCTTCGAGCAGGGCGGCGTCGAGTTTGTCTGTTTCGTCGAGCGAGAACGCGCGGTAGTCGAGGTTGTATCTCTCTGCCTGGGCGCGCAGTTTGTTTTCATCGCGCCCGGCAAGGAGGGGACGCAACCCCTCTTTGACCGCCTGCTCCACGATGAGTTGTCCGGTGTAACCGTAGGAGCCGTAAAGGAGAAAGGTTTTCATGGTTTCGTTGATATGCTGGAGATAAGAAGGTTGGGGGGAGCGTGCGAGACGACAAAAAAGACCCCAAGGGCAACGCCCTCAGGGTCTCACGAGAAAGCGCTACTCGCCCTGGCGCTTGGAGAGGCGATGGTCGAGCATCAGCACCGCCGATTCGCGCGCCTCGATCATCTTGAGTTGGGCGACGATCTCTGCGGCGTTCTTTTCCTCCTCCACCTGCTCGCTGACGAACCATTGCAGCATCACCTGGGCGGGGTAATCTTTCTGTTTGAGCGCCAGTTCATACAGCGCGTGGATGGAGGCGGTCACTTTTGCCTCGTGCGCCGCCACTTCCTCGGCAGCCTCCAGCGGCGACGCCCATTCGGACTTCGGCGCTTCGATGGCTTTGAGCGCCACCTTGCCGCCGCGTTCCAGAATGTGGTCGTAGAATTTCATGGCGTGTTCGCGCTCCTCCTCTGCCTGAAGGCGCATCCAGTGCGCAAAGCCGGGCAGGTTTTGTTCTTCGAACCACGCCGCCATCGAAAGATAGAGATACGACGAGAACAGTTCCTTATTGATCTGTTCATTCAATGCATCGAGTACGGTTTTTTCAATCATGGGAACCTCCAACTTCCATTATACGGCTTTGGATGAGAATTGGATAAGCCACCCGATGAAAACAAGGATGACCACCCAGACCAGAATAATCACCGCCGCCCCGGCAACTCGGACGCTTCTTTCCACGCCTGAGCCTGCCGCCTTCACCCGAGCCTCTGCCAACACCTCAGGCGGAATCAAACGAATCGCCAGCCACAGCCCGCCCGGGGTGATGAGGAGGTCATCCAGATAGCCGAGCACGGGGATGAAATCGGGAATCAGGTCAATAGGGCTGAAGGTATGCGCCGCCACAAAAAAGACCAGCGCTTTCACATGCCAGGGGGTGCGCGGGTCTTTTGCCGCAAGGTACACGGCAATGGCTTCCTGTTTCAGTGCCCGGGCGCGGGATTTGAGACTCTCCAGCATGTTGCCTGCGCAAATCATTCTCCGAACACGAATAACTCGTTGATCGATTCGTGGTGCAGGTTATTGTAAATGGCGCTGGCGAAGACCGGCGCAACAGACAGAATCTTCAACTTGGGGTGACGTCTTTCGGGCGGAATGTAAACCGTATCGGTGGTAATGATCTCGGTGATTTGCGGAACCTCCGCCAGCCGCTCCAGCCCGCCGCGCGTGAAAACGCCGTGCGTGCAGACGACGGTGATGTCGTCCACCCCCTCCTCGATCAGTACGCGGCTCAATTCGGCGATGGATCCGCCCGTGGCGATTTCGTCGTCGTAAATCAGGGCGCGTTTATGTCCGCGCACCTGATTGCCGATCAGTCCGCTGATTCTTACCTGCGTGTCGGAGATGCGTTCCTTGTTGCCGGCGGCAATGGGCAGTTGCAGGCTTTTGGCAAAGCGTGCGGCGGATTTTGCCGAACCCATATCGGGAGCGACCACAATGCAATCGCTCAGGTCGCGCGTGGAAAGGTACTCACGGAAGACCGGGCGGGCGCTGAGCGGGTCGGTGGGCATGGCGAAGAATCCGTGCACCTGCGGCGAATGGAACATCATACTCATCACATGGGTGGCGCCGGCGGTCTTGATCAGGTCGGCGACGAGGCGGGCGGTGATGGAGATGCGCGCCGCATCCTTTTTGTCTGACCGCCCGAACGAGTAATAGGGAATGATGGCGTGGACTTCCGATGCCGCCGCGCCGCGCGCGATGTCGAGCATCATCAACAGTTCCATCAGGTGGTCATTGACCGGCTGTGAAAGCGACTGCACGATGTACACGCGGCGGTAACGTACCGTTGCGCCGAGCTGGATGTAGAGATTGTCGTTGCTGAAGCGGGTGATATGGGTCTCGTCGAGCGGGACACCAAGCGCGCGGGCGATGCTTTCTGCCAGCGGCCGGTTCGAACTTCCGCTGAAAAAACGGACTTCTTCGGCGGGAATGGGGGAAAGTGTCATCGAAAACTGCCTCTTCTACTTGTGTTGGGATTTTTCTCTATTTTATCCGTTGAATGCGGCGCGGCAAGCGAGAAATCTTTGCTGCCTTACATAAGATTAGATTTCCTGCTGCTTCACGGCTCGAAATGACGAACAAAACTGTCGGGCGCCAACACATCAGTTGGCTATTTTCCTCTGCTCTTCAGCCACTTCAGCAGTTTCTCCGTTGACCAGCAATTGATGACGTCGTTCTTCGTCAGCCAGGCGCGGCGGGCGATGGCGACGCCGTAGAACAGCATGTCGAAATCGCCTTCGGAGTGCGCGTCGGTGTTGATGCTGATGGGGATGCCCAGTTCCTTTGCGCGGCGGGCGTACATATCGTCCAGGTCGAGGCGCGAGGGATGCGCGTTGATCTCCAGCGCCACGCCGCTCTCTGCCGCGGCGTTGAGGACGGCGTCCATGTCCAAATCCGCGCCTTCGCGGTCGGGGATCAGGCGTCCCGTAGGATGACCGATGATGTCCACGTGCGGGTTGCGGATGGCATTGAGCATGCGCTCGGTCACTTTTTCACGCGGCTGGCGCAGCGAGGTGTGCATTGAAGCCAGCACCAGGTCGAGGCTGGCGAGGAATTCGTCGGGGTAGTCGAGCGAGCCGTCGGCTTTGATCTCCACCTCGCTGGCGTGCAAAATCAAAATTTCATCGCCGAGCTGCTTTTGAATCTTCTTGATTTCGGCGGCTTGCTGTTTGTGCCTTTCGATGCTCAACCCGCCCGTGACGCCCAGGCTGACCGAATGGTCGGTGAAGGCAATGACCTTGATGCCCCGCTTCGCCGCGGCGCGCGCCATCTCCAGCATCGAGAGTTTCCCATCGCTCCACGTGGAATGCACCTGCAAGTCTGCTTTGATGTCTTTGACTTCAATCAACTTCGGGAGTTTGTTCGCCTTTGCCGCCTGCACCTCGCCGCGGTCTTCGCGCAGTTCGGGCGGAATCCACGGCAAGCCCAGCGTTTCGTACACTTCCTCTTCCGTGGCGCACAGGATTTCCTTTCCGCCCTTCACCTTCGTAAACGAATGTTCCGACAGCGACAACCCTTTTTCGAGCGCCAGTTGACGCAGTTGAACGTTATGGTCTTTCGAGCCGGTCGCGTATTGCAGCGCCGTGCCAAACCGCTCCGGCGGATGCACCCACACCTGCGCGCGCACTCCATCCGTGAACTCAATGGAAGATTTGGTCTCGCCTTTGCCCAGCACGCGGCTGACGCCAGGCAGATTGACCACCGCTTCCATGACCGGCGCGGACTCCTTCGCCGCCACCAGAATATCCAAATCGCCGACGGTCGAGCGCATCCTTCTTAAACTGCCAGCGGGTTCTGCGGCGACGACTCCCTTCACCCCTTTGAGGATTCTGACGATCTCCTGCGCGAGCGGATACGCCCGCCCCAGCGGAATCCGTCCCGACCGGCGGGAAAGGGACGCAATCCCTTCGAGGATGGCGCTCTCGGACTTGGCGCCCATGCCGGGCAGGTCGCGCAGTTTCCCTTCTTTGGCGGCAGTTTCGAGGTCCGAAAGAGCCGTGATACCGAGCGTCTTCCAGATGAGGGCAATCTTCTTCGGTCCCAGTCCCGGCACGGCGAGCCAGGATGCGAGTTCCTCCGGCACTTCCTGTTTGAGTTTTTCCAGAAATTCGAGTTTGCCGGTGCGGAGCAGTTCGTCTATCTTTTCGGCGATGGCTTTGCCCACGCCGGGGATGTCTTCGAGTTTGCCCTCCTTCCAATACTCGGCGGCTTCGCGCCCCAGGCTGGTGAGGCTTTCCGCCGCTTTGCGGTATGCCAGCGTTTTATAGATGATTTCGCCCTTGATCTCCAGTAAATTGGCGATGAGGGTGAATGTGTCTGCCAGTTGACGATTGTTCATCATGCGACACCTCCAGGGCGATTATATAACACCCGCAATGTGCGCTCGAAACTCAACGCACCGTCAGCCAGACTCCAAAGAGGACGACTGCCAGACCAAAGGCGCGCGTGACATCGAGAGGGCGGACGACCGACCCCAGCAGCCCGAAGTGGTCAATCACCACGCCTGCCAGAATCTGCCCCGCCACCACCGTGATGATCGCCGCCGCCACGCCTACGCGCGGAATCGTGTAACTGATTGCCGCGATGACCACCAGCCCGAAGACTCCCGCGCCGAGCGTGTACCACGGCGCGCCCCGCCACTGACTCAAATTCCCGCCGCCGCGCATCAGGAGGGGAATCAGCGCCATCGCCGCCCCGCCGATGTGAACGATGAAGGCGCTTTCGAAAAGTCCCAGTTTTTGCGTGAGGAGACTTGCCATCGGGCTTTGCAGTCCCACCGCCACGCCGCCCGCCAGACCGATGAGGAGGATGAGAAGAATCGTTTCCATGTGAGCCCTTCTTTTTTGTAGATTGATCAACAGATTCCAAAAGCTGACGCACTCTGGCGGCAGAGACCGCCAGTTATTGATGATACCTGATTTGGAGAAACAAAAAATCCGAAGCCGAAACTTCGGATTTTTTGCGGGCTGGAATGCCAGAGATTAGTTCAGGAATTTCGCCAGCACGTCATTGGCTTCGAGCAGGAGGTACTCGGTGCCGTCCAGTTTGAACTCGGTGCCGCTATATTTGGCGAACAGGATTTTATCGTTGACCTTCACTTTGATGTCTTCGTCGTCGCCCACCGCCACGACGAGACCCGTCTGCGGTTTTTCCTTTGCGGTTTCGGGCAGGAGCAGACCTGAAGCGGTCTTGGTTTCCTGTTCGAGCGGTTTGACGAGCACGCGCGTGCCCAGGGGTTGAAGATTGATTTTTTTCGACATGTTTACCTCCAGAGGTTTCTATTACAGAGCAAAGTTCAACGCTAGAGAGCGTCTCTTACGCTGTGGGTTATTGAATTCCAAGATATTTGTTGATTTTCACGCGGTCGAAGCCGACTACGATCTTTCCGCCGATGTCAATGACGGGCACGCCCTGCTGACCGGAGCGGCGCACCATGTCGCGCGCAGCGACGGGGTCGCGGCTCACGTCCACATCCTTGAACTTGATGCCTTTTTCGCGGAAGTATTTTTTTGCCATGTTGCAAAAAGAGCAGGTGGGCGTGCTGAAAATGATGACGCGGGGTTGGGGTTTTGTTTCTGCCATTTGCACCTCGAAACAATGATGTGTTATTGATTTTCCGCAATCAACGGCGAGACGTACTTCTCCAGCATTTCCATGCTGATTTCGCCCGTCCACGCCAGGCGGATTGTCCCTGTGCGGTCTATCACGTAGGAGTTGGGGAGCGTCCCGTTGCGAAAGGCTTTCAAGGCTTCGCCGTTGGGGTCGAGCCAGACCGGGAAATTCATCCCGTACCTTTCTGCAAATTGCAAAACGGCGTCTGCCGGGTCGCCCGCTTCGATGGCAATCACGGAGAATCCCTCTGCGGCGTGTTTGTTGTGATACGCCACGAGCGTGGGCATCTCCGCTTTGCAGGGCGGGCACCACGTTGCCCAGTTGTTGACGAGAACGACCTGCCCGCGGTAATCTGCCAGCGACTCGGTCTCACCGGTCACGTTTTGCAGGGCAAGGTCTGGCGCGGCAAAATTGACTGCCACCGGTACGACCGAATTTTGCGCTCCCGCGTTGACCTCCGCTTTGGGAGATGCCAGCGCGAAAACGGCAAACCCGATCAAGAGCAAGCCAACCGCCACGGGAGCGGCAGGGAAACTTTTCTTTTGCTTGCGGCGATATTTCTTCTTTGAAGTTGCCATGTCAGCGCCATAACTGCCACAGAGCGCACAGAGTTTTTTGGGTAGTCTGCCGAAAGTTGTGTAAATTTGTGCCGCGAGATTAATCTCGCGCCACTTTTTACAAAAATCAAGACGCCAACGTTTTTTTATGAGACTCCGTGAACTCTGTGGTCTCTGCGGCGATACATCACACTTAATTTTGCAGCGCGCGCATAATCTCCGCCAGCAGGTTCTGTTCGGGGACTGCGCCGACAATCATCCCTGCGCCAGAGTTGATCACCGTCTGCGGCACGCCGCGCACGTTGAAGCGGTCTGCCAGTTCGGGGAACTCGGTCGCTTCCACGCCTTCCGCGCGAATCATCTTCGGGTTCTCCATCGCCATCTGGTGGGCAAGCAGGACCGCACGCGGGCAGTAAGGGCAGGTGGGGGTGACGAACACCTGCAGGTGCAGGGGCTTGTCGAGGTTTTTGAGAAATTCGCGGGTCTTGGGATCCAGCCCGGAGTCCCGTTTGGAGACGATCAAAATGTCGTTGATGAGGGTGCTGAATTCATGCCCGGACGGAATCCCGGAGAACTGGATGCCAAGATTGGTCACTTCCGCGTTATCCTTTGCGGCGATGACAATCCCCGGCGCATACGCGACGTTGAACCGCTTCGCCACATCGGCATTTTCCTGCACGTCGTACACGCTCAACTCGATTTTGTCGCTCAGGGCGCTCACTTCCTCGAGGAGCTGGCGGGTTTCATTGCAGTAATCGCAGTTGTCTTTCGAGCCGAAGTACAGCACCTGCACGGGCTGCTGCAAACCTTCGAAGACTTCATTGATTTGCTTGACAATCTGGTCGTTGAGAACTTTTTCCATTGTTTATTCCTTTACCTGTAAACGAACTCTGTTTGGTCGTATGCCGAAAGTTGTGTAAATTACCTGAGTTTGGGATAAGAGATGTACCTGCCTGGTTTATGGAGAAAGGCTTTCTGATCCGCTAATCTGCGCCAATCTTCGCGAATTTTGAACGGATTAGTGCAGAGTAGCGAGGATTAGTGGAATAAAATCAGGTACGGAACTTGCCATTTGTTCCCGGCGCGATATTGCCATTCTCCAAAAGCCTTATCCCGAATTGACGTTAAATTCGTACCGCGAGATTAATCTCGCGCCACTTTTATACAACAATTGAGATACTACCGTCTGTTTACGACGCCATTTCCACTTTGGTGGTTGTGATTTCGAAAGTGGGCGGGTTCTCCAGGTGTTTCTTCACGGCACACAGGTCTGCCGCACGGATGAGCGAGTCGCGGTACTTGTCCGGAAAACTGGCGGGAACCTGAATGTCCAGGTCAATCTTGCTGACCATGCCGGTGAAGGGATTGCTGTGAATGCGCTGGACGATGCGGATGCCGTCGGTGGGGATGCCGCGCTGACGGCAGAAGCCGAGGACGTAGATTCCCGCGCACGTGCCAATCGAGGAGAGGAAGACCGCAAAAGGCGTCGGGGCGGAAGCGGCAGGGGGCTGGTCGGTGGGGACGGTGAAGCCGCCAAAATGGGCGTCCACGCGGGAGCCGCCGGGGAAGTCAATAATCATTTCCATGTGAAATCTGATACTCCTTGTCAGAAAATGTCGTTTGTGTAACCATCCTTTGGATGCGGCAGGCGCAAAAAAGTTGCAGGATTCACAAGACGATGTATACTGTGCAGACTTGGAACCCGGTATCGAAATGAGAAAAGGTCAAAACCCCGCCAAATTCGTCAAAACTGTCGTCAAACCGCAGCGAATCACCGCCGCCCTGTTGAACTACATCCCCTTCCTGAGCGGTTTCTACGCCGAAACCCTCGACGTGCTGAAGGTCTGCCTCGACTCCATGCGCCGCGAGGCGGGCTTGCCCTTCGACCTGATGGTCTTCGACAACGGCTCGTGCGCCGAAGTACGGGACTTTCTTATCCGTGAAAAGGAAGAGGGGCGCATCCAGTATCTGATTCTCTCCGAGAAGAACGTGGGCAAGGGCGGCGCGTGGAATGTCATCTTTGGCGGCGCGCCGGGCGAAATCATCGCCTACACCGACAGCGACGTGCTGTTCTCGCCGGGCTGGCTGGCGCGCTCGGTGGAAATCCTCGAGACCTTCCCCAACGTCGGCATGGTGACGGCGCGTCCGTTCCGCACCCCGCCTGAGTTCTATTCCGCCACGCTCGATTGGGCGCGTAAAAACGCGACGCTCGAAGAGGGACAATTCATCCCCTGGGAAACCTTCCTGGAGTTCAACCTGTCGCTGGGGCAGACGGAGGAAGAGAATCGCAAGGTATATGCCGAGACACGAGACTGGAGGCTGACCTACAAAGGCGTGACCGCCATGGCTGGCGCAAGCCATTGGCAATTCACAGCATATAAAGCCACCCTTCAGCAATTCCTGCCCTTCGACATGGACAAACCGATGGGGCAGGTGCGCCAGTTGGATCAGCGTATGAACGAGGCGGGCTTGCTGCGCCTGATGGTGAGCGACCCGCTGGCGATGAACATGTCCAATACGTTGGGATATTTGCGCGGGGAGTTGGGAAAAGAATCTAAAAAACGGAAAGCAGGCATCGGAAAGCGTCTGTTGGAGTTTTCGCCTGTGAAAAAGATTCTGCTGGCGGTGTATAACAAGATTTTCAGTTGGTATTATTCGTAGCCTGCCTTCGTCCCCTTTGGCTCTCCGACTATCAGACCATCAGCTTATCAGACGAAATGACTAAACGAATCTTCATCTCCGCCGATCATGGCATGGCAATCATCTACTTCCTGCAAAGCGACGTCGTCCCGACGCTGCTAGAAGCGGGCGTTGAAATTGTCGTCCTTACCGACGATGAAACGAAAGACAAAATCTCACAGCGCTTTGCCCGCCCGGGTCTCACCTTTGAAGGCTTGCGTCTCAAACAAGCAAATGAGTATGCAAAGAAAGTCCAGCCGAGAATCCAATGGCTGCTCGCCTACCTGCGCCGCGTCGGCGGCTCGCGCCGCATCAACACCGAAGCCATGGACAGCCACATCTGGGAAGTCTGGGCGGAAAACTCATGGAAGTTTCGCCTCGGCATCTGGATTCCCTCCGCGCTGGCGATTCTCCTCCTGCGGAATTTCGCCTGGGCGCGCCGTCTCCTCGTGCGGATGCAAAACCGCTTCACCCCCGACCCCGGACTCTACACCGACCTCTTCGACCGCTACCAACCCGACATGGTCATCGCCTCGACTCCCGGCTGGAGGCTGGACCGCTACCTCCTGCGCGAAGCCTCCCGCCGCGGCATCCCCAACATGACCGTCATCGTCGGCTGGGACAACTCCTCCTCCTACAACATCTCCGGCGCCGACGTGCAATGGGCGACGTGCTGGTCGCAACTGCAAAAGGACGAACTCGTCCTCGGCTCCGATTGGGACCCGCAGCGCGTTCACATCGGCGGCATCCCCTCCTACGACGGCTACTTCCGCAGGCAGTGGCTCATGCCGCGCGAGGAATACTTCAAACTGCACAACCTCGACCCGAACCGCAAGTTGATTTCGTATGCCAGCAGTTTTGTCCACTTTGCGCCCAACTTCCCGAACATCGAAGCGCTGGCGAGGCTGGTCTCCTCCGATGCGCTGGCAGAACCTTCGCAGTTGTTGATTCGCCTGCATCCGAGTCACTTTCAGGACAAGCCGAAAATTTTCGCCGAGGAACGCGCCCGCGTCTTCGAGCTGGAAAAGAAGTACCCACACGTTCACGTCGTCCAGCCCAAACCGCTGGGCGGCTCGCTCGGCTACTACGGCGGCGAAGACATGGACGAGAAATCCTCCATGCTCGCCTATTCGGACGTGTTCGTCACCGTGTATTCGACGATGGTGGTCGAAGCCGCCGTGCATGATACGCCCATCGTCGCCGCAGTGATTGACTCGCCAAACGGCTGGAATCATCCGAAGAAATTCTCGCTCTCGCTGAAAGAAATCGGCGACTGGCCCACGCACAAGCGCTTCCGCGATGCGAAGGCGGGACGGGTGGCGGCAAACGAGGACGAACTGCGCGATGCGGTCAACGCCTACCTCCGTAACCCGCGTCTCGATTCCGCCGAACGCCGCAAATTTATCGAAGACGAAATCACCTTTACTGACGGCATGTCCGGGAAGAGAACGGCAGAGTTTATTTTGAAGGTATTGAATTCATAATGCTCTGTTGCAATCATTCAAAAATCTTGCATATTTTGCGCTCTCTAGCGCAACTTCGGGCGTTAGAGAACGCCCAGTACGCTTCAAAAAATCCTTGCAACAGAGCAAATTCATAATGTCGTTGCGACTTTCAGGAAGCAATCGTCTCGCAATGACGGATAGACGATGTGACTATCAGACTATAGAACCATGCGGCTAAACAACATGTTCCTCTTTTACTTCTCCATTGCCCTCGCCGTCTGCTCCAGCGCCTTTTACCACTTTGTCGCCAAGAGCACACCGTCGAATGTCAACTTTACGGTTTCGCTGCTGGTGACCTACGCCGTTGCATTCGTGGTCACTCTGGTTGGTTTCTTTTTCTTTCCCGTTGAAAACGGCGTCAAAGCCGAGTTGACCAAACTGAACTGGGCATCCATCGGGCTTGCTGTTGCCATTGTCGGTATCGAGTATGGTTTTTTGCTCACCTACCGGGCGGGCTGGAATTTGGGAATCGCCGCCGTGCTGGTCAATGTGGTCGCCTCGCTGATTTTGCTGCCGGTGGCGATTTTTCTGTTCAAGGACAAGATTTCGTGGGTCAATGCCGCCGGCATCGTTGTCTGTTTTGTCGGGTTGATTATGCTAAACTGGAAACGGTGAGGCGGGCAACAGCGGTATAATCCCCTCGCCATGTCAAGACGGAAAGCCCCCGAAGAACTCTCTGTGGAGGAATTGCGCCGCCTGCTGATCGAAAAACGGCGCGGCGCACGGCGCGAACGCCTGGAACACTTCAAGCGGACGGGACGTGTGGTGGCGGTGGAGCCGGATCCCCTCGTCCCGGTGGTGGAGACGCTCGAGGGGTCCAGCGACCAGCCTCAGGTCCAGGTTTCGACGCGCCGCCGGGTCTTTGACCGGCTCCTGCTGGCGGTGGAAGTCCTGGCGGTGATGGGGCTCGTCGGGGTGCTCATCAGCGGCTTTGGCATCCTGCGCGAGTTGAACGAGGAGGTTGCCTCCGCGCTCATCCAGGAGACGTTCACTCCCACGCCGCTGGTGATGGCGGTGGTGCTGCCTTCGGGACATACGCCGCCCGATGCGTTCGGCAACACCCGCCCTAATGACGCGGAAATCCCTGAACACTTGCGCCCAATGGTGCAGTCGCTGGCGAATCTGCCCATCCCCACGCCTGCGCCCGATCAGGCAATCCGCATTCAAATCCCCGCCATCAACGTGGATGCGCCGATTGTGCAGGGCGACGGCTGGGAACAGTTGAAGAAGGGCGTGGGGCAGAACATTGGCTCGGCAAACCCCGGGCAGAACGGCAACCTGGTGCTTTCGGCGCATAATGACGTGTACGGCGAGATCTTCCGCTATCTCGACCGGCTGGCGCCCGGCGATCAAATCATCATCTACACCCAACAGCGCCAGTATGTGTACGTGGTGGAGCGCACCGCCATCGTCGAGCCGACTGCGGTGGAGGTGATGGCGCCCACCGGCAGCCCCACGGCGACGTTGATCTCGTGTTATCCTTATCTGGTCAATAAACAGCGCATTGTCGTCTTTGCTCGCCTGCAAAATTAAATCCTCGCTGACCTGCGCCAGCCTCCAAGATGGGCGCAGAGCGGCGGAAATTATAAGGAGTACCTATGGCAAAAAAGATTAAACGAACCCCGGCTGTCAGCGTGTCTGTCACGCCCAGCCGCACGGAGTTCAACCCCGATTACTCGGACGTGAAAAAAGACCTCACCCGCATTGGCACGCTGGCAGGTTTCTTTATCGTCGTGTTGATCCTCATTTCGTTCTTTTTGAAGTAAGAGCGTAGCGCGGCATTTTGAAAATTAACAAATTAATCTGACAATCGCGTAGCGCGAGATTTATCTCGCCTTTGGCGCAGATACCCCAGATATGGGGGCGACATGAATCCCCATTCGGGGACAATGTGTCGCGGTACGGATACCTATATCTGGATTGTCACAATAATTCGGAAAAGTACAAAATGTCGCGTTACATGGAGATATCATGTCACGCATGTTCGTTCCCGGTCCTGTGGATGTCGCCGATGAGGTTCTGCAGGCGCAAACCGCGCCCATGCTTCCGCACCGCAGCAAGGAATTCGAAGCCATCTACCGCCGCGCCGCCGAAAAGGCTCAGCAGGTTTTCTACACCCAATACCGCGTCTTTCTCACCGCCTCCTCCGGTACCGGTTTGCAGGAAGCCGCCATCCGCAACTTTGTTCAGCGGCGTGTGCTTTCGGTGGTCAACGGCGCCTTTGCAGACCGCTGGTACGAGGTCGCCGTTTCGAACGGAAAAGAAGCCGAAAAACTCGCCTTCGACTGGGACACGCCCGCCTCTCCCGAACGGATAGCGGATACCGTCCGAAAAGGCGGGTTCGAAGCCCTGACCATCGTCCACAACGAGACCTCGACGGGGATGCAGAATCCGGTCAAGGAAGTTGCCGAGGCGGTACGCGCCGTCTCGCCCGACACCCTCATCCTCGTGGACGCGGTCTCCTCGCTCGGCGGCGCGAAGATCGAAATGGACGCCTGGGGGCTGGACATGGTGCTGACCTCCTCGCAGAAGTGCCTCGCGCTCCCGCCCGGTCTGGGGTTGGGTGCGGTCTCTGACCGCGCCATGGAAAAAGCCAAATCGGTGGAGAACCGCGGCTGGTACTTCGACCTCGTCCGCATGGAGAAGCACCGCCTGAAGGACTCCTCGCCGGCAACCCCTGCCATGTCCCTGATCTACGCCCTCGACTTCCAACTCGACCGCATCCTTGCCGAAGGGCTGGAGAACCGCTTTGCGCGTCATTCGGCGATGGCGAAGCGCGTGCAGGAATGGGCGGAGGCGCACGACCTGTCCATGTATGCCCCTCCGGGCTACCGCTCGCAGACCGTCACCACCATCAAAAACGAGCGCGGCATCAACGTTTCGGATTTGAACGCTTTCCTCAAACAGCGCGAAATGCGCATCGCCGGCGGATACGGTCCCATCAAGGAGACCACCTTCCGCATTGCACACATGGGCGAGATTCAAATGTCGGACATCGAGAAATTGCTTGCCGCGATGGAAGAATACCTGAAACGTTGAAAGTTGCAGGATTGAAGGTTGAAAGTCAGGAGCCTGATCGGTTATCCGGTTCAGGCTCTTTGTATTTATAATGAGTTCATGCTCTGTTGCAATCATTCAAAAATCTTGCGTATTTTGCGCTCTCTAGCGCAACTTCGGGCGTTAGAGAACGCCCAGTACGCTTCAAAACACATCCTTGC
>JABRVZ010000023.1:0-12998 GCA_039961775.1 Chloroflexota bacterium
CCGAGACGCCTCTCCCCCTCCCCACGCTGGACCCGGCTCTCGTGCCTACCTTCACGCCTCTGCCTCCCACCGCAAGCGGCGATCCGTGCAACAAGGCGCTCGGCGGCTCGGTCTCTGGAACGCCGGCAAGAATCAGGTTGACCAACCAGACCAAGGGGAGCCTGGTGATTTCCCTGTACCTGAATCTGACCCCCTTCGGCGAATGCGGCTATCGCGGCTACAACCTGGAAAAAGGCGGCTCCCTGACCATCACAGACCTGGTCATCGGATGCTACAACGTCAGTGTCTTTGTGACCGAACCGAAGAGCAGTTCCAAATCCTTTGGTTACGGATGTATCAACAACACTGACGTATGGGAATTCAAAATCTACGCCGACAAAGTGGTTTTGGTCAGCCCATAAACCCGCCCGCAACACAGACAATAAAAAAGCCGGCAGATCGCGCCGGCTTTTTTGATCGGTCAATGGGAAAGAATTTGAGAAAGGAACAATTTGGTGCGGTCTTCCTTCGGGTTTTTGAAAATCTCGTCCGGCGTACCGCTCTCCACAATTTGCCCCTGATCGAAGAAAAACATGCGGTCTGCCACGGCGCGGGCAAAGCCCATTTCATGTGTGACTACCAGCATGGTCATGCCTGATTTCGCCAGTTCCACCATCACATCCAGCACTTCCTTGATCATTTCGGGGTCGAGCGCAGAGGTCGGCTCATCGAACAACATGATTTTGGGCTGCATCGCCAGTGACCGCGCAATCGCTACACGCTGCTGCTGCCCGCCGGATAACTGACCCGGATACTTGTGAGCCTGCTCCGGTATCCCCACACGCTCCAGCAACTGCATGGCAATTTCCTCGGCTTTTTGTTTTGTCCACTTGCGCACCTGAATGGGAGCAAGCGTGATGTTTTGCAAAACCGTGAGGTGCGGAAACAGATTGAACTGCTGGAACACCATCCCTGTTTCCATGCGGATTTTCTCGATATTCCGCACATCATGGCTCAACTCGATGCCGTCAACAATAATCTTCCCGCGCTGATGCTCCTCCAGCCGGTTGATCGTGCGGATAAAGGTGGACTTCCCCGACCCGGAGGGACCGAAAATCACAATCACCTCGCGCCGCTTCACTTCCATGTTAATCCCCCGCAGGGCATGAAAATCACCATACCATTTGTGAACATCCTGAACAGAAATAATGGTCTCGGCTTCCTGTGTCATTGTTTGCTCCTCTGCATTATCTCTTCCCAACACCCAACCGCTCTTCGAGCCGCTGGCTGAGATACGACATACCGTAACTCAACACCCAATAAATCATAGAGATGAAAGCGTACACCTCGCGCTGCAACCCCAAAAACTCCGGCTGCGCCAGCACTGTCTTGGCGATTCCCACCAAATCGAGCAGACCCACAATCGCCACCAGCGCCGTATCCTTGAACACAGCAATAAACTGTCCCACAAGGATTGGAATGACCAGGCGCAAAGCCTGCGGCAGGATGATAAAAATCATCGTCTGTGTGCCGCTCAAACCCAGCGCATGAGCCGCTTCATACTGCCCTTTGGGTATGGCTTGCAGACCGCCGCGCACATTCTCCGCCAGATATGCCGCGCTGAACAGCGTAATCCCCACCATCGCGCGCAAGACGCGATCGAGCGTCACCCCGTCCGGCAGAAAGAGCGGCAGCATCAACTGCGCCATGAACAAAATCGTAATCAGCGGAACGCCGCGCACCAACTCGATGTACCCGACGCTGAACCAGCGCACAATCGGCAACTCCGAGCGCCGCCCAAGCGCCAGCAGCACCCCCAGCGGAAAAGAAAATAGAATGGCGACCACTGTGAGCAGGAAGGTCAGCAATAACCCGCCCCACAGATTGGTCGTTGCAACCGCCCAAAAGCCTGTGGACGTTTCCGAAAACCCATGTGTCAGCAGGATGATGACCGGCAGAGAAATTACCCATCCCACCACCACGCTTCGCTTCAGGACCTCGGGCCTGGCGCGCCCCCCCAGCCACCCCACCGCCCCGATAGCGGTCAGCGCCAACAACCAGTTGCGCGACGCGCCCTCAAACGAAAAAAACAACGCCAAAAGCGCCGGTAGCGCCAGGATGCCGACCGCAAACCTGGATTGCCGCGCCCAAATGCCAATCGAATTGCCAGCCAGGAACATCAAAAAAGCCAGCCAGAGCCATAACCTGCCCGCCTGTTCGATGGGATACTGCCCAATCATAAACAGACGTAAATTGACAGCGACGACCTGCCATTCGGCAACCGTAAACGCCCATGTCAGAAACCCTTTCAGCAGCCAGTACACAATGTAAAGCCCCACCACCGTCAACAGGGAATCGAGCCAGGAGCCGAACAGGTTCTTGCGCAGCCAGCGCAGGATTGTGGAACGTTCCGTCAAAGGAGGGAGAGCCGTATCGAGATTTGCCATGTCAGCGCTCCACGAGTTTGATTTTTTTGTTGTACCAGTTCATGAACGCGGAGGTAATCAGGCTGAACGCCAGATAGGTCAGCATGACCATGCCAATCATTTCCACGGCGCGCCCGGTTTGATTTTGGATGGTGTTCGAAACGTAGAAGACATCAGGGTAGCCCACCGAAATGGCAAGCGAGGAGTTCTTAATCAGGTTGAGGTATTGACTGGTGAGCGGAGGGACAATCACGCGCAGCGCCTGCGGAAAAACCACCAGCCGCAGCGTCTGGAAGCCGTTCAAGCCAAGCGCCCGCGCCGCTTCCACCTGCCCCTTGGAGACCGATTGAATGCCCGCCCGCACCACCTCCCCAATGAAGGCGGCGGTGTAGAGCGTCAACCCGGAGGTCAGCGCCATGAATTCGGGAGAGAGAATTTTCCCGCCGGAGAAACGCAGTCCCTCCACGCGGGGCAGGTCAAGGGCGAGGGGCTTTTCGGGCAGGATGAGCCAACCCAGGAGAGCAACCAGAACAAAGGTGAGAAAGGTCCACAACAGGGTGAGAGGGGCGCGCCCGGTGCGCTGACTGTAAGCGCGCAGGGAGAAGAAGACGACCAGAGCGAGGAGAAAGCCAAAGAGGAGGATCAGGCGGAAGGTCGGGTAGGAGGCGGTGGGAATCCCCCACGGTATCCCGATGCCGCGGTTGGAGAGGAAGATGTTGCCAGGCCAGATGATGGCTTCCTTCACGCGGGGGAGTTTGAGGAAAACGCCGAGGTACCAGAAGATGAGGAAGACCAGCAGGGAGAGGTTGCGAATGAGTTCCAGGTAGAAAGCCGCCAGCCGGTTGATGATGAAGTTGGTGGAAAGGCGGGCAACGCCAAGGATGACGCCCAGGATGGTGGCGAAGAAGATGCCCACCACGCTGACCAGCAGCGTGTTGAGCAAGCCAATCTGGTAGGCTTGAAGGTAGGTGGAGTTGCGGTCGTAGGGGAAGAGGGTTTCGGAGATGTCAAACCCGGAGACCCCACGGATAAAATTCAAACTCAGGGAAATGCCTTGTTTGGCAAGGCCCGCCTGCATATTTTGGATGATGAAGGAAAAGAAGAGCAGGACGAGGACGACGAAGGCGATTTGCCCCAGAATTTTGAGGACGCGCTCATCGCGCCAGAACGGAATGGTCGTTTGGGAGGTTTCGCGTTGCATGAGCCTGCCTTGAAGTACCGCGAGATTAATTTTCTGTCTTGAAGCAGCGCGAGATTAATCTCGCGGTACGAATTGATTCTAAAATTCGAGGGCAGGGAAAGTCCCCGCCCTCGAAGATAGTCCGTTCGATTTAGCGGAAGGGCGGAGCGTAGAGCAGACCGCCGTTCGTGTACAGGTTGTTCAAGCCGCGCGGGATGTAGGTGGGGGTGTTGGGTCCGAGATTGCGGTCGTAGATTTCGCCGTAGTTGCCGACGAGTTTGAGGATGTTGTACGCCCAATCATTGCTGAGACCGAGTTTCGCACCCAAGTCGCCTTCCAAGCCCAGCAGACGTTTGACTTCGGGGGCAGTGGCGCTGGCTTTGACGCTGTCCACGTTGGCGGAGGTGATGCCAAATTCTTCGCCGGAGATGAGGGCAAAGACCGTCCATTGGACAATGTCAAACCACTGGTCGTCGCCGTGACGAACCATCGGTCCAAGCGGCTCTTTGGACATGGTCACGTCGAGGATGACGTGCGCGGAGGGGTCTGGGAGTACACTGCGGCGGGCAACCAAACCCGACTTGTCGGTGGTGACCGCATCACAGCGTCCTTCGGAATACGCCGCGAAGGTCGAATCGGCGTCTTCATAGACAGCGGGGGTGTAGGAGACGCCCAGCGATGCCATCACATCGGCGAGGTTGAGTTCGGTGGTGGTGCCGGTCTGCACGCAGATGGTGCCACCCTCCAGGTCTTGCAGGGTGGTGATGCCGCTGTCCTTCGGAACCATCATGCCCTGACCATCATAGAAGGTGGTGTGGACGAAGTTGCCGCCGTTGTCGGTGTCGCGGGTCAGGGTCCAGGTGGTGTTGCGGCTGAGAACGTCAATTTCGCCGGACTGCAAAGCGGTGAAGCGCTCGGCGGCGGTGACGGGACGGAATTCCACTTTGCTCGGGTCGCCAAAGATGGCGGCGGCAAGGGCGCGGCAGAAGTCCACGTCAATACCGGCAAAGTTGCCGTTGGCGTCCACGTAGCCGAAGCCGGGCACCTGAGAGTTGGAACCGCAGATCAGTTTGCCGCGGGCTTTGACGGTTTCGAGCGTCACGCCGTAGCCTGTGGGCGCCACAACCGCCGGCTCCGCAGGAGCCACAACGGTAACAACGACGGTTTCTTTGACGGTAACAGTTTGCCCGTCTCCGGAAGGGGCAGGGGTGGCGGCTCCGCCACAGGCGGCAAGCACAAGGCTCGCAACAATCAATATCCCCACAATCGCAAATAACTTACGCATGTTCTCCTCCTTTAGAGAAATTTGGTTGATTGACTTGCTCGCAAAGTACAAACTTGATCAATCGTATCTCTGCCATCCACCTCCTTTCCTCAACTTGTTGCGCATTATAGCAAAGAAATCTGATCTTTACAGCTTTGTAGGAAACCATTTGGTAATTCTCTAAACCACAGATAAACGCGGATGAACACGGATGAGGAGATGAACGTTTCTCTATTTATCAACATAGTTCGCCGAAATAAAAGTTCTGTGACGTTTATCAAGCCAATCTACGTTTATCTGTGTTCATCTGTGGCCGAAATTAAGTTACCGAATGCTCTCTTGTAGAAAAATCCGCGCGAATTCGTGAAATCCGTGGCTAAAGATTGGAGGTTGTCTTTTCGGTAAGACAAGGTGACAACTTGCGTTGAACTACGATTTCGATGCAATGACGGCAAAACGTGCGTTCGTCAATTTAGCAAGGTCGAGCGGAGAGAGGCGGATGTTCAATCCGCGCTGACCGCCGGAGACATGGATTTGCGAAAAATTCTGCGCGGACGAATCGATCACCACCTGAAAGCCCTTGTTAATCAGCGCCAGCGGCGAAATTCCTCCCGCCTGCAAGCCGGTCAACTGCTCGGCTTCGCGCTCGGTGGGCAGATGAACCTTCTTTTCGCCCAGCGCTGCGGCAAGCAGTTTTAAATCCACGCTCGCGGTGCCCGGCACAACCGCCAGCAGCGGCTTCTTCGGCTTTTCGCGGGTGACGACAATGGTCTTGAAAACAGAAGCAGGATCGAGGTCGAGAAGATGCGCCACTTCCAGCGCGCCGAGTTTTTCGGGCGGCGTCTCAAAGGCAGTGTAGGCAATCTTACGAGAGTCTAAAAAACGGGTGACGTTATTCACAGGGGGCATGGGGGCATCCATGTTATACTGAATTTACCAAATTTTACCGCCTTGGAGGAAGTTATGCTCACACCGGAAATGCTGGCAGATTTCGACCTGTTCAAGGAAGTTTCCAAAGAAACCCTGAAGGAGGTCGCCGCCATCAGTGAAACCATCAAAGTGAAAAAGGACGACCTGGTCTTCCGCGAAGGAGAACGGGCGGACAAACTTCACCTGCTCGTCAGCGGGAGCATCGCCCTGCGCGTCAAACTGACCTCGAGGCCCGATTCTGTCACCGTTTCCTTTGTCAACCGCCCGCACCAGACTCTGGGCTGGTCGGGCGTGGTCGCACCCAACCATTACACCGCCTCCGCCGTGTGCGAAGAAGATTCCGAACTGGTCGCCATCCCCGCCGACAAGTTCATGAAAATCCTCGAAGGGCACCCCGCCGACGGCTTCAAGGTCATGCTGCGCATCGCCACCATCGTCTCTGACCGTTTGCGCAACAGCCGTCAGGCGCTGTTGAAGACCCTATAATTCCCTGCATTGCAAAATCGTTTGGAAATCAGCCTTCGGTGAGAAGGGCTGATTTGTTTAAGCCCGCGTAGTAAAATACTTGCCATGCAGGAAACAAGTAAAGTTGTCTCTCTCGAAAAACTGATGGAACAACTCCCCGAACATTACACGCTGGCAGACCGGGAGTTGGTCCAGCGCGCCTACCGTGTGGCAGAAGAAGCGCATCGCGGACAAAAGCGCCATTCGGGCGAGCCATACATCAATCACTGCGTAGCCGTGGCAAGCATCCTCGCCGACCTGCGCATGCCGCCGGAAGTCATCGCTGCCGGGCTGCTGCACGACACCGTCGAAGACACCTCCCTCACCCTGGAAGACATCCAGCGCGACTTTGGCGAAGCGGTTGCCAAACTCGTCAACGGCGTGACCAAACTCACCAACCTGCCCCGCGTCTCGCGCGGCGACCAGCACGCCGCCAACGGCGGCGACGGCGCTCATCCGCCCGAAGAAGCCGAACATGTCAAATCCCGCAAACAGGACTTGAAATCCGAAACCCTGCGCAAGACCTTCCTTGCCATGGGCGACGACGTGCGCGTGGTGCTTATCAAACTGGCAGACCGCCTGCACAACATGCGCACGCTCTATGCCGCCCCCGAGGAAAAGCAAAAGCGCATCGCCAAAGAGACCCTCGACATTTTCGCGCCGCTTGCCAACCGTCTCGGCATCTGGCAAATCAAGTGGGAATTGGAAGACCTGAGTTTTCGCTACGTCAACCCTGAAAAGTACAAGGAAATCGCCAGCCAGCTCAACGAAAAACGCCCCGACCGCGAAGCCCAAATCGAAGCCATCAAAAAGAACCTCAGCCAACTGCTCGCCAAACACAACATCCGCGCCGAAATCAGCGGCAGACCCAAACACATCTACTCCATCTACAAAAAAATGACCCAAAAGGGGAAACCCTTCGACCTGGTGCGCGATGTGCGCGCCGTGCGCCTCATCGTGCCAGACATCCCCTCCTGCTACGCCGCGCTGGGCGTCATCCACACCCACTGGCGACCCATCCCCGGCGAATTCGACGACTACATCGCCGCCCCCAAAGACAACTTCTACCAGTCCCTGCATACCGCCGTCATCTACGACGACAAACGCCCGCTCGAAGTACAAATCCGCACGCCGGAAATGCACATGAACGCGGAATACGGCATCGCCTCACACTGGCGCTACAAGGAAGGCGGGCGCGTCTCCGACAAGGCATTCGAAGACCGCATCAACTGGCTTCGCCGCATGATGGAATGGCGCTCGGAAGTGAGCGATGCCCAGGAATTCGTCGAAGGCATGAAGACCGACGTCTTCCAGGACCGCGTGTACGTCTTCACCCCGCGCGGCGACATCATTGACCTCGCCGCCGGCTCCACCCCCATAGACTTTGCCTACCACGTCCACACCGACATCGGTCACCGCTGCCGCGGCGCGCGCGTCAACGGCAAACTCGTCCCGCTGCACCAGGAATTGAAAACCGGCGACCAGGTCGAAATCCTGACGGCGAAGCGGGGCGGTCCCAGCCGCGACTGGCTCAACCCCAACCTGGGACTCGTCAAAACCCAGCGCGCCCGTTCCAAAATCAAAGCCTGGTTCAAAAAGCAGGAGGTCGAACAAAACCTCGCCCAGGGACGCGCCGCCCTCGAACACGAACTCCAGCGGCTCGGCATCACCGAGATGAACTTCGAAATCATGGCGCGCGAACTCGGCTACAAAACGCCGGATGAACTCTTCATCGCCCTTGGCACCGGCGACCTGTCCATCAGCCGCGTCATCCGCCGCTTTGCCGAAACCGAAGAAAGTGCCGACGTGCTGACGGCAGGCACACCCGTCAAAGAAAGCGCCAGCACCGACACCATCGAAGTCGTCGGCTTGAAGGGTCTGCTTTCACAAATGGCAAAATGCTGCACCCCCATGCCCGGCGACCAGATCGTCGGCTACATCACACGCGGGCGCGGCGCCACCATCCACCGCCAGGATTGTCCCAACATCCTGCGCCTCAAAGACAAAGAACGCCTCCTTCAGGTGGGCTGGGGCAAACTGGAACGCACCTATCCGGTCTCCATCAAAGTCAAGGCATACGACCGCCAGGGACTGATGGGCGACATCTCCACCCTGCTCGACAGCGAAGGCGTCAACATTGCCGATGTTTCCGTCAACGTCGCCCGCACCCAAGCCGACCTGAACCTGACCATCGAAGTCAAAAACCTCGACCAACTCAGCCGCATTCTAACCCGCATCGAAAACCTGCCCAACGTCATCGAAGCGCACCGCATCAGACCGGGGTGATTCGATTTGCGATTTGCGATTTTTGCTTGAAGATTGGAGCATCCACCATGTCCCTGCTAAGCGTTGATGAGGCGCGGGAACGAATCCTCGCCCGCATCCTGCCCGTCGCCACAGAAACCATCCCCCTCACCGCCTGCGCCAACCGAATCCTTGCTTCCGACATCGTCGCAGAAAACGACCTGCCGCCCTTCGACAACTCCTCGATGGACGGCTTCGCCCTGCGCGCCGCCGACACCGCCGGCGCCTCCCCCGCCTCCGCCGTGACCCTGCGCGTGGTCGCCGACATCCCAGCCGGCTCCACGCCGACAATTTCCCTCGCGCCCGGTCAAGCCGCCCGCATCATGACCGGCGCCCCCCTGCCCGCCGGCGCCGACGCAGTCATCCCTGTCGAAGACACCGACTTTCACGACCGCTCGCCCGGCACAGCCATCCCCGAAGCCATCTCCATCAAGAAGACTATCAAGCCCGGAGAAAACGTCCGCCCGCGGGGCATGGATTTGCACGCCGGCGAAGCGGCACTGAAAAAAGGCGACCTCCTCACGCCGCAAAACGTCGGCTTGCTGGCAATGCTCGGAGTTTCGCAGGTGGAAGTGTACAAAAAACCGCTCATTGCCCTGCTCTCCTCCGGCGACGAACTGCTCGAAGCGGACGCGCCGCTCGCGCCGGGGAAAATCCGCGATTCGAACTCCTACATGCTTGCCGCGCTGATCGAAAGCGCCGGCGCACAAGTCCTGCGCCTGGGCATCGCCAGAGACTCGCGCGAATCGGTGCATGGCTTGATCGAGCAGGCAGTCCGTAGCCGCGCCGATATGATCATCTCCTCGGCAGGGGTGAGCGTGGGAGCGTTCGACTTCGTCAAGGAAGTGGTGGAAACCAACGGCAGTTTGAACTTCTGGCGCGTCAACATGCGCCCGGGCAAACCGCTTGCCTTTGGCGCATACAAAGGCATCCCCTTCATCGGTCTGCCGGGCAACCCGGTCTCGGCGTTCGTGGGCTTCGAGGTCTTCGTGCGAAACGCCATCGGGCGGCTGGGAGGTCGCTCGGACGGAATCAGGCTCAAAGTCCGCGTAAGAAGCGAGGAGGAAATCACGTCCGACGGGCGTGAAAGTTATCTGCGCGCCATCGTCCGCGAGGAAAACGGTCGCTTCGTCGCAAAATTGACCGGTCACCAGGGTTCGGGAAATTTGCTCTCGCTGGTGCAGGCGAATGCTTTACTAATCATCCCCGCTGGGGTAAAATGCGTGCCTGCTCACCAGGAAGTGGACGCCTGGCTGCTTTGAGGAAACATGGAAAAACGGCTCTCACAATTCATCATCGCGCTCGCCATCATCGGCTTGCTGGTTTCGGTTTATATGACCATTTACAAGGTCACCTCCAACGACAAGATGTGCCTGGGGTCCGGCGACTGCTCTACCGTCAACGCCAGCCGCTATTCGGAAATTTACGGCATCCCTGTGGCGCTGGTTGGCGTGCTCGGCTATGCTGCCATTCTGGGCATCCATTGGCTGGAGCCGCGAAACGACTTCTTCGAGGAAAACGGCAGTCTCATTCTGTTCGGCGTTGCGCTGTTGGGCTTTCTTTTCACGCTCTGGCTGGTATATGTGGAAATTGCGCTCATCAAGGCGCTCTGCCCGTTTTGCGTCGCCTCCCAAATCACCATGACGCTGATTTTTATCCTTTCCGTTATTCGAGTGGTTCGACAACCCTAATCTCAGGAGGAATGAATGCCCCGCATCAAGTGTCATTACGCCGATTGTGTTTTTCTGGACGAAGGATATTGCAGCGCCGCGGCTGTCGAAATTGACCCCGACGCCGGCTGTAATACCTACTCCCCCTCCGAAGAAGCCGAAGAGGAGTGGGACGAAGAAGAAGAATTGGAATGGGACGACGAGGAGGAAGAAGAAGAAGACGACCTGTGGGATGAAGACGAAGACGAATTCTAACGCTTCATCTTTGACCCTTAGCCTGCTCCGCCCAAAAGAGCCGGCTCTCCCTTCAACGTTGACCAGGACACAGCGCAGGCTGTGTCCTTTTTTTTGTAAAGGTTTTGCGTAAGTCCTGTTTAATTCCGGTACCGATACAACAAAATTCCCGCCGCCACCGAGAGATTCAGTGAACTGCCGCGCCCCCGCATCGGCAGGGAGACGGTCACATCGCAGGCATCCAGCTGCTCGCGCGAGAGACCTTTCTGCTCATTGCCAAGCACCAGCGCCCACGGAGTTTGGGGGATGAGGGTGTGATACTCCACATCGGCGTGCGCCGACGTGCCAATCAATTCAAACTTCCGCTCGCGCGCCCAGGCAACAAACTCAGCAAACGAGGCGTGAACGACTGGCTTCCAGAACAACGCTCCCATGCTGGAGCGCACTAGCGAGGGATGATATAACTCCACGCCGCCTTCCAGCAGAAATAAGGCGTCTGCGCCGGCCCCGTCCATCGTCCGCAAAATGGTGCCAACGTTGCCCGGATCTTGCGGGGAGACCAGCGCCACCGCATAGCGCACATTTTGCAGGCTGCTCAGGCGGGTTTGCCGCTGGCGGACAATGGCAAGGATGCCCTGCGGGTTCTCTTTGTCGGCGATGGATTCCATCACTTGCGGGGTAACAGGCTGAGGCGGAGAAGGGAGGCGGGTCACCAGTTCGTGGGCGAAGCGGCTGGTAAGCAGGTCTGGCGCGTACAGCACGTTCTCCACCTCCCAGCCCGCTTCAATGACCTCGCCAACGTGGTGAATACCTTCCACAAGAAACAACCCGCTCTCACGCCGCGCCTTCTTCTGGTGCAAGGCGCGCGCCTGCTTGACGAGCGGGTTGCTCAAACTGGCAATCAATGGCTTTTTCATGCCCCCATTTTACACAAGAACGCGGAGGGGCTGGGACCTCCGCGTTCCAGATTTACTGTCCTGCCGCGACGATCAACTTGCCGATCATTCCCGCTTCCAGGTGACCTTCGATGCCGCAGGTGACGTAGTACTCGCCAGGTTCGGAAGGCGCCGTGAAGGTGGCGGTGACAGATTGCCCGGGCATAACTTCTACTTCCCAATAGATGTTTTCTTCATCCTCGTCGCCGAATTTTTCTCCGGCGTCGGTGCCGAGTTTGAAGATGACGAATTCATGCTCCACCGCCCCGTTGTTGGTGGCGTTAAGGGTGATTTCCTGCCCGGCGGGAACGGTAAACTCCGACGGTTCGAAATGGAAATCGGTCATGGTGACATTGATGGTGGTGGAAGGTCCCGCGCCGCCGCACGCCGAGAGAATCAGCGCAACAGCAGACAAAAAGAGGGCAAGCGTGAGGTGTTTTTTCATTGTACATTCTCCTTTGAGTGAATTTGAATCCAATGTACTTCCAGCCGAGTCTGGATTCAACGGATAAATGTCATCTTTTTTAGAATATATCGTAACAAAGTATGATATAACCCACCGGTAAATCCTGGAGACACCATGAATATTTCAACACCAATACCCGCCAACCGATACTGGAATTTTGCCTTATGGCTGGCAGTGTTTACCATTGGCTACAATCTTTTGGAAGGGCTGGTTTCGGTCTTTTTCGGCTTGTCCGATGAATCGCTGACACTTTTTGGTTTTGGGGTGGACTCGTTCATTGAGGTCATGTCGGGGGTAGGGATTCTTGCCATGGTGCTCCGCATTCGCAAAAACCCCGGCACTCCCCGCTCACAATTCGAGAAATCTGCGCTCCGAGTGACCGGCGCCGCTTTTTATCTGCTGGTCGCCGGGCTTGCCGCCACCGCGTTATACAATCTTGCCGTGGGACATCAACCGGAAACAACCCTGGCCGCGCTGGTCATTTCGGCGATTTCCATTGCCATCATGTGGGCGCTGGCGGCTGGCAAGCGCAAAACAGGACGCATGCTCAACTCCCAGCCAATCCTCTCCGATGCCAACTGCACGATGGTTTGCATCTACATGTCGGTGGTATTGCTGATTTCCAGCCTGATTTACGAATTGACGGGCTTCGGCTTTGTCGACTCGATTGGCGCGCTGGGGCTGATTTGGTTCTCCTACAACGAGGGCAAGGAAGCCTTCGAAAAAGCCGCCGGCATGGAATGCGCCTGCGGCGACGAAGAAGGTTAGAAAACGAAAGCCAGCCGAGCCTGTTCTAATGCCCGCCTGCCCCGATTACGTTTACCAGACCCTCGCCCGCGCCCGTGACATTGGCCAATGGTATTGCGGACAAGCCGACGCCGCGGGCGTGCCTGCCATGTCTGGCGGTACTCACGAAGGACTTCTGGCGAAAGGACGCTCATCCTGACTCACTTTCCCTTCTACTTTACCGTATAATCTTGACAAAGTTTTCGCTGTTGGGAGGCTGCCATGCGCCGATTCATCCTTTCCCTTTCCTCCTTCCTCCTTCTTCTCGCCCTCGCCGCCTGCGCCGCGCCGACAATGGACGATAGACCTTGGACCGTCAC
>JABRVZ010000024.1:0-60043 GCA_039961775.1 Chloroflexota bacterium
GACGTAGGTGGGGGTGGGCTGGGCGGTCGGTTGGGCGGAGACGGTTCGAGGTCTGGCTTGAATCGCCGACCGCCAGGCGTCCTCCAGTCCTTCCACATCGAATCCATAGACTTCTCTCAGGGCGTCGTCAATCACGGCGCCGTCGCGCAGGGATGTGAGCAGGGCGGTCATTTTTGCCTGCCCGTAGGTTTCGATGAGGAATTTGACGATGCTGTACGACTGGCTGTAAGAGAGGTATGCCTTGCTGGGCACTTCGGAGAAGCCGGCGCTCAGGGAGCGGACGGAGAGCAGGGTGTCGTTTTTGATGGCGTCGTCGAGCTGGCGCTGGGAGGCGGAGTCCAAGCCTCCTTCGCTGTACACGGCAAGCCCTTCGTTGAGCCAGGTGGGGACTCCGCCCAGGCAGGAGAAGGTGAGATGCCCGACGAGGACATGGGTGATTTCGTGGACGATGGCGTCGCGCCCCCAGTCCAGTTCGGATTCGGAGATGCCGAGGATGACGATGTCGTGGTCGGGGAACGCCTGACCGCCCGTCCAGGAGGGTTCGTAGAGGATGGCGTCGCGCAGGTCGTTGGTGCTGGCGTAGATGTAGAGGTCAATGGGCGATTCGGCGGTGAGCCCGGCTTTGGTGCGGTTGAAATCCAGCCCGGCTTTAGCGGCATCGAGCAGCTGCTGGGCAAACGCCTGTGTGCCGGAGTAGTAGTGGAGGTTGAGTTTGTCGGCTTTGAGGGTTTTCCAGTTGTGGTCTGAATCAAGCCAGGTGATGGTTTGTTGGGAGGAGACGAACTCTTTTCCGCTCGAGTCGGTGTAGCGCCAGCGCCACCAGATGGTTGCTCCGGGCGGCAGGGAACCGCTTTGGCGCATCTCCCACGTCCATTGGACGTTGGCGGTTTTACCCGGGTTGAATTGCGGGAAGGCTTTGGCGATGACTTCGCCGCAGGTCAACTGGTCGGTGCCGTATTCGAGGACGATGGAGGCAAGGTCGGCGTCTGCGCTGATGGTGGCGCTGAAGGTGACAGCGATGGGAAAGTTGATGACGGCGCGGTCGTTCGTCACTCCTGCCGGGGCGGAGGCGAAGACAGGCTGGGGCAGGAGCAGGCTGAGGAGCAGTAGGAGGGTGAGGGGGGGCAGAATCCGTCGCATAGGGGTCTCCTGAGTTGGTTTCGGGTGAGTGTATCACGTTGCGGGGGCACCTTCCAGACTCATTTCAATTAATACCCTTTGTTTGACGCATGTATACCTTGCAAGTATAATCTTTTCGTTCCTCCCAGTTCTGGGAGATTTTGTTGAGGCATCCATGGCGCTTCGCGGAAATTTAAGAGATTTTACGATTACCCAACTGCTCAATTTGATTAACCTTGCGCGCAAGACCGGCACCCTGGTGGTGGATGGTCCCAGCGAACAGGCGTATATTTCGTTCCGCGAAGGGAAACTGGCGTATGCGCGGGTAGGGCAGGAGGATGGCTCGCTGGCGACGGTTTTGCACAAGGCAAACCGCCTGACGGTGAATCAGTACCGCGCCATTGTGGAGCGCGCCGGGCGCATCACGGATAAGGAACTTGGTCTGCTGTTGATCAACGCCGGCTACCTGACACAGGAAGAGATTCTTGCCCATCTGCAAAGTTATTTCACGGAGATTGTGCGGCGTCTCTTTACATGGGTGGAGGGCTTTTTCCGCTTCGAGCCGGAGATGCTCCCGCCTGCCGACCGCATCAATGTGCGCATTGACCTGGAGAACATCATCATCGAAGGATCGCGCCAACTGCGGGAGTGGGAACAACTTTCGGATGAAATCCCCAGCCTGGATATGGCGCTGAAGTTCACCGACCGCCCGCTCAAAAATGTCAACCTGAGCGTGGAGGAATGGCGCGTGGTCTCGTTTATCAATCCCCGCAACACCATGCGGCAGATTGCGCAGACCAACAAGATGAACGACCTCGAAATCCGCCGGATTGTGTATGGCCTGTTGCAGGCGGGGCTGGTGGAAATCGTCCGTCCGGAGGGCGCTGTCATCCAGCAAAGCCCGAAGATGTTCCCAACCCAGGTGAAGGAAGAACAAAAATCGCTGGTCAACAAATTGATCGGGCGTATCAAATCGCTTTAGGCATTCAAGCGGAAGGATTGAGAAATCATGCAAACTGTCAAAATGGTTGTCACAGGTCCATTTGGCGCCGGCAAGACCGAGTTCATCCAATCGGTCAGCGAAATTGACGTCGTCTCGACCGAGCGCAAGATTTCCAACAAGGCGGAGGCGGCGGTCAAGGAAGCCACCACCGTGGCGATGGACTTTGGGCGCATCACGGTGGACGAAGACCTGGTGCTCTACCTGTTCGGCACGCCTGGGCAAAAACGCTTCGATTTCATGTGGGAAATCCTTTCCGAAGGCATGCTGGGGTTCATCGTCATGGTGGACAGCACCCGCCCCGAAACCTTCCGCGAGGCGCGCTCGATTCTCGAAACCTTCCGCGCGTATGCGCCCACTCCCTATGTCGTTGCGGCGAACAAACAGGACATGGAAGACGCCTGGGACATGGAGGACATGCGTCACGCCCTGCGGCTCGATGACAAAGTCAAATTCCTGCCCTGCGTTGCCACCGACAAAAACACCGTCAAAACCGTCCTTCTCGAACTTCTCTACAGCATCCTCGCTGAAATGGAATAGCGGAAACCTCTTTTCCGGCAGGCGCTTGTGTCGTCCATCACCACTGATCAGGGCATCGTTCATTACGAAGTGTACGGGCGCGGAAAACCCGTCATTCTTCTGCACGGCTGGCTCGGTTCGTGGGGCTTGTGGCAGGAGACGATGAGTTTTCTGGGCAGGTATTACCGCACCTATGCCCTCGATTTTTGGGGATTCGGCGAATCGGGCAAAAAACGCGACACCTATGCCGTGCAGGATTTCGTCAGCCTGGTGAATCAATTCATGGAACAGTTGGGAATCGTGCGCGCCCCGCTGGTCGGTCACAGCATGGGCGGGACGGTCAGCCTTTCGGTTGCCATCCGTTATCCCGAACGCGTCAGCAAAGTGGTGGTAGTGGGGTCGCCCATCGTCGGCTCCTCGCTGGCGTTTCCGCTGAAACTGGCAGGGAGGCGTCCCATCGCCTTTCTGCTCTTCAACATGATGAGCGCCTTCCGCCTGGGCATGCGCATCGCATCGCCGTTCATCTGCCGCGACGAACGTTTCCCCGACATGATGGATCGCGACCTTTCACGGACGACCCTCGAATCCTTCCTGCTCTCGATTGCTTCGCTTCGCAGAACCGACCTGCGCCCCATGCTCGACCAGGTCAAAGTCCCCGCTATGGGCATGTACGGCGACCGCGACAACATCGTCCACCCGAAGCAATGGCAGCCCATGCTGAAGGGCATCCCTCACGCGCAAATCGAACGCTTCCCCCTCGCCGGGCACTTCATCATGCTCGATGAACCCGAAACCTTCACCCAAAAACTCAAAGCCTTTCTTGACCAGGAAGCGCCGCCTGCGCCGTCTGCCCAGCCTCAGCCCTCGCCTCTCAACACATCCACCACCTCTGTGACACTCGCCCCATGACTGAACAACCTTCGCTTTTCTATCCCAACCGCATGGGGAGGATCATCCTCCTTTCAATGGAAGAGGTGATGGGCAAAAACGGGGTGCATGCCGTACTGAAACTTGCCTCCCTGCAATCCCTTCTCGACCAATACCCCGCCGACAATGCGGAACGCCAGTTCCCCTTTTCCACGGTCAGCACTCTAACTGCCACGCTGGAACAGCTCTACGGTCCGCATGGCGGGCGCGGACTGGCTTTACGGGTTGGGCGCGCCTGCTTCAACCAGGGCGTCCGCTATTACGGCGGGCAGATGGGCATCACCGAAACAGCCTTCCGCCTTCTGCCGCTGCCAGCCAAAATCAGCGCGGGCGCAAAAGCCTTTGCCGGCTTGTTCAACGCCTTCACCGACCAGAAAGTGCGTATTGAAGAAGAAAACGACACCCTGCTCTGGCACATCGAACAATGTCCGCTGTGCTGGGGGCGGCACACCCACGAACCGGTCTGCCATCTGGCGGTGGGGCTGCTCCAGGAAGCCCTCTACTGGCTGAGTGGGGGAAAAGTGTTCAACGTGGAAGAAAAAACCTGCATCGCGGCGGGGGATGATGCCTGTACCATTGTGATTGACCGGACCCCAATCTTCTAACTTTCATCGCCTTGTCAGGTAAAACCAAATATGCTCAAAGCCCTCATCTTTGACTTCGACGGACTCATCCTCGACACCGAGACCCCCGAAGTGGATATCTGGACGCGCCTCTACGCCGAACACGGATACGACTTTCCCTTCAATGACTGGGCGCAAACGGTCGGCGGATACGGCGTCTCCGACTTCGATGCCGCCGAACATCTCTCGCTTCTCTCTCAGGGACGGCTGGATCCTGTTTCCCTGCGGGCTCGTCACCACCTGGAGAGTTCCGCTGTCATCGAGCGCTCCTCCATCCTGCCCGGCGTGCTGGAAATGATCCACGCCGCCAAACAGCACGGACTCAAACTGGCAATCGCCTCCAGTTCCCGTCACCAGTGGGTGGATGGGCATACGAAACGCCTCGGCATCTTCCATCTCTTCGACCATATCGTCTGCGCGGACGACGTGGGCGCTGGCAGGACAAAGCCCAACCCGGATTTATTTTTGTTGGCGCTGAAGAAGTTACAGGTCCAGAACAATGAGGCGGTGGTCTTCGAAGATTCCCCCAATGGCGTACTGGCGGCGCGGCGGGCGGGCATTTTCGTCGTGGCGGTACTCAATCCGCTCACAGCCCGCTTGAAGGTCGAAGGGGCGAATTTAACCGTTACCTCGCTCGCTGACCTGCAGTTTTCCGCTTTGGCAAATGAGTTTCGGCTGAGGTGAATCCGCCCGTCAACTCAAAATGCGGCGACCGCCTCGTCCACCGTGTCGTACACCTCGATGAACTGAGAGACCCCCGTCACTTGCAAAATTTCGCGGATGACCGCTGTTGCCCCCGCAATTTTGAGGTGATTGCCGTTGCTGTCTTTGGCAAGCACCTTGTGGACGATAATCAGCGCGCGCAAGCCGATGCTGGTCAGTGAGTCCGTGCGGCTGAGGTCAATGACCAGATTCCGTGTCCCATTTTCATACGCCTCTTTTGCCAATTTTTCGAGTTCCGAAAAATTACCCAAGTGAATGCGTTCCTGAAGTTGGAAAATGGTCACGGGCGTGCGCCCTTGAATGTGCGAAATGGTTGCCAGAGCCATATTTGTCCTTTTGCCGCCCAATGATACTACAGCCTCGCCCTGAGGACCGGACGGCTAACAAACCATCCTCATGATGGAAATCTTCCTCAGCAGGGAAATGGCGAGGAAGGATAGAATCGTGGTCGCCGCGGCGACGAGGGGAATATAGACCAGCCCGTGAGAATAATAGCCCGGCAGGATTTTGACAAACATGCCGTTGAAAATTTCGTGAATCAAATACATCCCGAAACTTGCCTCCGCAATCGCTACAACCAGCCTGTTCGGGCGTAAACGTTCAGACAGGTTCTTTGCCAGCAGAAAAATCAGGAGCGAAAGCAGAAACTGCAAGGGACACCGCTCGGTATTGATGAAGTAATTCTTCATCACACCCAGCGCGCTGACGGCGTAGTAGTTCAACCCCGCGCCAACCGCCACCAGCGAGGCGATTGCGACGGCGATCCAGCCGCTGCCAACCCGAACGTTGACGCCGTACTTATCAATGACATAACCGGCGATGAAATACACCATGAACCAGGGAAAAAGAGTGAACCACTCCATGTTGAGATGATAGACGGCTTCGGCAAAGTTCGCAATCTGTTGCAAGAGAAAGAATGGAAATGACAGTCCCAGCAGGAGCGCCAGTTCACCTGCTGTCGGTTTCTCCCCCATGATGAACTTGTTGATGAACGGCGCGAACATCATCAGGCAAATGAACATGGATAGATACCACAAATGCGGAGCAATGTATCCATCCACAAGGAACAGCGCCTTCAATGTCCACAGCACGGTCTGCCTGTCCATTCCGTCGAGAACATACACGCCCAAATACACCAAATTCCAGAACACAATCGGCGGAATCAACCGCAGCGCCCGCTTTTTGTAGAACGCTCCGATGGAATATGGTTTGCCAAGGAGAAGCGCCCCCGATACCATCACAAATACCGGCACCGCCGACCTCGCCAGAATCCCCAAAACATTCGAAAGCCACCATTCGGCTGGACCCACTTCGCCGAACAGCCCGTAAAAATCCGCAATCACATGCCCCGTAATGACTGCCAGAACCGCAAATGCCCGCAGATAATCCAGCCAGACTTTTCTCGGATTCGTTCTGCGAACATCCAGCGCTTGCGGTGTCAGAAAGGTTAGCGCTTCAGATCCCGCCGCAGGCTGAACATCCAAATCAATCATTGCCACCCCCTCGCTTTCCACAGCAGGAACTTCCTCTCTATGGCTTGCGGTCGAGCGGATGAAACGCTGTTCCATTTGGTTCTCCTTTGTGGTTACTCTTCCAAGACGAAAACGCCCCTAAAACGTAACCGG
Organism: Chloroflexota bacterium; assembly: GCA_039961775.1. Classification (GTDB taxonomy): domain Bacteria; phylum Chloroflexota; class Anaerolineae; order Anaerolineales; family Villigracilaceae; genus Defluviilinea. Next base: position 6,537 of record JABRVZ010000024.1, read on the forward strand.
CGTACAAAAACTCCCGCCAGCCAGACGGGAGTTCCACACATTCACTAATTACCAATTACCAATTACCAATTACCGTTACGCAGTTCATTCGTGCCGCGACATTCATGTCGAGATAACTCTCACGCCACCGCGTAAGGTGAGTTACCAATTACCAACCACCACTCACTCTTTCCCCTCCCCATACAATTTCCGATGCACCACGCTCAACGCGCGGACTTGCTCTGCCGCGTGGTACGACGACCTCACCAGCGGGTTCGACTCCACCCACTTGAACCCAATCGAATAGCCGTACTCGCGCAGTTCCGCGAATTCCTCCATCGTGTAATAGCGCGAAATGGGCATGTGCTTCTTGCTCGGCTGCAAATACTGACCGATGGTCAGGATGTCCACGCCCCAACTGCGCTGGTCGCGCATCACCGCTTTGACCTCGTCCATCGTCTCGCCCAGCCCCACCATAATGCCCGATTTGGTCAGCACCTCCGGGTCGAGTTTCTTGGCGTTGCTCAGGGTTGCCGCCGCCCATTCGTAGTTGTCCTGCGGCTGGACGGTCTTGAACAGGCGCGGCACGGTCTCCACGTTATGATTCAGAATCTCCGGGCGGGCGTCCATCACGATTTTCAAGGCTTCGATGCTGCCCTTGAAATCGGGTATCAGCACCTCGATGGAACAGCCCGGCAGAAGCTCGCGGATGCGGCGGATGACCATCGCAAAAATCGGAGCGCCGCCGTCGCGCCGCTCATCGCGGTTCACCGAAGTGATGACCGCATGCTTCAAATTCATTGCCTTCACGGCTTGCGCCACGCGTTCGGCTTCGCCCCAATCCAACAGAGCGGGCTTGCCGTGTTTAATGTCGCAGAAGGCGCAAGTGCGCGTGCACACGTCGCCCAGCATCAGGAAAGTAGCGGTGCCGCTGCCCCAGCATTCGCCGAGGTTGGGGCACATGGCTTCCTCACAGACGGTGTGCAATTCCTTCTTGCGCATCAGGCTGTGCAGCCATTCGTAGGTCTCGCCGGAGGGCGCGCGCACCTTGATCCACTCGGGGCGGCGCAGCGGGCGGGCATCGGTTTCGGGGGTGATTCGATCTCTCGTAGGGGTAACAGCCATAAGGTCCTTTGATGAGGCGTTATTTTATCTTGCGTACTTTCAAACGTAAACCCTTCACCTCGACGACTTCCACGCGGTCTCCCTTACGGATTTTGTCGGACGCCTCCGCCTTTTCCGCGCTCCACAATTCAGACTGCAACTGTACCTGACCGCCCGCCTCCCCCCAGCCGACAACTGTTCCTGTTTTCCCGACATACGCCTCCGCCCCGGCGCTGACCGGATTCCGCATGGCGCGCAGGGCAAACATGAGAATGGCGAGGAACATCAAGCCGATTGCCACGCCCGTGCCCACCACCAGCGGCACAGAGACGCGCTGGAACTCCGGCACGCCCGGCGAATTGAACAACACCAGCGCGCCGACGATGAAAGAACCGACTCCGGCAGCGGTGAGCGCGCCATGCGTGGGCGCTTTGATGTCGAGGATGAACAACACAAAGGCGGTGACCAGGAACAGGATGCCAAACCAGTTGACCGGCAGCAGCCCGATGCCATACAGCGAAATCAACACAGCCGTAACGCCGATGAAGCCAGCCACCCATCCGCCGGGGCTGGAAATTTCGATCAAGATCGCGGTGAGACCAACAGAAAGCAGGGTGAAGACAATGTTTGGGTCGGTGAGAAGGAGCAGGAACTGCTCGATCAGGCTCATGGGGAACGTCTCAACGGCGGCGTTGGCGGTATTCAGCGTGCGCGGACCGTTGTCCATCTGGACGGTGAAGCCGTCGAGCGCTTCGAGCAGGTCGTCCACATTATCCACCACAAAGTCAATCAGGTTGGCGTCGAGCGCTTCGCTGGCAGAGACAGCCCTGGCTTCGTCCACCATGGCTTCGGCAAGGGCAAGCGCCTCCTCGCCGCGTGGGCGGACGTAATCCCGGATGGCGGCTTTGGTGATTTCACGGGTTTTTGCTCTGGCATCCGATGCCAGGTCTTCGCCGCTGCTGCTGATCGGGCTGGATGCGCCGATGGAGGTTTCCGGCGCCATGGCAGAGGCATGCGCTGCCAGGGTGATCATCGCGCCGGCGCTCGCGGCGATGGCATTCCGCGGCGCAACATAGACGACCACCGGCACCTCGCTGGCGCGCATCTCAGCGATGATGGTAAGCATGGTGTCCAGGTCTCCGCCTGGCGTGTTGAGTTCGATGATCAACACTTCCGCTCCGCGGCGTTCTGCGGCTTGGATGCCGCGTTTGATGTACTCCAGCATGGGCGGCATGATGGGACCATCTGCTTTCAGCACGAGGGCAAGCGGTCTGTCATTTTGCGCGGCGGCAGGCTGGAAGAAAAGCGAAAGCGAAGCGAGCAGGATGAGCGTCAAGCCGAAGAGGCGCCGAAAAGTTTTCATTATTGGATGGGTCTCCGTCTCGTTCATTATAACGTCTGTGACGGGGAGGTGGGATGCAGTTTTGATACCCAGCCAACTACACAACAGCGGACGTTCTCTCACGTCCGCTGTGCGCTGAAGTTGTTTTCTTACGCCAGCGTCAGATAAATTGTGCGGATGCTGAGAAGAACGATCAGCGTCCCGACGAGAATCATCAGGGCTTTGAGAGGCAGGCTTTTCGTCACGCGCGCCGCGAGCGGGGCGGCGATGGCGCCGCCGATCAGCAATCCCAGAATGATCTGCCAGTATTGCGAAAAGGCGAGCGTCAGCACGAACGTCACCGACTCGGCAAAAGTCACGAAAAATTCCGAAAAATTGACCGAGCCAATCGTCAGGCGCGGATTCTTGCCCCGCGCTACGAGCGTCGTCGTCACTACGGGTCCCCAGCCGCCTCCGCCGATGGCGTCGCAGAACCCGCCGACCAGTCCGAGAACGCTGACGCGGGCGGTGTGGGTCCCGTCGTTGACGTGACCGTTGTTACGAAACGCTTTGTAGATGATATAGGCTCCCATCAGGAGCAGATAACCTGCGATGTACGGCTTGATGATGTCCCCGTCAATCGAGGTGAGCAGATACGCGCCCGCCACGCCGCCGATGACGCCAGGGAGGAGCAGGCGCTTGACCAGGTTCCAGTCAATGTTGCCCAGCCGCCAGTGCGCCGCGCCCGAAATGCCCGTCGTCACCACTTCCGCCATGTGGACGCTCGCCGAAGCCGCGGCAGGGGGGAGCCCCAGGCTGAGCAAAAACGTGTTCGAACTGACGCCATACGCCATGCCCAGCGCGCCGTCAATGATTTGCGCTACAAACCCCACCAGCACATACAGCAAAAAAGTAAGTTCCATTTTATTCTCCTTGTTGTGAAATTTTGCTTTCCTGCTCCGATTTCTCCAAATCTCTATAAATCCTATAATGTAAGTATAGTTTTACGGTAAAAAAATAGACAGCGCCGAAGCGTTGCCGCAAAACTATGCCCGCGCATTTTCCACGCGCTCGATGACCGCCGCCAAGGTGGTGTGATCGAGAATGTTTGCAATGGCGTTACGCACATCGCCCATCACCATCCGCAAACCGCACGTCGCCTCATCGGGGCAGCCGCACGGCTCGTATGCCATCTGGCTCACACAGCGGATGGGAGCGACGGGTCCATCCAGCACGCGGAAGACCTGTCCCAGCGTGATTTCGCCGGCGGGCTTTGCCAGGTAATAGCCGCCGCCGATGCCCATCTTGCTGTGCACCAGTCCCGCATTTTTGAGCGCCAGTAAAATCTGCTCCAAAAATTTGGCGGGGATTTGCTCCTTTTGAGCAATTTCCCGAATTTGAGTCATGCCAGTGGGGGAGTTCTTTTGCGCCTCCGCCAGGCTGATCATTGCCCGCAAGCCGTATTCACCGCGTTTGGAAAGTCTCATCTCTGTCCTATAATTCCTATTGAATTACTTGCATTTTAGCGGATTCCATTGAAGCATTCAAGATGACATTTGTCACTCATTCGCCCAACTCGACAATTTCCACATCTCCCAGCGCCCTGCGGACATCCACGCTCTTCATGATAATCGCCACATTACGGACTCCCGACCCGATGGAGATTTCCTCCTCCCTCAAAACAGACGCGTCCAACAGCACCCGAACCTGATTCCTCACCCCAAACGGACTCACCGTCCCGATCCGGTACCCCGTCACTTCCAGCACTTCCTCCTCGGTTGCCATCCGCACCCGTGAGCGTTTCACAAGTTGACGCAGTTTCTTCCAATCCACCTGTGTGCGTCCCGCTATGAGCACCATCACGAACTCACCCGGTCTCACCTGGAACAGAATACTGCGCACCACCTGCTCCGGGCGCTGGTTTCGGGCAGACGCCGCCTCCTCGAGGCTGGCGACAGGCTGTTCGTGGCGGAAGACGCGGTGGGGAATCCCAAGTCGTTCCAATGCGAGGCTGGCGGGAGGGGTTTGACTGTCCATAAGGTTGTGTATCATAGATAGGGAGTGGCTAAAAAGATGGGCTAACCAACCTGGCACCACAGAGCTCACAGAGTACCAAAAAATCTCCGCATTCTCCGTGCGCTCTGTGGTAAATCATAAAAAAAAAGCCCACAAAATTAGCCACCTTCCATAGATAAGATGTGACAGAGGTTTCTTTCTGGTGGTGTAAAATCAGCGCCATGTCCAAACTCAAATCACCTCTCTCATTGTTTCTGATTTCGGTAATTCTAATCGGTTTGCTGGCATTGTTCGGACCGGAAGAAAAAGCGCTCGGCGCGAACGTGCGCGTCGTGTACCTGCACGGCGCGTGGGTGCTGGCGGCGGAACTGGCGTTCCTCGCGGCGGGAGGTGCGGGGCTGCTGGCGCTGCTTACCAAACGAGACCTGTTCCACAACTGGTCTGCCGCGCTCGGGCGGACGGGCATCTTCTTTTGGGTGACCTACCTGCCGCTTTCGCTCTGGGCAATGCAAACCAACTGGAACGGGCTTTTCCTCGCTGAACCGCGCTTCCGCCTTGCCCTCATCTTTGCCGTTACGGGCGTCCTGTTGCAGGTGGGTCTCTGGCTCATCAACACAGACTGGATCACCTCGCTGGCGAATGTCATCTATATCGTTGCCCTGCGCGCCGTCTTCGCGGGGGCAGAGAACGTCATGCACCCGCCGCCGTCGCCGATTTTCAATTCGGGGAACTACGCCATCATCGGCTTTTTCCTTGCGTTGATTTTGCTCTCCCTGCTGGCGGCGTATTTCCTGACGCGCTGGTTCTTGAAAGTTACGCCGCGCTAAACAAAGCGCCGTTTCACAGATTGTACCGCCAGCATGCGCCTTCGCTTTCAACTCCTCGTTTTCATGCTCCTCCGCACCATCCTGAACACCATGCACAGGATGGTCTATCCGTTCTTAACAGTCTTCGCGCGCGGGCTGGGCGTGGAAATCACCACACTTTCCTATGTAGTCACTGCGCGCTCGTTCTTCGGCATGTTCGCGCCTGTCTTCGGCTCCATCGCCGACCACCGCGGGCGCAAATTCGGGATTTTGGGCGGGATTCTCCTCTTTACCTTCGGCATGGGCGCGGTCGCGCTCCGACCAAACTTCCTTACCTTCAGCCTTGCCATCCTGCTCGCCATCCTCGGCAAATATCTTTTCGACACCTCGATGCAGGCATACTTCGGCGACCGCATCCCCTACGAACGGCGCGGCACGGCGCTGGCGGTCACGGAGGCGGCGTGGTCGCTGGCGTTCATTGCGGGAGTCCCGCTGATGGGGTTGTTGATTGCAGGCTACGGGTGGGATGAACCGTTCCGCTGGCTGGCAGGACTGGGCCTGGTCATGTTCGCCGTCATCTGGCGGATGATGCCCCGGGACGAGACATCCCATACGGAGGCTTCGCTTCAGACTCCGCCCAAACCTGATTCGGCAAAAAAAATCCGCGCCGTGCTGACGAATATCCCCGCCCTGGCTGGCGTCTCGATTGCGCTGTGGGCGAGCGCCGCCAACGAACTGGTCAACCTGATCTTCGGCGTGTGGCTCGAAGACTCGTTCGGCTTGAAGATCGCCGCGCTGGCGGGCGCCTCCGCCGTGATCGGACTCTCCGAACTGGGCGGCGAAGGACTCGTCGCCCTCACCACCGACCGCCTCGGCAAACCGCGCGCGCTCATGCTGGGGCTGAGCGGCAACGCGCTGGCTTCTCTGCTCCTGCCATTCATCGGGCGGACGGAACTCGGCGCGCTGGTGGGGCTATTCCTGTTCTACATCACGTTCGAATATGTGATGGTCAGCCACATCCCGCTGATGACTGAGGTCATGCCCGAAGCACGCGCCACTCTGCTATCCTTCAACCTGAGCGGTCACTCTCTGGGGCGCATGGTCGGCGCATTGCTGGCGGCGTTCATCTATCAGCAGTTTGGCTTCTTCCCCGTTGCTCTGACCGCCATCCTCTTCAATGTCCTTGCTCTGCTGGCGCTCGGCGAATTGACCGGGCGGTTGACCATCCTGCCGCGCCTGCTGGGATGGTTTCGGGGGTGGGAGGGGAAGAGGGCATGAACACTCTCATTCTGGTGGTGTACGGGATTAGCCTGGCGCTCTTTGCACTGGCATTGCTATGGATTCTCGTCCCCGCGTTTTATGGCTTGCCCTCCAAGCCGACGAAGCCGGACCGAATCCGCAAGGCGTTGAGGCTGGCGGGCTTGAAAGCGGGCGAAACGCTCTATGACCTCGGCGCCGGCGACGGGCGCGTGCTGCTCATCGCCGCGCGGGAATTTGGGGCAAAGGCGGTCGGCATCGAAGTTGCGCCCGTGCAGATTCTTCTAATCTGGCTCAAAATTCTGCTTGGCGGCTTGCGCGAGCGGGTGGAGGTGCAGTGGGGAAACTTTTACCGCGCCGATTTGAGCCGCGCTGACGTGGTCTTCATCTATGCCACCCTGGGGGAGTTGATGAAACTTGCTCCGCATTTGCAGAATCAGATGCGGGCGGGGACAAGGCTGGTTTCGATTGCGGCAGATGTCCCTGAGTGGGAACCGTCGGTGTTCGATGAGGAGAGTCTGATTTTTGTGTATGAAATGCCGCCTCGTGAGGGCAGTCTGACGACGTATCTCCTCAAACGAGATTAACTTTCCTCGGAAAGCGGATTGAAGCCGCGACCCAGCACTTCCTGCGCGGGAGAGACGATGACGAACGCCTGGGGGTCTTCCTTTGCCACTGCCGCTTTGAGATTATGCACTTCGGTGACGGTCAGCGCGCACATCAGGATGGAACGGTCTGCGCCAGTGTACATGCCCTTGCCCGGAACGGCGGTCACGCCGCGCCCCAGGTCGGTGAGGATGCGTTTGGAGACGGTCTCGGTTTTGTTGGTGATGACCAGCGCGAGCAGTTGTTTGCGGCGGTGACGCGGCGCAAGCCAGGCGCGTAAGCCTTTGGGCTTCTCATGTTCGGTGTGATGCAGAGGGGAGATTTCCTCTCCAAATCGCGGGAGGACTTCCCCAGTCGCCTGGGTCATTCCCACCGTTCCAATGGCAACCAGTATCAAAAAGCCGTAATAAATTGCGCCCAGTGTAATCATCATGTGTCCGGGGATGGGTCCGACGTTGCCGCGCTGGATGAATTCGGCGAGGCTGGCGGCAGGCTGAGGGAAGAGGTAACTTTTTGCCAGCCAGGAGGCGCCCAGAATGACGTAAATCCACAGGTAGTTGCGCCGCAGACGCCTGCCGAACGCCTCCCACATGGAAATGGGAAATTTGGGCATGAGCAGGTTTTCTGCCAGGCTTTCCGCCCACTCCGGCGAGGGGTGAAACGGCGGGACGAGCATGGCGGCGTAGAAATCGGTTTCCATCAGGCGGATGCGGTAACTCCACAACTCATAATAGCGGTAGCGTCTTGCCTCCATGAAGAGGAACCAGGTAATCAGCAGGGTATTGAGGATGATGACCCCGTGATGAACGGTCGGCTGGCTGAAGGCGATGGAAAGCGCCGCTCCTGTGGAAACCACCGCCCAGTTCGTAGTCGTATCCAGCCGCTGACGCCAGACATTCGCGCGCTGAACCTCGGCGCGGAAGAGATGCACCATCGCAGTGACGAACTCGCTGGTCTTGAGTTTGTAACCGCGGTACGTCCAGACCGGTTCTTCGACTTCCTGCTTTGCAGAGGCTGTTCCCTTGGGGGATGATTTTTTTTCTGTGGTCATAGTCTTATCCTATCGGTTTGAGGAGCGGCAGAAGAACCAGCAGCGCGGTGACGAGTAAAATGGTGAGCGGGATGCCGACACGCGCGTAATCCCTGAACGTGTATCCGCCCGCGCCCATTACCATGACGTTGACGGAGTGTCCCAGCGGCGACATGAATGCCATCGAAGAAGCCACCGCCACCGCCAGCGCCATGCTCCTCGGTTCCATCCCGACCTGCCGGGCTGTGGCAATCGCAATCGGGGCGATGACCGTCACCGCCGCCGCACCGTTGACGATTTGCGTCAGCGCCACAGTCAGCAGGACGAATCCCGCCAGCAGCGCCAGATGTCCCGAAGCCCTGAACGACGCGACGATGCCATCCGCAAACATGACCGACGCCCCCGTCTTGTTCAGCGCCACGCCCACCGGCAGCATCCCCGCCACCAGGAACAAACTACGCCAGTCAATGGCGCGGTATGCCTGATCCATGCTCATTGCGCCAATCAACACCATGACCACCGCGCCGCTCAACATGATTTCCGCAATCAGGCTGGGGAAAACGACCGCCAGCGCCAGCGTCAGTAGCATGACCGCAGCCGTTGCCCAGCCGCGCAGCGAGATACGTCCCGACGGAGCGGATTCAGCCAGAAGGATCAAGCCCGGTTCCGTCCGCAGCAGGCTCAGACTTTTTTCCGTCCCCTGCAAGAGAAGCCCGTCGCCGAACTCCAGCGGCAGGTCCGCCAGCCGCGTGCGGATGGGACGTCCGCGCCGCCAGATTGCCAGCACCTTCGCGCCGAATTTTTGCTCGAAGCGAATCTCCCGCAATGTCTGCGAAGCCAGATGCGAACGCGGCGCAACCGCGGCTTCGATCAACTTCACCTCGGGCGTGGCGAGGTAATCCTGCTGCCATTCGCCCGAAGGCAAAACCTCCAGCATATCTTTCAATGCTTCCGGCAAACTGTCTTCGGGGCGCGCCACAATCAACAAAACATCGCCGCCCTTCAGGACGGTTTGCGCTTCGATGGGCAGGGTGGAACGTCCGCGCTGAACGGCGATTACGTTGAGATTGTGCTTCTCGCGCAACCCGCTTTTTGCCAGCGTCACGCCGTCGAGACTGCCGCCCCGGCATACCATCGCCCGCACCAGCCGCTCCGAGAGTTGATACGTATTCAGCAAATCAGCGGATTCCGGGCTCTCTTCATGCCGCTCGGCTGGAGATTGCGCCGGCAGCAACTTCCGCCCCCAAAACACCATAAACAGAATTCCCGCCAGTGTAAGCGGAATGCCGATGGGAGCAAACTCAGTTAGTGTGAACCCCGGCAGGTCTGCATCCCTCAGCAAACCGCTGACCACGATGTTCGTCGTCGTCAGCAGGGTTGCCATGCCGCCCAGGATCGTCCCGAACGCCAGCGGCATCAACAGTTTCGAGGAGGAAACCTTCGAGCGCCGCGCCATCCCTGAAATCGAAGGGAAGAGCAGAGACGCCGCGGCGATATTGTTCATAAACAGCGACAACGTCCCTGCCGCCGCCATCACCCCGAAGATCAACCGCCGCTCGCCCGCCCCAAACAGCCTGATGATGGAAGCCCCGATCCGCTCGGTCATCCCCGAACGCCGCAACCCCTCCGCCAGGATAAACGCCGCCATCATGATAATCACCGCCGAACGGCTGAACCCTGAAAAGGCTTCCTGCGGAGTCAAAATTCCGCTCAAACCCAGCGCCAGCATCAACATCAGCGCAACGATGTCTGCCCGCAGAACGTTCCCCAAAAGCAGTAACGCGGCGGCGCCAAGGAACAGCAATGTGAGACTCAGTTGTGACATGAACAAACGAATTCGCTTTTCCTTTTGAAATGAAAACCCGTCCTTCGACAATTCAGGACGACGCTTCGGGACTCACCCGAGGCTGATTCTGTTTCGAGAAGCCGTATCGAACGTTAGAGAACGTCCGCAGCGCCCACGCGCTTCGGCAATTTATACGCCTCTTTTGTGGGCTTGAGAGGGCGCGCCAGCCAATACGGTCGGCGCGTGCCATCGGGGCTGAAGCGGGTTGCGGGTCGGGTCATCGCCAGCCACTGACGATACACCTGCATGGACTTGTTCGTGTCCACGAACAGGTCGCCCGCTTTTTCGCCCGCTTCCGCCTTGCTGACCCTGAACACCTTTTGCAGCCAGCAGTGCACGCCGCTGATGGGGTCGGGGTGGACGGCGTGGGCAAGGTTCTGGTTCACGCCCACGTTGCTCCACCAGATGCGGCTGGTATCGGGGTCGGAGGATTCCCATGCCTGCGCGCCGTGAATGACGCGCATGAGGAATCCGCCTTTGCCGTCTTCGTGGAGTTCCACGAGATTGGACGAGCCTTTGCTCACACCCGAATCTTCGTTCAAACGCCAGCGTCCGAGATGATGGCTGACGGCGATGACGCCAGGCTTGATTCCTTCTGTCACCCAGACCGTATCCACGAAGTAGCCGATCTCCGTTTCCACTTTGGCGAGGTCGCCTGTTTCCAGTCCGAGGCGGCACGCGTCTTCGGGATTCATCCAGATGGGATTCTTGTGCGAGATTTCATACAGCCACTTGGCATTTGCCGAGCGTGTGTGAATCAACGTGGGCAGGCGGAAGTTTGGCAGCAAAATCATCTCGCCCTTGGAGCGGTCAATCGCGTCGGGGTGAACGTGACTCTTCACCGCCCAGGGGATGACGTACTGCTTTTCCGTCCAGCCCCAGTCCGCGAGTGTGTCGCTGAAGAATTCAAGTTTCTTGCTCGGCGTATCAAAGCCCGCCATCACTGTGCCGTCAATGTTTACGCCAACAACATGTCCATCTTTCAAAACGCGGTCATGTTCGTCAACTTGGTAATTGGAGATTGGAGATTGCTCTGAAGAATTACCAATCTCCAATTTACCAATCTCCTTTTCAAACGGAACATAATTTTCCTTCTTCACCTCAAACACGCCATACTTGCGCATGTATTCGAGCGGGGTCAGTCCCTCTTTTGCGGCGGCTTCGAGGAGACCTGGCACCGAGTTCTCGAAAATCCAGCGATAGTATTCCTCGACGGTGATGATTTCGCCTGGGCGGTAGGGGCTCTCGAACCACTGACGGATGCCAAGCGAACCGTCGGGGTCCATCTTCGCGGAGAGTTGAATCCAAAACTCGTTCTCTTCCCACACTTCGCCAGGGTTGGCTTGGTAGGTGAAGTCTACCTTCGTGCCCGCGCGTTCCATCGCCACGCGGCGCACAGGTTGACGGAATGCGATCCACTGACCCGCGTGAGTCTCCTGACTCATCAGGTCGTGACGTTCGGGTCCATGTCCCATCGGCAGGACGTAATCTGCGAACCATGCGGTCTCGTTCCACGTGGGCGTGAGGGCGACGTAGCATTTTATTTTCGATTCATCCTTGAGCGCCTTGAGCCACATGAAGCCGTCGGGGTTGACCCACATCGGGTTGTAGACGCGCGTGAAATACACGTCAATGTCGCCGCGCCCTTCTTCGAGCATGTGCGGCAAAAGGATGGACATTTCATAATGCGCGAGCGGATACTCGATGGGATAGTGCAGTTCGTTCCATGTTTCGGGAGCGGGCGCGCCTTTGAACGGCTTCGGGACAAATTTGTTCCAGTTGGTCATCGAAGTGCCGCCCTTGTTGCCGATGCTTCCCGTCAGGACATTGAGGAAAAACAGACAGCGCGAGACCTGCCATCCGCCGAGGTTGCCCACGCTTGCAGAACGCCAAACGTGTGTGGCGAGTTTGCCGTCGCAGTTGGCGACGAGGCGGGCGGTCTCCTGGATGCGCTCGATGGGGACTTCCGATTCTTGCGCGGCGCGTTCGAAGGTGTATTCGGCGTAGAGGGACTTCAAAATCTTGTCGAATACTTCAAAGGTAATTGGAGATTGGTAATTGGTGATTATTTGGCGGGTGGAGTTCCATTCGGGAGAGGTGGAGGATTGAATGAATTGAAGGAATTCTTTCCAGTTGACCCACTTGCGGACGAAATCTTTGTCGTAGAGGTCATTTTGGATGAGGTGATTGGCGATGGCGAGCAGAATCGTGTTTTCACTGCCAGGGTAGGTCGGCAGCCAGACATCGCTCATGGAAGCGGTGTTCGAGAGACGCGGGTCGAAGGTGATGAGTTTCGCGCCGTCCGTCTTGGCTTCGATGATGCGCTGGGCGTGCGGGTTGAAGTAATGTCCCGTTTCGAGATGACTGGAAATGAGCAGGATGACGCGCGCATTGGCGTAATCGGGACTGGGACGATCCTGCCCGCACCAGAAGTTGTAGCCCGCGCGCGATGACGACGAGCAGATGTTGGTGTGGCTGTTGTGACCGTCCATGCCCCAGGTCTGCACGACGCGGTTGGTGTAGCCGTCTTCGCCAGGGCGACCGACGTGATAAACGATTCCGTTCGGGCGGCGCAGTTTGCTCTCGCGCATTTTCTCGGCGATCTCGGTCAACGCCTGCTCCCACGAGATGCGCTCCCATTTCCCTTCGCCGCGTTTGCCGACTCGTTTCAGCGGATACAAAATCCGCTCGGGGTCATAGACCTGATTGTGGGTGGCGGGTCCTTTGGCGCAGTTGCGTCCGCGCGAGCCAGGGTGGACGGGATTGCCTTCGAACTTGCGAATCTCGTAGGTGTCCTTGTCCACGTAGGCGAGAAGTCCGCAGGCGGATTCACAGTTGAAGCATACAGTCGGCACGAGGGTGTAGCGCCGCGCCACTTTGCGGGGCCACTCCTTGCCGTCCCATTCCACCCAGTCATCCCAGACTTCGGGCGGGGGATACTGGCTGATGCGTCCGTCGGGGTGGACGACTTCGGTCAGTTTGACGGGGGCGCGGTTCGAGGTCGAGAAGCGAGGCGGGGTGAGTCCTGCGGAGGTTTTGGGGACGGATTGGGTATTGTTCATTGGTTTCTCAAAAATTTTCTGCGTAGTAGGCGCTCTCTTGCGCCGTTTGCGGACGTTACGCGTGTGTCATGAATTGGGTATGTACTGCGGCGCCATCACAAAGGCGTATTCGTAGAAGAACAAGCCGACGGCGGCGCATAACGCGGCGAGGGGCATGGAGGTCGGGAAGAGAAGCGTCAGCGCCAGCGGGAGGAGATGCGCCAGGACGATGCCGCCCCACCAGTAGTGATGGCGGAAGCGTCCCTGCGTCATTTCGCGGTAGCCCAGCAGAGCCACTTCGGAGGGGAAGGAGTTGAATTTGCCCGCGAGGGTGAGGAGCAGATTCAGCGCAATGCTGGCGGGAAAGAGTCGGAAAAGCATGCCGCTCAGCGATTCGGGATAGGGGACGAACAGGTTGAGGACAATGAACATTCCGCTGGCGACCATCATGGATTGGGTGAAGAGTTGGAAGGGCAGTAAGTTGCTCTGCCACATGTCGCGCCCTTCGGCTTGACCGAGCAGGAAGGCGGTGTAGATGACGGCGAACAACGCGAGCGGAAAGGTCAGCCACGCGGCAAACGGACGGAGGACCGATACTGTTTCGAGGGGCAGTATCTCCGCCTGAGCCGCGCCTTCGAGCAGCCACCAAAGCCCTGCAACGGCGGTGAAGCCGACCAGAATGAACGCGCCGCGCGCCACCCAGGACTTCCACTGCGGGCGGAGCAGGATGTTGAGGAAGCGTTTCGGCTGCGACAAATCCTTGATGAGCAGGATGACCGTGATGAGCATGAAGACCATCGCGGCGAAGCCTGCGGCGAGGAAGGTCGCCGAGTCAAACGCAAACAGGTTGAACATCGAGCCGAGGCTGAGGAGCATGAAGAGTCCGCCTGCGATGCTTTTGGTGACGAGGTAGGCGGGCAATTCCCAATGCCAGTTGATTTTATGCTGGGCGTTGTAGGCGGTCTGAACCATGTGTTCGGCGACGCGTCCGCCGAATTGAATGGGACCGTAGGGCGGGCGTCCCTGTTCGCGCGGGGTGCGGATGGGTGTGCCGCTCGGCGCAGTCGCTAGAGAGCGACTGCTACGCGGTTCGCGACTGCTACGCGGTTCGTGACTGCTACGCGGTTCGTGACTGCTACGCGGTTCGCGACTGCTACGCGGTTCGTGACTGCTACGCGGTTCGCGACTGCTACGCACGTCCCCCGCGTAGCCGACGTTCTCTAACGTCGGCTGTAACACAGGCAGCGCATACGCGGCGACGTTTTGTTCGGTGATTTTGTCCGCCCACATAAACGAATCGTGCGCGGGGGAGGCGGAGGGATGAAGCGACCAATCGTTGCCGTTGATGTAGAAGAGTTTGGGGGCAGTCCCCTGCTCGGGCTTGCGAACGGTCGCTTGGGCAGTCGCCAGTTTTCGGCTTATTTCCGAAGCGGGGTCGTTCAAGTCGCCAGCGAGAATCGCATGTTCGGGACAGACGACGACGCAGGCAGGTTCGAGTCCCACATCCAAACGATGCGCGCAGAAGTGACATTTGGCGGCGGTGTTCGTTTCGGGGTCGAGATAAATCGAGTCGTAGGGGCAGGCTTGCATACAGGATTTGCAGCCGATGCAGACGCTGGGATCGAACTCGACGATGCCGTCGTCGCGCTGATACATCGCCGTGACGGGGCAGATGCGCACGCAGGGCGGGTTGGCGCAGTGATTGCAGCGCGTCACCTGAAAGCGGCGGCGCACGTCGGGGTAGGAGCCTGTCTCCACATACTTGACCCAGGTGCGATACACGCCCAGCGGCACTTGATTCTCGGACTTGCACGCGGTGGAACAGGCGTGACAGCCGATGCATTTGGATTGGTCAATGAGGAAGCCGTAGTTTGGCATTGGTAATTGGTAATTGGTAAGATGCAAAACCCGACGCTAGAGAGCGTCTCTTACGCGGCGGGCGTAGTGGACGTTCTCTAACGTCCACTACCTTGCTATGCGGCTTGCGGAGGCGTGACGGCGTTCATGATGGCGGTGGTGAAATCGGCGGGCGTGACGCCAGGGGATTGGATGTTGAGGCGGTAGTAGGCTTCTTCGATTTTGGATTTGAGATTCTCGGGCGTGGCGGCGACACCGCGCAGAGATTGTTCGAGCGCGCCGACGGCGAAGACGGGCAGCAGGGTGAAATCGCCAGAGATGGTGACGTCGTCAATGCGACCTTCACGCAAGCGGGCAATGACACGGATCAAACCGCCCTGAGCCTTGAACGCCGCCTCGACGATATGGACATCCTGATGGATTTTCACGCCCTGCTGTTTGAGTTGACCCTTCTGATACAGCCACTCGTCCGAGACGAAGCGCGCGTCAATCTCCTTCGCCATGGCTTCCTCTTCGGCTGTCCATTCGCCTTCGACGATTTCCGCGCCAAGCGCTTCGGAGACTTTCTTGAGATACAAATCCTTGACCATGGCGCGGTCGGGCGTGGAGCCGAGTTGCTCGGTCATGGTGGTCATGTAGGCTTCGAGCGACTCGAAGATTTTGTCCCGCATTTTCTCGGAGGGGACTTTCAGCACCTGCGACATGGTCTTCTTATCGAAGGTGTACATCAGACTGCCGACGAGAATCTCGGCAATGCCCATCTGCGCTGCGCCCGTGCCGCCGATCTTCTTGCCGTTGACGTGGATGTCGTTGATGGGGCGGTAGTTAGCATTGATGCCCAGTTCCTTGTAGGTCTGCACGATGGGGTCAATGTAGAGGGCGAAGCGTTCTTCGAGCGAGGCGGGCAAATCTTCCTTGTGGAAAATCCATTGCGTAAAGAGTTGACCGCTATCGAGATATACCGCGCCGCCGCCGACTTCGCGGCGATACACGGGCAGGTTGTGCGCCGCGCAGTACTCCAGGTCCACTTCCTTTTGCAAATCCTGATGGTAGCCGATGGATACATACGGCGCGTTCGGCGAGACGAGAATGATGGTATTGGGCGTGTCTTGTTTCATCGCGTACCCGACCGCATGGTAAACGGTCTGTGAGCGGAGGGGCGAGACGCCTTCCATGTAGAGCAAACGGATTTTCTTGGACATTGGATTCTCCTGTACGTTTAGAATGTCGGTCTCAATAAATGACCGCAAACGACTGACCGTGGACGGCGGTCTGCCATCGCCTAATC
Organism: Chloroflexota bacterium; assembly: GCA_039961775.1. GTDB lineage: Bacteria > Chloroflexota > Anaerolineae > Anaerolineales > Villigracilaceae > Defluviilinea. Next base: position 22,688 of record JABRVZ010000024.1, read on the forward strand.
AATACATCGCAAACAATTGACCTTCAATTCCTTGATTCGTTCCTTGTACTTCTCCGCCGCCGCTTCGCCCGTGACGAGGTGGCTGGATTCCGCTTCGAGATTCGTCGGTCGCACCTTCACCAGCCAGCCGATCCCGTAGGGGTCTTTGTTTGCAAGCAGGATGTTTTCGGCGAAACCCTTTTCGTTCGTCTCGACGATCTCGCACGAGAACGGAGCGGGGAACGGTCCCACCCACTTGGCGGATTCGATGGTCGCCAGCGCCTTACCCTGCTCCACTTTTTTGCCGACGCTCCGAAAACTGATTGCCGCGATTTTCCCGCAGCGCGTCTGCGCGACATCGGTCATGCCGAGCGTGGCGATTTCGCCATCGAAGCGAATCCACACATCGCGCTCGATGTCGTAGGTCAGGTCTTCGGGGATGTCGCAGGCGTAGAAGATCATGGGGAAATGGTAATTGGAGATTGGTAATTATCACGTACAAATTACCAATCTCCAATTTCTGTCTATTCAAAATTGAGATTCTGCTCTTCCATAAACTTCCGATACGCCTCCACCGCCGCTTCGCCCGTGACAAGGGAAGCGGATTCGCCTGCCCAATCGGCTGGCTTCAATTTGACGAACCAGCCCTCCCCATACGGGTCGCTGTTGATGAGCGACGGTTTCGCCTTGACCGCTTCGTTCACTTCGACGATTTCTCCCGTAACGGGCGATGTGACGGGTCCCACCCATTTGCCGCTTTCCAGCGTCCCCGCCGACTTGCCCTTCTGCACGGTGCGCCCCGCTTCCTTCGGAGTGACATTGACGATGCCCTTCGCCAGATTCTGCGCCACGTCGGTGATGCCGATCTTCACCGTGCCGTCGTCCTGCGGCAACGCCCAGGCGTGTTTCTCCACCCAGTAGTAGAGATTTTCAGGAATGTTACATCCACGAACTGTTGCCATCTGTGCCTCCAAATTTTTTCGTTGCGTAGAAGGCGGTCTCTACCGCCGTTTTGCGCCATCTAAACCGACGTTAGAGAACGTCTCTTACGCGCCAAGTTGATGTTCACCTTGCAGGTGATACAGAAGCAAATCGAAAACAACCAACCGAATCTCGTACTCATATTCTGACACAAAACTCGGGTCGCGGCGCGCTTTCTTCGTGACCTGTTCATAACTCGCGCCGCAAACGGGACAAGTGATCACGTAAAACGTGTGCTTTGTAAATTCGTCCACGCGCACGCCGAGCGTATCGCCATGAGTCTCTGCCAGGTGGTTGTGGACTTCGGAACGCTTACCGCTAAAGTCGCAATAGGGGCATTTGAACATAAAATTTTATTTCTGCGTAGAAGGCGCTCTCTAGCGCCGTATCTTGTATATGCCGCCGACGTTAGAGAACGTCGGCTACGCGTGCCGCGTATTTGGCGCTCTCTTGCGCCACGTCTACGCGTTATATCACCAATCCTTATCAATCTCGATCAGCGTATTGTCATTGAACTCGTAATTCCGATAACTCGAATACGGATATTTGGCTGGGTCATCCACCAGCCCCGCACGGACGGGGTTCATGTGGATGTAATTCAACTTCTCGGTCAAGAACTTTTCGATGAAGATAAACTGCTCCCAAAACGAATCCTGCCAGACCTTCTTTTCGGCTCGTTTCGTTTCTTCACCTGATTCCTGGAAATGAACAACCCATTCGGTTTTGCCTTCCAGCTCTGCCTGGCGGGCAATCCTGCCCGATGTGAAGCGTTTGAAGTCGCGCATGAAGTCAGAGATGACAGAAGAGTCGCCAGTTGGGTAAATCAGCAAGTGCAAGTGGTCGAGCATAATGACATAACCGAGAAGTTTGCATTTGAATTGGTAACGATAGAAATTCAGGCTGTCCAGAATCGGTATGATGAAGGACGGTGTATTGAAAATCTTCAAACGCCCGTAAACGTTTGTAGTGATGTAGTACACCGAGCCTTCCATGCGGATTCGTGGGTACATGTTTACATCCTTTGTGTAGTTTGCGCTCTCTAGCGCAAACGTGTGCGATCCATCGGCGTTAGAGAACGCCGATTACGCGGTAGTGGTGGGTGCGGGAACAGGTTCCTCCACCCCAACCGCTTCCGCCACCAACTGAATGATGTCGCGGACTTCGATTTTGCCTTCGTTGCCCGTCGTCTTGACCGCGTCGGAGTACATGATCATGTCCTTGGGGCAGGTGACAATGAAGAGCTGTTTCTTCTCGCTGGGATGTTGCTCGAACGTGGACAACGCCTCCTTGATGCGGTTCTCGGCGGGACGTTCGCCAGGGGCGACCTTGCCCATCCAAATTTGACCGCCGCCCGCGCCGCAGCAGAATGAGTTTTCGCAGTTGCGCGGCATTTCGTGGAATTCCACGCCGAGCAGTTCGAGCAGTTTGCGCGGCGCCGTGAATCCGCCGTTGTAGCGTCCGAGATAGCACGGGTCGTGGAAAGTGACCTTGTAATGCGAGAGTTTGTTCTTGATGGTGAGTTTGCCTTCTTCGATGAGTTTGAGCAGGGTCACGGTGTAGTGCTTGACTTCAAACGTCCCGCCGAATTGCGGATACTCGTTCTTGAGCGTGTTGAACGAGTGCGGGTCGGTGGTGACGATGCGCTGAAACTGCGCTTTGCCGAACGCCGCCATGTTCTGCTCGACGAGTTGCTCGAACAGACCTTCTTCTCCCACGCGGCGCACGTCGTTGCCCGCGTTGGATTCGTTCTGGTAGAGGATGCCAAAGTCCAAACCCACCTGATGGAAGATGCGCGCCACCATTTTGGTGTTCGGGATGACGCGCTCGTCGAACGATGCCGTATCGCCGACGAACCATAAATACTCCACGGGTTCTTCGGTGGCGTTCTTGACGGGGAACTCCATCTCCTTCGCCCAGCGTCCACGCAGACGTTTGCCCTTGCTCATCCAGTTGCCGTTGGTGGCGAGGGATTGAAGCGCGTTCTGCACGCCGCTGTCAATCTCGAAGCCGTCAATCAACATGCGGCGGCGGATATCCACGATGTCTGCCATCGGTTCGTTGCCGACAGGACACACGCGGACGCAGGCGTAACACGTTGTGCAAGACCAAACCGCCTCAGGGGAGATCACCGTCTCAGTCAGCGGAGCCAGCAACAGGTCGGGGTGAGAACCGAAGGTCGCTTCCTTGAGAAGATAACGCTTGTTCACCTCCAAAGCCGAAGGGGAGAGCGGACGTCCGTAGAAATTCGCAGGGCAGACATCCTGACAGCGGTTGCATTGCACACAGGCGTAGGCGTCCAGGATGCGCGTCCAGGCGAGATCGGTGATGACCTTCGCGCCAGGGTCTAGTAAGGGCGACTCGCGAGTCGCCCCTACACGAGCAGGAATCGCGGGGTCGAGCTGCCCGCGCGGATTTTGTTTTGCCAAACCGAGATTGATAGGCGCCATGAAAAAGTGCGTGTGCTTGGAGCGCGAGAGGTAGGGGATGATGAACATCACCCAGCCGAGGCTGACCCACCACGCCACATGCACGCCCGTTTGCGACGCACCAAAAATGGAATTGAGAAAACTTGCGAACGGCATGAACGGGTCTGCGCCTTCGGTGAGGCGATAGGCTTGACTGAGCACATGCGCGGTGACATGCATGATGACGAACACGCCGACGATGAGCGAATCTCTTGCCTGCCCGCCCGCTTTGACTTTCGGATTCAGCAGGACGTTCTCGCGGAAAGTGAGCGCTTTATCTTTGACGATGAAGCGGCGTACCAAGAAGACCGTGATGGCAATCAGCAGGAACATGCTCATCACATCGGCGATGAGATTGAAGGCATTGACGAGTCCCGTCGGCGCGTTGGGGATGTGCTTGCCGCCATAGACCAGGTCGAAGCCTGGGACAAGCCCTTCCAGCACGTCCACAAGGTTGACGAAGGCATAGGTGATGAGACCGAAGAACAGTCCCATGTGAATGGCGCTCAACGCCTTGCGCGCCTTGAAGATGGTCTGCTGGAACAGAACCGTCACGCCCGCTTTGAGCAGGCTGGCGGGGATGTTCTTCAACTCGGGCGCGGGTCGTCCCTTGCGGATGGTGTCAATGATGGTCTTGAAGCCGTGAACCGTGAATCCCGCCGAGACCAGCGCGAGAAGGATGAAGATGATTTTTTCGATAGGTGTGAGCAATGTGCCCTCCCGAAAAAAGAGATTAGATGAATAGAGATTAGATAAGTAGTGAAACTTAACCACTCTCTAATCTCTATTCTCTAGTCATCTACAAAAGTTCCAACATCGCCTCAGCCACTTCGAACAAATCCGCCGTCGCGCCGTAATGCGCCACGTTGAAGATCGGCGCTTTCTTGTCGGTGTTGACCGCGATGATCAACTCGGCGCTCTTCATGCCTTCGAGATGTTCGGGCGCGCCAGAGATGCCGAGCATGAGATACAACTTCGGCTTGACCTTCAACCCCGATTTGCCCACCTGCCTTGTGCGCGGCAGCCAGCCCGCATCCACGACGGGACGCGAAGCGGAGACCACCGCCCCCAGTTTTGCCGCCAACTCTTCGGCGAGTTCGATGTTTTCCTTGCCGCCGATGCCGCGTCCAACGGAGACAAGTTTCGTCTGCGCGGTGATGTCCACGTCGCCGCCTGCGGGCTTGACCATCTCGATAAACTTCATCTTCAGCCCGCTCAGGTCAACGGGCGAAGCGATTTTCTGCGCCGCCGTCGAACCCTGTCCCGCCTCGGCAGGGAACGACCCCGCCAGACACGCCAGGATCGCCGTCTCGCCTTCGGGCGCGACCTCCGCCGTCAACTTGCCGCCATACGCCTGACAATTCACCACCAGCGAGCCGCCCTCCACGCGCACGTCCTTCGCATACGCCGCGCACGGAACGCCGAGTTTTGCCGAAAGCCATGCCGCCACGTCCATGCCCGTCACCGTCCAGCCGAACATGACAACCTTCGGCGACTTCTCCCTGACCAGCGCTTCGATGACTTTCGCATACGCTTCAGGATTGAATTGACTCAGCGCCTCGTCCTCGACCTGGATGGTGGAATCGGACGCGAAAACATTCGCCTCCACCCCGCCTCCGACGACGACCGCAACTGCCTGCCCTCCCAGGGCTTTTGCCAACTCCTTGGCTTTTCCTACCAACTCAAACGACACATCGGAGAACTTGCCGTCCATGTGTTCGGTAATTACGAGAATGTCATTGCTCATTTACGTTTCTCCTCATTTATGCGTACTCGGCGCTCTCTTGCGCCGACGGGACGTTAGAGAACGTCCCGCTACGCGTTTGGCGCGTACTCGGCGTTCTCTAACGCCGAACATGGACGCTAGAGAGCGTCCACTACGCTAAGCCTTTACTCTTCAACAACTCCACAATCTTCGCCGCCACTTCCTTCGGCGAACCTTCGATCATCTCGGCATGACCCGTCACCACGGGCGGTGCCATCTTCAATATGCGTAGCGGACGTTCTCTAACGTCCGCCTCACCCGACGGAGCGACCTTTTCCACTGTGGCTGTCTGCGCCATCTGGCGGACTTTGCTCACGGGCGCGTAGCGCGGCGGCTTCGGCGCAGACTGCACGCCCGCCACGAACGGCAGCGTCACCGAATACTTCATCCCCACCCCGCCAGGGAATTCCTTCGAGACCGTTGCCGTCCCGTTCGAGACCTCAATCGCGCTCGTCCCGCCGATGTAGGGTATGTCGAGATACGCCGCAATCATCGGACCGATTTGCCCGTCAAGATCGTTGGATGCCTGCACGCCCGCGAAGACCAAATCGGGCGACATCCCCCTGATGGCTTCCGCCAGCCACTTGGCTTGCATGTGCGAATCCGCGGCGGGATCGTCAGCGGTGATCTTGACGGCTTTGTCCGCGCCCTTTGCCAGCGCGAGATGAAGCGCATTGTCCAACTCCCCGATCAAGTCCACACCGATCACGGTCACCGTCCCACCGACGGCTTCCTTGATCAAAACGGCTTGCTCGATGGAATGCTCGTCCCATTCATTGAGGACGAAATCCACCGAATCGAAATCCACGTTGTTGCCTTTGACGGGCAGGTCATCGGCAATGCTGGGGATGTGTTTGATGGCAACTACGATATTCATTCAGAAAATCTCCTGTGTTTTGTGTATGCGTCATCGCGTACTCGGCGTTCTCTAACGCCGCCGCTGGACGTTAGAGAACGTCCGCTACGCGTCACCACGCATTGACCTATCCAGCAACTCCAAAATATCCAGCACGCCCACATGCTCATTGCCCGTGGATTTGACCGCGTCCTCGAAACGCGAGACTTCGAAGGGACAAGCCACTGCCAGCACGTCCGCGCCTGTGGAGGCGGCTTCCATGGCGCGCTTTTCGGAGAGGCGCATGGTGGTGTGTTTGGCGGTGAAGGAGTCCATCCACATGCCGCCGCCGCCACCGCCGCAGCAGTAACCGTTCTCGCGGTTGCGCTGCATTTCAACCAATTCCACGCCAGGGATGGCTTGCAGCAGTTTGCGCGGCGCTTCGTATTCGCCGTTGTGACGACCGAGATAGCACGGGTCGTGATAGGTAATCTTCTTGTTGACGGGATGTTTGAGCAGCGGCTTGAGTTGGTCAAGGTGACGTGCCAGGAAGGTGGTGTAGTGAACGACGGGGCGCTCGAAGCCATACTTCGGGTACACGTTCTTGAACGCGTTCAACTCATGCGGACCCGTGACCACCATCTCCTTCCACTCGTACTTGTTGAAGGTTTGGATGTTGTACTCTGCCATCATCTCGAAGAGACCCTTCTCGCCAGCCAGCCGCTGGGAGTCGGCGTCGTCCTTTTCTTCCTTGCCGAGGATGGCAAAGTCAATGCCGAGCGCGGTGAAGATGCGCGCCGCCGCGGACGCCGCGTCAATGCCGCGCGGGTGATAGGACGGATACGAGCCGACATACCACAGCACATCCACAGGTCTGCCCAAATCCTTGATGATCGGCACAGGCACACCCGCGGACTGAATCCACGCGTCGCGTTTGCGCTGAGGCTGTCCAAGCGGATTGCCGCTCTTGGCGGTGTTCTCGAACGCCTGCTGTAACTCTGCAGGGACGAACTTGCCATCCAAAATCGCCTGCTCGCGCGCGGCGGGCATGATCTTGACCATGTTCACTTCTTTGGGACACACCCGCAGGCAGTTGGCGCAGGTGGTGCAAAGCCACAGTTCAGGCGCTTCGGTCAGGTCGAGACCTGTCTGGGCGTAGCGATACAACTTGCGCGGACCGTAATTTCCGACCACGTCCACGGGGCAGACGGCGACACACTTGGCACACTGATAACAATTCGCAAAGGATTCCGCGTTGGGGATGGACGCAATCTTCTCGATCAGTTCGGGGGTGTACTCGAAGATGACCCGCTGTTCGAACATGCGGTTCCAATGACCCGAAACATCCACGCCGTCCACGACGATGTTGTCTTTTTCGACTGCAATTGCTTTTTCGTATTTCTGTGCCATGAAGGATGGTCTCCTGTTTAATCTCGGCGTAGTCGGCGTTCTCTTACGCCGACGGGGACGTTAGAGAACGTCCTCTACGCGGTTACCGCTCTTCCTCAACCCAAGCAGCCTCCTCGCCATATTCGGCAGGGTGGGCAGCAGACCGTTGAACTCTCGGCTCAACCGCCAACTGGTCGTGCCATACAAATACACGCTGTAGGCGCACGCCAGAAAAGCACTGTTCGCAAACGGAGCGCGCTTGGGGTCGCTGGTCAACTCCTCTGTGAACAAGCCCGTCCCTTCGCCGAACTTCACGCTCATCGCCGTCACCGCGCCCACGCGGACGTAGCCATCGGCGAGATTGTCCGCTTGCAGGTTGTGGACGCTCCCCGCCAGCAGCGGCAGAATGCCCGTGCCGACGGTCGGGTCCCACAGCCAGCGAGTCCACAGCCAGTGTTGGGAAGGGAAGGTGTTGTGTAAAAGTCCAGTAGCGAGTTCGAGAGCGAGACGAGTATCGAGCGCGTTCAACTTTTCAACGAAGGCTGCCACCCGCACAGGCGCTGGCGCTTCACCGTGCAGCAATTGTTCAAAGAGTGAGTAATCGCCTTGCGCGAAGTAATTGGTGATGGTTCTCGCGTTTGCTTTGGTGTGCGTCACTGCAGAAGCGATGTCAGCGAAGGATGAGGCTAACGAAGCAGAATCAGTTTGAAGTCCAAGAAAGAGGCGGGCGTGACGTTCCGCCAGTTCGTCCGCAATCGCAATCACATCCTCAGGCGCGACCTGCGCGAGCGCATCCTGCAAATTCGCTTGCAGTTCAGGGTCGTCGGGACCCGTCTTTTGTTTGATGATGTGACTCTGCCGCTGCATGGGTTCTATTCGTTGCGCGTACTCGGCGTTCTCTAACGCCGAAGGTGGACGCTAGAGAGCGTCCGCTACGCATTCACGGTCACGCCCTCACCAACGCCATCGCCCGCGCCGCCGCCAGACCCGCCGACGAAATCGAATCGTTCAAATCGGCAGGACCCGCCGCCGCACCCGCGACGAAAATTCCAGGGACGGATGTTGCAACCGTATCGAGTCCGCCTTCGCCGCCCGCTTCGATGAAGCCGTATTTGTTTTGCTTCACGCCGAAGAGTTGCGCGATGGCGCGCGTGCCCGCGCTCGGCTCCATGCCGACCGACAGCACGACCATATCCATCGTAACTTCCATCGGGCGCGACATCGTGGTGTCTTCGCCGCGAATGAGCAACTGATCGCCTTTCCTCAACACTTCGCTGATGACGCCCTTCACATAATTGACCTTGTGCTGTTCCTGCGCCTTCCAATAAATTTCGTTTTCCCAATAACCGTACATGCGCATGTCAATGTAAAAAATCATCACCTTGCTGTCGGGCAGTTGCTCGCGCAACTCGATGGCTTGTTTGCTCGCAATGCCGCAGCAGACCTTCGAGCAATATTCGTTTCCAATCTGGCGGTCGCGCGAACCGACGCACTGGATGAAAGCAATCTTCTTCGGCGGCTGTCCGTTCGACGGGCGCACGACGTTGTGTTCCTTCAACATCTTTTCCAAATCGGTCAGCGTGATGACATCGGGGAACGAGTAGTAGTTGTAGTATTGCGTGGCGCGACCTGGATCGAAATGCTGGAAGCCCGTGGCGATGATGATCGAACCGACGTTGAGGGATTCGGCAACCCCGCCCGCTTCAATCTGGACCTCGAAGTTGCCCGCGCTTCCAGACATTCCCTTCACTTCGGCTTGATACTTCACTTGCACGTTCGGGTGACTCGTGACCGCATTGGCAAGTTCCGCCATCGCTTCCGACGCGTCGCGCCAGTGATGAGTCAACTTGGCGTAGTTCTCGCGGTCGGGCGTCCCGCCGAGACGTTCGCGCTTTTCGAGAAGAATGACTTCCCCGCCGAGTTCCGCCGCAGACCGAGCCGCTTCCAACCCCGCAGGTCCGCCGCCGATGACTAACACTTTGTTGGATGCCATGAATGTTCCTCCGAAAAATTTTCCTTTGCGTAGCGTAATGGACGCTCTCTAGCGTCCACCATCGGCGTTCTCTAACGCCGATTACGCATACACCACAGGCTTATCCGCGTCTTCCCAGGTAATGCCAGACTTCTGCCCAGAGCGGATCAGTTCAAGGTCGCCCTGGAATTCGTCCCAGTATTTCTGCCAGTCAATGCCGAGTTTCTCCAAAAACGGACGCCAGTCTGTGGAGTGCCAGTGGAACTGCACCACGCGGAAGGGATGCGCGCCCATCGCCAGCGCCGCCACTTGCGCGTCGGATAACACGGGGATGCCCACTTTGCGGTCATGGGCTTTCGCCGCAAATTGACTCTTGTCCAGCGTGGTCACACAGCCCGTGTCGTGAGTCACGGTCAGGTCGGGGTTGACTTCGTTCTTCATCGTCTCGATTTTGCGAAGCACGGCGAACGAACGGGTGAAGTCGCGCTGAACCAGCACGTGACGAAAGCCGAAGCCGCAGCAGTCGAACCAGGTCGAGTAATCGGCGACGTTGATGCCGAGCGCTTCGAGCGTGGCAGTCACGGTAGCGGTGCGTTGTCCGCCGTAGATGTCGGGATCGTAAATCGCGTCTTCGGCGACGATCTTGTAGTAGTGACAGGCGGGATGAACCGTGGCAGTGATTTTGCTCATGTCCACCGTTTGTTTTTCCGCAAACTTTCTGCGCATGACGTGAACCCACTCGCTGTAATGGACGATTTCTTCAGGCAGGACGAGCGGCTTGCCCAGTTTGTCCAGAATGCGGCGGACTTCATCGCGCAGTTCTTTATGATGAACCAACTGCTCGCGGATTTCCTTGTAATGTCCGTAGGACGTGCCGCAGTGAATCATCGGGAAGTAGCCCGTCTCGTAGGCGGCGGCGAAGTTGCGAACCATCACGGCGGCTTGCGCGGCAGCGTTGGAGGTCGCCGAGGCGTAGTAGTTCCAGCCTGTGCAGGAGGTTTGGTCGGTCGGGTCAAGATAATCCAGCCCAAACTGTCGGTGCAGCCAGAAGATGGACGAGGTATAGCCAGGGATGTGTCCGCATTGACCGCAGGATTTGTGGTGCCAGGTATGGTCAATGGGAATCTTCTTCGTGCGCCCGTACTTCGTGGTCACTTCCACGTGATTTTCAGGCATACGCTGGACGATGATCTCGCCCTTCGCTTCGAGTTCAAACAACGCCTCACGGATGTCATGCGTCGGCGCATTTTCAGCGTCACGCGTCACAGCGTGGGATTTTCGTTCAAGAATTTCTTCAACAGTGGTTGTCATGGGTTCTCCAATCATCGTTTTGCGTAGAAGACGCTCTCTAGCGTCGGCGGCGTTAGAGAACGCCGATTACGCAAAGATAAACCGATAAAGCAGAATCAGGCTCAAAGTCAGGATGAAGCGGATTTTCATCCTTCATAATTCATCCTTCATCCTTTCGCCTATCCTTCTTCTAATTCTTCCTGCATCACATCTGCCAATAAATCGTACAAACCTTCGTCAATTTCCTTGATGATGTCCATGTTGCCCGTCTCGAACCAGATGGTATAGAGTTCGAGCAGGGTCTTGCGATTGGTCTTCCACGCCGCGTCCGTGACGCCGCGCAGGGTATCCACAGGGATGGCTTTTCTCCACACGGGCATATTCTTGGAGAACTCTCCCACCCACGGACCCCAGTCGGGGAAGAAATCGGGCTGGAGCATATCGGGCGAGACCTGGTTGCCCTTGAGCATGACCTTGTAGATCACGCGGCTGTAGCCTTGCAGAACGTCCTTTGTTTCCTGCAACCCGTTCTTGACCGCCACCTCGCGCAAAAGAGTCACTAGCCCGCCAGGGTTGTTTCCGCGCGGACAGCGCAGGCACGAGAAGCACTGCGCGCAGTTCCAGATGTCTTCAGCGATGATGTCGTAAATCCGCTCTACGTCCTCGCGCGCCATCGCCTGAGCAATGACACGGGGGGAGTAGTCATAGAAGCGCGCCGAGGGGCAGGTCGAAACGCAGATGCCGCATTCGTAACACCCGTAGAGGAAGTCTTCGTAGCGCGGGTCATTCTTGACCTCGAAGAAGAGCCGCTCCTTTTCTTCGTATGTCACGTCGGGATGGCGGCTCGCCGCTTTGCCTGGATTCCAATTTTCGAGAGTTGTTGGCATGAATACTCCTGGTGCGTACTTGGCGTTCTCTAACGCCAGTGTTTGCGCTAGAGAGCGCAAACTACGCCGCTAAAATCCAATCACCGCATCCGCATCGCACGCCATGTCGTTGAATGCCGCGCCGCCGATCATCTCCACGCCTTCGATCATGTCGTCCATGGTGTAGCCGTGCAGGTCGAGTGAAGGCTGGCAAACGAGGAAGCGCACGCCGATCTCACGCGCCTGTTCGATGAAGAACTTCAATTCTTTGCCGCCGCCGCCCTTGCGCGGAATGATGATCTTCTCGCCGTTACCCTTCGCCACGCACTGCGGACCGTTCATCGTGAAATAGATGGCGACTTCGTTGTCCATCGCCGCCGCGGCGGTGGCGAGGAAGAAGGGAGTCGCTGTCCGTTCGGGGTCCTTCTCGCCGTGTGTTTGAATATAGAGAATTCGTTTGGTGTCGGGGTCGTTGGTTTTCCAGACGCTCATGGTTGGGGTGTCTCCAAAAAATTATGCGTAGGGCGCGTTCTGTTGCGCGCCCATATAATTTATTTCGCATCATGGACGTTACACCTGCCCTGGCGGGCGGTGCCAGGGGAGAACGTCCTCTACGCGCCTAAATGAACAATTGGACATCGGCATCCGCCGCATACTCGAGGAAGGTCGCCGCGCCGCCGATTTCACATTCCTTGATAAAGTCCTCGCGCTTGAAGCCGAAGACATCCATTGTCATCTGACAGCCGATCATGCGCACATCCAGGTCAATGCACATCTGGCGCAGTTCCTCAACGGATGCAACGCCTTTGTTCTCGAAGGTTTGCTTCATCAGGGTAGTGGCGAGCGCGTTGAAGCCTGGTACATTTGCCATGAGCAATTGCGGAATGGGCCAATTGATGTTCTGGAAGCCTTCGGGACCGAACGGCATCTTCATCGGCATGGCGGGATTTCCCAGCGGGGTGACCGCGGCGCTCAATTTCGGCTTGAGCAGGGTCAGCCCGTAGAAGGTGAAGAAGACACCTACCTCCCAGCCCATCGCGCCGGCGGCGCTGGCGAGGATGAAGGGTGGGTATGCCCAGTCTAAGGTCCCTTTGGAAGCGATCAGGGCAAGCCGCTTCGGGGCATTCGGGTCAGATTTGGACATGATTCACTCTCCTGAAAATCAAAAAACCGCCATCGGAAGCGGGGACGGTAAAACCCGCTTCATCGGGCGGCTGAACGATTATTTTTTCTTCAAGTAGAAGACAAACTTGCCGTCTTCGGTGGTGGAGCGCAGGAGTTCATTGCCGGTTTGACGGCTCCATGCCTCCATATCGGGCGGAGCGCCGGGGTCGGTGGCGATCATTTTCAAAATTTGACCCGACTGCAACTCCTTGATCGCCTTCGTGGTTTTGACGACCGGCATGGGGCAAAGCATTCCCGAACAATCCAACACCTGATCTTCCTTGATCACATCCATCATGCGCCTCCTTTGCAAACTCGCCCGCGGCAGCGCGCCGGGGTTGAACTGCTTCAAATCTTACTGAACAGACGCCCTCTTTGCCATTCCCCCCACAGGTGATTTTTCCTCCCCCGCGCGGGGGATTGGACTATAATCGCCACACCATGCTCTCGAAACTCGAATCGCTCTTTCATTCGAGCCGTGTATTTCCGTTTCTTGTTGCCTTTCGCTGGGCTTCGCTCCTCCCCGCCCTGTTGATTCTCCTTCAGGGCAGGGGCGTGGAAAATTCCCTGTTCCTCCCGCCGCTGTGGACGTTTTCCATTGCCCTCCTTGCCAATGTCATCATTTCCCTGTTCAACCGCACCCTCAACCGCCTGGTGGTGGAACGCCCTCTCTTCATGGCGGTTGACCTGCTCTTTTGCGCTTTTCTTCTAACCGTCAGCGGCGGCTCCCGCAGCCCCTACTACCTCTATGCGCTCAGCCCTCTGCTGGCGGGCGCGTTCTTCCTGCAAATGCGCGGCGCACTGGGGACTGCCGCCTCTTTCACCCTTCTTTACCTGGGCGCCGATTTCATCGCTCACCGCCCAAATGCTTTCCAGCCCGCCGAAAGCGCCGCGCTCATCACCCAACTGGTCGGCATCTGGCTGCTCCCCATCCTGCTCGCCTACCCCTCCATCCTGCTCAAGGAAATCAACCGCGCCCGCGACGAACTTTCCGCCGCGCGCGATGAACTTGCCGAAAAACACGAAAACCTCGCCGCCGCCCACCGCCAACTGCGCGTCATCCATGACCTGACCGTTCTGCTCCAAGCCGCTCCGGACCTCATCTCCGTCCAACAGCGCGTGCTCGGCGCAGTGACCACCGGGCTGGGGTTTCGCCGCGCCATTGTAGGCGTGGTGGACCCCGCCCGCGAAGAAATGGGCGGCTGGATGCTCTACCCCGTCAATTCCTCCTTCCCATCCATCGAACCGCTCCCGCTCAAAGCCGAAAACGGCGAAGTCTTCAGAGCGCTCATCGAGCGCACGCCTTACACAACCGGAACCAACGGCGAAACCCTCGTCAATCATCCTTCGCTCAATTCATGGCTGAAAACCTGCCAATGGTACGTCTATCCGCTCTTCCTGCGTGAACATGCGGTGGGAGTATTGCTGGTGGAACTGGAAAGGGGCAGGGAACTGACGCCCCAGCGTCAGGAAGCCGTCGTGATGGTGGCGAATCAAGCCGCCCTCGCGCTTGGCACCACCATCCTGTGCATTGACCGCGCCCGACGCCTCGCCGTCGAGACCGAACGCAACCGCATCGCCCGCGACATCCACGACACAGTTGCCCAATCCCTCTTCGGCATTGTGTACTCTCTCGACGCCTGCGTCAACATGCTCCCCCAACAAGCGGACGATGTACGCAGGGAACTCATCGAACTGCGCTCGCTGGCGAACAGCGCCCACGAGGAAGTCCGCCGCTCCATCTTCGACCTGTGGCCCTCTTCGCTGACCATCAACGTCTTCATGTCCGACCTGGTCAATTATGTCAGTAGTTGTTGTCGGTCGCGCGCCTTCAGCGTCATCTTCAACCATCACGGCGATTTCAATTCCCTGCCTTCCGGACTGCGGCGGACAATTTACCGCATGGCGCAGGAGGCGCTGGCAAACGCCGCGCGTCATTCCGGAGCAGACTCCGCCCGCCTGTGCCTGACAGTTGCCGACCGCGAAGTCTTCCTGGATATTTCTGACCAGGGCAGAGGCTTTGACCCTGCTCTTGCCTTATCGCGCAGCCAGAACCGTGAACATTTTGGGTTGCACGGCATTCAGGAGCGCGCCCGCGCCCTCGGCGGAGATTGTGAAATCGTCAGCCGGCCGGGGGAAGGCACGCGCATCATCATTCATCTTCCCGTCAACGGACAGTATTATCATGCCTGACCCCATCCGCATATTGATTGTGGATGACCATGCCGTCGTCCGCAAAGGGTTGGCGATGGTCCTTCGTCTGGAGACCGGGTTGGAGGTCGTGGGCGAAGCGCAAAACGGACGCGAAGGTCTGGAAGCGGCGGAACGTCTCCAGCCCGATCTTGCCCTTGTGGATCTCGTCATGCCGGAGATGGATGGTCAGGAGATGGCGCTCGCGTTGCGTAAGTCGCATCCGCAGATCAAAGTCATGATGCTGACCGGTACGGAGGTGGATGACCGTGTGTTCGACCTGCTTGCCGCCGGCATCGAGGGGTATGTGCTGAAGAACATCGAACCTGCCGAACTGATTCGCGGCATTCGCGCGGTGACGAATGGGGAGGCGTATCTGCATCCGGAGGTGATGAAGAAGGTGCTGAGCCGCATGGGACAGCATGCGCAGACTCCGTCTTCGTTTTCGTTGACGCCGCGCGAACTTGAAGTGCTGGCATGGATGGCGACGCCGAACACCTATCGTCAAATTGCGAATGTGCTGGGGGTGAGCGAAGAGACCGTGCGGAGCCACGCCAAAAGCATCCTCGAAAAAATGAAACAACCGAACCGGGCGCAGGCAGTGCTGACGGCGGTTCGGTTGAAACTTATTAACTGATGTTACGCAGTTCATTCGTGCCGCGACATTCATGTCGCCTGAAACCACGAGATAAATCTCGCGCCACCGCGTAAGGTGAGTTATTAAGGTGGATGAGGCGTGAGGGATGACGTTTAATCCACTGTCAGGGTTTTACTCAGGTTGCGCGGGAAGTCGGGGTCGTAGCCGCGCAGGACGCTCATGTGATACGAGAGCAATTGCAGCGGCAGGACGCCAAGCAGCGCCGCAATCTGCGGGTCGGACTTGGGCAGCACGATCAGGTCGTCGGCGTTGGCGCGCAGACGCGGGTCGTCCTCCGCGATGACAATCGTCCGCGCGCCGCGCACTTTCACCTCGTTAATGCCGCTGATGATGAGCGGCACGTCGTTGGGTCCCGCCACAAAGATGATGGGGAAGCCCTTGCTGACGGCGGAGAGCGGTCCATGTTTGAATTCGGTGGAGAGCATCCCTTCGCAGTGGGCGTAGGTGACCTCTTTCAGTTTCAGCGCGCCTTCGAGCGCGATGGGGTACGTCGCGCCGTAACCGAGACAGTACAGGTCGTTCCACTGGTTGACATCCTCCACAATCGCCTGGACTTGCGGTTCGACCATCTCAAGCGTCTTGTCCATCAGTTCGGGGATCACATCCAACTCACGAACTTCTTTGCCTCCCATCTTATACGCCAGATACAGGAAGGTCACGACCTGGTTGGTGAAGGTCTTCGTGGCGGGGACGCTGATTTCGTAGCCGCAGCACAAGGGGAGACAAAACGAAGCGGCTTTGGTCAGCGTGGAGCCGACCACGTTTGCCAGCCCAAAACATTCCATGCCGCGCGCCTCTGCCGCCTCCAGCGCGTTCAGCACGTCTTTCGTCTCGCCCGACTGGCTGACAAAAATCCCCACATCCTCGTGGTTGACCGTCGGCGCGTACTGCGCGATGAATTGCGGCGCAAGGATGGGAATGACCGCCCGTCCCGCCAGTTGCGCGAAATAGACCGCGCCCGTCATCGCGGCGTGATAACTCGTGCCGCAGCCGATGAAATAGAGATGACGCGCCTTCTTCATCTTCTCGATCAGCGCGTCCACCTCGCGGTTTCCGTTCAGCATGTGGAGCAGTTCGCGCGCCGCCTGACTCTGCTCGTGGATTTCCTTCAACATGAAATGCGGATACCCGCCCTTCTGCACCGCGTCCATCGTTTCCGTCACGGTTTCGGGCTTTCGCTCGATGAGTTTGCCATCCTTGACCGACCGCACCTCGACCCTGTCCGCCCACAACGTGACGATCTCTCCATCCTGCGGGCGGATGACCTCACGCGTCAACGGCAGAATCGAAGGCAGGTCCGACGAGACGCAGGTGAAGCCTTCGCCGATGCCGACAACCATCCCCGAACCTTTTTTGAAGGCATAGAGTTTGTCGTCGTTCGTCCGCCCGATGACAAAGGCGTAATCGCCTTCCAGGTCGCCGTATGCCAGCCGAATAGCGTCAATGAATTCGTAGCCGCGGTTGAGATAACGCTCCACGGCGTGGACGCACGTCTCGCCGTCGTTTTGCGAACGGACGGTGAGACCCTCGGCAATGAACTGCTCGCGTAACTCGAAGTTATTCACCACGTTGCCGTTGTGCGCGCCCACCAGGTCGCCGTCCGAGTCAATGTGCGGCTGGGCGTTGACCTGCGACGGCTCGCCAAACGTCGCCCAGCGCAACTGCGTGATGCCGCGCTGTCCGCGCATTTCGGCGAAGTTGTATTTCGCCGCCACCTCTTCCACTTTGCCCACGTCTTTCCGCAAATCAATCTTTGCGCCGTTGATCGTCGCCGCGCCCACCGAGTCATAGCCGCGATAGGTGAGGCGCTTCGCCGCCTCGATGAGAATGGGGCCGAGTTCTTCGTCCTTACTGGTAACGTACCCGAAAATTCCGCACATGCAATGGTTTCTCCTGTTGATTTTGCGCAGCAGACGTTCTCTTACGTCCGCCTCGGCGCATGAGAGCGCCTTCTATTCGTAGATTTAATTATCCCACGGCGCGACACCCCGTCCGCGCCCGCCTCGCAGCGACCCGAAAACGGGTTCCGCCAAATCAGGCAGAATCTCCGTTGTTGCCGCCAGCAGACCGAAACAGCCCGCAATCATCATATCACCGAAGGGGACGGCGAAGTACGGGCGGAGCGATTTTCGATTGACGATTTTCGATTGACGATTGAACATCGAACGCCTCGGTCCCGTCACCACCACATCGAATTCATCCTTCCCAAATTCAAATACCTCGTCCGTGTACATCAGCGCGCCGTGCCCCATGTCGTTGAAGACCTCTTCATGCTTGAGAGAGGCGTCGGCTAATCTGCGGATCAGCGATTCGAGTTTCGGCAGGTCAATCTCGCCGGTGTGATGCTCGAACACGCCCTCGATGCCCCCTTCGCCCAATCGAAACGCGAGCGTGTGGAAGTTGCCCACGTTGCAAATGATCTTCCGCTTTGGCTTCGCCGCCGCCGCATCGAACGTTGCGCCAAGCACGGCGGCAGGAGCCGTATCCATCACCACCAGCGGGCAGGGCAGTTCACCCGCCGAATCCGCCACCGCCTGCAGGCGCGTCATGATGTTGGGGATGTCATTCGAGGGATAGGCAAAGGCGGCAAGCGAGTTTTTGGCTCGAATGCGCTCATCGAGGTAATCGAACCGAAACTGGCGGTCTGAAACGCCGGGCGGCGCATTGCCATGATCGAACACCGCCACAGCAACCGCCGCCAAATCCTTCAGCGAAACGCCGTAATCTGTGAATGTTTTGGAAATTAACTCGAAATCAAAATCCTTCAATTCGAGACGATGGACAGATGACGACAGACCAGCGGCTTCATCCTCCGAAATTATTTTGATCCCCAGCGCCTCCACCTTATCGAGTTCATCGTTGATGGTACGCGCCGCGTCGGGCGTCATGTACACTGGGATGCCCGCACGGGCGTATTCTTCGATTGCCCAGGCGGAGGGACCGCCTCCCATTTGATGACCGGTCAGCAGGATTGGGGTCCGCGAAGGAAGCGCCTGCTTGAGACGGCGGTGAATCATCATGGTAGGCGAAGGCAGGACGAGTTTGAATCCGTTCTCGAGGTCGAGATTCGAATCGTAGAGAAAAATGTCCTGCGTGCCGGTGCCGATGTCAACAGTAAGAATCTTCATGGTATTTCGCGGGACGAATTGAAGGTCGTCCTACACCTCGATGCCCAGCCAGCGGCGGATAAAGTAGCCGATGACGAACGAGAATAATGCCACGCTCAGACTCAATCCTGCCATTTCGAGAAAGCGCGCCTTGAACGATTCGCCTTTGGCAACCGAGATGTAGTAATTGAAGGCGGCGATGATTGCCACGGCGGTCGCCAGTGCGATGACCAGGTCGGCGTAGAAGTTTGCGGGCATGAGCAGGTAAGGCAGGACGAGCAGGGTCACGGTGATGATGTAGGCGATGCCGGTGTAAATCGCCGCGCGGGTGGGATTTTTGGTGGTTTTTTCCGAACGGGTGGAAAGGTATTCGCTTGCTGCCATCGAAAGCGACGCGGCAATGCCCGTGATGAGACCCGAAAGGGCGATGAGTTTGCCGTTTTGCAGGGCAAGCGTGAGACCTGCGAGCGCGCCGGTCAGTTCGACGAGCGCGTCGTTCAGTCCCAGCACCACCGATCCGGCGTACTGCAATCGCTCCTCGTCCAGCATTTCGATGAGTTGCTGTTCGTGGCGGTCTTCCTCCTCCTGAATTTGCCGCGCTTCGGGGATGACGCCGGCAACAGACTCGTAGTTGCCCTGTGCCTTTTCCTCGCCCATTTCCATCAACTTCACGCCGAACGTGAACCCCAGCGTACGGCTGACGAGGTAGTAGAACCAGACGGCAGCCCAGTTCGGTTGCACATCCTCGCCGGTGTAAGTCTTCCACCTTTCGAAGTGACGTTTCTCGTCCTCGGCAATCTGGTCGAGGATCTTTGCGTTTTCGGGGGAGTTGATGCGTTTTGCCAGGCGTTTGTAAATGTGATATTCGGTGATTTCGGTTTTCTGAAATACAAGCAATTTGCGGCGAACGTCATCTGCCAGTTGCATGAGGCTCTCCTTGTTGGCTGATTTTTTTTGTTTTCTGCTCTGTTGCACGCGTTCAAAGCGGCAAGGCAATTTTAAGCCATTTTCTCCGGCGCGCAGGTTTCTCTCCCCATAGAAGCGGGGAATGGGGTATCATATCGCTCATAGACCGCCAAATTCAGATGGAGTTCCTGCGTACATGACCGACCCGGCTCTGGCAGAGGTGCTTGCCAGTTATGTTCCCAAGTTGATTCAAAAACGAATCGCCGCAGATCCCTCGCCGATTGAATCGCCGGTGGCAGAAGAGATCCAGGCGGCGGTTCTTTTTGCAGATATCTCCGGCTTCACGCGCCTGACCGAAAGTCTGGCTGAAAAGGGACCCGCCGGCGTCGAGTCCATTGCCAACATTCTCAACGAATACTTCGGGCAGTTGATAGACATCGTCCAGCAATACGGCGGAGATGTGGTCAAATTCGCCGGCGATGCCGTCATTGCCGTCTGGAACATTGTTTCGGATGACGGGATAACGCCGTCCCTCTCCCGCGCCGACCAGTGGCAATGGACGATGCGCGCCGCCGAATGTGCGCTCGAAATCCGCGAGCGGCTTTCCAACTACAAGGTGGAAAACGAAAACCTCTACCTCAAACTTGCCATCAGCACCGGCGCCATCACCACGGCGCATGTCGGGGGGGTGTTCAACCGCTGGGAATTTCTGCTCACGGGCAACCCGCTGGTGGAGGTGGGTATTGCCAACAACATTGCCCAGGCGGGCGAGATTCTCGTCACCCCCTCCTCCTGGAAATTGATTCGCAATGACTGTTATGCCGACGTGGTGGAATTCGAACTGAAGGACGCCATTGCCCAGGGCGGGCGGCTGAAGGGCTTGAACAAACCTTCCTCGATTTTCGAAAACCCCAAGCCGCCTGCCGTGCCAGACGGCGCAGAGACCCTCCTGCGCCCTTACATCCCCGGCGCCATCATCAACCGTCTGACCGCCGGGCAAAGCGGCTGGATCGCCGAACTGCGGCGCGCCACCATTCTCTTCATCAATCTACCGGATATCAACCAGAGCACCAGGTTGTCGGAAGCGCAAAACCTGGCGCGTTTGATTCAACGTTCGGTGTACCGCTATGAGGGCAGTATCAACAAAATCAGCGTGGACGATAAGGGCATCACCATCCTCGCCGCGCTCGGACTGCCTCCCTTCGCGCACGAAGACGACCCGGCGCGCGGAGTGCAGGCGGCGCTCATGATTCGCAAGGAACTCAACGGGCTGAAGGTGCGCAGTTTCATCGGCGTCACCACAGGGCGCATCTTCTGCGGCTCGATTGGCAACGAGTCGCGCCGCGAATATACCGCCATCGGCAACGCGGTCAACCTGGCGGCGCGGTTGATGGGCGCGGCGGCGCATAAGGATGAATTGATCGAACGAGTCGGCATCCCGATTCTGTGTGACCGGGTCACGTATGAGGCGGCAAAGGAAGCAGTGGAGTTCGAACCGCTCCCGCCGCAGCACATCAAGGGGCGGGGTGAGCCGGTAGAAGTCTTCCATCCCCTCGATTTGAAAAAGAGCGTCATCCGCCCAAAGACGGAGTTGATTGGCAGGCAGGAAGAAAAAACCATGATTGCCAGCGCCCTGCAGGGACTGGCGCGCGGCGAACAACATCAGACCCTGATTCTTCAAGGCGAAGCGGGCATTGGCAAATCGCGCCTGTTCGAAGACCTGGTGCGTCAGGCAGAGACTCTGCACGTGACCATGTTCATCGGCGGCGGCGACCCCATCGAGCGCGCCAACTCCTACCATGCCTGGCGTCCCATTTTTTACCGTATCTTCGAAATCGAAGACCTGGCAGGGGCGGCGCTGACCGAAGAGGCGCGCAGTGCAATCGAAAGCCGCGTGCTTGCCAAACTCCAGCAGATTGACCCGCACCTCGTTCGCTATTTTCCGCTCTTCGATGTCATCCTGCCGATTCACATCCCCGATAACGCGCTGACCTCCGCCATGGCGGGCGAAATCCGCGGCAGCAATGTTCGCGAGGTGTTATCGCGGGTGCTTGCCCACGTGGCACGGAAGGCTCCGCTTTTGATTGTGCTGGAGGATTTGCACTGGTTCGACTCTGCTTCCTGGGCGCTTCTGGTGGACGTTCAGCAAAAAGTGCGTCCCATCTTCCTTGCCCTGAACACGCGTCCCCTCTCCGACCCGCTGCCTGTTCAGTTCAAACAAATTCTCGAACACCCCGAAACACGCCTGGTCAAACTGGAAGCAATGATGCTCGACGATGTCGAGGCGCTGGTCTGTCAGCGGCTGGGCGTGAAGTCCATCCCGCCGGCAATCGGACGCCTGATCCGCGAAAAATCGGAAGGACATCCGTTCTTTGCCGAAGAACTGGCGTATGCCCTGCGCGATTCGGGCATTCTCGTCATCGAGAATCAGGAATGCAAAGTATCTCCCCACTTTGGTCACTTTGAAGATCTGACCCTGCCCGATACCCTGCAAGCCGCCATCACCAACCGCATTGACAGCCTCGACCCCTCCCAGCAACTGACGCTCAAAGTTGCCAGCGTGATTGGGCGCATCTTTGCCCTGCGCGTGCTCCAGGCGGTGCATCCCATCGAATCGGACCGCGCCCTGCTCCCCAATTACATGGAAGCGCTCACCCGTCTGAGCCTGACGCTGGTCGAATCGGACGCCCCCGACCTTTCCTACATTTTCAAACATGCCGTCACCCAGGAGGTGGCATACAACCTGATGTTGTATTCCCAGCGCAGACAATTGCACCAGGCGGTGGCGGAATGGATCGAGCAAAACCATTCCGAAAATCTCGAATCGTATTACACCCTGCTGGCGCATCACTGGTCTCAAGCCGCCGAAATGCCCAATGCCGCGCACAACGAACGCATCATCGAGAAGGCGGTGGAATACCTCGAAAAGGCGGGGGAGCAGGCAATGCAAAACTTCGCCAACACGGAGGCAATTCAGTTCTACACCCATGCGCTGGAATGGGATGAAAAACTGCCCCCGCCCGCCGCCAAAGAGACCCTGCGCCGCCGGCGGATGCGCCGCGCACGCTGGCACAGCCGTCTGGCGCTGGCTCACTACGGACTTGGCACCCTGCCTGCCTGCGACAAACATGTGCGCGAGGCTTTGCGTCTGCTGGAAAGCCCCGTTCCCGCTTCGAGCCTTCGGTTTGTGCTGGGCTTGTTCCCGCAGGTTGCCCGTCAGGTGTTCCATCGTTTCTTCCCGGCGCGATACATTGGCTCCGCGCAGGGAGAAGAACGCGAAAAGACCATCGAAGTGGCGCGGCTGTACGAACTGCTTGGTCGCATCTACTTCTACTCCAACGAAAACCTGCCCATCATCTATACCGCCATCCGCTTCCTGAACGAGGCGGAGAAGGCAGGCGTTTCCCCCGAACTGGCGACGGCATACTCCAGCATGGCAATCCTTGCCGGCTTCCTCCAACTGCACAAACTGGCGGAAACGTATGTGGAACGCGGTTTGGCGGTTGCCGAAAAGGTCAATCAAATTTCCAACCGCATTACCGTCAGCGTGGTCACCAGCGCCTATTTGCTGACGGTGGGCAAATGGGATGTGGTGCGCTCCAGAGTGGAGGAAGCCAAAGCCCTGTGCGAGCGCATTGGCGATTACCGTCAGTGGGGCGATTGTACTGCCATGCTGGGCGAAAGCGCCTTCATCGCCGGCGACATGGCATACTCGATTCAAATTCAAAAAATACTGCTGGAAGACGCCCGCCGGCGGCGCAGTCCACTGCATCAGTGTTGGGGGCTGCTTGGGGTCGCAGTGAACCATATCCGGGTGGGGAATGAGGCGGAAGCCATCCCCATGCTGGAGGAGGCGCTGAAAATCCTCGAAGAGACGCCCAATCTCTCCTCCTCCATCGAGACCACCGGTCAATTGGCGCTGGCATATTGGTCGAGCGGTCAGGATGGCAAGGCGTATGAATACGCCGTCCGCGCGCTGGAACTGGCGGCGGGCATTTCGCCTACGGTCTATTCGATGGATGTGGGATACACCGCCATTGCCGACGTGTTCTTTGGACTTTGGGAACGCTCGCTTCAGACTCCGCTCGAGGCGGCTGACTCCAACCGATTCAAAGCCTACGCTGAAAAATCGCTCAAACTTCTGCGCGCCTATAAGAACGTTTTCCCCATCGGCGAGCCGCCCTTGCTGTACTATCGCGGCTGGTATGAATGGCTGAATGGAAAGCGTTCCAACGCCGTAAAGTTGTGGACGGAAGGTCTGGCTTCGGCGCAGAAGTTTCGTGAGAGATATGAAGAGGGGCTGTTTCACCTGCGCTTGGGCGAGGCGCTTTCCAGCAGGGAGCATCTCGATCAGGCGATTCGCATCTTTGGCGAAATGGACGCGATTCCCATGCTGCGCCGGGCGCGCGAACTCGCCGATGGACGGTAAGGTTAACAACTTACCCCAGGTTGCGACCTTCACCAGATGTCCTGTTTTTCGCCGCAGATTACACAGATTTTCACAGATTTGAAGAAAAAATCCGCGTGAATTCGTGAAATCCGTGGCTAAAGAAGGGAATTTGTCATTCCGTAAGACAGGGAATGCTTGAGTCACTTAGGCTTACGCATAATCGGCGTTCCCTAACACCAATTACCTGTCCAGCGCGTTGGAGAACGCGCGCTACGCAAGGTTTTGCGTAAGTTCTGCTACTTTTATCCGTGAATCCTGCAGGTCAGCCCACAGCGCCATGGCGCTTGCAGGATGTTTTTTACCAACTAATTTCGGAGGGAACATGACCACGCTCATTTCAAACGCGGCGGGGGAGTCGATACCGGGTCCAGCGCCTCTGCCCCTGCTCGGACGCCTGCCCTTGCTTCTGCGCTTCGCCTTTCGCCCGCTCGAAACGCTGGAAGACCTGCGCCAAAAGTATGGGAAGGTGGTGCGGCTGGGGTTCGGCAACTATCCGGCTGTCGTCGTCTTCGACCCGGAATACAACCGCCAGATTTTGCGCGACCCCGATTCGTTCTACGTCTATGACATTGACCTTGTTCCCATCAAGTTCCCTGAGAACAGTTCGGTGCGGGCGGTGACCAGCGGCATGCCGCTCATGAACGGTCCGCGCCACGACGATCACCGCTCCGCATTGCTCCCCTATTTTCATCGCAAGTTCGTCACACGCTATCACGATGCCTGCGTGGATGTGACCCGCCGCAAAGTTGCCGGCTGGAAACCCGGCGCAGAACTGGACATGCGCGCTGAGATGGAGCGGCTTGCCATGTGGCTGGGCACGGCTCCCGTCCTGGGGCTGGATCCGCAAACGGAGGGCGAAGCCATCGGCAGGCAGTTGGAGCGCACCATGAAGATCCTCTTCAATCCGTTTGCGCTTCTATTCCCCTACAATGTGCCCGGTCTGCCCTTCCATACGCTGCTGAAGCACGCCGCCGAAATGGAGCGCGTGGTGCGCGATGTCATTGCCCGCAAAAAGGAAGCCGGCTTGAACGGGCAAGACATCCTCTCCATCATGATTCAGATGCACGAGGAAAACCCCGAGCGATTGAGCGAAAAGGAACTGGTCGGTCACACCACCACTATGTTCCGCGGCGGTTACAACCCCAACGGCATGGCGCTCTACTGGACCATCTTTTTGCTCAGCCAGCATCCTCAGGCGTTGAAAAAGGTGTTGGAGGAAATTGACCGGGCAACAGGCGGGAAGGACCCATCGCCCGAAGCGGTCGAAAAACTCCCCTGGCTGGAGGGAGCCATCAAAGAAGCCATGCGCCTCTTCCCTGCCGGCACCTGGACCGGGCGCCTCGCCATGCGCGACTTTGAACTGGACGGACATCTGCTTCCCAAAGGTACCTGGGTGGTCATGAGCCCCTACGTGGTGCATCGCCTGCCCGAAATCTTCCCCGACCCCTATCGCTTCAAGCCCGAGCGCTGGCTCACCGAAAACCATTCGGCATATGAATTCATGCCGTTCTCTGCCGGTCCGCGGTATTGCATCGGCACGTCGCTTGCCATGCTGCAGTTGAAGATTGCCCTTGTGATGCTGCTCCAGCGCTACTCGTTTACGCTCAAGCCGGGCGCCCGCGTGGATTGCGCCGGGCTAAACTCCATCCGCCCGAAACATGGACTGCCCATGATCGTTGCCGAACGCAGCGTCATTCCTGAGCCGCTGCCATTCGCAGGCAACGTCCGCCAAATGGTGCATTTTGATTGAGATGTTTGAGACTTGGATAGGGGGGATTAATCCTCAAAAACGAACCTGGTCGGGTTTTCGTAAAAAACCGTCCAGGCAATGCACTGGCGGGGGGTGAAAACATACAATCCGCCTTCGTCCCATTGGGTGGGTTGGGGCGAGTATCCCTGGTCGCCGTATTTGCCCCCGATGGCTTCGGCGAGGCGTTTCGCGAATTCCGGGTTGGGTTTCCCGGCAGGCTGAGATGTGCCCTCCATGATGATGACCTGACTTCCGCTTTCGAGGTGGAGCGAAACGTGCGGATTTTTCATGATGTTGCGGGCGTGACGCGTTTCGGGACTGCCGTCGTAGTAAAACTTGTTGTCCAGAAAGACGCCCCAGCGCGGGACGACGTGCGGTCTGCCGTCGGGGCGGACAGAACAAAGCCAATAGTTGTGGGATTCGGTCAATTGCGCGGCGACCCACTCCCAGTCCACGAAAGAAGCGGGGTTGTCAGCGTATCCCTGAGGGAGTTTGGGGCGGGAGATTTTCGGCTCAGGCATGAACGGTTCTCCTTTGTTTGATTTTGTCCTTCATCGTATTCCACCACGCGCCAAATCGGTAACCCAGCCAGCCGGTCAGATAGCCAGCAAGCACGTCGGCGACATAGTGCTGGTGCGTGAACAGGGTGGAGAGTGAGACGATGACAACGATCACAGCCCACAGCCAGCCATGGCGCGGATGCCACGCCGCATACAACAAAGCGAGAAGCGTGGTGATGTAAATGTGCGCGCTGGGCAGCGCGTCGTGGTCGCCGCCTGCAATCTGGATGGCGCGCAGCAGTTTCGAGAGGAGATCCGTTCCCGTCAATTCGGGTTGGACGACGTAGGTTGGGACGAGGAGGTAAATCGAAACGCCAACCGAGCAGGTGAAGTACAGCGCGGCAATGGCATGGCTGAAGCGCTCGTCATCTGCCTTCCACACCAGCCAAGCCAGCGCAATGATCCAAAGCGGATAACACAGCACATACGGAATCACCCAAACCGTCCACAGCGGAAAAACGTCAATCGGCAGTTTGGGCGCGATGCCGCCTTTCAGCAGCAGGCTGGTGGGGGTGTAGATGGCTTGGATGAGAATCGCCCCCAGCAACAGGACCATCCGTTTCTTGAGCGGCGCGTTCATGGTGACCTCACGAACGCGGGCGCGCCCACCCGGCGATGACTTGAATATCTTCGGGCGACGTGCGGCAGCACCCGCCGATGAGCCGCGCCCCCGCTTCATACCAGACCTTTGCCTCCTCGCCAAACGACGCGTACACCGGATGCCCATCCCAATCGTTTTTCGAGGCGTCGTAGGTCTCGCCAGAGTTGGGATACACAAGGATGGGCTTGTCCGTCGCTTTTTTCGCCTCGCGGATCAACGCCGGGATGAACTTCGGCGAGGTGCAATTGATTCCGACCGCTGCCACCTGCGGACTCGCCTCGATTTGCCGGATACACACTTCGAGTTTTTCGCCCTCACAGACGTGCGCCTCATCGCGGCAACTGAAACTGATCCAGGCATGGACGCCGGGGAACTCGCCCAGGAGTTTGACCAGCGCCCGCGCCTCGAGGGGGGAGGGAATCGTCTCGCAGGCGAGCATGTCCGCGCCCGCTTCGATCAATGCCTTCATGCGCGGACGGTGAAAATCCATCAACTGCTCCTCGGTCAGACCGTAGTTTCCGCGATACTCCGAACCGTCTGCCAGATACGCGCCGTACGGTCCGATGGAGGCGGCGACGAACGGCTTTTCCCTGCCGATGCGGTTTGCTTCCTCTGCCCAGAACTCATCCCGCGCTTCGACGGCGAGCCGCACCGATTTTTGGAGCAGGACATACGCCTGCGCTTCGCTCAAGCCGCGCTTCATGAAGCCCTCGAGGGTTGCCTGGTAACTGGCAGTGATGGCGCAATCTGCGCCCGCTTTGAAATAGTCGTAATGAAGTTGCTTGATGGCTTCGGGTTCTTCCAGCAAAACCTTCGCCGACCACAACTCATCTTTCAAGTTGTAGCCGCGGCGTTCCAGTTCGGTGGCAAGCGCCCCGTCTATGACGAGGACAGGATGACGGTTGAGAATGGTAGCGATGGGATTCATGCCTGCGAGGATACCATAAACCATTGACAGTGAAACCAAGCGAAAGTATTATATATCATATAATGATATATATTGGTATCAGGTGAAAGACATGACCGACCCGCTTTCCTACCTTCCGCTTACCGAACCGACGTTTTATATTTTGCTCAGCCTTGCGCCCGGCAAAAAGCACGGCTACGCCATCCTGAAGGATGTGCGGCAGTTGAGCGGAGGGCGCATTCGCTTGAGCACCAGCACACTCTACACCGCTATCGGGCGGTTGTTGGATCAGGAGTTGATCGAACGCCTCGATGAGGAAGCGCAGGAACCAGGTCCGGGGCTGCCGCGCAAATCTTACGCGTTGACCGACCTGGGGCGGCGCGTGCTGGAAGCGGAGACTGTCCGCCTGCAGGGGATGGTCAGGGAAGCGCGCCTGCGTTTGCGGGAGGGCGGGGCATGAAAGGTCTGTATGCCTGGCTCCTGTATTTGTTCCCGAAGACCTATCGGGAAGAGTACGGGGATGAATTGCAGGCTGTTTTCGAGTTGTCGCTTGAAGATGCGATGGAAGCGGGCGGTTTGGAAGTTGCGCGTGTGACATTGCATGAACTGTTCAGCATGCCGAAAGCCATCATCCAAGCGCACCTGCGAGAGAGGAGAAAACGAAAGATGAGTGGAAAATTTGCCTCACGCTTCGATTTTGAGCCCGGTTCCCGAAACGAGACCTTTGCCGCGCTAACGCCATTCCTGTTTGGGATGGTGATGGTCTTTATCGGCTACCTCGGCAGATATTTAACCTTCCCTTTGTGGGTGCAGATCGTTTTTGTCATTCTGTTTTGGTCCACGGTGCTTGGTTTGTTTCTGCTTGGTTCCGCCAAAGGACTGCCGCGCTGTTTCCTGCCGTATTTGGGCGTGCTGTTGGCAATTGCTGCCCTTTTGCTCTTCAACATCCTTGTAAATTTCAGGTTGGACGTTTGGTGGCATAGGTCGTTGGGGTGGGGGAATTATTTCAATTTTGGAAACTTCTTATGGTTGGGATTGATCCTTCTGGTGATCCTTCTGCTTGCCATAGCGGGATTCGTTCCGAGGTTTCGCCCCTTCTACCAGCGGCTCCGGGACGACTGGACACTTCTTTCTTTTTTGCTGTATGGAACGGTTTCTTTGATGCTGTTGCTTATCTTCGATGAGTACGTGAACGCGGAGCCTTTTATCGCCCTGTCCCTCCTGATGCTTGCGCTTGGTGGATGGTTCTACCTGCGAGGCGATGCGCCATTCAAGCGATTTCTCTCATTGCAAGCAGGACTGATGTTATCCATGTTGGTAGCGTCGGCGGGTAAGGTGTTTTTGCTGACCGTATGGTCTCGATTTCAGTTTCTCAATTTTGTGTTGAAAGATGAACTGTTCTTTAACTTGGAGACCTGGCTCTGGCTGGCGGCGATCATGTCGCTTCCGCTCCTGCTTAACCTGTTGCCGCATTCAAATCGCGCTGTTCGAGCCTGAGGGCGGAACCTGCTGATGGGGAGTTTTTAGCATTCCACTTTGCCGTATAATACATGGATTGGAAACGCATTCATGCGGTTGGATTTTCGGCAGGCAAGGCGGATAAGTTGTCCACACACTCGAGCGATTACGGGCTTCCCTTTGCGTCTGTACAAAATGAATATTTACGTCTCGATTATCTGACCACCAGCGGTCCGCGGGTGGCGGGGTTATACGTCCGCGGGGGAAAAGGCAATTTGCTGGCGACCACGCCCGAGGTCCATTGGGAAACGCCGCATGGGGAATATTTTCTGCGCGGCGGGCATCGTCTGTGGATCGCGCCGGAGAATCCCTTTTTTACTCCTCCAGAAGAAAGTGTGACCGTTACACAGACGGACGACGGGGTGATTTTGCACAGCGCAGCAGACGCTTCGGGCTTGGAAAAGGAAATTGCGGTGCGGCTGGAGGCAAATCGCGTTCATCTTTTGCATTGCGTCACCTGGCATGGGAGCGAGCCGCTCGAACTGGCGCCCTGGGGCATTACGCAATTACGCTTGGGCGGGATGGGGATTCTGCCTTTGCCTGAGCCTTCCAGCGGGTTTGCGCCGAATCGCAACCTGGTGTTGTGGTCTTACTCGCGCATGGAAGATGACCGCCTGGAACTGCACGATGATTTCATCCTTTTGCACGGCAGGGCGTCGGCGCATGCCTTCAAAATCGGCTGCCGCAATACGCACGGGTGGCTTGCCTGTGTGCTGGGGGATGCGCTCTTTGTCAAGCGGTTTGCCGTGCAGGAGGGCAGGCTCCCCGACCTGGGCTGTAATGCGGAGATGTTCGTCAAGGATGTCTGTCTCGAACTCGAAACGCTTGGTCCTCTGGTAACATTGCAGCCCGGCGAGTTCATCACCCATGAAGAGACCTGGCAGGTTTTTGCGGGGGAGTATCCTGCCACTTTGGAGGGGGCGAGACGCGTCCGCGCAATGCTTTCCGAACCACTTTAATTGGAGTTGAAATGGCGAACAAAATTATCTTCCCCGAAAATTTTCTTTGGGGTGCGGCAACCGCCGCTTATCAAATCGAAGGGGCGTGGAACAAGCACGGCAAGGGCGAATCCATTTGGGACCGCTTTGCCCACACCCCCGGCAACATTTTGAACGGCGATACCGGCAATGTGGCGGATGATCACTACCGCCTGTGGAAAAAAGACATCGCCCTGATGAAGCGCATCGGTCTGCAGGCGTACCGCTTCTCGGTTGCCTGGACCCGCATCCTGCCCGGCGGACGCGGCAGAGTCAACCAGAAAGGGCTCGATTTTTACAGCCGCCTCGTAGACGGTCTGCTGGAGGCGGGCATTGTCCCGTTCGTCACCCTCTATCACTGGGATTTGCCGCAGGCATTGCAGGACGAGGGCGGCTGGATGGCGCGCTCCACGGCGGAGGCGTTCGCCGATTATGCCAATGTGGTCTCACGTTCGCTCGGCGACCGCGTTCAGCATTGGATCACGCACAACGAACCCGCTGTCGTCACCTGGCTGGGGCATGAAGACGGCGTCCATGCGCCGGGGATTCGCAACTCCGCCGATGCGGTTCGAGTCTCTCACCACCTCCTGCTTTCGCACGGCTGGGCGGTTCCTCTGATCCGCCGCAACAGCCCCGCAGCAGAGGTTGGCATCACCCTCAACATCAATTGGAGGATGGCGGCATCCAACAGCGCGGCAGACCTGCGGCTTGCCCGCGAACACGACGGTAAATGGTTCCGCTGGTTTGCCGACCCGCTCTACGGGCGCGGCTATCCCTCCGACATGGTCGAATACTTCACCCGTCAGGGAGCGCTTCCGCACGGCTTGGACTTTGTCCAGCCGGGCGATATGGACGCCATCGCCACACCCACCGACTTCATCGGCTTGAACTACTACATGCGCGAAATCCTCCGCGCCGACGCTTCTTTTAACGACCCGCAAACTGTTTTCCCCAACCCTCAAACCCCCGAACACTGGACGGAGATGGGCTGGGAAAATTACCCCGAAGGGCTGACCGGCATCCTCTGCCGTGTTTATTTCGAGTACCAGCCGCCCAAACTCTACATCACGGAGAATGGCGCCAGTTATTCCACGCCGCCCGATGAAAACGGCAATGTCCCCGATGAACTGCGCACCCGATACCTGCGCGCTCACTTTGCCGCCGCACACCGCGCCATTCAGGCGGGCGTTCCGCTCGCGGGGTACTTCGTCTGGTCGCTGTTGGATAATTTCGAATGGGCGTATGGATACAGTCAGCGCTTTGGGATTGTGTGGGTGGATTATCAAACTCAACAGCGCATCCTCAAAGACAGCGCCAAATGGTATCGAACCGTCATCAGGAAAAACAGCTTCTCATGAAGCGCTCACGCTTTCATGCGAAACTATCGCATGCCGCCGGTGTTTTAGCGGTCATGATTTACAAGGAGCAAGTATGACTAGCGAAACAACCACTTCCCCGAACACATCTTTTTATGACCGCCCCGGCGTGGTAAAAGAAATCCTGCCGATTGCAGAAGGTATTCCCTTTGGCATGGAGCGCGTAACCAACCCATCCATCGGGATTGGAGGCGTGTATGGGACATGGGGAATCAGTTACGACAACGACACCCTGCCTGAATTTCTCGAACAGCGTCTCGGACATCCGCTTCCTCCCAACGAGAGGCTGAATCTGTCCGAACTGGGTTTTCTCAACCGACAGCATCTTCCCCTTCACCTCACCCAGGAGGAACACACCCGTCTCGAAGTTGAAGTTGGCAGACGTTTCCTCGTTGAAGCAATTCAAGCCTGCGGGTGGAAGCCCTCCGAAGTGGATGCGGTGCTCATCGGCATGAGCGCTCCGCTGACGGAGGACTACCTGAACCGCATCACGCAGGCGGCGGGGATTCCCGAAAGCGCATTGAAAGTTGCCATTCACAAAGCATGCGACGGTTCGACGAGCAGTCTGCATCTGGCATTGAACCCGGATTTGCCCGAAAACCTGCAGTTGAAAAGCAACATTGCCGAGTCTTTGCGCGGCAAAAAGGTGCTGGTCGGCGGGATCGAAGGATTGAGCCGCTTTGTCGGTTCCTCGCACGATGCCAATGCTCTGCAATTGTTTGGGAATGCGGCAGGGATCATCGGCGTCATCCCCGGCAAGACGATGAAATTCCTGGCGGGCAAATCGCACGAGGTGTTCGACGATGACGGCGTTTTGCAGGTTGCCATGTATTACCCTCATTCCCGCAATTCCAGCAATGGGACGAACGTGGACGTGACCCAGCCTCTGGAGAATAACATCCGCGTGGCGGGGTTGATGCACGAACCCAGCGACGGTTCGTCCATTGCCATGGCGGGACCGATGGGCATGGTCAAGTTGTTCGTGCGCACGGGGGTGCAGGTGGTGCGGGATGTGTACGCCGCCTATCAGGCGCGCCTGAACGAATTGGGCATGGCGGGCAAGTCGCTGGCGGTGGCGATTGTGCATCACGCCAATTACAAGATCAACAAGTTGAAGGAAAAGCACCTGCAAAACGAGGGGATCACCCTGCCGATGCCGTGGCTGTTGAGCGAGTTTGGAAACGTGAGCGCCGCCTCGAACATGATCGCCTTTCTGCGCGAACTCCCCAATCTGAAACCGCTCGATCATGTTTTGATTGACGGTTTCGGCGCGGGAACGTACTACGACGCGCTGACGGTGGAACTCGGAGGGTAGAAGAAGCCCTCGAAACCGTATCCGCCGTCCCGATGTGTGAAGCGGACCGTCCCATCCTGTTGCAGGGTGGGACGGTTGTTTGTAACCTTCGTAACAATTTCATCGTCATGACTTTGAAATTATGGAGAACGGAAGGCGAGTGACCGGCGGATGTATCGTACCAATCGCAACATTGCAGTCATCCGGCTGCTTTTGCAACTCAAAGCCTACGAAAGCGATTACCCGGATAATTTGTTTTCGATGCGGCGGTCGTATTTTGTGAGGTTGATTTACCGCATTCTTTCCATGGTTTGGTGACAGGACGCCCCTTGAGCGGGGCTTTTTATTTTATGCCCAGGGTGGCGAACAGGAAGGCGTATTCGGAGGCGATGTCTTTCAGGAAGTCGTACCGCCCCGACGCCCCGGCGTGACCGGCATTGAAGTTGACTTTGAGCAGGAGCAGGTTGTTATCGGTTTTGAGTTCGCGCAGTTTGGCGGCGAACTTGGCAGGCTCCCAGTAGCCCACACGCGGATCGTTGAAGCCGGCGGTCAGGAGCAGGTGGGGGTATGCCGCTGGCTTGAGGTTGTCGTAGGGGGAGTAGGAAAGCATGTACTCGAATTGTTCAGGGATGGCAGGGTTGCCCCACTCATCGTATTCGTGGGTGGTCAGGGGAATGGACGGGTCGCTCATGGAATTGATGACATCCACGAAGGGGACTTTGGCGATGACCGCCTTGAACAAATCAGGGCGCATGGTCATGCAGGCAGTGACGAGCAGTCCGCCGGCGGAAACGCCCAGAATGGCAAGCCGTTCTTTGGAGGTGAACCCCTCGCGGATGAGGTGTTCGGCGCAGGCGATGAAATCGGTGAAGGAGTTCTTCTTGCGGAGCAGTTTGCCGTCTTCGTACCACTCGCGTCCCAGCACGGAGGAGCCGCGGACGTGCGCGATGGCATAAACGAAACCACGGTCCAGCAGGCTGATGCGGCTGGCGCTGAATTCGGCTTCCAGGTTTGCGCCGTAAGCGCCGTAGCCGTGTAAAAGCGCGGGGTTGTTTCCATCCCGCTTGAGGTCCTTTTTGTGAACGATGGAGATGGGGATGCGCGTTCCGTCCGGCGCGGTGGCGTGAATCTGGCTGCAGACGTACTGCGATTTGTCGTAGCCGATGACCGGCTCCTCCTTTTTGATTTCCCACGCGCCGCTGTCGAGATGGATGTCCACGATGGTGTGCGGGGTGGCCAAGGATGAGTATTTGATGCGCAGTCTGTCGGCGTGAAAGTCGGGGTTGCGGTCGGCTTCGAAATAATAGACGGGGTCGGGAAAATTGACGTAATGGACGCCGCTCACCCCGTCTGCGCCGCTGATGCGGATGCGGGGCAAGCCGTCGCGGTATTCGTACAGCACGAGATGGTTCTCGAACGTTTCGATGCCGCTCAGCATCACCTGCGGGCGGTGCGGGACGACCTCCTGCCAGTGTGCGGGGTCGGCGTCGCCCACTGCCGCTTTGACGAGTTTGAAATTTTTCGCATTCTCGTTGGTGAGGATGAAGAAAGTTCCCTTGTGGTGCGCAGCGTAATACTCGATGCCGTGGCGGCGCGGCGCAATCACCTTCAACTCGCCGTCGGGCTGGTCGGCGGAGAGATAACGCGCCTCGGAAGTCAGCGTGCTGTGGTGTTCGGTCAGAATGTAGCGTTCGTCGCGCGTTTTGTGCAGGAACAGAAAGAAGGTCTCGTCTTCCTCGGTGAAGAGCAGGGCATCCTGCGAGGGGGCAGTTCCCAGCCTGTGACGGTGAAGTTTCCACGGGCGCTTCGCCGCATCCAGCGTGACGTAGAAAAAGGTCCCGCTGTCGTTTGCCCATTCGACGCCGGTGTGAAAGTACACACTGCCGTAGGCGTTGGAAATGGTTTCAGGATACGGCTGTCCGCTTTTCAAATCGAGGATGTGGATGGTGTAGGTTTCGTTGCCTTCGTAATCCACCGCATAGGCAAGTTTGTTCTCATCCGGGCTGACGGCAAAGGCGCTGACGCTGCAAAAAGATTTTCCTTCTGCCAGCAGGTTTTGATCGAGCAGAATTTCTTCGGGACTATCCGGTGCGTCCTTGCGGCGGCAGAAAATCGGATACTGCCTGCCCGCCTCCATCCTTTGATAATACAGATACCCGCCTCTCTTCTCAGGGACGCTTGAATCAGTTTCCTGAATCCTTCCCTTCATCTCGGAGAAGAGCGCTTCCTGCAGGGGGTGCAGCGACTCCATGACCTGCTCGAAATGAGACATCTCTGCCCGCAGATAGTTCAGCGTGTCGGGGTCTTCGCGGTTGCGGAGCCAGTAATAATCGTCCACGCGGGTGATGCCGTGCTGCGTAGTAACGTGAGGTTTTTTGGGGGCAACAGGATAGGGTGTCATAGTTCTCTTTTCGGTGAGTTTGGGATTTTGACAAAACAGACCGACGCGCAGTTGCGGGGCGCAGCGGCGCGTTTGCATTACAAATCTTGCAGCAAACGTTCAGGCGGGGGCGGCTTGCGTCTGATAGATGTTTGCGATTACTTCTTCGAGCGGCGGGTCGGAGATGGTGATGTCTGCCACACTGCCAGCCTCGGTCAGATGCGCGAGGACCTTTTCCACGGGGGTGGCGCGCGTGTCGAAGCGCAGTTTTACGCCATAGGTGCCAACCTTCAACACCTCCGCGCCCTCCACACGGAAGGACTTTGAAACTTGCTCGGCGTAGCGCACTTCGACGAGTTTGGAGGTCAGGAAGCGGCGTTTGAGGTTCGAGACCTTGTCCTCGTACACGATCTGTCCATGATTGATGATGATGACGCGCTTGCACAGCGCCTCCAGGTCGCCGGCGTCGTGAGAAGTGAGCAGAACGCCCACATTTTCGAGCCGCGCCATCTCGCGGATGGCGTCGCGGATGCGCCCTTTGGCGACCACGTCCAAGCCAATGGACGGCTCATCGAGCAGGAGCAGTTTCGGGCGGTGAAGGAGCGAAGCGGCTACTTCACAGCGCATCCGCTGTCCGAGCGAAAGTTTGCGGACGGGGGTCTCCAGCAGGTCGCCAATCTCGAAGGCTTCGGCGAGAAAGGCGATGCGTTTCGTCGTCTCGCGGTCGTCCATCTCGAAGATTTTGCCAAAGAGGCGGAAGGTGTCTATGGCGGGCAGGTGATACCACAACTGCGGGCGCTGACCGAAGACTGTGCCGATGTGGTAGGCGAGTTGCTGCCTTTCCTTCCACGGGACGAAACCAAGCACCCGCGCCTCGCCGCCCGTCGGATGCAGGATGCCCGTCAGCATTTTGATGGTGGTGGATTTGCCCGCGCCGTTGGGACCGATGAAGCCGAGCAGTTCGCCCGCTTCCATCTGGAACGTGATGCCGCGCACCGCTTCGATGGAACTGTACTGCGGCTGAAACAATGACCGCACCGAACCGCCCAGCCCTTCGGCTTTGCGCTTGGTCTGAAAGGTCTTGCGGAGGTTGTGAACTTCGATGGAGGGCATGACTAATTTTAGCACGCCGGCGAAGAAGGCTCATTTCCCTTTTGCATCGAATTTTCACGAATTTCCTGAAGAAAATTCGCCGCATTTGTGTCATTCGATGCGGAGGCGGCGCGGCATTGCAATTTCATTGCTTGCAAAGTTGAAAACGAATTCGTTTGGAAACTTTGATACACTCATCATGCGGATAAGCATGCGATTTTTATGGGAAGGAAAAGTTATTGTCATCCCCGCAGGCTGGAGCAGACAATTCGGAATTGAATAACGCTATGCCCAAAGAAAGAATTCTCATTGCTGAAGATGACCCATCGGTTGCGCGGACAATTGCTGATGGGGTGGATAAAGCGGGATTTGTAGTTGCCGGACAGGCAGAGCGGGGGGAAATTGCTGTGCAGATGGTCGAGGAACTGCGCCCCGACCTCGTGCTGATTGGTATGCGTTTGCGCGGGCAGATCAACGCTGTGGAAGCCGCCCGCCGGATTCGCGAGAATTTCGATATTCCCGTCCTTTTCGTCAGCACTCAAGCCGATACGCTTACCATGCAGACCGCCATGCTGGCGCAAGCCTATGGCGTGCTGTTCACGCCTTTCGACTCGCGCGAACTGAAGTTTCATATTGCCATGGCGATCTTCAAGCACAGCATGGAACGAAAACTCCGCGAGAGCGAGGAACGATACGCTTTGGCGGTCCGCGCGGCGAACGACGGTATTTGGGATTGGAACCTGAAGACCAACGAAATCTACTATTCCCCGCGCTGGAAGGAAATGCTAGTACATCAACAAGTTAAAGATGTAGGGTAGTGATCTTTAAAAACGATACGAGCGTCATCAACGGTAAAGTTCCAACGGATGCTGGCATTCTTGGCA
>JABRVZ010000025.1:0-14124 GCA_039961775.1 Chloroflexota bacterium
ACTGCGCCGTCTGTCCGCTGCGCGCGCGCTGCCTGAGCCGTCCCACCGCATCGCGCCGCTATCTGTCGGTACCCGTCGAGGAAGCCGAGGCGAACGTGCTCTATCTGGACTCAATGCGGCATGCCCGCCGAATCGACTCTGCCCCGCTGATGTTGATGGCGCTCGCGGGACTCACCCAACTCGAAGTACGCTTCAATCCTGACCTGGCAACTGGCTGGCTGACCCTCATCCTTTCCCACCCCGCCGCCGACGATGATGATTTTTGGGGGTTTCATGGTTTCTCCTGTAAAACATTCAAGTTCCCATCGTCCCGAAGGTTTTGTGAACCTTCGGGACGTTTCAACGATTTGCTCATTGCGCAGGCAGCGACTGTAAAAACAGATACAACGCCGCCAACTCGTCATCCGTCATTTTGCCGATGGCTTCAAAGGGCATGAAAGCGGGCGCAAGCGGCTTGCCTTCAGGCGTGATTCCTTCGCGCATTGCGGCAATGAACTCCTCCTCCGTCCATGCGCCGATATTACCCGCAGGCGTGATGTTCGGCACGGGCAAAGTCACGCTGGGGTCGGGGTAGGCGCCGCCCGCGTAGTCCGCGCCGTGGCAGGAAGCGCAATCGCCCAGCACGGCAAGATATTCGCCGTATTCCACAGTCACACCCGCTTCGGGCGCGCTTACAGTTGTTGCATGGCTCGCCTCTTCGACGGGAAGTTTCCCAAACAGTCCTGCGCCGAGCATAATTTTTCCCACCGCATCAAACGACCCTTCGGTCACGCGGTCTACAGGCGGAGCAACCTTCAGATAAGCAATCACCGCACCCAGGTCTTCATCGCTCATGTGTTGATACACCAGCACGGCGGGCATGAAGATGGGTTTGCCTTCGGCATCAATGCCGTGACGGATTGCCCGCACATACTCCGCATCGGACGTGTACACGCTTCCGACTCCGCCCAAGCCTGTTGTCAAGTTGGACGCATCCACCTCGCCGACGCCTTCCATCTTGAACCAGCCGTCCACGCCGCCCAAATCTGCGCCGTGACATTGGGCGCAAGTCGTCTCTGCGATGTGTTTGCCGCGCGCGATGCTGGCATCGTCGGTCGGGACGATTACGCTATCGGGGGGAAAATCATACGTTTTGTTCAGGCGCATATTGCCAAGGATAAGGAACACCAGCGTCAACGCCAGCAGCAGTCCGCTCAACGAGCCGAGCACAATCCCAATCCATTTGAAAATCTTGTTCATTGCATATCTCCTTATGATATTTTTGCATAAAGCCCTAGATGACCAGTTCCACGCCCAGCGCCATGACCGTGACCACGAGCGCCAGGACGAAGGTGAACACGATGCCGTTCAGGAACTTCCTGAAGTGAAAGCCGTAATCGCGGTAGCCTGCCATGCCTTCCGTTCCAGGCAGAATCATGAATTTCGGCTTCAACGTCATCAACAGGAACCAGTCGAGCAGAATCAGGTCGAGCAGATTCCACATCTGGAATATGACGGTGGACACGATCAGGGTCTCCATGAAGGTCAATTCGCCGATCAAGTTTCGGAGTTGACCCAGCCCAAGCGCAGTCACCAGTCCCAGGGTCGCCAGAAGCGGAAGCGTTATCCAAGTCGCCTGTTTGCGGGTCGAGTCGCTCATCGCTCCATATTTGGCGCGGATGTCGGGCGGGTAGTCGTTCAAAATCATCTCCGCGTTGATTTTGCCGATGACGAGCATCGCCGCGCTGAAAACCACGCCAAAGACCGTCCCCCATATCAGACCGATTTCAAGCAGTTGTTCGATGTTCATTTTGTCACCTCTCGTAAAGTCAGGAAAACTTGCTTTGCCAGTTCCAGGTCGCCTTCGCCGCTGATGACCAGATACGTTTCGCCGACATACGCCAGCAGATAAACAAGCGCGGTATCGGGTGTTTGCAGGGTGACGAGCGTTGACGGCAATCCGCCTTCGAGCATGACTTGCGCCTCGCTGACGATGGTATTGTCCGCCCACGCCTCCTTGCGGACAGCGATAAACGCGGGCAGGTCATCCTTCGGCTCCCAATCGTAGAGCGTGATAATCAGCCGCACGCCGCCTTCGATGGTGACGGCATTGTCTGAAATATCGGGCGCAGACAGGAACTTGACCTGCGACCCACGCTCGCCCACCACCTGCTCGGTGTAAGTCCAAGTTGCAGGGACATCCAACGCGAAGCCGACTTCTTCATTGACGTAGGTTTGCGCTTCCCACGCGGACGCGGGGATTTTCATTTCGGTTGGCGCTGGCGCCGCTGTCGGCTGGATAGTCGCTGCAGGCTGTATCGTCGGTTGAGCGATCGCTGCCCCGCCGCATGCCGTCAATATGAAACTTGCAAAAAATAGAATGTAGAGAAACTTTTTCATTTTCACTCCAATCATTAATCTCCATTTGACCTCTTGCATAAATCTGGCGACGTTAGAGAACGTCTTCTACACGGGAGCGTATTGCGCGCTGGCGCACTTTTGTAAGAGATCTATTTACCACTCACCCTTCACACCGCTTGCATTTTCCTGCGGTTGACGAACTTCACGCCGAAATACACCGCCGCATCACAGACCAGCATCCCAATCACAGCAGGGATAAGCACCGCCCAGCCCGATTCGCCGCCTTCCGCCACGCTCCAGGCGATCTTACCCAACGCCGCCAGGTTGATGACCACCACGCCCCACCACCACGAGCGCTTCCAGAACGCCAGCGCCGGGAAGTAGAAAAACGCGGGGACGGTGAGGGTGAGTAACATTTTGCCGAACGTCCATGCGCCGAACAGGTAGTCGCGCTCCGCCTGCAGGAATTGTTCCACCATCGGGTCAATCGTTTCGGGCGCAGGGAACCAGAACATGCTGGTCAGCAGGGCAACGATGGTGACCGCGAGTCCCTTCCAACTGCGCTTGTAGGCGAAGTAGATGTAAGGGAGGATGAACATCGGGCGGATGTACCAACTCAACACGTTGTGATGACGCGCCCAAGCCCATGCGAGAAAATCCGATAAAAGTTCCATGTCAAAATCTCCTTATCAATTTGTCATTGCGAGCCGCATTTGTTGCGGCGAAGCAATCTCATCACGATAGATTGCTTTGGGCTTCGCCCTCACAATGACGTTAATTTGTTGCCCCAACGATACAACCTCCCCTTCCCGCCGACATCAGTCTGCGCTCACTTCCTGCACGGGAAGTTTTCCCAAAAGTTTGGGAAGGGTTTCCCATCCGTTTGGGAATAAAATAGGATATGCTCCGTGCCATGAACACAGGCAGCCTCCTCTCCCTCCGTTGGGCGCGCCTCGTCCAAATTGTTTGGTTTGGCGCCGCGCTCCTTTGCCTTGCGTTCTTTTTCGTTGAAATTCGACTCTCTTACCAGGACCCCATCCCTGCCACCGACTACCTCACCGCCTTGCGGACGCTCTACATGGTCGTCCATCTTTTCATCGCGGGGTTCATCATCTTTAAACGCCCCACCGAGACCTTCGCGGTCTTCGTCGCATATTTCCTGCTGCTCATGGGCGCCGCCTTCTGGACTCTTTCGCCAACCATCCCCAATCAACCCGCCTTCTGGCAGACCCCGCGCGCCTTCGCCAACCTGCTCACTGCCGCCGCGTTCATGGTCTTCTTCCTCATCTTCCCCGATGGACGCTTCCACCCGCGCTGGACAATTCCCTTCGCGCTCGGCATGTCGGTCTTTCTCGTCGGTGAGAATTTTTTCCCGCACACCCTGCTCAGCCCCAAGAACTGGGGTTACATCCCTGCTGTGTGGCTCTCGCTGGTCACGATGGCAGTCCTGATTTACGTTCCCCTCCACCGCTACCGCAGTCTCACCGACCCCGTCATCCGTCAGCAGACCAAATGGGTGGTGTATGGAATCGCCTCCGCCATCCTGCTCTATTTCATCGTCGCCCTGCCTGTTGCGCTCGGCGCGTCCCGTGACCCAAACACGCCCTACGGTTTGTTTTTCATCACAGGCACAACCCTTGCCCTCATGCTCATCCCGCTTTCCATCGGCGTCGCCGTCATGCGCTACCGCCTGTGGGAAATTGACCCCCTCATCAACCGCACGCTCGTCTATGGCGCGCTCAGTTTTCTCACCATTCTGTTGTACGTCTTAACTGTCGGCGGCTTTGCCTACTTTATCCGCAACGCGCAAACCAATATCATTATCTCCTTCATCGCCACAGGAATCATCGCCATCATTTTTGAACCGCTGCGCCAGCGGTTACAACGCGGCGTCAACCGCCTGATGTACGGCGACCGCGACGACCCCGCCACCGTCCTTACCCGCCTCAGCCAACGACTCGACTCCGCCCTCGCGCCCGATTCCGTTTTGCAGACCATCGTGGAGACGCTCGCCCACACCCTCAAACTTCCCTACGCCGCCATTTCTCTTTTTGGGGATGACGCGCCAGCGCCCCGCTTCGCGACTCACCCGAACCTGCCTCCGTCCGAGTTACTTCATCTCCCTCTGACCTATCAGACCGAACGCGTCGGCGAGTTGACCCTTGCTCCCCGCGCCGCTGGCGAATCCTTCTCCCCCGCCGACCTGAAATTGATTCACCTCATTGCCCAGCAGGCGGGAATTGCCGCCTACACCCTGCGCCTGCACAATGACCTGCAAAAATCCCGCGAACGTCTCGTCACCGCGCAGGAAGAAGAACGCCGCCGCCTGCGCCGCGACCTGCACGATGGAGTGGGTCCCACGCTGGCAAGTCTTTCCCAGCGCATCGATGCCGCCGCCGACCTGATGGACAGCGACCCAAAGAAAAGCAGGCAATTGCTCAAAGACCTGAAGGGACAGGTCAAAGAAACCATTGCCGAAATCCGCCGCCTGGTCTATGCTCTGCGCCCGCCCGTGTTGGACGAATTCGGTCTGGTCTCTGCCATCCGCGAACACACCGCACCCTACGGCGGACCCAACGGACTGCAACTCGCCTTCCACGTGACCGAGCCGCTCCCCGCCCTGCCCGCCGCCGTAGAAGTTGCCGCTTACCGCATCGCGCTGGAAGCCTTTACGAATGTCGTGCGTCACGCGCAGGCGACCCGCTGCGAGATTGAAATCAAAATTGAAAATCAGCATCTCACCCTGGAAATCTCCGATAACGGCAAAGGACTTCCCCAGGAACGCCGTGCGGGCGTGGGCTTTGCCTCCATGCGTGAGCGGGCGGAGGAACTTGGCGGCGAGTGTATGATGGAAAATAACAAGGCAGGCGGAATGACCGTCCGCGCGAGATTGCCAATATCCCTTCTCCCGCAGGGAGAGGGCTAGGGTGAGGGTGAAAGGATTGCATTATGCCTATCAAAGTATTAATCGCTGATGACCACGTCTTCTACCGCGAAGGCGTCCGCGCGTTGTTGGGCAATGCCCCCGAAATCGAAGTCGTCGGCGAGGCGGGCAGCGGCGAAGAAACCCTTGCCAAATCCCAAGCCCTCCAGCCCGACGTCATCCTGATGGATTTGAACATGCCAGGCATGAACGGCATCGAAGCCACGCGGCGAATCCATGAAACGCAGCCGAAGGTCGGCGTTCTGGTCATCACCATGTTCGATGACGACAACTCGGTCTTCGCCGCCATGCGGGCGGGCGCGCGCGGCTACCTGCTCAAAGATGCGGATAAAGAGGAGGTCGTGCGGGCAATCGTCGCCGTGGAAAGAGGCGAGGCAATCTTCAGTCCCGCCATTGCCCAGCGCATGATGAAGTATTTTTCCGCGCCGTCGTCTGCATCCAACAAAAAAGGTCAACCCAGCGAGTTCGCCGAGTTGACCGAACGGGAATTTGAAATTTTGGATTTAATCGCGCAGGGAGATAACAATGCCGTCATTGCAAACACGCTATCGTTGAGCATTAAGACCGTGCAAAACTACGTTTCCAGCATCCTCAACAAATTGCAGGCGGCAGACCGCGCCCAAGCCATCGTCCGTGCCAGGGAGGCGGGATTCGGAAAAAGGGGTTGAGCCATTCGCGGCTTTGTTTGGCGCAGGCGGCGAGGGCGAGGAGGAGGAAGAGCGTGAGACGGGAGAACGGGAGAGGGGAGAGCGTGAGACGGGAGAGCGTGAGAAGGGAAGGGCGGCGCATGGGAGGGAGTCTCCTTTCGCGGGGGGATGTATCCAAATTATACGCGCGGCGCAGAAGAGAAAAACAGGCGAAGCCCGGCGCCAGGGTTACATCGTGTCCTTTGTGGTTAAAAAACCTTTTTACAATGAACTCAAATCAGCGGACTGAGTCAAAGCATCGAATCATCGCCGCCGCCGAAGCGTTCGCCAGCCAGGACGCTGGAAACTCATCCGCTCAAAATGTGCTACCATTCAGCCATGACATCGCAACTGGATAGACTCAATGAAGAAATCATCGCCTGCCGCAGGTGTCCGCGGCTGGTTGGCTGGCGGGAGCAGGTGGCGCAGGTCAGGCGAAGGGCGTATCAGGATCAGGAGTATTGGGGCAAGCCCGTGCCGGGATTTGGCGACCCTAACGCGCAGATATTGGTTGTGGGGCTGGCGCCCGGCGCGCACGGCTCGAATCGCACCGGGCGTCAGTTCACGGGCGATGCGTCGGGCAGGTTTTTGTATCCGGCGTTGTACCGGGCTGGGTTCGCGAATCAGCCGTCGGCGGAGTCCCGAAGCGATGGTCTCATCCTCAAGGGGCTGTATATCACCGCGTCTGTCCGCTGTGCGCCGCCTGCCAATAAGCCAAATCCCGATGAGTTGAACAATTGTCAGCCTTATTTGGAGCGGGAATTAAAAATTCTTAATCCAAAGGTCGTTGTTTGCCTGGGTCGGATAGCTTTTGAGAGAATTCTCGGCATATATTCTGCCCGCCGTCCCGCCAGGAAGTTTGCACACGGCGCCTCCTACCGGCTGGACAACGGGATATGGGTGATATGTTCGTATCACCCCAGCCAGCAAAACACCTTGACCGGGAAACTGACTGAGACAATGTTCGACGATATTTGGAAGAAAGCAAAGGCACTGCTCGAATGAAACTTTGGAAACGCATCCTTCCTGGACTTTTGGCTGGTCTTGCCATTCTGACGATTGGAGTCGCCCTTTGGGCTTCTTTCGCCGCCCGCCCCACCGACCCCGCCTTGCGTGCGCTGGAATCGGACAAACGGGTCAGCGTGACAATGCAGGGCGGCTACATCACCTTCTCGCCGCCCGGTGCGGCGCCTGACGCCGGTTTCATCTTTTATCCCGGCGCCCGCGTGGATTACCGCGCCTATGCGCCGGTTCTGCGGCAGATTGCCGAAGGGGGAACCTTCGTGGCGGTTGTAAAGGTCACCCTCAACCTGGCGTTTTTTGAGGTCAACGCGGCGGACAAGGTGATTTCGGAACATCCTGAAATTTCGCTCTGGGCGGTCGGTGGACATTCCCTGGGAGGGGTGGCGGCGTCGAGTTACGCCTCCGCTCATCCCAATCTGGTCAGCGGCGTTGTGCTTTGGGCATCCTACCCTGCGGATGATTCGCTCAAGCGTTTGAACATCCCCGTTTTGTCGGTCTATGGCTCGAATGATGGGTTGG
This sequence comes from Chloroflexota bacterium, assembly GCA_039961775.1. Lineage (GTDB taxonomy): Bacteria > Chloroflexota > Anaerolineae > Anaerolineales > Villigracilaceae > Defluviilinea. Next base: position 7,513 of record JABRVZ010000025.1, read on the forward strand.
CGGGCAGTGACCGCATTGAATCGTCTCGTGCGCTGCTTCCCGATGCCACTCTCTATTTTGTCATCGAAGGCGGGAATCACGCCCAGTTTGGCGCGTATGGAGAACAAAGCGGCGACCGTCCCGCCTCCATCTCTGCCGAAGAACAGTGGCGGCAGACTGCTGAAGTAACACTGAAATTTTTGGAGAGTTTACAGAACCAATGAAACCTGAAGTTATTGCCCCCGGCGTGCTGGCGCCGGACTTTGAACTGCAGGATGTGCAGGGGAACCCTGTGCGCCTGTCCGATTTTCGCGGAAAAAAGATCATCGTGCTTGCCTTTCTGCGCGGGTTCATGTGACCGCACTGCCGCGCGCAGTTGGCGCGCCTGCGGGAGGATTATCAGCGCTTTGTAGGGCGCAATGTCGAAATTCTGGCGGTGGGACCCAATTCCCCCTCCGCCTTTGAGCAATATTGGGAAAACGAACGCATCCCCTTCATCGGTCTGCCCGACCCCGAGCATCGCGTGGCAAGGATGTACCGTCAGGAAGTCAACCTCTTCAAACTGGGGCGCATGCCCTTGAACTGTGTGGTTGACAAGAATGGCTACATCCGCTTCGCCCATTACGGCGCATCTATGAGCGACATTCCCTCGAACGACGCGCTTTTCCGCGTAATAGATGAGTTGAATAAAGCGTCACCATAGCATGACACTCGGACAAATTGCTTTTCTCGGCTCCGGCGAGACCTCGCTGGCTGGCGGGCGCATCTTTGAAGCGCTCGCCAAATCCATTGGAGAGCCGCTTCGCATCGCCTTGCTCGAAACCCCGGCCGGCTTCGAGTTGAACTCGGCGCAGGTTGTCGGGCGGGTGGGCGATTTTATGAAGACCCGCCTCCAGAACTATAAACCAGTGGTGGAGATCGTCCCTGCCCGCAAAAAAGGGACCGCTTTCAGCCCTGACGACGCCGAACTGCTCAAACCGCTTCTCTACGCCAACATGATCTTTATGGGACCGGGCAGCCCCACCTACGCCATTCGCCAGTTAAAGGATACGCTTGCCTGGGACCTCATCCGCGCCCGTCACCGCCTCGGCGCCGCGCTGATTTTTGCCTCTGCCGCCACGATCTCCGTCGGCGCTCATGCTTTGCCCGTGTACGAAATCTACAAAGTAGGCGAAGATGTCTATGCTGTGGAGGGACTCAACTTCTTTGCCGATTTTGGCTTGCACCTCTCCTTCATCCCGCATTGGAACAACACCGATGGCGGCGCAGACCTCGATACCAGCCGCTGTTTTGTCGGCATGGAGCGCTTTGCCCAGTGGTGCGATTTGGTCCCCTCGCAAAATACCACCCTCGGCTTGGACGAACATACCGGTCTCATCATGGACTTGGAAAACGGCGTCTGCGAAGTCAGCGGGGTGAGTTCGGTGTCCATTGTCCGCGAGTGCAACCCGGAGATTTATCCAGCCGGCTCCGTCTTCAGGCTGGAAGAACTCGGCGCGTTCCAAATTCCCGAACCGTTGGAGAGCGGTATCTCTGCCCGCGCGTGGGAGATGGCGCTTCACGCCCCGCCCCTGGCAGAGGACGACCAGCCGCCCGAAACCGTCGTCAACCTTGCGGAAAAACGCCTTGCCGCGCGCGCCGCGAAAAACTGGAGCGAATCAGACCGCCTGCGCGGGGAGATTACGGCGTTGGGTTGGACAGTGCAGGATGATAAAAATGGCTACAGGCTGGTGAAAAGCGGCTGACCGCTTTCAAAGTGGGATAAAATAAGCGCGCAGAAACGAACAAGGAGATTCTCATGCGCGCTGTGGACATCATCATCAAGAAGCGTGATCGAGGCGAACTCACTCGAGAAGAAATTGAGTTCTTTATCAAAGGATTTGCATCGGGGGAAATTCCCGATTATCAGGCGTCCGCCTTTGCCATGGCGGTGGTGCTGAACGGCATGACTCCGCGCGAAACCACCGACCTGACCCTTGCCATGGCGCACTCCGGTCAAATGCTCGATTTGAGCGACGTGGTGGATTTTGCTGTGGACAAACATTCCTCCGGCGGCGTCGGCGATAAGACTTCTCTGGTTGTGCTTCCCGTTGTCGTGGCGTGCGGCTTGCCGGTGGGGAAGATGTCGGGGCGGGGATTGGGCTTCAGCGGCGGGACGCTCGATAAAATGGAATCCATCCCTGGCTACCGCGTGGATCTCACCACCGAAGAATTCAAACGCCAACTCAAAGAAAAGGGCATCGTCCTCAGCGGTCAATCCCTCGACCTGGCGCCCGCTGACGGCAAACTCTACGCCCTGCGCGACGTGACCGGCACGGTGCAGTCCATTCCGCTGATTGCCTCATCCATCATGTGCAAGAAACTTGCCGGAGGGGCGCAAGCGATTGTGCTGGACGTGAAGACCGGGCTGGGCGCTTTCATGACTACCCTCGAAGAAGCCCGTCAACTTGCCAGCCTGATGGTGGACATTGGGAAACTGGCTGGGCGCGAGGTGGTGGCGCTGCTTTCGGACATGAACCAGCCGCTGGGATGCGCCGTCGGCAATGCGCTGGAAGTCATCGAAGCCATCGAAACCCTCAAAGGCGGCGGACCGGCGGATTTTCGCGAGCATTGCCTGCACATCGCCGCTCACATGCTGGTCATTGGAAAACGCGCAAAAACCCTCGAAGAAGCCCGCAGCATGGCGGAAGCCGCCATTGCCAGCGGCGCAGGGTTGGAGAAATTCCGGGTGCTGGTGGGGGCGCAGGGCGGCGATGTGTCGTATGTGGATGACATCGCCAAATTCCCGCGCGCGAAATTCGTCGAGGTGGTCAAAGCCCCTCGAAGCGGGTACCTTTCCCAGGTCCATGCCAGAGCCGTGGGCGAAGCGGCGGTGGCGCTGGGCGCCGGGCGCGCGAAGAAATCCGATCCCATTGACCATGCCGTCGGCTTCCTCATCCATAGAAAAGTGGGCGACAGGGTCGAGGCAGGCGAGCCGCTCTTCACCATCCACGCCAATGACGCTTCCAAACTTGCCGAGGCGCGCCGGGCTGTCTTGCAGGCGCACGTCTTCAGCGATGATGAAGTTGCGCCGCTGCCGCTGTTTTACCCCGGTTAAGGTGCGTTATAATAACCAGGAGGAGTAAAGCGACTCATGGCAAAAGTTTCACTTCGGGCATACAACCGCGAAATCGAGGCAATGATTGACCGCAGTCATCTCGAAGAAGCGGTTGCGCATTGCCAGCACATTCTCAAAACGTTCCCCAAACATCTCGAAACCTACCGCCTGCTCGGCAAGGCGTATCTCGAAGCCAAGCGTTACAACGAAGCGGCGGATATTTTTTCGCGCGTGCTGGCGGCAGAGCCCGGAGATTTCGTCGCGCATGTCGGCATGAGCATCATCCGCGACGAACAAAACAAACTCGACGACGCCATCTGGCACATGGAACGCGCCTTCGACGTGCAGTCTGCCAACCCTGCCATTCAAGCCGAACTCCAGCGCCTGTATGGGCGGCGCGACGGCGTCCCCCCGCCGCGCATCCGCCTTACGCGCGGCGCGCTGGCAAACATGTACATGCGGGGCGAACTTTACCCTCAAACCATTTCAGAAGCCAAAAACATCCTCGAAGAAGACGCCGGGCGCAGCGACATACAGTTGCTGCTCGCCAAAGCCTATTTTCAAAGCGGGCAGAAAAAAGACGCCGCCGACGCCGCCTCCGACATTCTCAAACGCCTGCCCTATTGCCGTGAAGCCAACCTGATTCTGGCGGAAATCCTCGGCGTGGACCGCCCCGAAAGCGCACAGCCCTACCGCCAGCGCGTCATCGAACTCGACCCCTACGCCGCCCAGGCAGACAGCCTCCTGCGCTCCGCCGAAGTCAGCGACGCGGCGGTTTCACTCGAACAGCTGGAGTGGAACGGTCAGGAGGTGGGCATGCGGTCCGACTGGACTTCCGCGGCGATTGCCCTTGAAAGCGGCGCCCCCGACGAACAACCCGACTGGCTGAAATCCTCCTTCCCGCAGGAGACGCCTCTTTCCGCCCCGGGGCTTGACTCTGAGACCCCCGCCTCTCCCTCCTCTGCGGCTGAAGAAGACATCCCCGACTTCCTCCGCGCTGCCGGGTGGGGAGCCGCCACCGGCGCCTTCGACGAGAGCAAAGCCTCCATGTTCGAGGAGGAAGCCCCTGCCGAACCCCTCGCCCAGGGCGACCTGCCCGACTGGATCAAAGCCATGGCGCCGGCAGAAGCCCTCCAGCCGGCGGAAGAACCGCAGGAAGAAGAACTGCCCGATTGGATCAATAAAATCGGCACGGATGAACTCCCCGTTCCCTCTGCCCCCGCCCCCGCCGAAGATTTGGACTGGCTGAAAGGCATGGAGCAGCAAGAACAGCCGCCTTCTTCCGCAGAAACTCAACCCGCCCCTGCTGAAGACCTCGACTGGCTCAAAGGCTTGGAGCAGGAAGAACAAGCCCCAGCCGCGCCGGAGGAGACGCCTGTCTCTGCCGCGGAAGAAGCGCCGGACTGGTTGAAATCCTTCGGCGCGGAAGAACAGCCCGTCCCCGCCGCAGAGGAACAACCCGACTGGCTGAAAGATTTTGTCCACGAAGCGGCTCCCGCCGCAGAAGAACAACCTGACTGGCTGAAGAGTCTCGACGCCGAACCCGCCGCTGGCATTCAACCTCCCGCCGAAGAAGCGCCAACCGCCCCGGTGCCCTCTGCTTCCGCAGATACCGGCGCGCTCGGCACGACCGAAAAAGAACAGGACGACGCCTTTGCCTGGCTCGAATCGCTTGCCGCCAGGCAGGGCGCAACCGAAGGCTTGCTCACCCAGCCCGAAGAACGCCTGACCGAAGAACCCGACTGGGTCAAACAGGTCAAAAAGACAACCGGCGAACTCAAACCTGCTCCCCAGGCTGCCCAACCCGTTGAAGAAAAACCTGCCGAGCCGCCCGCCCCTGCCCCCCAGCCTGCAGAAGCCAACATTGACGACGCTCTTGCCTGGCTCGAATCGCTTGCCGCCAAACAGGGCGCTACGGAAGGCTTGCTGACCAGGCCCGAAGAACGCCGCGAAGAAGCCCCGGAATGGGTGAAACAGGCGCAGGAACTTGAACCCGCTGCACAACCCCCTGAACTCGAAGAACCGCAAGCGGCGGCAGAACCCCAGCCCGCCGAAGCCGACGTCGCCTCCTGGCTCCAGAGCCTCGATGAAGCCGAAACACCCATCGAGCCTGCCCCCATCGAAGCGGGCGAAACCAGCGAATGGCTCAAGTCGCTGGATGAGGCACAGGCAGAAGCACCCGCCGAGCCTGCCTCCGAACTGCCGGCGTGGCTGCAAGGCGTCAGCGAAGAAACAGCCCCCGAAGCGGCAACAACCGTCCCTGAGGTGGAAGCGGTGCAGGAATCCGCCCCCGAAGAATTGCCCGCCTGGCTGAGCAATCTCGAGGAGGAGCAGCCTCCCGTCATCCCTGCTGCGGAAGATTTACCCCCCTGGCTGCGCGACGAGACCGGTGAACTGCTGGTGGAGCCGACCAAAATCGAGCCGACCCGCCCTGTGGACTGGAAGCCGGTGGAAGAACCGCCTCAGCCCGCCCCTGAGCCTGCTCCTGAACCCGAGCCTGAGCCAAAGCCGAAAAAGGCTCCCCGCAAAGAGCCCAAGCCTGCTCCGCCGGCGACGTATGTGGAACCCGTCACCAGCCTGCGCGGAACGGGAATGCTGCGCACGCCCGGCGACCCGCTCCTTGCTTCTGCGCGGACAGAACTCTCGCGCAGCAACATCCCTGCCGCGCTCGACGCCTATGGCAAACTCATCAAAAAAGGACGCTACCTCGAAGAGGTCATCTACGACCTGCGCGAGGCGTTGTACCGCTACCCGGTGGAAGTCAGCATCTGGCAGGCGCTTGGCGATGCCTATATGCGCGCCAATCAGTTGCAAGACGCCCTGGACGCTTACACCAAGGCGGAAGAATTATTACGTTAGCGAAAACGACCTGGCAGGTCTCGACGACCTGTCAGGTCTTATTTTTATTTTTGGAGGAAATCTGTGGAAAGATCGCTTGTGTTGGTAAAGCCCGATGGCGTTCAGCGCGGCTTGATCGGTGAGGTCATTGCCCGCTTCGAGCGCCGCGGACTGCGCCTTGTCGGCGCGAAATTCATGCAGGTCAGCCTGGACCTGGCGAAGGCGCACTACGCCGAACACGAAGGCAAGCCGTTCTACGACGGTTTGATTGCCTACATCACTTCTGCGCCGGTGATGGCAATGGTGTGGGAAGGTCCCAACGCTGTCGCCGCCATCCGCCAGACGGTTGGCTCGACCAAGCCGGCGGAAGCCGCGCCCGGCACCATCCGCCACGACTTCGCTCTCGAGGTGGGGCGCAACCTGATCCACGCTTCGGACAAGCCCGAGACCGGCGTGCGGGAAGTTGCCCTTTGGTTCAAGCCGGAAGAGCTCGTGGACTGGAAGCGCGAAGTGGATAGATGGGTGTTCGAGAAGTAGGGTTTGGTGCGTGTAATTGGAACGTCCCGCTGAGTAATCGGCGGGACGTTTTATTTTGCAGATGCTCTGTTGCAAGGATATGTTTTGAAGCGTACTGGGCGTTCTCTAACGCCCAAAGTTGCGCTAGAGAGCGCAAAATACGCAAGATTTTTGAATGATTG
>JABRVZ010000026.1:0-17018 GCA_039961775.1 Chloroflexota bacterium
CGCATCCCTCCCTTCCCGCCAAAGGAGCGCGTCCATCAGGGCGCGTTTTTTGTTCCACCGTGCGCCCCCATTGAGGGGGTGATATTCGAATCCCTCCCTTCCCGCCAAAGGAGCGCGTCCATCAGGGCGCGTTTTTGTTCCACCGTGCGCCCCGCCGATTTCCCCACCTTTTCACTCTTATTTTTAGTGGTAAGATTCGAGCGATGAAACTCAATCTTGCGCTCGCACAGATTTCTACCACATTGGGGGATGTCGAAGCCAACCTTCAAAAGCACTTCCACTACATCGAACAGGCAAAATCTCAAAAGGCAGACCTGCTCGTCTTCCCCGAACTCTCCCTGACCGGATACGTTTTGCAGGACCTGGTCGCCTCCGTTGCCCACAAACCGACGGACGATGACCCGGTCTTCAAACATCTCCTCAAGGCGTCTCATGATCTGGACCTGGTGGTGGGCTTTGTGGACGAGGACTCTCGTCACCGCTTTTACATTGCCTCCGCCTACCTTTCCGGCGGAAAAGTTCTTCACGTCCATCACAAGGTGTACCTGCCCACCTACGGACTTTTCGATGAAGGGCGTTTCTTCGCCTGGGGCGATTCGGTTCGTTCGTTCGACACCCGCTTCGGGCGCGCCGGCATGCTCATCTGTGAAGATTTCTGGCACGCTTCGCCCCCGTACCTGCTCTGGCTCGACGGCGCCGACATCATGCTCTTCTCCTCCGCCTCCCCCGGCCGCGGACTGAACGACCGCGAGAAGCTCGAATCTGCCCGCTGGGTGGAGCGCGTCAGCAAAGCGTATGCCAGCATGTTCACGTCCTTCGTGGCGCATTGCAACCGCGTCGGTTTTGAGGATGGCTTGTTGTTCTGGGGCGGGGCGACGGTCAACGACCCGAACGGGGAACTCGTCGCGCAGGGTCCCTACTTCGAGGAGGCGCTCACCCTTGCCGAACTGGACTTGAACCAACTCCGCCGCACGCGCGCCCGTCTGCCTCTTCTGCGCGACGAACGGACTGCCCTCGTCCAAAAAGAATTGAACAGGATTTTATCCCGTGGTTGACCTGACGATTAATACCGATGTCGCCCGTGAAATTCTGACGTCCTTCATCCGCTCGGAGGTCACGCGCGTGGGATATTCCCGCGCGGTCATCAACCTCTCCGGCGGGTTGGATTCGGCGCTCTCCTGCGTGCTGGCGGCTGAAGCGCTCGGTGCGGAGAATGTCCTTGCCCTGCGGCTGCCCTACCGCACGTCCTCGCCCGATTCGCTCGAACATGCCCAATTGCTCATTGACCAGTTCCAGGTCCAGAGCGAAACGATTGACATCACCCCCATGGCAGAGCCGCTCATCCAGCGTGACCCGAACATCTCCAATATCCGCAAGGGAAACATCCTGGCGCGCATGCGGATGATCGTGTTGTACGATAAAACCGAGGTCTTCAAGGGACTGCCCATCGGCACGAGCAACAAGACTGAAATCCTGCTCGGCTATTCCACCTTGTGGGGCGACATGGCGTCTGCCATTAACCCCATCGGCGACCTGTACAAGACTCAGGTGCGGCAGTTGTCGCGCGCCCTCGGCGTTCCTGCGCCCATCATCGAGAAACCGCCCTCCGCCGACTTGTGGCAAGGACAGACCGACGAAGGCGAACTGGGCTTCACCTACGACCAGGTGGACAAACTGCTTTACCTGCTCGTTGACCAGCGTTACAGCCCGCAGGAATGCATCGAAGAAGGCTTCGACGAAGCATTTGTCAACGCCGTAATCGCCCGCGTCCGCCGCAGCCAGTTCAAGCGCATGATGCCGCCTATCGCCAAACTCAGCAACCGCACCATCGGTTACGACTTCCTCTACCTGCGCGATTGGGGAACTTGAAATGCTCTGTTGCAAGGATGTGTTTTGAAGCGTACTGGGCGTTCTCTAACGCCCGAAGTTGCGCTAAAGAGCGCAAGATTTTTGAATGATTGCAACAGAGCAAACTTGAAACTGAACTATGCAACTTCACATTCCTCCTTCCCTCAAACACCGCCGCTTTTTCTACCTCTGGCTGGGACTTCTCATCTCCATCGCCGGCACCCAAATGCAGATTTGGGCAATCTTCTGGCACATCCGCACGTTGACAGACAAGCCCATCGCCCTGGGCGGCGTGGGGTTGGCGCGCATCCTGCCGGTCATCGTCTTTTCGCTGATTGGCGGCGCCGTCGCCGACTCGTTCAACAGAAGAAGAATTCTCTTCCTCACCCAAAGTTCCGCCGCCCTCATTGCCCTCTCTCTCGGGCTATTCACACAATTTGGACATATCACCGTCTGGCACATCTACGCCCTGACCGCCCTTCAGGCAATTGCCGTAGCCTTCGACGGGCCGGCGCGTCAGGCTCTCGTCCCCAACCTGGTCCCCGCCAAAGACCTCCCCAACGCCTTCAGCATGACCTCCCTCGCCTTTCAGACCGGCTCCATCGTTGGGCCGGCGCTTTCCGGCTTTGCCATCGCCTATGCGGGTCAGCAGGCGGTGTACTACATCAATGCCGGGTCGTTTTTGGCGGTCATCCTGGCGTTGATCCTGATCGGTGACGTGCCGCAAAAGGTCGCGGGGCATGCCAGGGCGGTGAGTTGGGAAGCCATTCGGGAGGGCATCCACTTTATTGTCAACAAGCCAATCATCCTCTCCACCATGCTCCTCGATTTCGTCGCCACGTTCTTCGCCTCTGCCAACACGCTCATGCCCATCATCGCCGTGGACGTGCTGAAAGTGGGTGTGGTCGAATACGGTTGGCTGTCGGCGGCGCAATCGGTGGGGGCAGTGCTGGCGGCGCTGACCGTTTCCCAGGTCCGCGAATTGAGGCGGCAGGGACCGCTCTTTTTGGGGTCGGTGGTCGTTTTCGGTGTGGCAACAGTCATTTTTGGGCTGAGCAGTTCCTTTGTCCTGGCGTGGAGCGCGCTGGCGGTCACCGGCGCGGCAGATTCGGTCAGCACCATCATCCGCAACACCATCCGCCAACTGCAGACTCCCGATCACATCCGCGGGCGCATGACCAGCATCAATCAGATTTTCTTTCAGGGCGGACCGCAACTGGGGGAAGTGGAGGCGGGACTGGTGGCGCAGTTGTTCGGCGCGCCGTTTGCCATCGTCAGCGGCGGGATTGCGTGTATCCTTGGCATGACGCTGATTGTGCGCAAGTGGCCCGCCCTGCTCACCTACAACGGAGACGAACCCGTCCTGGCGGGCGCTACGGCAGACTGACGATTACCTTGCGATTTCCATACGTTTCGCATTTTCCCGTTGACTTGCACTCGGAAACGTACTATACTGACAGCATGCGAACGATGGTTCACATACCAATCTGTGGATAAAGGCACGCGCCTCATTGCGTGCCTTTTTGTTTCCAACCCTACAAAAGGAGTGACCTATGGACTATGGACTGATCGGCAAGTTGGAGAAGGCAAAACGCTATGCTGAAGATCGCACCCGTTTTCGCTTCGACAAATTCGAGTTGACCTTCCATGGCGATAACAATGATCACAAGGTCTCTTTTGCAGATGGAAAATTCAAGTGTGATTGCGAATTTTTCATCACCCATGAACGCTGCGGGCATACCATGGCGCTCGAAATCCTGCTCAAGGATATGATCCCCGTAGCGGCTCAATCCTGACCTTACAACTGAATCAAAACCCGCCGCCCTCCCTTCACGGAGGGCGGTTGCGTTAAGGGTTGGGCGCCTGCTCTGAAGGCGGAGGCTCATCAGCGATTAAAGGATTTCGATTAGAATTCACCCCAATGACACGACTTTCCCGGCGCGACTTCCTCAAATTGGGCGGCTTGAGCCTCGGCGCTCTTGCCTTTACCCCATCCCTGCGCGACTTAATCGGCTTCGATGACAGTAATCTGGTTCGCGTAGCGACTGATTCGGTCAGCGTACACAGCCAGCCCGACGACAAGAGCCGCATTGTCGCCACCTGGTACCGTGACGACCTCGTTCACACCTACGGCGAAGTAATTGCCGAGGCGCCAACCTACAACCCCGTCTGGTACCGGGTGTGGGGCGGGTACATGCACCGTGCCCGCCTGCAAAGGGTCAAAGTGCTGTTCAACCAGCCGCTGACCGTCCTGGAGAACAACACACCCCGTCTGGTGGAAATCACCGTTCCCTACACACAACCCTGGCGCAGCACCAAAGCCTACGGCTGGCAGCAACTCGGTTTCCGTCTGTACTACGGCTCCGTTCACTGGGTGGAAGCCATCGAGCCAGGTCCCACCGGCGAGACGTGGTACCGCATCTACGACGACCTGACCGGCTACCCCTACCACATTGACCCGCTTCACGCCCGTCCCATTCCGCTGGAAGAGTTGACCCCCCTCAGTCCCGAAGTCGAAGCGCAAAACAAACGCCTCGAAGTCAACCTCACCACCCAAACCCTGACCGCCTACGAGTACGACAAAATCGTATTTCAGACCAAAATCTCTTCGGGCATTCCCAGCAGTTCGCGCGAGGCAAACGGCATCCCCACCAAAACCCCCGAAGGCGAATTCCGCATCCTCGATAAAATGCCCGCCAAACACATGGGCAACGGCAATCTCTTCTCCGATTTCACCGACTACGAACTGCCCGGCGTCCCATGGACCTGCTTCTTCACCACGCAGGGACACGCCTTTCACGGCACGTATTGGCACGAAAATTTCGGCGTCCCCATGAGCCGCGGCTGCATCAACATGCGCACCGAAGAAGCCAAGTGGCTCTTCCGCTGGGCATTGCCTCCTCACCAAATTGGGAAATCCTTCAACCGCGGATTAGGCACGCGCGTACTGATTCATTACTGAACCATGCCCACCCTTCACTGGACAGGAAAGCATCTTGCCCCGCCTCAGCCTGCCGCGCTGACGATAGACTCGATCCTTCACCCAAACGGATTCGGCTACCCTAAAGCCGTCCCTGCCAGCCGGCTGATTTTGGGAGACAATCTTGCGGTCATGGCGGCTCTGCTCCCCGAATACGAGGGGAAAATCAACCTGATTTACGCCGACCCTCCCTTTTTTACCAACCGGAAATTCAACGCCCGCATCGGAAGAGGGGAGGACTCCCGCAAACCCGACGAATGGCAACTTGCCGAAGGCTATGGCGACGACTGGAACGGACTGGAGGAATACCTCGACTTCCTCTATCAACGTCTGGCGTTGATGTACCGCCTCCTCGCCCCCAACGGGACCTTGTACCTGCACCTCGACTGGCATGCCGACTCCTACGCCCGCCTCCTGCTGGACGAATTGTTTGGCGCTGACAACCTTTTGAACGAAATCATCTGGGTCTATCACGGACCTTCGCCCATCCGCAGTGCCTTCAACCGCAAGCACGATACCATCCTCTCTTATGTCAAGGGGAAGGAATACACTTTCAACGCAGATGCCGTCCGTGAACCCTATCATCAAAACACTGTAAACACTTTCAAATCATCTCCCAAGGCAGGATTTGGGAAGATTCCGGATCTGGAGCGCGGCAAAGTGCCGGAGGATTGGTGGTATTTCCCGGTGGTGGCGCGTCTTCACAACGAGCGGACGGGGTATCCTACGCAAAAGCCGCAAGCCTTGCTGGAACGCATCATCCTGGCATCTTCCAACCCCGGCGACCTTGTGGCAGATTTTTTCTGTGGTTCGGGAACAACTCCATTCGTTGCCGCCAAACACGGACGCCGTTTCATCGCCTGCGACCAGAATTTCCGCGCCATTCATACCACCCGTTCGCGTTTGTTGGAGGTAAACATCCCATTTGCGATGGAACGCGATTCCAATTTGCACGTTCCATTTTCCGCCGTTCCAAAGTCCACCGGGGCGAGTATTTTGGGCAATTCAATTTCACTGAATACAAAACTCGATTTGGATTATTGGGAGGTGGATCCAAATTGGGATGGGAAAATCTTCCGAAGCGCGGCGCAGGCAAAACGTCCGGTGCGAAGCGGGGAAATTCCATTGAATCTCAAAATAAAAGCCGGACGCAATATCTGCCTCCGGCTTGTGACTGCAAAAGGAAAGCAATATCAGCTACACGTCCAGCCTGTACCCGACGCCGCGAATGGTCTTTAGGAATTTGGGATTGTTGGGGTCGAGCTCGATGGCGCGCCTGAGCCATGAGATGTGAACATCCAGCGTGCGCGTATCGCCGGTGTAATTTGTTTCCCACACTTTCTTGAAAAGAGATTCCCGTTCAACCACCTCGCCGTGCTTTTCCATGAGAATTTGGAGAAGTGTGATGAGCCGCGGGGTGAGTTTTGCGTTCTTGCTTAAACAGCGCACTCGTTTGTGGTCGAGGTCCAATTGAATGGGACCCGCTGTGATGACGTTTTTTCCGTCGCTTGGCAAAAAGGCTTTAATGCGGTTGACAAGTTTTTGCACCGTGAAGGGCAGAGCAAGCACTGCGTCCGCCACATCTTTATCCACCGGCTTTTCGTTTTCAAGGATAAGGATGATGGGAAGTTTCGGGTCCTTTTTGCGAACAGACAAACAAATGCGGATGCCCGTGCTTCGGAGAGACGCGGCGTTGATTACAACAAGACTGGGATTGATCTGTTTGATTTTGGAAACCGCCTGGCTTCCATTTTGAAAAGAACGAATATCAAATCCCTTCTTTTGCAGGTCGGCGGCAAAAGAAGGGATTTCTGCATGTCTTCCTTCGATGACGAGAATGGTCGCGTTTTTCATGAATGAAATAAATCGGATAATTGCTCTACGGTTCGAAACCGTAATGCTTGAAATCATTATACCTTAAATCTTAACAAAAGTTTTCTTGCAAATTCATTGGCGCGGATGAGCGGCGCTCATTAAACTACACTTTCTCGGGCTGAGCAAGGCAAACAGTATGAGAGTTTGGTACCATGACACTTTGCTCTAAACCAATGATTTTCATCGGCTTGTCATCTCCTTTGTTTCAGTCTATACTCTGGGCGGAGTGAAACATGACAGTTGCTGAACCTTCCCCCCTTTACACTGCAATCGAACCGTACATTCCTTTGGGCCGCTCCGGGCTGCTGCCAGCCCTGCATGCGGCTCAAAAACTTTATGGCTGGGTCTCCGAGCCGGTGGCAACGGAAATCGCCAAAGCGCTCAAAGTCCCGCTGGCAGACGTGCACGGCGTCATCGAATTCTACTCCCTCTTCTACGACCAGCCGACGTCCAAACGCGTCATCCGCGTGTGTACGGATGTGGCGTGTGCGCTGAAGGATGCGGATGGGATTCTCGACCGGCTGTGCGCGCGTCACGGGCTCGAACCGCATCAGACTCCCGAAGACCTGTCTCTAACCATCGAGCCGAGTCCCTGCCTGGGGCTGTGTGAACACGCTCCGGCCGTGTGGACAATGGACAGTGGACAATGGACGGTAGGGGATGGGACTTCCGAAGTAAATCGTCCGCCCTCGCTGGTTTATGGCTCAGTCCGCATTCTGACCGCCAACTGCGGGAACGGCACCACCTCGCTGGAAAAATACGGCGAATACGCCGGGCTGAAGAAGGCAAAGACGATGACGCCCGATGAAGTCATTGCGGAGGTCAAGGCTTCAGGTCTGGTGGGACGCGGCGGCGCGGCTTTCCCGACCGGGGTCAAATGGGAGGGCGCGGCGAAAGCCGAAGGTTCGCCCAAGTACGTCATCTGCAATGCAGACGAGTCCGAGCCGGGCACGTTCAAAGACCGCGTGTTGATGCTCGATGATCCGCACCGTGTCATCGAGGGGATGTGCATCGCCGCGTATGCCATTGGCGCGGCGAAAGGTTATATTTACATTCGCGGCGAGTATCCGTATATTGTTCCCGTTTTGGAGACGGCGTTGAAAGAAGCCCGGGAGGCGGGCTATGTGGGGAACGGCTTCGAGATTGAAATCCGTGTCGGCGCTGGCGCCTACATCTGTGGCGAGGAGACTGCGCTGTTCGAGTCGATCGAGGGAAAGCGCGGCTTTCCACGCATCAAGCCGCCTTTCCCCACGACTCACGGCGTCTTCGGCAAGCCGACCGTTATCAACAACGTGGAAACGCTTTGCACCGTGCCGCTGATCGTTGCCAAAGGGTCAGCCGAATACCGCAAACTTGGCACGGAGAAATCGCCCGGCTCGAAGTTGTTCTGCGTCTCTGGCGACGTGGAGCGGACGGGCGTGTACGAAGTCCCGTTTGGCGTGACGTTGCGCGAGTTGCTCGAATTGGCGGGCGGCGTAAGGGACGGGAAGCAATTGAAGGCGGTACTCTTTGGCGGGGCGGCGGGTGCGTTCGCTACAACGGAACATCTCGACGTGAAATTGACCTTTGAAGACCTGCGCGCAGCGGGCTTGCCTCTCGGCTCCGGCGTGGTGATGGTCTTCGATGAGACGCGGGATATGCGGCGGGTGCTGAAGAGTTTGGGTCACTTCTTCGCGCATGAATCGTGCGGCAAGTGTTATCCCTGCCAGATGGGCACACAGCGCCAGAAGGAAATCCTGGACCGCATTGCCGAAGGGAACGTTCTGGCAGATGACTTTGCCCGCCTGCAGGATGTCGGCTGGACGATGACGGACGCGTCCCTGTGCGGGCTGGGGCAGACAGCCGCGAGCGCGGTGTTGTCGGCGATGAAGTTGTGGCCCGAGTTGTTTTCGTAGTGCGACATTCATGTCGCCGTTTACCAAAAGCGACATAAATGTCGCGTTACAGATACCAGGTGAGCTCATGACAGTCACGTTTTTGATGGACGGCAAGGAAATTACAGTCGAAGACGGCAAGACCCTGCTCGATGCCGCGCGTGAGAACGGAATTGACATCCCGACCATTTGTTTCCATGAAGCGACCACGGCAAACGGACTGTGCCGCATGTGTGTCGTCGAAGTGGAGGGGTGGAGAACGCTTCAGCCGGCGTGCGTTGTCCAGGCGGCAGGCAGCCTCAAGGTCCAGACGCGAAGCGAACGCGTGAAGCGCGCGCGAAAGACCATCCTTGAGATGCTGGCGTCCACGATGGATTTGTCGGATGCGCCCGAAATCCTGACGATGATGGACGAATACGGCGCAGACACCTCACGCTTCCCGGATGCGGTGCGCCGCGTCTCGGACATCAAAGACGACAACCCGATGTACATCCGCGATTACTCGAAGTGTCTGTTGTGCTGGCGCTGTGTGCAGGTCTGCGCGGACGACGCGCAGTATACCTACGCCATCAACTTCGAGGGACGCGGCTACGAGACGCAGATCGGCACGTTCTTCGACAAACCCATTCCCGAAACGACCTGCGTGCTGTGCGGTCAATGCGTGGGCGTCTGCCCGACAGGCGCGTTGAAGCCGAAGCGGCAGTATTTGTTGGAGCAGGGCGTCAGCCCTGAGGAGATTAGCGTGTTGAATACGGGGAGGAAGAAACGTAAGAACGTTTGAACGTTCCAACGTTGAAACGTCTTGGAGGCATGATGATCAAACCCGACAGAATTGTCACCACCATCTGTCCCTACTGCGGGGTGGGATGCACCGTCAATCTGCACATCAAAGAAGATGTCGTGTACAAAGTCACATCGCCGTTCGATGCGCCCGCGAACAAGGGCAACCTGTGCGTGAAGGGACGCTTCGGCTACGACTTCGTCCACGCGAAGGACAGGTTGACCCAGCCATTGATGCGGAAGGACGGGGCGCTCGTCCCTGCGGGCTGGGACGAAGCGATGGAATATGTCGCCTCGCGGCTGCTGGAAATCCGCGACAAGTACGGACCTGACTCGATTGGCTTCCTCGTCTCGGCGAAATGCACGAACGAGGAAAATTATCTCTTACAAAAGGTGGCGCGCGGATTGATCGGCACGAACAACGTCGATCACTGCGCGCGGCTCTGACACTCCAGCAGTGTCGCCGGTCTGGCGGCAACTCTGGGTTCGGGCGCGATGACCAATTCCATCGCCGACATTCATCTGGCGGATGTCCTGCTCGTTACGGGGAGCAACACCACCGAGGCGCACCCGGTCATCAGCCTGGAGATGAAAAAGGCGGTTCGCAAGCGCGGCGCAAAATTGATTTTGATTGACCCGCGCGAAATCGAACTGGCGAACTTTGCCGCGATTCACATCCGTCCGCGTTCGGGCACCGACGTGGCTTTGCTCAACGCCATGGCGCACGTCATCCTTGCAGAAGGGTTGGAAGATAAAGAATTCATCGCGGCACGCACCGAAAACTTCGAGGCGTTCAAAGAGGCGGTGAGAGATTGCACGCCGCAATGGGCGGAGGACATCACCGGCGTCCCTGCGGATATGATCGTCGAGGCGGCGCAGGTGTACGGTCGGGCGCGAAGCGCGGCGATTTTCTGGGCGATGGGCATCACGCAGTCATCGCACGGCGTGGATAACGTCCAGGCGCTGGCAAATCTTGCACTGCTCACCGGCAACTTCGGCAGACCCGGCACGGGCGTCAACCCGCTGCGCGGACAGAACAACGTGCAAGGGGCATGCGATATGGGCGGGCTGCCGAACGTCCTCACCGGGTATCAGCCAGTCACAGACGAAGCGGCGCGCACAAAGTTCGAGAACGCCTGGCAAACGAAGGTGAAGATTCCGCCGAAGCCGGGGCTGACGGTCACTGAAATGATGAACGGCGTGCTCGAGGGTCGCATCAAAGCGCTCTACATCATGGGCGAGAATCCGCTTCTTTCCGACCCGAACACCAATCACGTGCGCGAGGCGCTGGAGGAAATCGAGTTCCTTGCCGTGCAGGATATTTTCCTCAACGAGACTGCGCAAATGGCGCATGTGGTTTTGCCCGGCGTGAGTTTTGCCGAAAAAGAAGGCACGTTCACGAACACCGAACGGCGCGTGCAACTCGTGCGTCCGGCTCTTCCCATTCACGGTGAGGCGCGGCGCGACCTCGACATCATTTGCGATTTGGGGCAGCGTTTGAGCGGTGTTCCTGCGGAGGACTCGTCGGATGTCGTTCAACCCGTTACGGACTGGAACTACGCCGGCGCCTCTGCCGTGTGGGATGAGATTGCGGCTCTGACTCCGACCATGGCTGGAATCAGTCACGAACGGCTTGTTCCACACGGACTGCAATGGCCCTGCCCCGCGCCCGACCATCCCGGCACGCCGATCCTGCACAAGGAAAAATTTACGCGCGGACTCGGCAGGTTCATGCCGCTGACCTTCCGCGAGCCTGCCGAACTCCCCGACGAGGACTATCCCTTCGTGTTGAACACGGGACGCATCCTCCAGCACTGGCACGGCGGGACTCTCAGCCGCCGCTCGGAAGGCTTGGATTGGATTGTGCCCGAGGGCGAGATTCAAATCAACGACGCCGACGGCGCCCGCCTGGGCATTTCCACTGGCGATTGGATTCGAGTCAAATCGCGCCGCGGCGAAGCGACCGGCAAAGCCCGCCTGACGAGCAAACTTCCGCGCGGCATGGTGTTCATGACCTTCCACTTTGCCGAAGTCCCTGCCAACGCTCTGACGAACGATGCTGTGGACCCGGTGGCGAAGATACCGGAGTACAAGGTTAGCGCGGTGAAGGTCGAACGCGCGTAGGTTGCGCCCTCTGGCGCAAGAGAGCGCCAGGTACGTGCAAATGGGTATAATTGCGCCAAGCGCATGTATCCGCCCCGTGCAGGCAATGCGCGGGGCGGGTTTGTTTCGTGACCTATCCCCGAACCTCTTCCCTCACGGAAGGGGACAATGGAAGGGGGCTGAAGTGATAGGTCTGGTATGGAACGAGATCGAACATTTCCTGGAGGTGTCTTTTATGGTCGCCGAACTTCAACTGGATGAGAAACGAGTGGTTGCAGACCGCGTCGTCACGACGGTTTGTTCCTACTGCGGCGTGGGATGTAATCTCGAACTGCACGTCAAGGACGATTTCATCTTCAAGGTTACCTCGCCGTTCGATTCGCCGGTCAACAAGGGAAATCTGTGCGTTAAGGGTCGCTTTGGATATGACTTTATCTATCACCCCAAGCGCGTGACGAAGCCGATGGTGCGGAGATACCTTTTGGAAAGGAATCAGTCATCGGTTGTCAGTGATCAGTGGAAGAATAGAAAAGACGCGCCAGACCTGGGATACAAATCTCTGCTTGCCGATCCCCAAGCGCCAGTCACTACTTACCAATCTCCCTGGGATTGGGTGGAAACCGATTGGGACACCGCCCTCAACATCGTCGCGGATAACCTCGTCCGCATTTACAAACGTGACGGCTCCGACGCGATGGCAGTGTATTGCTGCGCCAAAGCCACGAACGAAGATAACTACCTCCTCCAGAAGATATGGCGGGCATTGTTCCGCACGAATAACGTGGATCACTGCACACGTCTGTGCCATGCGGGATCGGTGGTGGCGCTGCAAAAGGCGATTGGCTCCTCGGCGATGAGCAACACGGCTTCGCAGGTCATCATGAACGATGTGTTCATCGTGACAGGCTCGAACACGGGTGAGAATCATCCCATCATTGCCTTGCAGATGAAGGAAGCCGTGCAGAAGCATGGCGCGAAAATGATTGTGGTGGACCCGCGCCGCATTGACCTGGTGGACTTCGCCGAGTTGTGGCTTCCGCTCAAGCCCGGCACGAACGTGCCTGTTTTCTCTGCGATGGCGCACGTGATTGTCAAAGAAAACCTGGTCAATTGGGATTTTGTCAATCGGCGGACCGAAGGCTTCAATGAATTTATCGAGTCGCTGGAAAAGTTCACGCCGGAGTATGCCGAGCAAATCAGCGGTGTGCCTGCCGAGGATATTCGCAAAGCGGCGCGGATGTATGCCACCGCGAAGAACGGCGCGATTTACTGGGGCATGGGCATCTCGCAACTCTCGCACGGAACCGCCTCCGCGCTGGCGCTCATCCATCTGGCGTTTCTCACGGGTCACGTGGGGCGCGACGGCACGGGGTTGAATCCGTTACGCGGACAGAACAACGTGCAGGGCGCCAGCGACATGGGTGCGATGCCGTTCCACTACCCCGGCTACATGCGCGTGGACAACGAAGAGAATGCCCGCAAATGGGAGCAGGCATGGAACATCGAACCGGGCGGTCTCTCGCGCAAACTCGGTCTTACCACCACCGAGATTTTGTCTCATGCGCATCCGGGCGGCGTGCGGGCGTTGTACATCATGGGCGAGAACCCGATGATGTCGGAGCCGAATCTCAACGAGACGCGCAAGCACATGGAGCAATTGGAATTTCTCGTCGCGCAGGATTTATTCATCAACGAGTCGGGCGCGTTTGCCGATGTCTTCCTGCCCGCCGCTTCGTTTGCGGAAAAGGACGGGACGTTCACCAACACCGACCGCAGAGTCCAGCGTGTGCGGGCGGCTATCGCGCCGCGCGGGCAGGCACGCCCCGACTGGAAAATTCTCTGTGATTTGGCGACCAGGCTCGAGGTCCGATTGGGACGCGGGCGGTCTGCGAAATGGGATTACGAGTCGCCGGAGGAAATCCTGCGCGAGATGGCGTCCGTCAACAGCGATTACGCGGGTATTACGTATGAACGCATCGAGAAGGTCGGTCTGCAATATCCCGTGCCGAGCATGGATCATCCCGGCACGCCGACGTTGTTCAAGGAAACGTTCCCCAGCGGGCGCGGCAGGTTCATCCCGCTCGATTATGTGCCGGTGATGGAGCAAGCCGATGACGAGTATCCGTTCATCCTGACGACGGGACGCCTGCTCGAACACTGGCACGGCGGCACGATGACGCGGCACTCGGCGCTGAACGAGGCATACCCTGAAGCGCGGGTGGAAATTCACCCTGCCGATGCGGAGATGCACGGCATTACAGACGGCATGCCCGTGCGCGTGATTTCCCGCCGCGGCGAGGTTGTCCTGCGCGCTACTGTTACCGAGAAGACGACGGTGGGTGTGGTGTTCATCCCGTGGCATTTCGCCGAAGCCGCCGCGAATTTATTGACGAACGATGCGCTCGACCCCGAAGCGAAGATTCCCGAGTTCAAGGCGTGCGCGGTGCAGGTGTTTCCGGCGAGGGAAAGTGAGTTACCAAATCCAGAGAATGTTGTGCAAAGAGGACGTTACTAAACGAATCATCCAATAGATGTTTTTGAATTTTTTTTGATTATGATAGAATAAAGTCGCAATTTGGTGGGAGAATTGCGATACAAATTATCATTGCCACGTCAAGCATGTAAGGAGTGGAAATGAAAACAAAACGACTTGTAAATCTACTTTGGATCATAGGACTGCTTTCTGCTTGCTCTGGAGGGGGAACGGGCACAACGCCAGTCCCTCCTGCCCAAGAGCCTATCAACTCAAACAGCTATGAGGTTTTTGAGAACCCCTTGGAAAAAGGCAAATTCAGGATAGCAGACGATTGCAATTATGGTGAAAGCTGTGTGGGTACCGACCCTTATCATACAGGTATTGATTTGTGGGGTATTCCAGAACAAACGGAAGTCAAAGATCGTCAATCTGTTTTTTCATCTGGATCAGGTTATGTAGTAAGTATTGTATACAATGATGTTGGATGCAATCCTGATATAGGTGGAAACTGTGATGACCATGGGTTGGGCAATACGGTAATCATTAAGCATGTTTTAGCTGATGGAAAGACGCCAATTTACACCTTATATGCTCATCTTGAAAAAATCGATCCTGACCTAGAAAAGAAGTATAAATCTGTCCCACAAGGGACCCTTTGTGTTAATAAGGCTACAGTTCTCGGAATTATGGGCGCAAGTGGTTATGGAGATCCAAATAAATGGACTACAACGAAAATTCCAACTCCTCACTTGCATTTAGAGTTCAAGAATTCTGGAATACTTGGGAATCCAACAAAGGTAGGCACCGTTGGGATCAATGGCAAGTTTGGTTATGTTACCAGTAATCCGGATGATTGGGGGTATCGTAATCCGTACGATTACATTGACAAGAAATCTGCCCTGACATGTTATGAACTTACTAAATCTGCTCAAAATCCCACCGCAGTATCTTTTTCGACTCCAACACCTCCCATACCTGTACCAGGGGCAACGCCGATACGGGGACAACCACTATTTACTTTTGCTTTTGGTGATTACTTAATTTATAGCAATGATAATGGGGTGCTATCGAAGACTAAGTTTCTAGGGGAAGAAACGATTGGTGGTTATAATACTTGGGTTATTGAGTATCCAACCGATACAAGCAAATATAGTCAGGTAACAACCGTCTGGGTAGATCAAAATACGGGGATAAGTATAAAAGAACAGCTTCAAGGAGTTTATACAAACCCCGAAATGTTTGTAACGAATGGTCAGAAATATTATGGTGTTGAATATGGTTTCTCTGTAGTCTATAATTTCGATGAGAATGTGTGGGAAGGAGAAAGGTTTGGGGTTGATACTACTGGCAAACTATACAAGGAGCCATTCAAATTACATCGGGACCTTAACTTCGATTTGGTTACTCGTAGTTTGCAGTTGGGTGAATGGTACCCTGGCGGGGCAATCCAGTACAATCATCAAGTGGTCTCTGAAGAGATAGTCTCAGTACCTGCTGGAACTTTTGATTGTTGGGTAATTAGAGTTCAAGGTTATCAAGAGCAAATTTTGTACTTCGACAAGAGTACAGGTGTTATAATCAAGGCAGAAAGTTGGGAGACCAATCAACATGGAGAGCGGAAATTAGCTTCTCGAGGCTACCTTGTTTTATTCAATCTCAGTAATTGGAAAGCTAATCAATCGCCGCTTTCATTGTCTCTTCCGACTCTCAATCGGGCAGAATATTTCTCTGTTTTGCAATGGATAAAATATGCATCTCTGTATAACGATATATCTGTCTTTGAAAAATTAATTGTGGGTAATTCAATTCAGTTGATTGATGGCAACGGTAAAACCGTGACAATCGGCAAAACTGATTTCCTTGCGGAGTTGTCTAAGAGGTTGCTCAATAAACCGAATTGCGACTTCTTTATGTTCGAAGAATCTGGTCGCTTGGTTATTCGAATGAGTAATTGGTCGCCTGGCTGGGGTGTTGATGGTAATACCATCTTGTATCTAATTCTTGAAATGAAAAATAATCAATGGGTGCTGACTTCGATAATTTACGGAGACTATTTACCTTCTTGGGCGCAAGGATTGGAAAGAATAAGTTATGACACAATTTCCCTTTCAGCTGGAACTACTACAGGGGCTGTGTGCAAAGAGGCTAGACCAACGCGACTCAAGATAGGTGATTTTGCGTTCGTCAGTTTTTATCCGCCATTGAGACAGAGGGTTCGCAGTGGTCCTGGCACTTCCAATTCGATACTTGATGTCATTCCTGTAGGTAGTGCTGTAAAAATACTTGATGGTCCCCAATGTGCGGATAATTGGGTATGGTGGAAGGTTAGGGTATTAAGTTCTAAGTTGGAAGGCTGGACTGCCGAAGGTGACAGAGATGCTTATTGGCTTATACCGTGTGAATCGAGAGAAAATTGTGGCACCCGATAAATAAACGCCCCAAATAAAGAGAGCGGCTCGATTTGAGTCGCTCTTCGTTTTAGGACGGCAACAGATGAAAACGGACTTTTCGATGTGTGGGGTCGTAACTGCCTAAATGAAACCAATTAATATTTACGGTTTTGCCTGGCAAAGGGACTGCCAATTCTTCGCAGAACGTCATCTGAATGACGCGCGCAACGAGCAAAATAGCAATCGCTGTCCCGTTCCAAGTCCTTGATTGTCAGATGGTCATGATTATGCGTTACTTGGTCGCGCCAATCATTCCAGAAGATTTCCATGGGCATGCACTCGGGCGAATAGCTGGGCACATAGCGCAGCCGCACTTGCCTGCCATATGTTTTGAGTAATTCAGCCACCAATCGTGAGCCCTCCGTCGTATGGATGCGGGCACGATCTGCAACGATAATCACACGCCGTTTGCGCTGCGCTGAACGGGTCAGGCACTTCTCAACCAAATGACAGAATGCTTTTGCATTTCGTTTCTCGCTCCGAATCCGCACGATCGTACCTGTCCGCCAATCGGCAGCGGCACACTCGTGCTGCTTCGGCGGATGAACGCCTGGCGCGCGAATTCTGCGTTGTTGTCCGCGCAACATCCACATCCGCGTCAACGTCGGAAACAGGCTCATTTCCGCTTCGTC
>JABRVZ010000027.1:0-3065 GCA_039961775.1 Chloroflexota bacterium
CGTTTTCGTGTACGTGGTCGGTCTTCAGTCGCCGGCCCCCGCAGGGGGGATGATATTCGAATCCTGCCGTCAGGTCCCCGCCACGATGAAGAAACGCGTCCGAGCAATCGGGCGCGTTTTGGTTTTCAGCCGCTTGGGTTCAGGGAAAGAATCTGCTATGAAGTTATCCCTGTTTTGTCAAATCGGCGTGTTCGGGGTGACGGCGGATGTATGCCGCGGCGTATGAACACATGGGGACAACCCGCAGGGAATTCGTCCGCGCATATGCCAGCGCCGCCTCGACAATTTTCCCGGCAACTCCCTGCCCTCGCAGGGACGGATGAACGCCCACATGCGTGATGACAAACTGATTCCCGTTTTGGAAGTAATCCAGTTTGGAGAGTTTTCCGTCAAGCAGCGTTTCGAAGCGATTTTCAGCCGGGTTGTGGATGGATGACTTTTATCCGCTCAATGTCAATTTCCATAGGGCAGCCTTTCTCAAGATACTGCTGCTTTAGACGACATGACAGCCGCAATTTTTCCCATCATTCATCTATCACCGGAAAATAACACACGCCCGCCGTGCCGGGACCGGTATGCACTGCCAGCGCTGGAGAAAGTTCCGCAAAGAACGATTCAACTACTTCGACCTTCGACTCGACCAGTTCTTTGATTTTTTCCACTTCTTTCAGCGCTCCGGCATGGACATAGGCAATCTTCACCTTGCCCCTCCCGACTGTCTCAGCCACCATCTCCGCCATCTTTTGATAGGCTTGCCCGCGGCTGTGTGTCTTGCCAAGCGGCACAATGACGCCTTCCACCATGCCAATCAACGGCTTGATATTGAGCATGCTCCCCATGAGATGCTGTGCCTTGCCGATCCGCCCGCCCAGATACAGATACTTGAGGGTGTCGGCGGTCTGGATCATGCGGGTGAGGGGAATCATTTTTTTGACCAGAGCAGTAATACGGTCCAGAGAAAGACCCGCCAGCGCGGCGCGCGCCGCTTCGATGACCATCCATCCCTGACAAAGGGAAGCGTTTTGCGTATCCACCACTTCGATCTGCAAGTTCGGATATTCCTCCTTGATCTTCGCCTGCGCGATGGTTGCCGCCTGATATGCGCCGCTGGCTTTCGAAGTCATGTGGATGCTGATGATCTCGTCCGTGCCTTCCTCCGCTAATTGTTTGTAGGCGTCAAAGTAATCACCGGGACCCGGACAGGCAGTGGTGGGAACTACCCGCGCGGTCGGGAGCCAGCGCAGGAATTCGTCCCGCTGAATGGTGACGAGATCGCGCAAGACCTCGCTCCCGCGATGGATGTAATAGGCAACCGTGCGAATGTGCAGACGTTCCAGCAGCTCTTCGGGAATGCTGGCACAGGAATCAGTGAGGACAGCGACATTGGTCATGAATACTCCTTTTCTCTTTTATTGTACACAGTTTCACAAAATTTGGCAGCAAAACACCCTGTTCTGACGGGCGGTCATTGACCCGCTTTTTGTTTGCTCTTACAATACTGACATGATGTCTAAATTTGCAGGCTTCTTCCGCCCCGATCATGACCCTCCGCTAGAGGATGGTGTAAGCCCATCTTATCGTTTTCCATTTTCAAACCATTCGGAGGAAAAATCTCATGCCCACCCCTTTTGTTTCCAAACGCGCCCCCATCTACGCGGACGTTCCCGATGAAAAGTGGAACGACTGGCGCTGGCAATTGAGCCACCGCCTGAACACTGCCGAAGATATCGAAAAAGTCATCCCCCTTACCGACTCTGAACGCAAAGCCTTGCAAACGCAGGGACTGTTCCGCGTGGACGTGACCCCCTACTTCATCTCGCTGATTGACCCGAACGACCCCGACGACCCCATCCGCAAACAAATCATCCCGCGCGCCGAGGAACTGCAATCCTTCACCGCCATGATGGAGGACTCCCTCGCCGAAGACCGTCACTCCCCCGTGCCTGGGCTGGTTCACCGCTACCCAGACCGCGTACTCATGTTGGTCACCACCCAATGCGCCTCCTACTGCCGCTACTGCACCCGCTCCCGCATCGTCGGCGACCCGGGGCAAACCTTCAACCGCCAGGAATTCGAAATGCAAATCGAATACCTGAAACGCACCCCCCAGGTGCGCGACGTTCTGCTCTCCGGCGGCGATCCGCTCGTCCTCGCGCCCAAAGTCCTCGAAGAACTTCTCTCCCGACTGCGCGAAATCCCCCACATCGAAATCATCCGCATCGGCTCGCGCGTGCCGGTCTTCATGCCCATGCGCATCACCCAGGAACTGTGCGACATGCTGGCAAAGTACCATCCCCTTTGGATGAACATCCACGTCAACCACTCCAACGAAATCTCGCTGGAACTTGCGCAGGCTTGTGACCGTCTTACCAGAGCCGGCATCCCGCTGGGGAACCAGTCGGTTCTGCTTGCAGGCGTGAACGACAACGTCCACATTCAACGCAAACTGGTGCATGACCTCGTCCGCATCCGCGTCCGCCCCTACTACCTCTACCAGTGCGACCTGGTGGAAGGCGCCGGGCACTTCCGCACGCCCGTTGCCAAAGGCATCGAAATCATGGAAGGTTTGCGCGGACACACCTCCGGCTACGCCGTTCCGCAATACATCATTGACGCCCCCGGAGGCGGCGGCAAAATCCCCGTCATGCCCAACTACCTGCTGAGCATGTCCGACCACAAAGTCGTACTGCGCAACTACGAAGGCTACGTCACCACCTACGAAGAGCCGATTGACTACCTCCCCAGCCATGCCGCCAAATTCAAGGGCGAGAAACGTCCCGAACCCGGGCAGGAAGGCATCCACGGACTGCTGGAAGGCAACCAAATGTTCATCAAACCCGAAGGCTTCGACGAAACCCACGACCGCCACGGCATCCAGCACCGCCTTAAGGACGAAAAGAAGTGGATACCCCTCGGCATTGGCGACGGCTCACCCAAACCCGAGGACCAATAAGCAAACAAGGAGACAAAATGACTCAAACCACCAAGCGCACTCTCATTCTTCTGATGGCAGGCATCCTCCTGCTTGCGGCTTGCGCGCCTGCACCCGCCGCCGCCCCCACCAC
>JABRVZ010000028.1:0-4563 GCA_039961775.1 Chloroflexota bacterium
GTGGGGGTGAGGAGGGTGGAGGTCTGGCAGGCGAGCAGGAGGACAAAAGCGAGGGGAAAGAGCAGGCGTTTGATGTTCATGGGCGGAATGTTACCAAAGATTTATGAAAGCGCCTGTATAATTCAACGAATTTACGGAGGCGCTCATGCTTACAAAGAAAATCTCTTTCATCGGTCCGGGCGTTATGGCTGAAGCCATGATTGCCGGTTTGCTGCGCAAGAAACTGGCGAAGCCGGAGAACATCATCGCGGCGGGTCCGCGCGAGGAACGGCTGCAGGAGTTGGAAAAGAAATACCGCATCCGAACGACGACGGACAATTCAGCCGCCGCCGCAGAGGCGGATGTGGTGGTGCTGTCGGTCAAGCCGCAGAGGCTGAGCGAGGTGATGAAGGGATTGAAGGGCGTCCGCGCGGAGGCGCTGGTGCTGTCCATTGTGGCGGGCGCGAGCATGAAGAAGATTGGGACAGGGTTGAAGCATAAGGCGGTGGTGCGCTCCATGCCGAATACGCCGGGGCAAATTGGGGAGGGTATCACGGTCTGGACTTGCTCCAAGGAGGTGACGGAGGAACAGCAGGAGATGACGCGCGGGATTCTCGGCGCGCTGGGCGAGGAGGTCTTTGTGGAGGATGAGGGTTACCTGGATATGGCGACGGCTCTTTCGGGGACGGGACCTGCGTACGTTTTCCTGTTCACCGAGGCGCTCATTGACGCCGGGGTTCACATGGGATTTCCACGCCGCATTGCGGAGCGACTTGTCTTGCAAACGATCAAAGGCTCCGCTTCTTTCTACGAGGCGGCGGGACGTCACCCCGCCACCCTGCGGAATCAGGTCACGTCGCCGGGCGGAACTTCGGCGGAGGCGTTGTATTATCTGGAAAAGGCGGGGTTTCGCACGGCGATTTCGCGCGCGGTCTGGGCGGCGTATCAACGCTCGCTGGAGTTGGGGAAGGAGAAGCCGGGGCATATTCCCGAGGGACACGTTGACGAATAGGGAGGGAGTGTTTCGGCTTGCTTGACACCGCGCAGCAAAAAGGTGCGACATTGCTCACCGGCGACCCTGAATTATTGGGGTTGAAACAAGTTGTGAAAGTCGAAAAACTGCAAAGGTAACCCCTCTGCTCTCTGTGACAAGCCTGCCTTATAATTCGGGGCGCACTTACCAATTGCACAGTACACAACACCCTCACTGATTACGGCTCACTTTTCACTGGCTACCGTTCATCATGTCCCTCATCACTGTAAGTTCCCTTTCCAAATCCTTCGGCGCGGAAGATTTGTTTTCCGGCGTCACGTTTTCGGTTGCGAAGGGGGCGCGGCTTGCCATTGTCGGTCCCAACGGTATCGGCAAGACGACGCTCCTGCGTATCCTCATCGGGCAGGAGGAACCGTCTTCGGGAATCGTGACGCGGGCGAAGAATCTGCGCATCGGGTATCTCTCGCAGGAGGCGGATTTCGAACTGCAGGGCGTGTTGTGGGACGTGTGTCTCGAACCGTTCGCGGACCTTATCCGCATGCAGGGGGAGTTGGAAAAACTCGAAGATGAAATGAGCGACCCCTCGAAGCGGGACCAGGCACTGGTCAAATATGGAAGCGTACAGCACGAGTTCGAGCGGCGCGGCGGGTACGTCTATCCCGTGCGCATCAAACAGGTACTGACAGGTTTGGGGTTCGACGAATCCGATTTTCACATGTCGCTCGATCATCTTTCGGGCGGACAGCGCACGCGCGCGCATCTGGCGCGGCTGTTGCTCTCGAACCCCGATCTGCTTTTGCTCGATGAGCCGACCAACCATCTCGATATCAAAGCCGTGGAGTGGCTGGAAGGGTATCTTTCGCAATGGGAGGGCGCGGCGATCATCGTTTCGCACGACCGTTACTTTTTGGATCACACCTGCAACGCCCTGCTGGAGATGGCGGTCAACGGCTCGGAATATTATCGCGGCAATTACACCACTTACTTGAACGAGCGCGAAATCCGCTGGGCGCACCGCTTCGAGATTTTCGAAAGCGAAAAGGAAAAACTGCTCAAGGAAGTGGAGTACATCAAGAAGAATATTTCGGGGCAGAACACTCTGCAGGCAAAGGGCAAACTCAAACGACTGACGCGCATCGTGCAGGCAATCGAGCAAGTGGGGCTGGAGGCGCTCAACCAGAACTGGTCGCAGTTGGATGTGGAGACTACTACCAGTCCGTTCAGTGTGGAGGAAGCCGAGCGCCGCGTGCGCGCTTTGCGTCCGCCTCAGCGCACCACGCCCGACCTGCATCTGCACCTGCGCACGGCGAGCCGTTCCGGCGACCTGGTGCTGCGTACGAAAAATCTGGTGGTGGGCTACCCGCCCGATCCGCAGGGCGGACTGCCCGAAAAGGTCTTGTTCTCCTGTCCCGACATCGAATTGAGACGCCTGGACTGCGCGGCGTTGATCGGACCGAACGGCGCGGGCAAATCCACGTTCCTCAAGACGATACTCGGTTCTCTCTCCCCTCTGGCTGGGGAGGTGATTCTGGGAGCCAGTCTGCACATCGGCTATTTCGCCCAGGCGCACGAGGGACTCGACCCCGAGAAGACGGTGCTGGAGGAAATCATGTCGGCGTCGGGAATGCTACCCTATCAGGCGCGCGACTACCTCGGCAAATATCTCTTTTCCGGCGATGACGTATTCAAACTCGTCTCCATGCTCTCCGGCGGCGAGCGCGGACGTCTCGCCCTCGCCAAACTCGCCCTGCAGGATACCAACCTGCTCCTGCTCGATGAACCCACCAACCACCTCGACATCCCCTCGCAGGAAGTGCTGCAATCGGTGCTGGATAATTATCAAGGCACAATCCTGCTCGTCAGCCACGACCGTTATCTGATTGACGCGCTTGCCACCCAAATCTGGGAAATCAACCCCGACGAATCGCAATTGACCGTTTTCAACGGCACGTATTCGCAAATGAAAGAGGAACGCGAGAAGGAGACGGTGCGCCTTGCGGCATTACAAGCGGGACAAACGGCAAAAGCGGCGTCAAACGTTAAACGTTCAACATCCAACGCAAAGACGAAAGAGGAAAGAAAAAAGATTGCCCAACTGCAGGAATTGGAAAACACCATCGCCGAACTCGAAGCCAGCCTGGCAAACCTCACCGCACAGTTGGAGAGTCCCTTCGTGACGCCGCAAGAGGCTGCCAGACTGGGCACAGAATACGAACGCGTGCAAAGGGAGATGGATGAGCGGCTTACAGAGTGGGAAAGCCTTCAGAAATAAGGCAGGTTTGAACCACCTATTCATGTTACCCGGTTTTCTCGTAGCGCGACACATCGTCCCCGAAGGGGAATTCATGTCGCCTGAAAACGCGAGATAAATCTCACGCTGCCGCCTAAGGCGAGTTCGTTAAATTCGCGGTTATTCGATGCCGCAATGGGGGAGCACCGCCTCATTTCTGCAATCCAAATGTATCGCTTGCCCTCCGTGCCTCTCGTTATACTAGACTTCAGGCACTGGAGCGCAAGTGAGCACACCCACGCAAAAATTCAACCGCTACGAAATCCTCGCCGAACTGGGCGCCGGCGGCATGGCGACCGTCTATCGCGCCTACGACCCGCTCTTCGAACGCGAAGTGGCGCTCAAAGTCCTCAAACGCGAACTGCTCGAAGACCCCGAACTGCGCGAACGCTTCACCCGCGAAACCAAAATCATCGCCAGGCTCGAACACGCCGCCATCGTCCCCGTCTATGACGTCGGTCACGACAACGACCAGCTGTTCTACGTCATGCGCTACATGAGCGGCGGCTCCCTCTCCGACCGCATCGCCGACGGCAGCCTCGACCTCGACCAGACCGCCCACATCCTCCTGCGCCTCGCCGACGCCCTCGACTACGCCCACCGCAAAGGCGTCGTCCACCGCGACCTCAAACCCGGCAATATCCTCTTCGATGAAGCCGGCAATGCCTTCATCTCCGACTTTGGCATCGCCAAATTCGCCCTGGCGGCAACCCGCATCACCCACTCCGGCATCATCGGCACTCCGCGCTACATGAGCCCCGAACAGGCGCGCGGCGACGAAACCGACGGACGCAGCGACCTCTACAGTCTTGCCGTCATGCTCTTCGAAATTCTGAGCGGCAAAGCCCCCTTCGAAGCCACCACCCCCCTCGCCCTCGCCTTCAAACACGCCACCGAACCCCCGCCCGACCTGCTCTCCATCAACCCCAGCCTGCCCGCCGAACTCGGCGTCATCCTCAAAAAAGCGATGGCGAAACACCCCGACGACCGTTACAACACCTGCGCCGAATTCGCCAACGCCTTCCTCGAAGCCCTCCCCGCCAGCGCCGCCCCCAACGCCAAACTCCTCACCCCACTGCCGCCGCGCACGCCCCCTCCGCGAAAGGCTGAGGCGCCCACCCAGGCTCCGGTTCAGCAGCCAGCCCCCAGGTCCAGAAAGAATGCGTGGATGATGCGGGGAGCCGCCGCATTTGTCCTCCTCCTGCTCGGACTGTGGTACGTCCTCGGAACTCAACCCCCTCCTCCGACCGCCTCCCCCACCGACCCGGTCACCGTCACGGTCACGAACATCCCTGCCTCC
>JABRVZ010000029.1:0-53175 GCA_039961775.1 Chloroflexota bacterium
CCATAAAGACCGTAGGAGGGCGGGAAGGGCGGGCGCACGCGCGGCTGTCCGCGTTTGCCTTCGATGGATTCGAGCATGGCGGTCTCTTCGCCGCAGATGTAGGCGCCCGCGCCGAGATGAGTGTGGATTTTGAGAGAGTAGTCGGTGCCGAAGAGGTTCTTGCCGAGGTATCCCGCCGCTTCCATTTCCGCGATTTTTTCATCGAGGAAGGCGGCAATCTGCCAGAATTCGCCGCGCAGATAGATGTAAGCGGTGTTGGCGCCAACGGCGTAGGAGGCAATGGCAACGCCCTCCAAAAACTGGAAGGGGTTGTTCTCCATGATTTCGCGGTCTTTGAAGGTGCCCGGCTCGGATTCGTCGGCATTTGCCACCACGTAATGGGGCCAGTTCTTGTTGTCAATGAAAGACCATTTCATGCCGGTGGGGAAGCCCGCGCCTCCGCGCCCGCGCAGACCAGAGTTTTTGACCACGTCCGTCACTTCGGTCGGCTTCATTTTGGTAACCGCGTTCTGGAGCGCGGCAAACCCGCCGTTCTCTCTGTAGACTTCGAGCGTGTGGATATTGGGAATATCGCGATGGCGTAAGAGGACGTGTGCCATTATTTCGCCTCCGCGGTTGATTTCTTCAACGCCTCGATGAGTTCCATCGTCTTATCCACGGTCATGTTCTCGTGGTACTTGATGCCGTCGGGTCCCTGGGTTTGGAACATGGGAGCCTTGTCGCAGGCGGCGAGACACATGACCGCTTCGAGCGTGATGAGTCCATCCGGCGTCGTTTCGCCGACTTTGATGCCCAGGTTGCTGCAAAGATTATCGAGAAATTCCTCCGCCCCGCGCAGGGCGCACGGCAGGTCGGTGCAGACCTGCATGCGGTACTTCCCTTCTTTTTTATCGTGGTAGAGGGTGTAAAAGCCGACGATGGAGGCGACATCGGTCTCGCTGATGTCGAGCAGGCGGGCAATATCCTGCATGGCGGTTTTGGTGATGTAGCCTTCCTCGCGCTGGGCAAGGTAGAGCAGCGGCATCACCGCCGAGCGTTTGTGCTCCGGCGGGTATTTGGCAAGGATTTGCTTCACTTCTTTGGGGTATTTTTCAGCCAGGCTCATCGGTCAATATCTCCGAGCACAATGTCGGTGGAGGCAAGGATGGCGACCAGGTCTGCCACCAGATGTCCTTTGACAATTTTCGGCACAACAGACAGGTTGCTGAAGGAGGGCGTGCGCCAATGGACGCGGTGTGGTTTGGGTCCGCCATCTCCTTCGAGGTAAACGCCCAGTTCGCCGCGCGGCGATTCGACCGCGCTGTAAACGGAGCCTTTGGGAGCGGAAAAGCCCTCCGTCCACAATTTGAAGTGGTGGATGAGCGATTCCATGCTCACGCCAATCTCTGAACGCGGCGGCGGGACGAATTTGCGGTTGTCGCTGCGCACGGGTCCCATCGGCAGTTTGTTCAACGCCTGCTCGATGATCTTCATGGACTCGCGGAATTCCTGCACGCGGACGAGGTAGCGGGCATAGGTGTCACCCTCGGTGCGGACGGGGATGTCGAAGTCGTATTGTTCGTAGCCCATGTAAGGACGGGCTTTGCGCAAATCCCACTTCACGCCCGAGGCGCGCAGCATCGGTCCGGTCACGCCGTGCTGAAGGGCGGTGGCAGCGTCCATTTTGCCGATGCCCAGCAAACGGTCCAGAAAGAGCGGGTTTTTGGTCAGCAGGGCTTCGTATTCGTCCACCCGTTTGGGGAAGATTTTGAGGAAGTTGCGTACCGCCGTCTCGAATTCCACCGGCACATCGCGCCACAGTCCGCCCGGACGGATGAAGGTGGTCATCATGCGCTGACCGGAACACATCTCGAAAATATCGAGGATTTGTTCGCGTTCGCGGAAGGCGTAGAGGAACATGGACATCGCCGCCAGGTCGAGCCCGAACGTGCCGATCCAGACCAGGTGCGAGGCGATGCGCTGCAATTCCACGAGAATCACGCGCAGGGCTTGGGCGCGGGGCGGCACATCGAGGTCCACCAGTTTTTCAATCGCCATGCAGTAGGCGAGGTTGTTGCCCAGGTTGTTCATGTAATCGAGGCGATCCGACATGACCTCGGCTTTGAGGTAACTCTTGGCTTCCATGTTTTTCTCGATGCCGGTGTGCAGGAAGCCAATGTCGGGCACGGCGTTGACGATGACTTCGCCGTCCAGTTCGAGCAACAGACGCAGCACGCCGTGCGTGGAGGGGTGCTGCGGTCCCATGTTGAGCAGCATGGTTTCGCCGGTAAAGGCGCGTTCTGAAACCAGGTGCTTGTATTGTTCGTAGTTGACTTCTTCGATCTGGGTCATGCTTATTCCTTTGCGTACGGCTTGCGCAGGTCAATCTCTTCGAAGTTGAAGGTGAACTGCGGTTCCTCATAGCCGAGCGGGAAGTCCTTCCGCAGGGGATGACCTTCGGTCCCTTCCGGCATCAGGATGCGGCGCGGATCGGGATGACCTTCGAACTCGATGCCGAACATATCGAAGATTTCACGCTCGCGCCAGTTCGCTACTTCATACACCCGCGTCGCGGTCGGGACCTTGGGCTGGTCGCCATTGACCGGGACTCTCAACTGCAGGGGGATGTTTTTCGCCAGCGACGACAGCTGGTAGATGACGTGGAAGCGCGGCGTCGTCTGCGGGTAATAGTCGGAGGCGGTCATCGTCGAAAGCAGTTCGAAATCGAATTTGTCGCGCAGGATGGTCAACGCTTCGATGATTTGCTCGGCGGAGACGAAGACATGCACTTCGCCACGAAACTCCTCATACGTCGCGCCGAATTGTTCCTGCAAAGCCTTTACGATGGGTTCGAGTTTTTGATCCATAAAACTACCCCGTAGTACCGACTTAAGTCGGCGCTACAAACTTCTCCCCTTTGACTTTCTCGTACAGGGTGATGATGCCGTGAATCAACGCCTCCGGGCGCGGCGGGCAACCCGCCACAAACACATCCACCGGGACGATCTCATCCACGCCTTGCACGAGGGCATAGTTGTTGAATACGCCGCCGCAGGAGGCGCAATCGCCCATGGCGATGACCCACTTGGGTTCGGGCATCTGGTCGTACAGGCGGCGAAGCACGGGCGCCATCTTGCGCGAGAGACGCCCGGCGACAATCATCAGGTCCGACTGGCGCGGGCTGGCGCGCATCAGTTCCATGCCGAAGCGGCTCATGTCATAATGCGAAGCCTGCGCCGCCATCATTTCGATGGCGCAACAGGCAAGACCAAACAACATGGGCCACATGGCATTCGTGCGCGACCAGTTGACCACGTCTTCCAGTTTCGCGGTCACGATGCCCATGTTGCCGAGTTTTTGTTCTACTCCCATTCCAGGGCTCCTTTCTTCCACGCGTAAATATAGCCAACCAGTAAGATGGCGATAAAGATGACCATTTCGATCAGTCCGAACAACCCTAACTGACGAAAGGCAATTGCCCACGGCAAAAAGAACACCACTTCGATATCGAAGAGGATGAACAGCACCGCAATCAAGTAAAAGCGGACGGGCATACGCCGCGTCCCTTCACCGAACGGGTTGATGCCCGATTCATAAGGCTGGGCTTTTACTGCAGATTGTTTCCGTGGTCCGAACAGATACCCCAAACCGATCGCGATCAGCGCAACCAACAACGCCAGGGCGATCAACAACGCAATTGCAACGTATTCGAGCATTTTGGCACCTCAAAACGCCCATCCATGGACGGAGTTTGTGCTTTCTCGCACGTTCGGCAAAGTATAACATAAGTGTTTTTCAGGGGCTAGGAAAAGTGCCTCTTTTCACAAAATTGGTGATATTCGTCATATTGCCTGCAAGAACCGGCAAGGCACATCAATCCCCCAAAGTGACAACGAGATTACCCCAAATACTCCCTCAGCGTCTTGCTGCGCGAGGGATGCCGTAGTTTTCGCAGCGCTTTTGCCTCGATCTGGCGAATCCGCTCGCGGGTCACGTCGAAGAAGCGGCTGACCTCTTCAAGGGTGTGATCCTGCCCGTCCACGAGACCAAAGCGCATTTCGAGGACTTCCCGTTCGCGGTCGGCAAGGGAGGTCAGCGCAGAGCGGATTTGCTCGCGCAGCATTTGACGCGCCGCCGCGTCCATCGGGGAGATGGTCTCCTCATCTTCGATGAAATCGCCCAGCGAGCTGGAATCTTCGTCCCCCACCGGACCGTCAATGGAGACCGGCTCTTCCGCCGAACGGAGGATGCGGTCAATTTTGCGGGTGGCAGTTTCCAGTTTGTGCTGAAGCGCGGGCGGAATCGGTTTTTTCTCGGCGTGGGCGCGCAGGATGGCTTGCACATCGGAGGCGGGCAGGTAGCCGATTTCGAGGGCGATTTCTTCCGTGGTGGGTTCGCGCCCCAGTTCCTGCGTCAGTTGCCGCTGTACGCGCATGATGCGGGTAATGGACTCGAACATATGCACCGGGATGCGGATGGTGCGCGCCTGTTCGGCAATCGAGCGGTTGATGGACTGGCGGATCCACCAGGTTGCATAGGTGCTGAACTTGAATCCGCGCCGCGGGTCGAATTTGCTGACCGCGCGCAGGAGACCGATGTTGCCCTCTTGAATCAGGTCGAGGAAATTGATTCCCCGCCCGAGGTAACGCTTGGCAACGCTCACCACCAGCCGTAAATTGGCGCGAATGAGCGCCTGATGCGCCTCTTTTGCCTGATTCTTGATGAGTTCGAGTTCATCAAGAATCTCAGTATCTTCGGGCAGGTGGCTGAACATGGTGCGCAGGCTGGGGAGTTCGTGTTTTTGGTTGATATGGCTGAGGAGCCACGCCGCGTAATTGAACGGCAGCAGGTAAAGACACAGAAAGACCGAATAGGCTTTGCGCGCAAACTCATCCCACAACGGGTCTCTTCCCCATTTGCCGTTATCCAAAAAGGCGCGCAGGTAGGAGGGCGCATCCGAAGACCAGCCGGCGCGCAGGGCTTGCGCCTCGCTCAGCATCAATCCGAGACTGGGCGGGTCGTGGCGCAGGCGTTCGGCGTCCTCTATCAGGCGCTCCCAGGAGGTCTTCAATTCGGCAAGGATGGCATGACAGAGGGCGCGCGGCGCGCTCATCCCTTTGCGAGGCGGCTGCCGCCGCAGAGCGGTGACGAAACGATTCGCTTCGATCATCGTCGCCAGACGGAACTCGCTGTCGGCATCCAGCAGTTTGACCTGCCCGATTTCCCGCAGGTACAACCGCACAGGGTCTTCGGATAATTCGGCGGCAAGTTTGGGGTCGTGAAGGTCGAGGTCGCTCTCGACGACTTCATCCTCCTGCGCCAGGAGATTCATATCGGGGTCGCCGCTCTCCTCTCCCATCGTTGCCAGTTCCGCCAGACCATTGCCGTTGAACTCCAAATCGCCTTCATCAACGGGCGTCTTGACAAAAGGCGGCATCTTCCGGGGCGGTTTCGCGCCGGCAATGCGTTTCTCTCGGTTCGTTGAGGCAGGTTTCTTTTTTGTGGGCATTTTCACTCTACCAGACGCCGCCGGTAACAAAGCGTTACGTCACTCCAGCCGTTTTTGGGTCATTTTGCGGTATGCCTCATCCAGTTCGCGCAACAGACGCGTATGCTGTAATACCAGTTGCATATAAGAAGAGGCGCGCAGGTCGCCCGACTGATGCGCTTCCTCCTGCAGAAACCGTAATTGATTCAAATTCTCTCCAGCCGCCTGCCGGCGCAACTTAATCACGCCGCGCAGAAGTTCCTCCAGCAGTTTCTCCTCCCGCTTTTCCACCTCCGCCGTTTGCTTCACCAGCTCGGCAGAACGCGCCGCCAGCGACTCGGGCAACGCTTGCACCACAAACTTGTGATGCTCGGTCTTGTACTGCTCCACTGCTTCACGCACCAGCCCAAACAACAGTTTATGGTCGGTGTACTCGAAATCCTGCGCGTCCAGCGGAGCCAAACCATACTCCTGCAGCAGACGGTCGAGACGGTACAGCAGTTCAGGCTTTTGGAACAGCACGCCGATGACGTATTCCTCGACCTTTTTGCTCGACGAAACCGCCACGACGACTTTAACCGGCTCTTGCGTCCGCTCCCGAACCGTCTCTCTCTGCCGCCTCACCCGCGGACCCTGAGCCTGCGTCCCGGTCAATGCGCTTTCACTCACCTTGAGCATACGCGCCAGCGCCTGGCGATACGTGTCGCGCTCCATCGGGCTTGGCAAATCTTCGATAAGCGGAAGAATCTGCGCGGCAATTTGATTCTTCACCTTCGGGTCGTTGAGGTTCTGCCCTGCAGCGAGCGATTCCATCACGTGTGTGACAATCGGCTTGGCATTTGCAATCAATCGCGCCCACTCGTCCTTGTCGCGCGCCACGATTTCGTCGGGGTCGAGGTCATCGGGCATGGTCGCTACACGCAAATCAGCCTGCAGTCTCGCCTCGTTGCGCAGCAAACCGCGGGCATCAAAAGCGAGTTCCCCCTTCTTGTCCATGGCAGAACGCGCCGCATCCAGCCCGCGTAAAACGGCTTTTTGCCCTGCCAGGTCGGGGTCGAGGGCAAGGACGATGCGCCGCGTGAACTTCTTGAGCAAACGCAACTGGTCTTCGGTCAGCGCCGTGCCCATCGGCGAGACGACGTTTTCATACCCCGCCTGATGCAGGGCAATCACATCGAGGTAACCTTCCACGATTACCGCCTGGTCGGCGGCGCGGATGGGTTTACGCGCCCGGTCGAGACCGTAGAGCAGACGTCCCTTGGAAAAGATGGGCGTTTCAGGCGAGTTAAGGAATTTGGGGATGTCGTTAGGGTCCACTACGCGTGCGCCGAAGCCCGCCATGCGTCCCTGCTCATCGCGGATGGGAATCATGATGCGGTGGCGGAAGCGGTCGTACACACGAGATTGGTAATTGGCAACTGGCGATTGATTGCTCGAAGCGCGCGCGTCTCCCCCCTCTCGAACAGTGAGAAGCCCGGCGTCTATCAAATCCTGTTCGGAGTAGCCGCGTGAGGTGAAATGCCTGAGGGCGTTGTCCCAGCCGGGGGGCGCGTAGCCCAGCCCAAAGGTCTCGATGGTGGCGTCGGTCAATCCGCGTTTTTCGCGCAGGTAGGCAAGGATGTCCTTATTGGCGAGCAGATGACTGCGGTAAAAAATGACGGCATCCTCCAGTAGTTTGCGAAGATGGTCATAGGCTTCTTTTTGCTGGGGCGTCTCGCGCTGCTGAAGGTCTTTCAACTCCACACCGGCGCGGGCGGCGAGTTTCTGAAGCGCCTCCTTGAAGTCCACCCCTTCTTTCTTCATCACAAACTTGAAGATGTCGCCGCCCTCGTTGCACGCGCCGAAACAACGCCATGTCCCGGTCTCGGGCCAGACGACGAAAGCCGGCGTGTGCTTGTTCTCGTGGAACGGACAGAAGCCCGTGTAGTTTTTGCCGGCATGACGCAGTTTGACGCCAGCCTCAGAAACGAGGTCAACGATGTCAATGCGGGATTTGATTTCGTCTATGGTGGACATGGGTAAGAGGCAATGGTAATTGGTGATTGGTAATTTCAGGCAAGTGAATTATAGACGGGTTTGGGGATTTGGCAAAATACAAACCGCAGAGCACGGCGGCGTCTGCGGTTTGACGGGTGTACTGCACAGGTTGAACAATCACAGCACGTAATCACACCATGCTTCGTACTTCTGTATCTTCCCGCGAATGGCGTCGTGATAGACGTTTTGAATTTCGCGCGTCACCCTGCCCGACCTGCCGTCGCCAATCTTGCGGAAATCAATCTCGCACAGACCGATGACCTCCGCCGCCGTGCCGCATACAAAGACCTCATCCGCGTTGTATAACTGGTCGCGGGAAATGGGAATTTCACTCACACGGTACCCTAAATCCTTTGCAATTGTATGGATCGAATGGCGCGTGATGCCCTCCAGCACCGGCGCAGTGGACGGGGTGAAAATCTTGCCGCGCTTCACAACGAAAATATTCTCGCCCGTGCATTCAGCGACGTATCCCTGCGGGTCGAGCATGATGGCTTCTTCAAATCCCAGCCGCACCGACTCGGTCTTGGCGAGGATGCTGTTGACGTAATTGCCTGCAATCTTCGCCTTGGTCATCATCACGTTGGGATGATGGCGGGTATAGGAGGAAATATTGGCGCGGATGCCCTTTGCCAGCGCTTCCTCGCCGAGATAATTCGACCATTCCCACACGGCAATCATCAGGGCTGGCTTGCCGGCGTCCACGTTCAGGTTCCAGGCGCCGCCGGTCAGATACAACAACGGGCGGATGTAGCATTCCTCGAAGCCGTTCGCCTTCACGGTCTCCTTGATTGCCTGTGACACCTCTTCGACGGTGTACGGCAGGTTGCGAAAACCGAAAATCTCAGCCGATTTAATCAGACGCTCCGCATGTTCGCGCAAACGAAAGACGGCGGGACCCTTGTCGGTTTTGTAGGCGCGAATGCCCTCGAACACCGCCGCGCCGTAATGCAGCGCCGCAGTGAGCATGTGGACGGTGGCTTTTTCGAACTCCACAAGTTTGCCGTCCGACCAGATGTATTTTGACTCCATTCCCATAACTCAATTCTCCTCGATTCGTTTAATGATTTCATCCGCCATCTGGCGGGTGGTGAGTTTGCCGCCCAGGTCGGCGGTGCGACAGCCTTCGGCAATGGCTTGGTTCACGGCGCGTTCGAGCGCGACGGCTTCGGATTCTAACCCAAACGAGTGACGCAGCATCATCGCCGCCGAAAGGATTGTGCCGATTGGATTGGCGATTCCCTGCCCGGCGATGTCGGGCGCGGAGCCGTGAATCGGTTCGTACAAGCCCATCCGCGCTTCGCCCGCGGACCTCGAGCCGGCTTCGCCCAAACTGGCAGATGGCAACATCCCCATCGAACCCGCCAGGACGGAGGCTTCGTCGGTGAGGATGTCGCCGAACATGTTCTCGGTGACGAGGACATCCAGCGAGGCGGGCGAGGCGATCAGGCGCATGGCGGCGGTATCTACCAGCGTATGCTCAAGTTCGATGTCGGGATTCGCCGTCCCGACGCTGGAAGCGATTTGCCGCCACAAGCGGGAGGATTCCAGCACGTTCGCCTTATCCACCGAGGTGACCTTTTTTCTGCGTCCGCGCGCCAGTTCAAAGGCAAGGGTGAGGATGCGGCGGATTTCATAGTCGTAGTATTCGAGGGTATCCACCGCGCGCTCTGCGCCGTCTCTCATTTCGCGCATCTTGGGCTGACCGAAATACAACCCGCCGGTCAGTTCGCGCAGGACGAGAATATCCACGCCGCGCAGTTTTTCAGGCTTGAGCGGGGAATGCTCCACAAGGGCGGGATGCACTTTGACCGGACGAAGGTTGGCGAACACGCCCAAGCCTTTGCGCAGGGCGAGCAGTCCGCGCTCGGGGCGGTCTTTGGCGCGAGGGTCGTCCCATTTCGGTCCGCCGACTGCGCCGAGCAGAACCGCGTCGGATGCCTGGCAATCGGCGAGGGTTTCATCGGTGAGGGACGAGCCGTATTTGTCAATGGAACAGCCGCCCATCAGCCGCTCTTGAAAATCGAAGGTGTGATTGTATTTGCTGGCGACGGTTTCCAGAACGCGCACGGCTTCGCCGACCACTTCGGGACCGATGCCGTCGCCGGGGAGCAGGGTGATTTTGAAGTTCAAGATGAGTCTCCTGATATGACCGCAGACGACCGACCGCTGAACGTTTTGTCGTCCAGGGTCGGCGGTCTGCCGTCGTGATCCTAATGCGCCACCATCAAGCCATACTCCACCGAATCCGCAAGGGCGCGCCAGGAGGCTTCGATGATGTTGGTGCTTGCGCCGACGGTGCTCCAGCGGCTGGTGGCATTGCGGGTGTCAATGAGGACGCGGGTGATGGCTTGCGTGCCGTTTTCCGAATCGAGGATGCGGACTTTGTAATCGGAGAGGTGGAAGTTTTTGATTTGCGGGTAATAGCCAGCCAGCGCTTTTCGCAGGGCATTATCCAGCGCGTTGACAGGACCGTTGCCTTCGGCGGCGGTGTGCAACACCTCTCCGTTCACCCGCACTTTGACGGTGGCTTCGGCGAAAATGCCGCGTCCCTGGCGGTGCTCCACGTTGACGAAGAAGTCAATCAGTTCAAAGGGCGGTTTGTAGCCGTATTCCTGCCGCTTCAACATCATCGTCACCGAGGCTTCTGCCGCTTCGAAGGAAAAGCCGCGCGCTTCGAGTTCCTTGATTTCGTTGAGGACAGGCACGACTTCCTCGCCTTCCACTTCCACGCCGTGTTCTTCGGCTTTGCTGAGCAGGTTGCCGCGCCCGGATAAATCGGACACGACGACGCGCATGCGGTTGCCGACGAGTTCAGGCTCAATGTGCTGGTAGGACTGCGGCGAACGGCGCATTGCCGCCACATGCACGCCGCCTTTGTGCGCGAAGGCGCTCTTGCCGACAAACGGCAGGTGTTCATCGGGGGTGATGTTTGCCACTTCGGCGACGAAATGGGAAAGGTCGTATAAATGCCGAAGGTTTCCTTCGGGCAGGCAGGAATAACCCAGTTTCAGTTCCAGGTTCGCCATAATGGAACACAGGTTGGCGTTGCCGCAGCGCTCCCCCACCCCGTTGATAGTTCCCTGCACCTGTATCGCTCCCTCGCGCACGGCAACGAGCGAATTGACCAC
This sequence comes from Chloroflexota bacterium, assembly GCA_039961775.1. Lineage (GTDB taxonomy): Bacteria > Chloroflexota > Anaerolineae > Anaerolineales > Villigracilaceae > Defluviilinea. Next base: position 10,636 of record JABRVZ010000029.1, read on the forward strand.
GGCGCATTCCGAATCGTTGTGGGTGTGAATGCCAAGCGGGTGATGGATTTCCTTCTTCAACTCGCCAAAGATGCGCTTGATTTCCCAGGGAAATGTCCCGCCGTTGGTGTCGCACAGGACAAGCGTCTCTGCGCCGCCGCGGATGGCGGCACGCAGGGTTTCGAGGGCGTAGGAGGGGTCGGCTTTGTAGCCATCGAAGAAGTGTTCGGCGTCGTAGATGACGCGCTTGCCGTTGGCTTTGAGGTAGGCAATGGACTCTTCGATGATGCGCAGGTTGTCGTCGAGGGTGGTCAGCAGGACATCGGTGACGTGCAGGGTCCAAGTCTTGCCGAAGATGGTGCAGACGGGGGTATGCGAAGCGAGCAGGGCTTTGATGTTGGCGTCGTCTTCGGGTCCGTTTTTGACGCGGCAGGTGGAGCCAAAGGCGGCGATGAGGGCATGCTTCCACTGCATATCGCGGGCGCGCTGGAAGAATTCGGCATCCTTGGGGTTGGAGCCGGGCCAGCCGCCCTCGATGAAGGCAACGCCGAGCTCATCCAATTTTTGGGCGATGCGGACTTTATCGTTTGCCGAGAGGTTGAAGCCTTCGGATTGGGTTCCGTCGCGCAGGGTGGTGTCGTAGATTTGGATTTTCATGGTTTGTAGATTGGTAGTTTGGTAGTTTGGTAGATTGGTAGTTTGGTAGATTGGTGAACCAATTTGCCAATTTACCAATTTACCAATTTACCGACTACCGACTTTCGTATTCCGCAATCTCTTTTTCAAAGCGCAGGATGTAGCCGAGTTCGTCCACGCCGTTGAGCAGGCAGGTTTTGTTGAACGGGTCAATGGGGAAGGTGAACGAGCCTGCGGGGCAGGTCACGGTTTGGGAGGCAAGATCAACTGTCAGTTCAGCGTGAGGCGTTTCTTCCGCAAGGTCGAAGAGCATCTTGTGAGTCGCCTCATCCACGATGATGGGGATGAGGCCGTTCTTCAAGGCGTTGTTGCGGAAGATGTCGGCGAAGGAGGTGGAGATGACGGCGCGAATGCCCCAGGCAGTGAGCGCCCAGGGGGCGTGTTCGCGGCTCGAACCGCAGCCGAAGTTGTCGCCAACCAGGAGAATTTGTGCGCCTTTTGAGCGGGGCTGGTTGAGGATGAAGTCTGCGTTGGGGGAGCCGTCGTCGTTGTAGCGCCAGTTGTAGAAGAGCGCGTCGGCGAGACCCGTTTTGTCGGTGACTTTGAGAAATTGCGCCGGGATGATTTGGTCGGTGTCCACGTCGTTGACGGGAAGCGGAATGAGGCGGGAGGTGAGGGTGGTGAAGTGAGGCATTTTGGATTTGCGATTTTAGATTTACGATTTTAGATTTACGATTTTAGATTTGCGATTTTGGATTTGTGATTTTGGATTGACGATTATTCTCTGCATCAAGAAACAAGGGTTCTTGGATCGGTGATAACGCCATTGATCGCAGTTGCCGCGGCGGTGATGGGGCTGGCAAGGAAGGTGCGCCCGCCTTTACCCTGCCTGCCTTCGAAGTTGCGGTTGCTGGTGGAGACGGCGTATTGAGCGGGTTGGAGTTGGTCGCCGTTCATGGCGATGCACATGGAACAGCCCGCCTCGCGCCATTCGGCGCCCGCTTCTTTGAAGACTACGTCCAAGCCTTCCTGCTCGGCTTGCTTTTTGACTGCTTGCGAGCCAGGCACAACCAGCATGCGCACGCCGTCTGCCACTTTGCGCCCTTTCAGCACGGCGGCGGCTAGGCGTAAATCGGAGATGCGCGAGTTGGTGCAGGAACCGATGAAGACCACGTCCACTTTGTGACCGAGCAGGGATTGACCGGGCTGGAGTCCCATGTAGGTCAGGGCTTTTTCGAAGGCGGCTCGTTGCGAGGCGTCGGCGAAGGAGTCAGCGGTGGGGATGCGGTCGGTGATTTTCATGCCCATGCCGGGGTTGGTGCCATAGGTGATCATCGGTTCGAGTTGGGAGGCGTCGAGGGTGACGGTTTTGTCATAGACCGCGCCTTCGTCGGTGGGAAGGGTCCGCCATTTGGCGACGGCTTTGTCCCAGTCGGCGCCTTGGGGGGCAAACTCGCGCCCGTAGAGATATTCGAAGGTGACATCGTCGGGGGCGATCATGCCGGCGCGCGCGCCGCCTTCAATGGACATGTTGCAGATGGTCATGCGCTGTTCCATCGTCAGGGAGCGAATCGCTTCGCCGGTGTACTCGAAAACGTGACCGGTCCCGCCGCCGACGCCGATTTTGGCGATGAGCGCCAGGATGATGTCTTTGGCAGAGACGCCGGGACCCAGCCTGCCTTCCACGCGCACTTCGCAGGTTTTGGGTTTCTTCTGCAAGAGGCATTGCGTGGCAAGGACATGTTCCACCTCAGACGTGCCGATGCCGAACGCCAGCGCGCCGAACGCGCCATGCGTGGCGGTGTGACTGTCGCCGCAGACGATGGTCATGCCGGGCTGGGTGCGCCCCAATTCGGGACCGATGACATGGACAATGCCGCGATGAGGGCTATTCATGCCGTGCAGTTCGATTCCGAATTCGGCGGCGTTTTGTTCGAGCATCCTGATTTGAGCCGCCGCCATGTCATCGGCGATGGGAACGTCAAGGGGCGTGGTGGGGATGGAGTGATCCATCGTCGCCAGGGTCTTGTCGGGACGGCGGACTTTCAGTCCGCGCTGGCGGAGTCCGCTAAAGGCTTGGGGAGAGGTCACTTCGTGGACCAGGTGCAGGTCAATGTAGAGAATCGCGGGCGCGCCTTCCTCCTGCGCCACAATGTGAGAATCCCAGATTTTGTCGAAGAGTGTTTTAGGCATACGATTTACGATTTGCGATTTATGATTTTCGATTTGCGATTTGCGATTATCCCAGCATCACGCCGAAGTCGTTCGCAACTTTTTCGTGAGTTTCCGTCTGCGCCACGATGAGTTTGTTGAGCGCGTTGATATACGCTTTGACGCTGGCAACGATGATGTCGGTATCGGCGCCATGACCGCCGTACACGCGCGGATATTCGGTTTCGGTCTGCGCGTCCATCGTGGTGTGACCGTTCTTCCCCTGAATGCGCACGGTCACTTCGCCGAGCGCGTCAATGCCTTCGGTAATGGCATGGACGTTGAACTCCAGCAGGGTGCACGGCACGTTCACGATGGCGTTGACGGCTTTGTACGCCGCGTCCACCGGCCCCGTACCCATCGCCGCGTGCGTGTGAACGACGCCGTCCGGTCCGCGCAAACGGACGGTGGCGGTGGGCATGCCCATCGTCCCGCAGGTGACCTGCAGACCGTTCAACAGGTACACGTCGCGCGGCTTGTAGAACTCGTCCGCAATCAGCGCTTCAAGGTCAAGGTCGGTGATGACCTTCTTGCGGTCTGCCAGTTCCTTGAAGCGGGCAAAGGCTTTGTCGAGTTCGACTTCGTCGAGCGAGTGACCCAGTTCGGCAAGGCGGTTGCGAAGCGCGTGACGTCCCGAGTGTTTGCCCAGCACCAGTTTGGTCTGGTTGACGCCCACGTCTTCGGGGCGCATGATTTCATAGGTCATTTGATGTTTCAACATGCCGTCCTGATGAATGCCCGCCTCGTGCGCGAAGGCGTTGGCGCCGACGATGGCTTTATTCGGCTGGACGGGGATGCCGGTGTAATTGCTGACCAGTTTGGAAATGCGGGCGAGTTGGCGCGTGTCAATGCCGGTTTCCAGCCCAAAGATGGGATGCCGCGTCTTCAGCGCCATCACCACTTCTTCCAGCGAAGTGTTACCGGCGCGTTCGCCGATGCCGTTGATGGTTACTTCCGCCTGACGCGCGCCGGCGCGAATCCCCGCCAGCGTGTTCGCCGTCGCCAGTCCCAAATCATCGTGGCAGTGTACCGAAACCGTGATGCCCTCATGCATGCCGGGCGTGTTTTCGATGATGCCCTTGATGAGCGCGTAAAACTCGTCCGGCGTGGTATAGCCCACCGTATCGGGGATGTTCAGCGTGGTCGCGCCCGCCTTGATGGCTTCGCCCAGAACCACATACAAAAATTCAGGGTCGGAGCGTCCCGCGTCTTCGGGGCTGAACTCCACATCTTCGCACAGCGACCTGGCGTACGCCACCATCTCCGCCACGCGCTGAACCACCTCTTCGGGATCCATCTTCAACTTGTGCTTCATGTGAATCGGCGACGTGGCAAGGAAGGTGTGAATGCGCGGCTTTCTGGCGACTTGCACCGCTTCCCATGCCTTGTCAATATCGGATTTATTCGCCCGCGCCAGCGCTGCGATGACGGGAATCTTCGCATCATTCTCACCCTTCGACACGATCAGGGCGGCGGGGACGGCTGGGTTGCCCACTTCGAGCGCTATCCGTCTGACGGCTTCGAGGTCATCGGGCGAGGCGGCTGGGAAACCCGCCTCGATAACATCCACGCCGAGCCGCGCCAGATGATGCGCCACTTCCAGCTTTTCGGCGGAGGTCATCGTCGCTCCGGGAGATTGCTCCCCATCGCGCAAAGTGGTATCGAAAATTTTGACATAGTTGCTCATAGGTCTTCCTTTGGATGATTAGAGAGTGGTACTTGCCAATCTCTACCTACTAATTACCAACTGACGTTACGCAGTTGATTCGTGCCGCGACATTCATGTCGCCTGAAACCACGAGATAAATCTCGCGCCACAGCGTAAGGTGAGTTACCAATTACCAATCACTACCCTTTCTTCCAATTCTCCGGTCTCAGCGACCGCACCGCCGCGCCTGCCTGCCACATCTCGGAGTTGCGGATGGCGGCGAGTTCCTTGTCCAATTGCTCGCGATAGTCGGGGCGGCTGTTGGCTTCGAGGGTGATGCGCGCCTCGTGACCGCTCTTCACGCTTTGATACAGTTCCGCAAAGACGGGCGCTACTGCGTCGCGGAATCTGTCCTTCCAATCCAATGCGCCGCGCTGGGCGGTGGTGGAACAGTTGGCGTACATCCAGTCCATGCCGTTTTCGCCCACCAGGCAGATGAGCGACTGCGTGAGTTCCTCCACCGTTTCGTTGAAGGCTTCGGAGGGCGAATGCCCGTTGCGGCGCAGTTCGTTGTACTGCGCTTCCATCACTCCTGCCAGCGCGCCCATCAACACCCCGCGCTCGCCTGTCAGGTCGGAGTAAACTTCGTTCTCAAACGTGGTCGGGAACAGATACCCCGCGCCGATGGCGATGCCGAGCGCCACCGTCCGCTCCCAGGCGCGCCCTGTCGCATCCTGATGGACGGCAAAACTGGCATTGATGCCCGAACCGGCGAGGAAATTTGCCCGCACACTGCGCCCCGACCCTTTCGGGGCGACCAGCGCCACGTCCACATGCGGAGGCGGGATGACGCCGGTATCGTCCTTGAACGTGACCGAGAAACCGTGCGAAAAGTACAGCATGTCGCCTTCGTTCAGGCACTCCACAATCTTCGACCATTGCGCGCGCTGTCCCGCATCCGAAAGCAGATATTGAATGACCGTCCCGCGCTCGGCGGCTTCCTCAATGGAGAACAGAGTCTCGCCAGGCACCCAGCCGTCGGCGATGGCTTTCTCCCAGTTCTTCGTCCCCTCGCGCTGACCGACGATGACCTTGATGCCGTTGTCGCGCATGTTCAGCGCCTGCGCAGGTCCCTGCACGCCGTAGCCAAGCACAGCCACCACTTCATCCTTCAGCACCTCGCGCGCCTTCTCCAGCGGGAACTCATCGCGAGTCACAACGTCTTCCAACACTCCGCCAAAATCAATCTTTGCCATGATTTCTATCTCCTGATTTTTTATAAAATAGATTTTATCTGCAATAAGGCTCAGTTCTCTTTTGCATCGAATTTTCACGAATTTCCCGAAGAAAATTTGCCGTATTCGTATCATTCGATGTGGAGTTGGCTATTGCAAATATTGACCACTGTTTCGGCGGCGCACCACCGCCAACTGATTACTGCTCACTGGTCACTGATTACCGATTACTGACCACCCTCCTACGGCATCATCTCCGCCATTTGCATCACCGCTTCGTAGCGGCGTTCGTTCATGCCTGGCATACGGCGCACGCCATCGTGGACTCCGCGCGTCATCGAGACCTGTCCGGTACGCACCATCTCGACAATGCCAATCGGGCGCAGGAGTTCGATCATGCCTTCGATTTTGTCTTCAGTGCCTGTGATTTCGACAATGACCGAATCGGGCGCCACATCCACAATGCGGGCGCGGAAGATTTCCGCCAGCCCGTTGACCTCGGCGCGGCGTTCGGGACCGACCCGCACCTTGATCAGAGCCAGGTCGCGGGTCACGGCAGGCTGATGCGTTACATCCTGCACGTCAATCACGTTGACCAGTTTGTACAGGTTCGCCTCGATGCGGTGCGCGTCCACGTCGCCGTTCGGGCAATCCACCACAATGGTCATGCGTGAGACGTTCGGGTCTTCCGTCCGCCCAACCGCCAGCGACTCGATATTGAAGTTGCGGCGGCGGAACAGCGAAGCCACGCGGTTCAACACGCCGGGTTTGTTTTCTACAAGTGCGATGAAGGTGTAGTTCATATCTGCTCCGTTCCTGACAATTGGCAAGTACGACTTGCTCTTTCAAACGTAAATTGGTAATTGGGAATTAGGCTTTCACCGGTCTGCGGATCATCTCATGCAATGCCGCACCCTGCGGAACCATGGGATAGACAGCATCTTCTTTTTCCACTTTGAATTCAAGGACAACGGGACCCTCGGTTCGGCGCGCCCAGGCAATTGCCTCCTGAACTTCTTCGCGCCGGGTGACGCGCCGCGCCGGAACGCCATGCGCTTCCGCCAGTTTGACGAAATCGGGCGTGCGCATGTTGACCGCCGAGTAACGTTTGTCGAAGAAGAATTCCTGCCACTGGCGCACCATGCCGAGAAAATTATTGTTCATGATGGCAACCTTCACGTTCGCGCCTTCCTGCACGGCGGTGGTCAACTCGGCGGCGGTCATTTGGAAACCGCCGTCGCCAGCAATCGTCCAAATCTCCTGATCCTTCGCGGCAAACCACGCCCCAATGGCAGAGGGAAGACCAAAGCCCATCGTCCCCGCCCCGCCGGAGGTGATCCAGCGATTCGGCTTCTCCAAAAAGTAATATTGCGCCGCCCACATCTGATGCTGACCGACGTCCGTCGTCACAATCGCGTTGCCCTCCGTCGCCTTCCAGATGTCCGCAATGAGATGCGCCACATACAACTTGCCGTCGTCCTCCCAGTTCATGATCGAGCGCGAATCGGAGTCGCGCTTCCAGCCGTTGATTTCCTCCAGCCATTCGTCATGTTCGTACTCGTCCACCAGCGGAATCAAATCCCTCAGCACGGTCTTCACATCGCCCACCAGCGGCACATCCACAAAGACGTTCTTGTGAATTTCGGAAGGATCGATCTCGATGTGAATCTTCTTCGCCTTCGGCGCATAGGTCTTCAGCGTGCCGGTCACACGGTCATCGAAGCGCATGCCGAAAGCCAGAATGAGGTCGGAGTTTTGAATCGCCATGTTGGCATAGGCTTCGCCGTGCATGCCCATCATCCCCAGGCTCAACGGATGCGAGGCAGGAAACGCCCCCAACCCCAGCAGTGTGCTGGTGACAGGCGTTTGCGTCTTCACCGCAAACTGCATCAATTCCTCCTCGGCTTTGGACATAATCACGCCATGCCCGCACAGGATGATGGGCTTTTTTGCCTTTTCGATGAGCGCAACGGCTTCCTCCAGTAAATTGCGCGGCGAGCGGGTCACAGGCTGATAGCCGGGCAGGCGAACCTCTTCGGGATACACAAACTCACACGACTCAACCTGAGCGTTTTTGCAGATGTCCACCAAAACGGGACCCGGACGCCCGCTGCGCGCAATGTAAAACGCCTCCCGCAGGGTTTGGGCAATCTCATCTGCGCGCGTCACGAGATAATTGTGCTTGGTAATCGGCAGGGTGATGCCGGTCACATCCGTTTCCTGAAACGCATCGCCGCCGATCAAATGCGCCGCAACCTGCCCCGTGATGAACACCACCGGCACCGAGTCCATCATCGCGGTAGCAATGCCCGTCACGAGATTCGTCGCGCCCGGCCCCGAAGTTGCCATCGCCACGCCCACCTTCCCCGAAGCGCGCGCGTATCCGTCTGCCATGTGCGCCGCGCCCTGTTCATGCCGCACCAGCACATGATGCACTGGATAATTCAACATGGCGTCATAAATCGGCATATTCGCGCCGCCGGGGTAGCCAAACACCACCTCCACGCCTTCACGTACCAGACATTCCCAAACAATTTCAGCGCCTTTCAATTTCATTCTCTCTCCTTTTTAGACCATCGACCATTGACCGTAGACCATGACGGTCTATTGTCTATCGTCCACCGTCCGTAGATAACACCGCGCCCGTATCTGCGCTGGTGACAAAATACGAATACCGCTTCAACCACTTCGACGTGACTTTGGACTCGAACGGAGGCAGCGCCGCCAGACGGCTCTGAATCTCCGCCTCGCTCAAGCGGACCTCGAGCCTGCGCGCCGCCAAATCAATGTGAATCACATCCCCGGGCTTGAGCGCCGCAATCGGACCGCGCGCCGCCGCCTCCGGCGAAACGTGACCGATGCACGCGCCGCGCGTCCCGCCGCTGAAGCGTCCATCCGTAATCAGCGCCACCTTATCGCCCAACCCCTGCCCCATAATCGCAGACGTGGGCGCGAGCATCTCCTGCATCCCCGGCCCGCCCTTCGGACCTTCATAGCGCACGACGACGCAATCTCCCGCCCTGACCTTCCCTGCCAGAATGCCCGCCATCGCCTCCTCCTGCGAGTCGAAGATAACCGCCGGTCCCTCGAACTTCATCATCGCTTCGCTCACGCCGCCCACCTTCACCACCGCCCCTTTGGGCGCCAGGTTGCCAAAGAGAACCGCCAGCCCGCCGCGCCTGGAATGGGCGTTGTCGCAGCGCCGAATTACCTCCTCATCCTTGATGTCGAAACCCTGAATGGATTCCCCCAGCGTCCTGCCGCTGACCGTGATGCGGTCAAAATGAAGCATGCCCGTCCCCCATTGAATCTCGTTCAAAATGGCGGCGATTCCGCCCGCGCGATGCACATCTTCCATGTGCCACTTCCCTGCCGGGCTGACCTTGCAGATGTGCGGCACTTTATCCGCTACGGCATTGATGCGCTCCAGCGGATAGTCCACGCCGGCTTCGTTTGCCAATGCCAGGGTGTGAAGAACAGTGTTCGTCGAGCCGCCCATCGCCATGTCCAGCGCGAACGCATCGTCAATTGCCTCGGCGGTGACAATGTCGCGCGGCTTGATGTCGCGTTCGATCAAGGTCATGATCTGCGCCGCCGCCTGCTTCGCCAATGCCTCCCGTTCGGGCGTCTTCGCCAGCGCCGACCCGTTGAACGGCAGCGCCAGTCCCAGCGCCTCCATCAGGCAGTTCATCGAATTGGCGGTGAACATCCCGGAGCACGAGCCGCAGGAGGGACAGGCAAATTTTTCCAGAGTTGCGAGGCGTCTTTCGTCTATTTTGCCCGCCGAATACGCGCCGACGCCCTCGAAGACGGAGATCAAATCAATCGTTTCGCCTTCTGGCGTCATCCCCGCTCTCATCGGTCCGCCGGAAATGAAAATGGTCGGGATGTTGACGCGCATTGCCGCCAGCAGCATGCCCGGCACGATCTTGTCGCAATTCGGAATGCAGACCATCGCATCGAATCGGTGCGCCTCGATCATCGTCTCGACGCAATCCGCGATTAATTCCCGCGACGGAAGCGAGTACTTCATCCCCATGTGACCCATGGCAATGCCGTCGTCCACGCCAATGGTGTTGAACTCAAACGGCACGCCGCCTGCGGCACGAACGGCATCCTTGACGATTTTGCCGAACTCCTGCAAATGCACGTGTCCCGGCACCACATCCACATACGAATTGACGATGGCAACAAAGGGTTTGTTGAAATCCTCGTCCTGCAAGCCTGTGGCGCGCAGCAAGGCGCGGTGCGGCGCTTTTTCGTATCCCTTTTTGACTGTATCGGATCGCATGGTTCTCCTCTGGCGGTTTCGGCGCTGGAGAGCGCCTTTTATGCATCTCTGTGCAGCGGACGTTCTCTAACGTCCGCCAACAAAAAAGCCGCCCGTGGTTAGGGCGGCTTTTTGCACTTACAAACGGTGTGTGCTTACTTCACTCTCACCGTTGCCATCCTAACCACAAACAGGTCCTTAAGAATAAGGACCGCAATAAGGATGACAATAAGGGAGAGGCTGAAAATGCTGTTCATTTGGCTTGGGATATTTCGCCCGATTATAGGCAAAAACAAAAATTCGTCAAGGGCAAGATTTAAAAGCGCCTCATACGCAACCATGACAGACAATCTCCCTGTGGCATATCCGCACTTGACACCCTGTCATCACTGCCATAGAATACCGCCCAATATGAAAGACCTGCGCTTCGGCACCACCATCACTACTACCTCCGGCATACGCCGTGAGGTATTTGTGCATAGACCGTAGCCAGACAGGTTTATTCCAAACACACAAACGCCTCACGCGAACGTGAGGCGTTTGCATTTTAACCTGCGCAAAGGAGAAGAGTATGTCGGAAACACTTGTCATGAAATTTGGAGGCACCTCGGTAGGCTCTGCTGCGGCGCTGCAAAATGTGGTGCGCATCATTCGCAGCGCCAAACAGGAATGGAGACGAGTCGTGGTCGTGACTTCGGCACTGGCTGGCGTGACCAACCTGCTGTTGGACTCCGCCGCATCCGCTTCGCACGGGAAGGTGGATACACTTTCAGACGCCGAATCCACGCTGAGAGAAAAACACTTCGCCATCGCCGATGCGCTCATCCGGGATGAAAAACTGCGCGAAGCAACAAAAGCAGAAATCAAATCGCTCATCGGCTCGCTGATGGATTTGTGCAAAGCCATTGCCGTCCTCGGCGAAGCCAGCCCCCGCGCGCTGGATGCGGTTGCCTCGCTGGGCGAGCGGATGAGCGTGCGTCTGCTGGCGGCAATTGCGAATGACGCCGGCATCCCCGCCCGCGCAATCGAAGCAACCGGCTTGATCATCACCAACGACCATTTTCAAAATGCCCATCCGGACTTAACGGTCACCGCCGAACGAACGCGCTGCCAACTGCCCCCCTTGCTGGAGGCGGGCGTGATTCCCATCATCACCGGTTTTCTCGGCGCCACACCCGCAGGGATTGTCACCACACTGGGACGCGGCGGCAGCGACTACAGCGCCGCCATCCTCGGCGCTATCCTCCCCGCAGACGATGTCTGGATTTGGACCGATGTGGACGGCGTGATGACCGCCGATCCGCGGCTGGTGCGCGATGCAGTCACCTTGCCTGAAATCAGTTACAGCGAAATCGCGGAACTTGCCTACTATGGCGCCAAGGTTCTGCACCCGAAAACCATCCGTCCGTTGCGGGATGCTGGCATCGGCTTGCGGATTTGCAACACCTTCAACCCCGCACACCCCGGCACCCGCCTGTCGTATCACCCGCAAAAGAACGGACGGGTGATCAAAGCCGTTACAGCCATTCAAAAACAGCGGCTGATTACGATTGAAGGAGGCGGCATGTTGGGCGTCCCCGGCGTGGCGGCGCGCGCCTTTGGCGCTGTGGCGTCCACCGGTACGAGCGTCCCGCTGATTACCCAGGCTTCCTCGGAACAATCCATCTGCTTTGCTGTGCCATCCGGTCAGTCGGACACGGTAGTTTCCGCACTCGAACAAGCGTTTGCGCTCGAGATTCTAAACAACGATATTGACCGCATATGGGCAACGGAGGAAGTGTCCATTGTCACCGTCGTCGGCGAAGGGATGCGGCACACGCCCGGCGTGGCAGGCAGAGTTTTCAGCCAATTGGGTCGCCGCGGCGTGAATGTGCTTGCCATTGCGCAGGGTTCCTCCGAAGTGTCCATCAGCCTCGTCGTGGACGCGGCGGATACGGAGAACGCGGTCAGGTCATTACACGAGTTGATTGTAGAAGTAGAAAGGTAAACAGGCAGACACGTGTGTACGTGTATCCCTGTTTACGTCATCAACATCATTCACCATCGAAAGGAATTTACCATGTCATCCTCCCAAATCCCCGTAGCCGTCCTCGGCGCGACCGGTTCCGTCGGTCAGCGCTTCGTTGCACTGCTTGAACATCACCCCTGGTTCAAAGTGACCGCGCTCGCGGCTTCAGACCGTTCGGTGGGTCAAAGGTACGCGCAAGCCGCCCGCTGGATTTTGGATACCCCCATGCCCGAATACGCCCGCGAGATGATCGTCGCGCCGGCGGATCCGAAGGTGGTGCAGGCGCAGATTGTGTTTTCAGCCTTGCACACCGAAATTGCCAGGGAACTCGAACCGCAGTTTGCCCGGGCTGGCGCGGCAGTGTGTTCCAACGCCTCGGCATTTCGGCGCGAGCAGGACGTTCCCCTCTTACTGCCCGAAGTTAACGCCGACCACATCCATCTGGTGAAACGTCAGCGCAGAGAGCGGGGCTGGAGCGGGTGTATCATCACCAACCCCAATTGCACCAGCACAGGCTTGACCATTGCGCTCAAAGCGTTGGACGAGAAATTCAGCGTGAAAAAGGTCTTTGCCGTTTCTCTGCAGGCGCTTTCGGGAGCCGGCTACCCCGGCGTGCCATCACTGGACATCATGGATAACATCATCCCAAATGTGGGCAACGGCGGCGAAGAGGAAAAGGTGGAGTGGGAGCCGCGCAAAATGCTTGGGAATTTGCGAGAAGAGAATATCGAACTGGCGGAGATCGAAGTCAGCGCCCATACGAATCGGGTGGCGGTGATTGACGGGCATACAGTGTGCGTCAGCGTCGGGCTTGAAGAACCCGCCGATGCGGAAACTGCCATGCGGGTCTTACGCGGGTACGCCGCGCCGCCGTCAGCCAGGGAACTGCCCTCGGCGCCGCAGCCAGTCATCGAGGTCCGGGAAGAAGCGGATCGTCCTCAGCCGAGGCTGGATCGCCTGACCGGAAACGGGATGACCACTGTGGTCGGACGCGTGCGCCGTGATCCTCTTTTCGATCTCAAGTTTGTGGTGCTGTCGCACAATACCATCCGCGGGGCGGCGGGCGCTTCGATTTACAATGCCGAATTGCTGGTGAGCGAAGGATTGCTGGAGGGGTAACGCTAATCCGCCGGGCGCGCCGCCTTCGAAGCCTACCGCACGTCCATGCTCGAATTTCTCGTCAGGCAAGAATGAACGAACCTCCCGCAGGTGACTGCGGGAGGTTCGTTTTAGAACCCTTCCAGTTTGCTCAAATCTGCCAATCCTTTGGACAAACTGGCAATTTGCCCAACCAGGGCAAGACGGTTATTTCTCACCTTTTCGTCCTCCGCCATCACCAGCACTTTGTCGAAGAAGGCGTTGATGGCAGGGAGGAGGGCGACGACGGTTTCGAGGAACTCGTTGACGGTGGACGGTTGACGTTGGACGGTGGAGCGGAGTGCCTGATAGAGGGCTTTCTCTTCTGCCTCCACGAAACGGCTCTCCTCCACGGTCTGCAGTCCACCGTCTATCGTCCATTGTCTATCGTCCACGGTCTTTAGAATGCGGACGCACCTCGCGTAGCCGGGCAGAATCTCGCGCCAGTCTTCGCGTCCGACCCACGCCTGGAGTTGCTTCACCGCCCGAGCCGAAGCGGCCGGGTTAGCGGATTGTTCCGCAAGGACGGCATCCACCACGTCGTAGCGGTAGCCCATCTCTTTCAACGCGACAGAGAGCCGTCCCGCGATGAACTCCAGAATTTTCGCCTGCGTTTCTGGCGTGACCTCGATGGGCTGAATCTTCGCCGAACGACTCACCGCTTCCGCCAGATCGAAATCCGCGTCATGCTCGATGAGCGGCTGGACAATGCCGATGGCGGCGCGGCGCAGACCGAACGGGTCTTTCGCGCCCGTGGGAGCCAGTCCCGCCGCGAAGAGACCGACGAGCGAGTCGAGGCGGTCGGTGAGCGCAACCACCAAGCCCGCCTTCGTTTGCGGGACGGTTTGATATTGCTCGGCGATTGCCCGCGCCACGGCCGGGTCTTCGCCGCTGCGCAGGGCATACTCGCCGCCGATGATGCCTTGAAGCGAGGTCATTTCGGTGACCATTTGGGTCACCAAATCTGCTTTGGCGAGGTAGATTGCCCGCGCCAGCGCTTTGACGGTTGCCGCGTCTTTGATGTGGAGCAGGTCTGCCACTTCCGCGCCCAGTTTCAACATGCGGTCAGATTTGTCGAGCATGGAGCCGAGTTTGGTGTGGAAGGTAAGACCCGCCAGTTTGGGGCGGAAGTCTTCGAGTTTGTGTTTGAGGTCTTCGCGGACGAAGAAGTTGGCGTCGGCAAAGCGCGCGCCGAGGACGTGTTCGTTGCCTTCTCTCACGGTATCTATATGTATATCATCGCCGTTTCTAATTGCTACAAAATGCGGTAAGAGCGTGTCACGTTGCCCCGTGTCACGTTGCCCAGTGTCACGTTGCTCGGTGTCACGTTGCCCAGTGTCACGTTGCTCGGTGTCACGTTGCTCGGTGTCACGTTGCCCAGTGTCACGTGACACGGAAGCACTTGACACTTTTTGAACGGGAAAATACCGTTGGTGTTTCTTCATCACCGAAATCAGCACGTCGCGCGGCAGTTGCAGGAATTCGGGGTCGAAGCCGCCCATTACGGCGGTGGGCATCTCGACGAGGTTCGCCACTTCTTCGAGCAGGTCTTCTTCGATGATGGCTTCGCCGCCGACCAGCGCCGCCGCCTGCTGCACCTGTTCCACGATGGAGGCTTTGCGTTCTTCCTTGTCTAACACGATGCCCGCTTCACGGATGATGTCGAGGTATTTGTCTGCCGAGGGGATTTGGATTTCGGGCGAGTCGTAGGGACGCAGTCCGCGGGTCACGCTGCCGCTGGTCACGCCGGCGTATTCGAAGGGGATGACCGTCTCGCCGAACAGGGCAACCAGCCAGCGGATGGGACGCGAGAAGGAGACGCCTGAGTCATTCCAACGCATACTCTTCTCGAATTTGATTTCGGCGATGAGTTTGGGCAGCGCCTCGGCGAGGACCTCGGGCGCGGGGCGTCCCTTTTGCTTGACCACGGCGAAGACGTATTTGCCGCCACCTTCCTCGCGGACGATGAGGTCTTGCACGTCCACGCCGTTCTTTTTGGCGAAGCCGATGGCCGCGGGAGTGTAGGACAAGTCTTTGACTTGTCCTACCACGGCAGGCGTGGGCAAGTCAGAGACTTGCCCTACAAAAGCCTTATCCGCAGGCGGACCTTTGACGAGGTCTTCGCGGTCGGGCTGATTCGGGGAGAGAGAGTCTATCGAAACAGCGATCCGCCTCGGGGTCGAGAAGACGCGGATGGTGCCATGGGCGAGGCGGAGTTCGTCGAGCAGTGTCGGAATCCGCTGGTTGAGTTGGTCGCGGGCGGTGTCCACATCCGAGGCGGGGAGTTCTTCGACGCCGATTTCGAGGAGGAAGGGAGTTGGTAGATTGGGGGTTGGTAGATTGGTCGAGACTGATTCCCGATTTACCAATTTACCACTTCCCGATTCTTTCAACAGAGGATACTCTAAATTCTTGCGTTGTTCTTCGTAGGAGGTGGCAACCTGGCGGGCGAGTTCGCGCATGCGGCGGAAGAATGCCTGGCGTTCGGCGACGCTGACCGCGCCGCGCGTGTCGAGGATGTTGAAGGAGTGCGAGCATTTGAGGACGTAGTCGTGCGCGGGAACGATGAGACCCGCAGCGAGACAGGCGTCGGCTTCGGCGGAGTAGAGGTCGTACATTTTGCGGACGCGCTCGACATCTGCAATTTCGAAGTAGTATTTGGAATGCTCGAATTCTTCGCGGCGGCGAATCTCGCCATAGGTGACTTGTTCGTTCCAGGGTTCGTCCCAGATGGCTTTGGCGTTGTTGAGGGCGATGAGGATGCGCTCCAGCCCGTAGGTGAGTTCAACCGAGACGGGGTCGAGCGTCACGCCGCCCATCTGCTGGAAGTAGGTGAACTGGGTGATTTCCTGGCCGTCGAGCCAGACCTCCCAGCCCAAGCCCCAGGCGGAGATGGCGGGCTGTTCCCAGTTGTCTTCGACGAAGCGGATGTCGTGTTTGCGCGGGTCAATGCCGAGGGCTTTGAGCGAGTCGAGGTAGAGTTCCTGGGGACCCGTCGAGCCTGGTCGAGACGCGGGGTCGGGCTTGAGGATGACCTGGTACTGGTAATGCACCTGGAAGCGGTTGGGGTTTTCGCCGTAGCGCCCGTCGTCGGGGCGGACGGAGGGTTCGACGTAGGCGACATTCCAGGGTTCGGGTCCGAGCACGCGCAGGAAGGTGGCGGGGTTCATCGTCCCTGCGCCGACCTGAGTGTAGTAGGGCTGGGTGATGAGGCAGCCGTGGGAAGCCCAGAAGTCTTGAAGTTTGAGGATGATGGATTGGAAGGTGGATTTGGTCATTGGTGGTTGGTGATTGGTAAATTGGTGGTTGGTGAAGCGAGAGGATTATACCTGATGGGAATGGAAAATGATTTGCGCAGCCGTCAGCGGGAGTGGCTAAAAAGATGGGCTAACCAACCTGGCACCACAGAGCTCACAGAATTCACAGGGTACCAAAAAATCTCCGTGTTGCGCTCTGTGGTAAATCATAAAAAAAGCCCACAAAATTAGCCACTTCCCCGTCAGTCATCAAAATCCGCAGCGATAATTCAAGTAGAATCTTCAAAATGTTTCGCTCAATTTTACAGCAACATCACCCCAAAGCCTTTTTTCATGGCGACCGGACGCGCCGCGAGATTGCCCTCACCTTCGACGACGGTCCGCATCCGCGCGACACGCCTCAAGTGCTGGGTGCGCTGGCAAGGCAGGACATCTGCGCGACGTTTTTTCTCATCGGGCAAAGCGCCGAACGATACCCGCAACTGGTGAGACAAATCCACCAAAGCGGACATCAACCCGCCCTGCACTGCTATCGTCACCTCCCCTTCCCGATGGAAAACGCCTCGACTCTGAAGGGAGGGTTGGATCGGTCTCGAACAGCCATTGCCCGCGCCTGTGACCTTTCCCCCGAAAGCATCCGCCACGTCCGCCCGCCGTATGGATTGTTCACAGCAAAAATCTTGTCCCTGCTGAGCGGCTGGGGGTATCAACTCGTGCTCTGGGACAACATGCCTCTGCATTTCCTCCAACCCGCCCGGCGGACAATTGCCCAAATCCTCGAACGAACCGCCCCCGGCTCGATCATCGTCCTGCACGATGGCAAGGGACACGGGAGGAAGGTTGCCGAAATCGTGGATGTTGTCGTTCCGCAACTAAAAGCGCGGGGCTTTGGGTTTGTTACAATTGACCAAATGCAAAATTCGATTACAGGTGAAACGAAATGAAATTACTCAGCATCAACATCGGCAAAGAACGGCAACAGCAAAGAAAAGAGTACATCGAAACCACAGGCATCTACAAAATGCCTGTGGAGGGACCCGTCGAGATCAAATCGCTGGGCATCGAGGGCGACGCCATCTGCGATAAAAAGAATCACGGCGGACCCGATCAGGCGCTCTACCTCTACGGCGGCGCGGACTACGCCTGGTGGGAGCAGGAACTCGGGCAGAAACTCGCCCCCGGCACCTTCGGCGAGAACCTGACCATCAGCGACCTAGAAAGCGCGGCATTCAACGTGGGCGATTATTTGCACATTGGCGAAGTGACCCTGCAAGTGACCTCACCCCGCATTCCCTGCGGGACGTTTGCCACACGCATGGGCGACCCGCAATGGGTGAAGAAGTTCCGCGCGGCGGAGCGGCCGGGCTTGTATGTCCGCGTCATCAAGGAAGGCGTGATCAAAGCAGGCGATCCCGTCACCGTTGAAAAATTCAGCGGCGAAACGCTCTCCATCCTGGAGATGTACCGCCAACATTACGTGAAGGACAAAACCGAGGAGTCCCTGCGCAAGCACCTGAACGCTCCCATCTCCGTTCGGGCGCGCAGGGATTTGGAAGAGGAATTGAAAATGTTGCTCACGGTAAAAGCATCGGACATTTGAGAGAATGCCCGAAGACCTTGTCTCTTTGCTCAGGCGTCAATTCGGGATAAGAATTTTTCCACTGGTGCGGCGGACGTGAGAGAACGTCCGCTGCACCGTTAATCCGCAGGGAGGATTTCCACATCCCCCTCCGCTTCGCTCGCAGATTGGGCGTTGGCGCGTCGGATGAAGAACAGCGCGGGGGTCAGGAGCAGGCTTGAGGTCACGAGCGAAGCGACCGCCGAACCGACTGCCGCGATGACCGCCACGATGGGTCCTCCCAGCATCTGCCCGATGGCGTCCACCTGTCCGAACATCGAGTGAACCGTGGCGCGGACTTTGGAATCCAATTTCTGGTTGATCCAGGCGGTATGCAGGGGGATGTGAACACTGCGCGCGGCGCTGATGACAAGGTAAAGGCTCAGCGCCAGGACGAGGTAGGGCGAGAGCGCGAAGCCAAGCATTGCCAGGGATATGCCCGCCGTCACGATGAGAACGGCGCGACCCACCGCCAGCGAATTAGACGAGTCCACGCGCTTTTCCACGAAGCGCGCTGCAAAAATGGTGAGGATCGTACCCGCCACGCGCAGCGCCGCGAAGAATGCCACCTCGTTATTGCCAAACAGAATGGGCAGGTCGAACGTATCCAGCAGATGCTTGACCCACAGGCGGTCGAGGCCTTCGCTGTAGATGCCGTAGAACAGACCGATGAAGACGATATTCATCAGGCGCGGTTTGGCACGGACGGTCTCCACGCCCTGCTTGAAGGTGTGCCACATGTGCTGCCACGTATTGCGGTCTTCGCGCGGCGTGGGGTGAAATCCCGTTTCGGGCATGATGATTGCCAGCGTGACGCCGATGAGCAGAATGCCCAGCGCGCCGACGCGCAGGGGCAGGACAACGCTGTTCGCGCCGACGAGAGTCGCAAGCCCAATGCCAATGAGTGAGGCGAACAGCCCGATCTGTGTGGCGCGCAGGAAGAGCGCATTGGCTTTGTCTTCGCCGATCTCATCCGAGATCCATGCCTGGGTGGCGCCCGAGGTGAAGGTGTAGCCCAACCCCCAGACGACCTGCGCGAGCAGGATGGGGATGAAAGCGGGAAAGAAACCTTCGATGAGGAAGCCAAGTCCCATCAAAAGGTAGCCGATGACGATGGACAGCCTGCGTGAGTACACGTCTGCCACGATGCCCGTGGGCACTTCAAAGATGAACGCGGAAATTTCCAGCGTCGTTCCAACGAGGATGAGTTGCACGGGCGTCAGTCCTGCAACGGTGGCTTCGTACAGCGACGTGACCGTGAACATCATGGCGAAGAACACGGACGCGCTGAATTCGATGAAAAGGTAAACGGTCTTTGCGTTGACCTTTAAATTTTGAAACATACACTCCTAAAGAAAACGTCCCGAAGGTGTGGCTGTGAAATGTCGTATCGTTGAAACCTTCGGGACGATATGCCATGTCAACTTGAGATGATTTACAACAGCCTCCGAACCTGTTCAATGGCTGATACCGGGTCCTTGAAATGGATGCCCTTCATGCCGATTTTTTCACACGCCTCGATATTCTCGACGAAGTCATCCACAAAGACCGCTTCCTTTGCCTTGACCTGAGCCTGCTCCAGCGCAATGTGATAAATCTTCGGGTCGGGCTTTGCCACCCCCGCCTCCGCCGAGATGACCATGTGGTGGAAGGCGTCGTCGAATTTTTCGCGCACAATGTAGTTGCGCAGTCCGCTCCAGGCGTTGCTGATGAGACCGGTTCGGACCTTCGGTTTGATCGAACGCAGGAAGTTGAGGATGTTATGGTCAATCACATCGCCGGCAAAGAACTCGTCGCGGATGCGCTCGTAGTCGCTGACCGGCAGTTTGAGAGTCTTCATCACGTTGCGCCAGTGTTCCTCCTCGCTGATTTCGCCGAGCGAGGCGCGGGAGGCAGAGGCGCCGCCGAAGACAATCTTTTCGATGTCGTCATAATCCATGCCCAGGCGTTCGGCAAGGCGCTGGCGCGGGGCTTGAAAGTCGGTGCGGAGGATGACTCCGCCCAGGTCGAAGAAGACGGCTTTGACGGTCATTTGCTTTTCTTGGCGGTTGCCTTTGGTTGTTTGGCGGGTTTTTGCGCGGCGGGCTTTTCCTTTGCGGGTTTCTCTGCCGCAGGTTGTTCTGCCGTTGTCTTTTTCTTTGCCGGCTTTTCTTTGGCAGGCTTTTCACTGGCGGGAGGCGGCTGGGCAGGTTTGCCGGCGCGTTTGCGATGCTCAGGCTTGGACTCGGCTTGGGGAGCAGGAGCAGGTTCCGGCGCGGCAAGAGGCGCTGCCGGTTGGGGGTGCGCCGCCAATTCTTGTTCCAGTTCCTTGAGGGCTTCACGCCAGTTGGGCATGGTCATTTCCAGTTTTTGGCGCGGAACCGGCGTGGCGCGGCGGCAGCGCGGGCAGTGGGCGTCGTAATGGTTGAGATTTTTCGCGTACATCTCCTGCAGGGCGTCGAGTTTCTCGATACGCCCGAGAGTGAAGGGGATCTGACAGTAGGAACAACGCAGGTTCATGGGTGTCTCCTTGTTGTTGAACATCCCGAAGGCTTGTCCTGAGACGAAGCCGAAGAATCGCAGAAGCCTTCGGGACGACTTATGGGTAAAGCGATTGTACACTGATTTCCCCGACGGTTCGGGGTCTTGTTCCGCACGCAGGGACGGCTTTTTATTCCTCAGGGTCGCGGCCGGGGCGGAGTTCTTTTTCGTAGATGACATACTCGGCGGCGATTTTCATGCCAGCCTTTTGATACAGGCGCGTCGCGCCGGTGGGATTCGCCGCATCCACACCCAGACCGATGACCTTCATCCCGCGCCGATAGAATTCGCCAAACGAGTGAAGCAGGAGCGCTTCGCCCAATCCGCGTTTGCGCCAGGGACGGCGGACTCCCAGGGTGCCGACCCAGCCGATTCCCATGCGGAAGCGGCAGAGGGCGTAACCGGCGATTTGACCGCCATCCCAGGCGATGAACCAGAGCGAGGGATCGCGGTCTTCGAAGCGATGCACCCATTCTTCATACGGCCGGGGGACGTGCCCCCAATGGTCGCTGAACGCCTCTTCGTGCGCTTCGTACACCGCGTGGTCATGTTCCAATTCAAAGGGACGCAGTTCGATTCCCTGTGGAAACTGCGGCGCAGGAGGCGGCTCGTCGAGCGTGATTTCCATCCGCCACGAGTAACGGATTGGTCTGTAGCCTTCGTTCTCGTGCATTTCACAGGCGATTCTGTCAGTCACTGCCATGCCGTTGCGGATGTACACACGCAAGTCGGGTTCGGCGAGTTTCATTTCCTCGCGGGCGCGCGCTTCGAGGGCGCGGAGAAGGGCTGTGCCAATGCCGCGCCCCAGAAAATCGGGGTGGACGTAACCGTCTCCGGAGAGGGAGGCGTGGGCATGGCGATTCTCGAACTCTTCGTACCCTACCATCTGTCCGTCGGAGGTTTGCACAACGAACGCGTCTGTTTCGAGGACGAAGCCGGGTTTTCTCCAGAAGCGCTCCAGTTCCTGCGGCGTGACCGCCATGGTCGGGTCACCCTCATGCGTGCAGACGTCGAGGATGAGTTTTGCCACAGCGTTCGCGTCTGCCCATTGAGCGGGACGCAGGCTGAGGCTTGAGTCGAGAAGCGTGGTTTCAGTTTGCAGTTTTGTATCCATTTTGTTCCATCCATTCTTCGCGCAGGATTCCCATCACGAGGATGTCCCAGCGCCTGCCTTCTTTATTCAATGCCCCGCGCATCCGTCCCTCGTGGCGGAAGCCTGCCTTTTCGTAGGAGCGGATAGCGCGCGGGTTGTACTCGAACACGGTCAGCGTGACGCGGTGCAGGTTGACCTCGATGAAGGCGTAACGCAGGATGACGCGCATCACGTCGGTGCCGTAGCCTTTGCCCCAAAACTCGCGCTCGCCGATGCCCAGCCCCACGAACGCGTCGCGGGCAGACCAGTTGTACACGTACAGGTCAATGTCGCCGAGCAGTTGGTCATCGTCCAGTTTGCGGATGCTGAACCAGTGCTGATTGACCGACGCTTCTTCCAGTTCTTTCTCCAGCCAGGTTTGCGCAAATTTTGCAGAGGGCAGCGGCAGGACGCCGCTGTCAATCAGACGTCTGAATTCCGAGTCGCGGTGCCAGCGGGCGAATGCCTTGCCCGCTTCTTCGGCGTTCATTGCGCTCAGGCGCACAAGATTGCCTTTGTAAATATCGTTCATATCGTTTCCTCTCCATTTGTTCATCCTGAAATACCACGTCGTATGGGTCGCCATCATCGGCGGTAGAGACCGCCAACTGCGCGCTTGCACGATTTACCGAGGCTGCATCGCCAGCCATTCCTCGCGCAGGATTCCCATCCACAGAGAGTCGTGGCGTTTGCCGGCGCGCTGAACGTCGCCGCGGGTGCGTCCTTCCAGGCGGAAGCCAGCCTTCTCGTATGAACGCAGTGCGCGGGGGTTGTAATCCATCAAGCCAAGCGAGACGCGGTGCACGTTCAACTCGGTAAAGGCATATCGCAGGCAAAGCCGCATCGCGTCGGTGCCGCAGCCTTTGCCCCAAAATTCGCGCTCGCCAATGCCAATCCCAACCCAGGCTTCGCTGTGAACCAGGTCCACCCACAGGCTGAAGAAACCAATCAATTTGTCCTCCGCCAGCGTGCGGATGGAAAAAACATACCGGTTGGGGCTGAAGCCTTCCTCGCCGCGTTTCTCGAACCAGTCCTTCAGCCACTTTTCGGAGACCACCATCGCCGGTTCGGTATCCAAAAACCTGCGATACTCCGAGTCTCTTTGCCAATGGACTTCGGTTTTCGCGCGGATTTCCGGGTCTTCTGCCGTGAGGCGGACCAATTCTCCGCGAAATAGATCTCTCATCGCTTCCTCCTACGCCTGAGCTTGATTCGCCCATTCGTCCTTCAACAAGCCGAAAACGAGCAAGTCCCAGCGGCGCCCGTCCCGGTCCAGCGCCTGGCGCCTGCGCACTTCCTCGGTAAAGCCGAATTTCTTCAGCAGGGCAATCGCCGCCTCGTTGTATTCCTGTACGCGCGCCGTGACGCGGTACAGGTTCAACTCGGCAAAAGCGAAACGCAGCAGCAGTTGCAACGCCTGAGCGCCGTATCCTTTGCGGCGGTCATCCGCCGCGCCGATGCCGAGCTCGATCCAGCCGTTGCCGTTCGACCACTCGATGCGGCTGATAATCGCCTTGCCGAGCAGGCGGTCATCTTCGCGGGCGCGGATGGCGAAGTAAAACATGTTCTTCGATTCCTCGATTTCCTTCTCGAGTTTTTCGTATTTCTTCTTTACCATCGCCGGCGACATGGGGCGGGCTGGCTCAATATCGTACAAGCGCATGAAATCGGAATCATGCGTCCATTTGGATTCAATTTGCGGGTCCTTTTCGTGGTCAATGGGACCGAAGCGGATATCGCGTCCTTCGAACAATTGGGTTTGAATATCGAACATGGTTATCTCCATTTGCCGTCTCCCGGCGGGAGATGGCGGGGTGAGGGATAAAAAAACAGCCACAGGCGTGCGCCCATGGCTGACAGGGTGACAAAAAAAAACAGCCACGGGCGAGTGCGCCGCGGCTGTCATTTACAAACTGAGCGTAAACTAACGAGGAGCAGGCGCACTACGACAAGGAACGAAACCAACACCGCCTTTTTCGATGCGGAAAGGCTTCATGATGATACCGGCGATGTTCATTACCATGTCTCGTGCGTCTCCTTTCTGAAAAATTACCAGCGGCTGGAGTGTAACATGCGGATTGATTTCCCGTCAAGTAAATGGAAAGCGAAAGGCTTACTCGTATGGCTACCTGGAAAACGGATATTGACACAATCCCTCTCCACACGGTGTTAATCGCGTCCGATCACCCGGAGGATGTCTCTGCATTAGAAACTCTCTTTCAGCAGAGGAATTGCATTGTGCTTTCCGAAACGACCGCCGCCAATGCCCTGCAAACCGCACGGCTGGTCGGTCCCTCGCTGATGCTGGTGGACATGAAACTTTCCAAAACGGCGCGCAACGCGATGCTCAAGGAACTGCGCGCCGCCAGCCGCGGACCGATTCTCCTCCTTGCTTCGGCAAACACCGTCGAAGAGGTGATGGAAGCCAACCAGGCAGGCGCAGATGAATGTCTTGTGAAACCCGTCAACCCGGCGGTGCTGGTCGTCAAGGCAATGTCTTGGCTGGGGCATGGACAGCGAAAAAAGTATATGACCGGTCCGTTGGGCGTATCACCGGCTGTGTAACCTCCTTCTGGTTTCTCCTCCTTTTGAACTGAAACCCCCGCTCTGTTTGCGGGGGTTTCAGTTTTTTCTATGGCGCAATCAAACCTGCCTGCAAATCATCCAGCGTTTTTTGGACAAGCCGCAGTTTTCCCGGGGAGAGCAGGCTGGGGTCCACGTCGCTCAAGCCGAGGGGAGCCTGAACCGTCATTCCCCCCTGCCCGGCAAGCAGTTGCGGCCAGGCGCTCTGGATCGCTTTGACGGTATCCGGTCGAATCGTCATCACCCAGCCAGCCGGACGACGCTCCGGAGTGACCGTTCCAATCATGTACACGCCGGTCGTGCCGATGTAATCCACCAGGTCCTGAGTTTGAATCGCCGGGTGGACGAGGAGCGTCCCAACCTTGCGCTGGAGGATGAGGATGTCGGCGTAGGCATCGTAGTTGTTGGGGTCTTCATCGGCAGGAATTTCGAGGTATTGCGGAAAAGACCAGGGCAGGAAGAAATAAGGGCGGCACAAACCGCAGTAATATTTCATGCCGTTGGCAAAGGAATTGAACATGCGGATGGCATCGTTGTTATCCTTTGGCATCAACATGCCGGTACGGTAATCGTCGGCGAGCATGGCGGCGGTGTACCCTGAAAGAAAGCCGACAACTTCCACCTGGGTGGTATCTCCCAGCACGCTGACGTTTCCACCGGCGGCAATGCCGGGAATGCCAATGGCAAGGAACTGCACGTCCGGTGCGGCAGGCGCAAGCGCGGCAAGACCGGGGTCATTGAAAAGCGCAATCACAATCTTCAAGCCCGGCTCGAGGTCGGCAACGGTCAAAGCGTTTCGTACCTGAAAGCGCATGCCCGAAGCCTGTGTGAGGTCATAGACCGTTTTTTGGTAGAGATTGGACGTTTCCGGTTCGAGATCGGCAGGAAGGACAAGGATGGCAAGAGGAATGGTCGGCGTGGGTGTGAGGGTGGGAACAGCGGCTGTGGCAGACGGAACCGGCGACGGTTCGGCAGTGGTTGTCTCTGCGCTGCACGCGCTCAACAAGACAATGAGAATGAGAAAGATCAGCAATCGAAAACGCACGGGAATTCTCCAAAAACGGAATGGGCGAATTATACCCGCTGGGATTAAAAACGAGACCGCGCCTTTGCACGCGGTCTCGTTTTCAACAGGTCTGCGCTTCTTACTTGACCTTGATCTTGATCTTCTTCGGTTTGGCGGATTCCGCCTTGGGCAGGGTCAGCGTCAGAACGCCGTCGGCGATTTTCGCTTCGACGCGGTCAGCGTCGAGAGGGGCAGGCAGGCGCAAGGTCCGCGCGAAAGAACCGCGAGGCAGTTCCATCAGCAGGTAGTCTTTGTCATCCTGCTTGTACTCGCCCTCAATGTGGACAACGTCATCCAGCACCTGAATGTTCAGGTCTTCGGCTTGGAGCCCCGGCACCAGCGCGGAAAGGATATATGCATCTTCTTCTTCACGGATGTTCACATCCAGAGCATGCTGGTCATTTTCGACCATGCGGCGAATCATACGGCGGTACGGACGGTAATACGGGTAAGTTTGCAGATAGAAGGTCATGGCTTGTCTCCTTGTTTTATTGATCGAGTTGACCGTATGATAGCCTTGCGATGTAAACACCATGACGGCAAAAAATAGGTTTTTTGTAAGAATTTTGCGGAACCAATTCCACGTCTTACTCGTCTGATAAAAAAGGAGCAATCTATGAAAATTCACTGGATTTTGCTGTTGGCTTTGTTATTGGCAGGATGCGGACAGAGCGGCGCGCAGACGCCGAGCGAACCGCAGGCGCCGCCGCTGCAAGAACCCGCCTCGCCGCCCCAGGATTCGCCAAACGCCACCCAGCCGGTGGAAATTTCGCCTCTGCCCACGCCTTCACCTGATTCATCCCTTCAGGGAGACTCCCCCTCCATGCCTGATCCTTCCAACCCCACCCTCCAGAAACTGATTGCCCTCGCCGCCGCCGACCTGACCCAGCGGTTCTCCATCCCTGCCGAACAGGTGCAGTTCAAGGAAGCCGCCGCCGTCACCTGGCCCGATTCCAGCCTGGGATGCCCCAATCCCTCCTCGATGTACCTTCAAGTCCTTACCCCCGGCTACCTGATCCGCCTGCAAGCCGCCGAGCGGACATTCGAATACCACACCGATTTGAAAGAAACGGTCATTTACTGCGAGAATCCCTCGGCGCTCCCGCTGGACGCGCTTCCGAAGGAATAAAAGTTCAGGCTGGCAGAGGGTCTCTGCCAGCCTGATGTTTTACGCTCGACGCCTGACTATGGGCGGTCAATGCGGATGACGGGCGACATCCAGTGCTCCCAGTGATCCGGGTTGCCGGGATCGCCGCCTGCCTTGAGGATTTCCAGTTCGAGGATGTAATCCCCATCCGGCAGGGCTTTCACAATCTTGCCGTTCTCACTCATGCGGTTGCCGTCCCACGCGAAGGCGAAGAAGCTGGAGGTGGTGGAGTTGCGCGGGAAGTACTTTTCGGCGTAGGCGTAGTTGTGAACCGGGTGGACCGGGGTGCCGTCTGCCTTGTAGATGTGAATGTGAACGACCTCAGCCTGATGGTCGAAGTGCGCCAAAATCCACGGCACGTCCTCGCCAACCATGCTGTACACCCAGTCATCGGGACCAGTCACCGGTCCGTAGAAGGAACCCTGGTAACTAATCGCCAGCCACGGGAAGCCGTTGGCGGTGGGCGTCAGAACCTGAATACCCTGGTAATCGCCCACAAAGCCTGCGTACGGCACGCGGTAAACCTGCCCGCCGTCGCGCGGGGTGAAGACGATGTAACCGCCATAGATGCCGTTCACCGGACCAGTCGCCGCGTGGATGTAGGCTTCGATGGTGTACTTGTTCCATGCCGGCACCGTGATGGTCGATTCGCTGAATTCCACGTAGGCGTCGGAGAGGAAGAACGAGGGGGTAATCACGCCGCCGGTAGACAGGGCGTTGACGTAGGTGATGTCGTAGGTCACCGGTTTGTTGGAGTTGTTCCTCACGTCAATCGGCTGGACCCACGGATCCATCACTTCCCAGTACTCGCCGGTGGCAATCTTGGAAGGCGTGATGACGGTGGTCGCCTTGATGGCGTCGTCAATGTCGAGCATGCCGGCGCCCTGGCGGTGGACGTTATCCAGGAAGCCCAGAGCCGGGTTGCCCCACCAGGGTTTCGGGTCGGCGCTGTTCTGGAGGATGCCGCGCACGTCACGGGCTTTGGTCTTGGGCTTGGCTTCGAGCAGCAGAGCCACCGCGCCTGCCACGTGCGGCGAGGACATGGAAGTGCCGCTCAGGGTGGCATAGCCGCCCAATTCCAGCGGATAGGTGGAGTAGATGTTGCCGCCGGGCGCGCCAATGTCGGGCTTCAGGCTCAGGTCAGGAGCGAGACCGTAGGAGCTGAAGGAGGAAATCAAGCCGCCGTTCGGGCTGGGGAAGGAACCGATGCGGTCGGTCCAGGTCATCATCACCGGGGCGGTCTGAGCGACGATGAATTGTCCATCCGCCTGCGAGATGGCGACCACCGGCACACTGCCATCGCCGATCTGCCCGCCCAACGTGCCGCTGAAGAGACCGGGGGAACTGTTGTAGATGACCACCGCGGTTGCGCCGGCGTTGATGGCGTTGGTGGCTTTCTCACCAAAGGTACAAGCGCCGCGGACAACCAGGGCAGTCTTGCCGGCCGGATTTGCCAACAACGGCAGGTCTGCATTACAAGCGCGTCCGACATACACGATTTCCGCGTCGCCGGAGGTGGGAACGGGTCCCGAGAACGACATGGGCAGGTAGCCAATGTCTCTGCCGTTGACAGTGAAGATGTTGGCGGTGTTATGAGTGTTGTCGAAAGAGGCAACGCCAATCACATCCTTGCCCAAGCCCGGCGCACCCGCCGAGTACAAACCGTTCGCGCCGCTGTTGCCGATGGAGGCAACCACCACCACGCCCTTCTTGACGAGGCGGTCGGAGGCGACGGCGGTCGGGTATTGGGGCCAGGTAAAGGCAGAGCCGATGCTCATGTTGAGCACCTGCATTTTGTCTGCCAGCACGCGCTCCATCGCGGCAATCATGATATCCGCCGTGGTGGAACCTTCACAGCCAAAGACGCGATACGCGCCAAAGGTCACGTTGGGCGCCACGCCCTTCACCGTGCCGTTCGCGCCGACAATGCCAGCCACGTGCGTGCCGTGACCGTTGCAGTCATCGGGGTAGGGATCGGGGGAAGGAATGGGATTATACGAGGGGGAGGTATCATCGGCATTGAAGGCATCGCCGACCAGGTCATAGCCATACGCCACGCGGCAGCCCGGACCGAAACAGCCGCCCAAATCCGGGTGATCGTAGTCAACGCCCGTGTCCATGATTGCCACTTTGACGCCTGCGCCGGTGTAGCCCAGTTCGTTCTGAGCGATGTCGGCGCCGGTCATTTGAATGGCAGTGGCTAATTCAGGGCTGGCGCTGTCGAACGTCTGCGGCATCGGAATCGAGATGACCGGATACACAGCCACCACGCCGGGCAGAGTCTTCAGTTTACTCACATCCGCAGGATTTACTTTGATGGAAACACCATTCCACAAATTATCGAAGGCAAACCGCTCTGTAAATTGGATCCCCTTTGCCGCGGCGGCGGCGCGGAATTTCGCCTTATCGGCATCTGTCAGGGTCTTGGAACCGCCGTCTGCCAGAGGTTTGCTGGCGAATTCCACAAACCATAAATCGGGAGTCTCGTCCACAAATCCGCTGGAGTCATCCGTTGGAACCGGGACGAGCGGTTCCACCTTGGTCACTCCATCCGAGGCGCCGGCGACGGGCACAATTGCCAGCGTCAGAATGACCAGGGCAGATAACACACTGAACCACTTTGCTTTCATAACTATTTCTCCTCTGATAGTTTGAGATTTGCTTGCAGTGGACGTGCCTGACAATAGTTCTATTTATTTACTTTTACACCTCCATCAAAAAACAAAAAACGCCGAAAACAACAATTTCGGCGGTCTGGCGATCCCGCTCCTTTGCGGGACCCATGACTTTGCGTCCCCGCCTTACGACGGGTTTGCCCTTTCGACTGATTTAATTATAGTCCACCAGTGCAAAATTACAAGCAATCTTCGCTATCGAAAATTAGAAAAGGTTACAGCGGTATAATCCTGCCCTGTGCAAAAACGTACCCTCATGCTCTCGATCATCGTTGTCGCCATCCTCGCCGCACTGGGGACAGCCTTCTACCTGTACCGGCCCAACGCGGCGCGCCTTATCGCTTTCCGCACCTGGATTCAAAACCCCGCCTCCCACCCCGACTGGAGGCTGACCGCCGGCTCCCAATGCGGATCTGCCCCCTTCATCTTTCCCACCGACGGCTTCGTCGGCTTCCTGTGGGGCGACTCGTTCCGCCCCGGTCACCTCCACCAGGGCATAGACATTTTCGCCGGCGCCGAGGCGGGCGTCACGCCCGTCATCTCGGCATACCCCGGCTACCTCACCCGCCTGCCAGACTGGAAATCATCCGTCATCGTGCGCGTTCCCAGCGACCCTCTCCGCCCGGGCGCGCAAATCTGGCTATACTATACCCACATGGCAGACCAATTCGGCAACTCGTTCATTTCGCAGGAATTTCCCGCCGGCACCACCGAAAAATTCATCGAGGCAGGAACTGTTCTCGGCTACCAGGGAGACTACTCCGGCGACCCGGGCAACCCGGTTGGCGTTCACCTGCACTTCTCTATCGTAGAGGATGACGGGAACGGACACTTCAAGAATGAACTGGAAATCAAAAACACTCTCGATCCATCTCCCTACCTCGGCTTGCCGCTGAACGCATCCGAAAACCGCGACCAGATTCCGCTGTGCTCATCGGGCGGCTGAGAAAGGATTTAACTCGCCTACGCGGTAGCGCGAGATTTTGTAGTTTTCTAAATTGTTGTGACAATCCAGATATGGGCGTCTGTGCCGCGACATTCATGTCGCTTGCCATATCTGGGGCGTTTGTGCCACGACATTCATGTCGCTTACCATATCTGGGGTGCCTGCGCCAAAGGCGAGATGAATCTCGCGCTACGCTATTGCTAGATTAATTCGGGATAATCGCCGAGATGCGGAGAGCGCTCGGGGCGCAGGAGACGTTTTCCAGCGTTGGACTTTGCGCTGGTATAAGGAAAGAGGAATGATGAATCAACTGGCAGGGAAAATTGTTTTAATCACCGGCGCCGGCAAGGGGGGCGGACGGGCGCTGGCACTGGCGCTGGCTCAACGCGGCGCGATGGCGGTGGTAAACGATATTTCACCGCTCAATCTCGATCAGGTGGTGAGTGAAATTCACGCCCAGGGCGGGCGCGCCAAAGCCTTCATCGAAGATGTTGCCAAAAAGATGGGGGCGCAGAGTTTGATCAAGCAGGTGGAGGATGAGTTCGGCAGGATTGACGTGTTGGTCAATCACGCTTCCGTTCAGCCGCGCGCTCCCCTGCTGGACATGGACGAATGGGACTGGCACCGCACGCTGGACGTCAACCTGACCGGCGCGTTTGTGATGACGCAGTCAGCCGGGCGGGTGATGCGGAGTCAAGGCTCGGGGGTGATTGTCAACCTCGTGACGTTGAATCAGGCTTCGGCGGAGAATGAAGCGGCGTTCGCCGCGTCCATGCAGGGATTGGCGGAGTTGACACGTCAGGCGGCGCGGGAGTTGAGCCCCTATGGAATCCGCGTGCATCTGGTCGAAACAGGGGCAGACGTTGTCGAGAAGGTGTTAAGGCTTTTGGAGGTTGAATGAAAGAATTGGGAGAATATCGCGCAAGGTTATTGCAGCGGCTGGCGGCTTCGGCGGCGGAGTTTCACGATGCCTGTCTGGCGGCTGCCGACCCGTTTGCGCCGATTGACGGCGGCTGGAATGTGCATCAGATTGCGGTTCACACGCGCGATGTGCACCGTCTGGTGTATGGCATGCGTGTGCGGCGCACTGCGGAGGAGGAGAATCCGGAGTTCGAGAATTTCGACGGCGATGCTTACATGGAGGAGCATTACGATGCCGGCGAGCCACTGGGAGAGATGTTGAACGACTTCGTTGCGGATGTGAACGCGCTGGTGGAGATGTTGAGGAAGATGCCAGTGGAGGGATGGTCACGCGAATCGCGTCATGCCACGCTGGGAAGCGGCTTCACCCTGCAACGGTGGGTGGAGCGCGATCTGGCGCACATCGAGGAGCATTTGAAAACGGTCAGGGAAAATCGGTAGATCCTGGAAAAACGCGTAGATTGCGCTCTCTAGCGCAAATCAGGCGGTAGAGGGCGTCAAGTACGCGCTTTTGTAAATTATCTCACTCACCTTACGCGGTGGCGCGAGATTTATCTCGTGGTTTCAGGCGACATGAATGTCGCGGCACGAATGAACTGCGTAACGTCAATTATCTCAAATTGCCACCTTTTCTTATCGGAGGACAAATTCGAATCTTTAGCCACGGATTTCATGAATTCGCGCGGATTTTTTCTACAAATCTGTGAAAATCAGTGTAATCCGCGGCGAAAAACAGGACATCTGGTGAAGGACTTGGGGTAAATTATGGAGAGCGGCTGATTGTTACCAAAGGGGGAAGCCCAGCCAGGCGGCGAACCCGGCAAAGAACGCTTCGTACATTTGCAAGCCCGCGAGGGCAACGACAATGCCCAAAACAGCGCCAGCCACCACATCAGAAAGATAGTGGACGCCCATTGCCACACGCGCCAGCGCCACCAGCGGCGCCCACACCCAGAGCAGGATGCCGAGCCACGCTGGACCCAGCGCCGCGCCGATGACCGCAATGAGAAACGCCCGCGCGGCGTGACCGGAGGGAAAGGAGTGCGGGTCGGTGTTGCGGTAGATGCTCCCCCACTCACCTTCGGGACGCCTCCTCCGCACGAGGAACTTGATTGCCATGACCAGCGCCGCCAGCACGCTGATGGCGGCGAACTCCACCACTTCCCATTTTTTCCAGGCGGAATTGCTGAAAAACCACAGCGCAATCAACGCTGCGCCCCAGAACCACGAGTCGCCGGAGTGAGCAAAGAAGACCGCCAGCGAACGTAATGCGCCTGGCTTTTCAGCCACGCGCATTTTTTCGGAGAGGCGTGCGTCCAGTTCGAGGATGGAACGCAGATTCATTGTTTCTTTGGCTTCGCTTTCAGGGCGGTTTTGGTCGGCGAGGCTTTGGCTCGCGCCGGTTTGGCGGGTTTGACTTCCACGCTCTCCGCTGCAGGCTTTTTCACCGCGACGGTCTTTTTGGCAGGTTTGCGCTGTTGCTTGGCAAGGTCTTCGCGCAGGAGTTCGAGCTGGTGAGGTTTGTCCACGTCCATGCAGGCTTCGGCATGTTCCCAGACGATGGCGCGTCCCTTGATGCCGATGCGCTTGCAGACCATTTCCACCAGTTCATCGAGCGTGATGCTGCGGGTGAACACGCGGAAGAGGGTGCCCCAGCCGATGATTGCCGCCTGGCGGAGGGGACTCTTGCGCGTGCCAATCAGGGATTCCCACAGGTCGAGGTGCTCGGTTGCCATGCGTACATGAGTGATGTTGATGTCGGCGCCACAGAGTTCGACATCCTTGAGGCGGGTGTAGGTGCGGTTGGAGCCGGGGAAGCGGGCTTCCATCACTTCGCGCGTGCAAACGCCGTAATACAGGTCATCCTTCGTCTGCATGGCGGTTTCCACCAGCCAGTCCACCATTTCGGGTTTGAGGGCGGGGATGTCGGAGGAGGCAACGAGGACATATTTGGTTTTCTTGTTCAGTTCGAGCGCCTTGTTCACTCCCGCCACGATGTTGGCAAGCATGCGTCCCTGGTTGGAGATGAAGTGCAGGGGCTTTTTGCAGGTCACCCCGCTTTTGGGAGAAAGCCCAATGACAATGACATTGTCCACGTGGCGGGCATCGCCGAGGGCATCCAGCACCCATTGCACCATGGGTTTGCCGGCAACGTCAATCAGAGCTTTGGAGTCGCCGTTGGAGTAGGTGTATAAGGGGTCATCGGGTTGGGGTATTCCGCCTGCAAGCACGAGTGCGTCCATAAAATCTCCTGAGGTTTACGATTGTAGGTTTACGATTTTGGATTGTGCGATTATCAACTCAATCGTCAATCGAAAATCGCAAATCGTAAAATTAATTGAGTTCCTGTAATTGCGGCTCGAAGCCGAGTTTGTTCAGTAATTCGTCGTATTCCGCCCAGGTGAGGGGGCGTCCCTTGCCAGAGACCGCCACCAGCGCGGCTTCCATCATGTTGGTGCCGAAGGAGCGTCCTTCCAGCACGGGCGTGGTGGTGACAAGATATTTCACCCCGCACTTTCGGAAAAGTTCCACGTCTTCGGGAGTGGTGGTGTTGGTCACAATCACCTTGCCCTGCATATCGTCGGGCATGTGGCGTTTGACGTAGTGGCAGTCGCCGGCGATGACGGTTGCCCAGTGATAGTATTTTTCGTATTTGGGGATGCGCTCGTCCTGTTTTTCGCCGGTCGGGTAGAGCCATTCGAAGGGGAAGCGCGTGACGATGGGAATCATCAACTTTGCCAGCGTGCGCAAGCCGTTCATACTGCGGATGGGAATGGGAACGCCCAGCGCAAACATCAAATCGCCGAAGACGACTTCGTAGCCGGCTTCGACGAAAGATTTGGAAAGCCCCCAGCGGTCCACGCCGAGGGTGACGAAGACTTTGCGCCCGTGCTGACGGATGTAGTCGCCGATTTTTCTATCGAGAAAGGCGGGGGCTTTGTTTTCGAGGGTGTTTTTCAAACCGCCGCCATCTACGAGCGGGGTTTTCTTCACAAAGCGTACCATCGGCTGGACGGAGTGGAAGGGGTAGAATTTTCCATCCACCAGCGCGCCCAAGTCTGCGCCGCCCACGCCGAAGGCGTCCACTGTACCATCGAGTTCCTTGTATTTGAGGGCGGCGGCTTCCATGTCGCCATCGGTGCCGATGCGTTCGATGCTGACTTTTTCGCCCAGCAGGTCCACCGTCACGGCTTTGTTGCGTTTGGATGAGCCAATGCTGATGCTGACGGCTCTTTTCATTTGGATTCTCCTCAAGTTGAGATGAGGCTATTATAACGGAATCAGGCTGGAGGTCCGGGCGGAAGCGTGAAGAGGAAGGTAGAGCCTTTGCCCGCTTCACTCTCGACCTGAATCCTGCCGCCGTGAACCTCGATAATTCTCTTCACGAGAGCCAGCCCCACGCCCGTGCCTTCGCTTCGGGCGTCGAGTTTGTTGAACAAGCCGAAGATGCGTTCGTGGTGCTGAGGTTCGATGCCGATGCCATTATCCCGCACAAAGAAGACGGGGAAACCGTTCTCTTCGCCGCGCTGACCGATTTCGATGCGGGGTTCGGGCTGGCTGCCCATGTATTTGGCGGCGTTGTCGAGCAGGTTTTGCAGGACTTCGACGAGGCGCGGGCGGTCGCCATGCACCGACGGGAGGTTCGGCTGAATGAAGATGCTCACCCCGCGCTCGTCCAGCCGCCCCTGTACGAGGCTGATGGCTTCCTGCACCAGTTCGGAAAACGGCACGGTTTCGGGAGCGTTAATCAGCCTGCCGATGCGGGAGAGTTCGAGCAGTTCGTTGAGGAGACTCTGCATTTTGTGAACCGCTTCGGTGACGCGCTGGATGTCTTTTTGCAGGCGTTCGGTGTCGCCGGCGAAGGCATCCTGCTGAATGTAGCCAAGGAAGCCGTTGATGGTGACGAGAGGCGATTTCAGGTCGTGGGAGACAGTGTAGGTGAATTGTTCGAGTTCAGCGTTTTTGGTTGAGAGTTCCGCGATGAGGCGCTCGCGTTCTTCCTGCGCCCATTTGATTTCGGTCAGGTCGGTGATGGAGGCAATGGTGCCGGCAAATTTGCCGTCTTTGAATCGCGGCGCGCCGGTGATGAGGACAGGAACGTGCCTGCCGGTTTTGTGTTTGAGCAGACTCTGATAGGTGGTGATCAGTCCATTGCGGCGCTGGGCGTGAGCGCGTTCAAGGTCGCGCAGGCTCTTCGTTGCGGTAACGTGAGGCGGGCTTTTGCCGATCAATTCGTGCGGTTCATAGCCAAGAAGATGAGCATACGCCGGGTTGACGAGTTCGAAAAACCCATCGGCGTTGGTGACGGTGAGTCCCTGCCCGAGGCTGTTGATGATTTGCAGGGCAAAATCGCGTTGGTCCTGAAGTTCACGCTCGAGGCGGCGGCGGTCAGCCAGTTCCTGTTTCAGCGCTTCTTCGTTTACTTGACGCTGGATGGCGGCGCCCAAAACGCTTGCGGCAATTTTGATGACGTCCACTTCGAGGCTGGTCCATTCGCGTTCGGTGACCGCATCGTCGAAGCCCAGGGTGCCCCATTGTTTGCCATTCACCATAATCCGCATTTCGAGGAGGGCGTTCAGACCGACGCTCTTCAGCCAGGCGCGCTCAGCCTCCGTGAGGCGGGATGCGCTGCCGACGTACGGTTCTCCCCGCGCCAGGATTTCGTAATATTCCTTGAACTGCGGTTCATCGCCTTTGAGGTTTTGATAGACGGGGTTATCAATATCCGGTTTTTGACCGGGCGCCACCCATTCATAGCGCATGGAGTTCAACATCTCGCCGTTTGGGGCAGGGTGATATTCGAACAGGTAAGCATGCGAGGCGTTGAACACCCTGCCCAGCCGTTCCAGCACTTGATTCATGCCGGCGCGCCAATCGGGCGAGCGGAGGAATTGTTCGGCGGCGAAGGTGACCGCTTCGAGCATGGCTTCGCGCTGGCGCAGGGTCGCTTCTGCGCGGCGGCGTTCGGCAATTTCCTTTTGCAGGGACGCCTGATTGCGGAAGATTCCGTTCGTCAGATTCTGAATCATCACAGCAGTCAATACAAGGATCAGGATGACGGAAAAAAAGTTTCCCCACACTGCGTTTGGCGGAAGGGGAGCGGGTGTGTACCACCCCAGCGCTTCTCCAAATACAAGCCAGGCAAAGCATAAAGTAATGAAACCCGTCAAAAAGAAGAGTTTGCGGCGGCTCGTCACCAGGCTGGCAAGGATGAGAATGGATGGGAACGCCAGATTGTTGACGCTCAACACGCCTCCGCCTCTGGTGGAGATGAAGGTATTCACCAGCGCCAGTAGAACCGCCAAAAATACGGCAGCCGTTTCAAACTTCTTTTTTTGCACAAGGCGGAGTGAAACGAGAACCGGCAGGGTGGCAAACGCTGTAACGCCTGCAAGGAAAACCCCGCCGTGAGTTGCCAGCACAATGGCGGCAGCGGCAATCAAGCCGACAAGAATGATGACAATAAACAAACGAAAGGTTCGAGAAACAAAATCGGCGTCGCTATAGAGTTCACTCAAAGAAAGACCGCCTGATTCCTGTAAAGCAGATGGATCGTCCATAAATCGTTTCCTCTTTACGCAGAAGGAGGCTGTGAAACTGATTTTCCCGGGTTTTTGAGCGGCAATGTGAAATAAAATGCCGCTCCTTTGCCCGCTTCACTCTCGACCCAAATCCTGCCGCCATGCACCTCGACAATTCTCTTCACGAGCGCCAAGCCTACGCCCGTGCCTTCTCCACTGGCATCGAGTTTGTTGAACAAGCCGAAGATACGTTCATGGTGTTCGGGAGCGATGCCGATGCCGTTGTCGCGCACGTAGAAGATGGGCATGCCGTTCTCTTCTCCCGCGCAGCCGATTTCGATGCGAGGTTCGGGCTGGTCGCCCATGAATTTGGCGGCGTTGTCCACCAGGTTTTGCACCACTTCGATCAGGCGCGGACGGTCGCCAAACACAACCGGCATGTTCTCGTCAATATGAACGGCTACGCCGCCCTCCATGATGCGTCCCTGGACAAGCGTCACTGCCTCGCGCGCCAGTTCATCAAACGAAACTTCCTCGGGTTTATTCATCGCCCGCCCGATGCGTGAGATTTCGAGCAGGTCGTTGAGGAGCTGGTGCATTTTGTCGGTGGCGGCGATGATGCGTTCGATGTCGGCGCGCAGGCGTTCTATGTTGCCGGAGAGTGCGTCCTGCTCCAGATAGCCGAGGAAGCCGCGGATGGTGAAAAGGGGCGATTTCAAATCGTGGGAGACGGTGTAGGTAAAGCGTTCGAGTTCGGCGTTTTTGGCTTCCAATTCCGAGATGAGACTCTGCCGGATGGTCAGATCAGCCTGAAGGTCCGAATAGAGGCGGGCGTTTTCGAGGGCGACGGCAACCTGGCTGGCGTAGGTCACAGCCAGTTGGGCGTGACGTTCGGTGAATTTGCCGGGCTGGTAGCCGTCGAGGGCGATGATGCCGATGATGCGGTCTTTGACTTTGAGCGGCACTGCCATCCAGGCGCGGATGCGGTTATGCGGCGAGAGGGAAAATGTATCCGTGACGGTTTGAACGTCGTCAAAAAGTACGTAGGGAGCGCGCCCAAGCAGGACGGGGTAGGAAGGTTCGTTTTCGTTGATTTCGAAGCGGCGGTCGGCGGGGTCTCCGCCCAGCGTGAAGCCGCGCTCGCTGACGATTTCGAGCATGTTGCCCTGTATCAGTTGAACAGAGGCGCTGTCGTAGGGGACGACGCGTTCGAGTTGTTCGAGGATGCGGCCAATGGCTTCGTTTTGTTCGAGGGTTGCTGTAACGATGGCGGCGCTTTCGCGCAGGGTTTCGGATTCGATGTTTTTCAGTTCGAGTTCGCGGATGAGCCGCTGGCGTTCTTCCAATTCGGCTTGGAGGGTGGAGAAGAGGCTGGCGTTTTCGAGGGCAATCGCCACCTGGTCGGCAAAGGTGACGGCAAGTTGGGCATGGCGCTCAGTGAATTGACTCTTGTATTTGCCGTCCAGCGCAATCAATCCGATGATTCTGCCGCGCACTTTGAGGGGAATACCCAGCCAGGAATTGATGTAGGTGTGCGGCTCCTGCTGGAATCTTGGAAACTCCGCCTGAACGTCGCGGCTGATGAGGTAGGGTACTTCGCCGTTGAAGATGGGGGCGGCATGGTTTTGTTCGTCAATGTCGAATTCCAGGTTGGGAGGAAGTTCGGGCGGCAAGCCGCGGCTGCCAATCAGGATTTGTTTTTTTCCGTCCAGCCGCCAGATGGAGGCGCTGTCGTAGGGAACCACTTGTTGAATCTGGTCGAGAACGCGCTGGATGATTTCGGAAAACTCCAGCGTTCCCACAATGCTTGCCAGGCTGGCGCGCAGGGTTTCTGATTCGATGTTTTTCTCTTCGAGTTCGTTGATGAGCTTTTCGCGCTCGGTTTCGATCCACTTGCGCTGGGTCACGTCGCGAAGCATCACCGAGACCGCGTCGGAGAAGACGGGGATCACACGGGCTTCGAGGACGCGGTACTCATCCCGCATTTTTTGTTCGAACTCGAAGGCGTGCATCTGTCCGCTTGCCAGGGCGCGTTCGATGGCAAAAAGCGCTTGCGCCGCGGCTGATTCGGACAACAACTCCCCCACCCGCCTGCCCACGAACATGCCGGCAGGCATGGATGCTTCCATTCCTTTTGGCGGAACCACATTTTTGATGACGCCCTCCCGCGAGATTTCCAAAATCATGTCGGGGAAGGCTTCGAGCAGGATGCGGTTGCGGGCTTCGCTCTGACGGAGCGCTTCCATCGTTTTCTTTTGTTCGCTCATGTCGTAGAACATGGAGATGATGCGGTCTTTGCCGCCAATGCGCACCCGTTCGTAAAAACTGATGACCTGCTTGAGGTTGCCCTGCTCGTCGTAAAAGGAATCATCGGGGTTGTAGAGCGAGCCTTTGCGCTTGAGTTCTTCGATAAATTTTGCCCGCGCTTCCGGCGTGCTCCAGAGTTTCAGTTCATCGG
Source organism: Chloroflexota bacterium (assembly GCA_039961775.1). Taxonomy (GTDB): domain Bacteria; phylum Chloroflexota; class Anaerolineae; order Anaerolineales; family Villigracilaceae; genus Defluviilinea. The sequence goes on from JABRVZ010000029.1 coordinate 49,605, forward strand.
AGGTCTTTCCCAACGCCGTTGCCGGGTCGAGGCCGGTCATATCCCAGTAGGCGTAATTGGCTTCCAGCAGGCGCCCATCCTCGAAGTTGGTGATGCAGATGGCAATAGGGCTGGTATGGAAGATTTTGCGGAACTTCTCTTCGCTTTCCAGCAGGGCGGCTTGCGCGAGCCGTCTCTCCTCCAGTTCTTTTTGCGCCGCTTCATACAGACGGGCATTCTGAATCGCCACAGAGGCGAGGGATGCGAACCGTTCGAGCAAAGCCACCAGGTCGCCGTGAAAGCGTTGATCTTCATGCTCATACAATAACGCCAGAACGCCGATTACCTCTCCACCCGATTTCAGCGGCAAACCGACAATGGCGTGAAACTTGTCGTCCACCTCCAGATCGCGGTATTCCCAATGCGAGTAATCGTTGACGAACTGCGTCTCGCCGCTTTCCCACACGCGCCCGGTGAGACCTTCGCCTTTGTAGGTGAGATGTCCTTCATAGGGCGCTGGAATACCCAGCCCAAGTTCCAGGCGCAGAGCAGATTGATCCGCGGTGACCAGTTCGATCAGCGCGTGGCGGGTGCCAGCCAATTCGCAGGCGCGGGTCAGGATGGATTCGAGCAGGGGACGCAACTCGAGACGATTGACGATTCCCAGGGTAGTCTCATGCAGGGCGTTGAGGTAGGCGGCTTGCTGCTGGAGGGCGGCTTCTGTCTCACGCCGCACGCGAATCTCTTTATCCCCCTCCGCCAGCGCTTTTTGCATCGTTCGGATAAGAAAGTAAAGCACCAGCCAGGTCAGGAGAAAACTGAGCGAAAGATTGAAGGCGTAGGCAAAGGGTGACGCCTCGGCAAGGCTGTGGACGGAGGCGTCTGCATAGGTGAATCTCCAAATGGCAAGCAGACTAATCACCATGAAGAACAGGGCTTCTCTACTGCCAAACAAAAAGCCGGTCACCAGCGCAATGGTAAGAAAACCGATGATGCCGATGCCTTCTAGCTCGCGGGAAGACCAAATGACCCACGTAAAGCCGCTCCATGCCAGAAAAACCAGCGCCAGCCCCGTCCAGCGGATGTAACCCCGCTTCAGCGCCAGCCGCCCGGCAACAAACGTCGCCAGCATAAAGCCGGCATACAGGCTCACGTCGCTGGCGAGGCTTTCGCCTGCCAACAGCCGAAATACAATAAAGACCAACAAAATCGGAACGCCCCACAACGTGACGAGATGAATGATCCGCGCCAAATGTACATTCTCCCTTTCCGTGACCTCTGGAGGGGAGAGAAAAGCCTGGAACCATTGACGTATCATTTCACCTCATTATGTGTGAGACGGACACACCATGCCGCACCAGGTGCAGGCATAGCGCCGTTCCTCGCATCCGCGCAGGAGGTAGCGATGAGATTTCGCGCTTTCAATAACTGATGGTACGCAGTTTTCCCGCAGCGCGACATTTTGCACTTTTCTTAGTCCGACAATCCAGATATAGGCGTCTGTACCGCGACACATCGTCCCCGAATGGGGATTCATGTCGCCCCCCACATCTTGGATGCAAGCGTCAAAGGCGAGATGAATCTCGCGCTACGCTATTGTCAGATTAATTTGTTAATTTGCAATATGTCGCTTGAAAATACGAGAGAAATCTCGCACTACCGCGTAAGGTGAGTCAGTAACTACAAAACGGGGATGCGGACGGAAATTTCGAATGGATTATAAAGCAGGTCATTTTGCGGAAACCATACAATGTCGTTAACGACAAAATGGCGGCTTTCTCGCCGCCATTTCCTTATGGAGTACAAACCACCTTGAAGGTTGCTCCCCCGCTGCGCTCGTTGGGAATCAACACGTGCAGATTGACCCAATAATCGTTGACGCTCCCCACCGTCAGGAAGCCGCTGACCTCCTTCGTCCCCTCAGATTCGAACAACAAAGTCGCCGCCTCCGAGACGTATCCATTGCTCGCCTCCCACCGCCAGGTGACGATGGTCGGACCGTTGACGGTGATTTGCCCGAACACGCTGAAGACCTGCGGAAACGCCGTGCACGCCACGTTCATCACCGGCGGCTCCACCCGGACCCGGATATTGGTCACCCCAATTTCGGGCGGACTCACCACCGGGAGCGCTTCCACATTCCCTATGACGACGACGAACTCTGCCGAGAGCCAGCAGTTGGTGGAAGGGTCGCTTGGGTTGCGGACATACCACCAGGTAGCGTCAATGTTCTTGCCGATTACCTCCGCCTGCCTGCCCACAATCAACGCCCCGACGATGGCGTAGGAGACTTCGGGACCGAAGCGGCAGTTGACCGGCTGGTTTTTGGGCGTGGCAAGGACGACGCGCGGCGTGGCGGTGGGCAGGGGCGCCGGCAGTGTGGGAGTGTCCACAGCCAGCAGAGTCTCGATGGAAAAAACCGTCGGGGTGGGTGTGTTGGGGTTGGGCGAATCAGTTGCCGGCGTCGAGGGAAGCGAAGCGGTCGGCGACGGCTGGACGGCGGTCAGGTTGCAGGATGTCAAAAGCAGGACGGCGGCGAGTATCCAATGGCGGGTGTTCATCTTTCCTCCTTATCTTCATCTTATCCGCCAGAGGAGTCTTCTGCAATAGCCCCGATGGGTCAGCCATGAGGCTGGAACAGAGGGATAGTTAAGGCTGTAAACACGCCGGGATGGAGTCGCTCAGCCCGGCGGGATTCTGAGTATTACCGTTCTCGTCGTAAATCTTCACGAACTGAATTTCGGGGAATTGCTTGAGGTTGAGGAACAGCAGGTCGGCGATGGTGTAGGTTTGCCCGGCGCGGCTGCACGTGCCTTTGAGGTAGAGGTGGAGGACGCCGTCGCGGAGTTCGAAACGGTCGTAGCCGGTGAAGCCGTTGTAGAGCGCCATCCAACCGTAGGATTTTTCCTGCGCGCCGGGTCCTTTGAAGTATTCATCCAGGATTGCGCCGATTGGGTTGCTGGTGCGCACCCAGCGAACTCCTGTCCGTTCGTAGGGCGGGATGTTGTTTTCGTAGGCAAACCTGCCGACAAAGTACAGATTGACCAGCCTCCACTGCGGCGTGGCGGTGGGACGGCGCGTGCTGGTGGGAAGCGGGGTGCGCGTGGGCGTGGATGTCTTGAATTCGGAAAGGCAGGCCGGCTCCGAGTCGCTGGCGCCATCGGGGTCGCGGGTGGAGCCGTTCTGGTCATAGACTTTGACAAAGCGGATTTCGGGGAACTGTTTGAGGTTCAGCGAGAGGAGGTCGGCGATGTTGAACTCTTTGCCTTCGGAGATGCACGCGCCGGTCAGATAGACGCGCGCGATTCCGTCCTGGACCTCCAGGCGGCTGTAGCCGGTGAAGCCGTTGTTGACCGCGATCCAGCCGTAGGAATAGCGTTCGGTCGAGCCGGGACCTTTGAAGTATTCGTTCAGCACGGAGGTATAAACCGCGCTCGAGCGGACGTAGCGCGAGCCTGCCACCTCGATGGGAGGCAGGTTCGCGTTGTAGCGCACGCGACTGGCAAAATAGACTTTGACGAGGGAATACTGCGGCGTCAGCGTGGGGCGGCGGGTGTGAGTTGGGGTGCGGGTGGGCGTGGAAGTAGGCGTC
>JABRVZ010000030.1:0-11790 GCA_039961775.1 Chloroflexota bacterium
GGCGAGGATGGCAAGGGTCAGCCCTGTCCATGCCGCGAGAAGGCGGAAAAGGTTGCGGAGAGGAAAAGGCTGAGGGGTCATGAAACAGCCGTCGGCGGGGTGAGAAGCGAAGAGGGCGTGGGGAGTTGCAGGTCGAGGGGGGAAATCGGTTGGGTGCGGGTGACGCGCTCGAGGGGCATGAATCCCCAAATCAGCAGGGCAAGGGAGAGGGCGAGAATCAGAATTCCAATCAGGATGCGCAGTTTACGGTTCACTGATGCACCTCTTCCACTTCGAGGTACCAGCGAACGCGGGTGCCGACTTTGGCGCGCATTTGCCATGCCAGGGTTTTGGGGGTTTCTTCGAGGGCAGTTTTGATGCGGGAGATGCGTTCGGCGAGCAAGCCTTGTTCGGCGGCAGTGAGGGATAGTTCGCCGCCGGCGAGCAGTTCTTCGACGCGTTCGAGGTTGAGGGTGACGGTTTTGTAGAGTCCCCAATCCTGGGCGCAGAGAGAGGCGATGCGCTCCAGCCCAATGTGTCCTTGCCGTTCGTCGCCGACTTCGTTGTTGAGGAGCAGGGAGATGATGTCGAGCGCGTCTTTGCGGTTGAGTTGGACTACTTGCGCTTTGGTGAGCAGAAGGTCTGCGAGGGGGATGGTGAGGGGGTCAATTTCGAGCCGACCGTCGAGCGGGAGTTTGTGGCACATTTCGAAGTCGCCGATGAGGATGTCCACGTGCAGGCTGGGGGAGGGGTCGTAGTAGTAGATTTGGCGGCGCATGCCGTTCAGCAGGTTGAAGCGTTTGTCGGGCGAGTAGCCCATTTCGCGGAAGAAGGGTTCCAGTTTTTGACGGTCGTTTTTGGGGGCGAGGAAGTCGAGGTCGGGGGCTTCGCGCTGGAAGAGTTTGGGGTTTGCCCGGCTGTGGGCAAGGACGGCAAGCCCGCCGAAGGCGCGCAGGTGCAGTTGGTGCGCGCCGGCGGCGTCCACAAGATGTTTCATCTCGCGGAAGAGTTCTTCCAGAGTTTGCATGAAAAAATTATAACCCTTCTCCCCCAGAGTGAGGGAGAAGGGTTGTGCGGTTGGGTTATTCAACGGGGATTTCCGCCTGGACTTTGTCCATGTCAATGCCCTGTCGCTTGCGGGCAGACTTGAAGCCAAAGTAGATGACGGCAGCAAGGACGTACATGGAGAGCATGTAGATGACCGAACTGGTGTTGGAAATGCCGATGCCGTATAAGCCGTTGGGGTCGAGAATCCATTCGTAGAGCAGGAAGACGAGGAAGCCGCCGAAGATGACTCCCGCCACGGTGATGAGTGGAATGCCCAGCACGTTGTATTTGGCAATCGGGGAGGCTTTGTAGAGGTCGGGTTTGACGTAGGGCAGGACGATGGCGGAGATGGTCGTGCCGAGGTAGGTGACAGCGATGACGAGGGTGGAGCAGAGCGTAAGGGTCTGGAAGTTGGCGATGTTGTAGGAGAAGAGGAAAGCAACCAGCACGGAGGGGATGACCATCAACAGCAGGGCGTAGATGGGGGTGCCGGTGCGCTCGTCCACTTCTGCGACCTTTTCGGGGAGCAGTCGGTCAAAGGCGGCGGCAAAGATGACGCGTGTGGAGGAGAGGAAGACCGTGCCGCTCCAGCCGAACCACCACAGGCTCATGAGGACGACGACGATGAGTTGCAGAAGCCGGTTGGAGGTCAGGAATGCGGCGAAGAGGGCGGGGTAGGGCCAGACGGGGAGGGCAGGAGGTGTCTCCGTATATCCCCAAACGTAGTTCCACCACGCCGCGCCAGCCTGCACGTAGAAGTCCCAGCCGATGGTGCGGCTGATGGCGTAGAGCAAAATCACCGCCAGCAGGGTGGTGATGCCGAGCGCCCAGCCCATGCCGGCAATGTTGCGTTTGAAGTCGGTTGCGCCGCGCACTTCACCGTAGAGGGTGGCGCCCCAGTTGGGCCACAGATTGAAGAAGACCATGTAGGGAAGGACGAGGAAGACCGCCAGACTCAAGCCGCCGCCGGCGAAGGGCGTAATCGCGCCCGCCTCCGTCCCCAATGCGACGGTTGCATCGTACACCCCGGGCTGTGCGCCAAACATGGCTGCGGCGTTGGCGTCCAGCCCTGCCTTGAACGCGGCATTGGAGCCGGTCAGCAGGAGGACGATGACGATGAACAAGCCCAGAACGCCGCCGTAGAAGGAGTATTTCTGGATTTTGGCATAGGTCTTCATGCCCAGCGCGATGAAGACGCTCACCACGGCAAGGGTAATCAGCGAGGCGACGAAGGCGCCGTGATCCGTGCCGGCAAACCAGAGGGCGGCGTCCTTTGCGCCGAGAATGCCCAGAATGGGCACCAGCACGATGTGGCGGAACATGTCGCCGTAGAGCGGCACCCACAGCCACAGGATGAACCACCAGCCGGTCACGGCAAGGATGAAACCGACCGCGCCGCCGAGGATGCGGCTCTGCCAGACGTAATCGCCGCCTGAACGCGGCATGACCGCAATCAGCCCGGCATAGACAATTACCTCGAAGAAGATGAACACCGCGCTGATGATGAGCGCGTTGATCATCCCGCCTTCGAAGTAATACATCTGGCTGAAACTGTACAAGCCGAGCGTGATGAGGTTGATCGAAAAGAACGCGTACACGAACGCGTCGAAGACCGACCAAGAACGCACCAGGCCGGTCGCCTTACGGACAAACAGGTTGCTCATGAGAACGCTCCTCCTTGAGATGGATTGGTTTTCAACGTGCTACATGCTGTAACACGGAATTCCCAAAAAAGTTAACCTGATGTCAACACGTAATTTTCGATCTTGTGGTTTCCCAAAACGACGATGGCGCCCAGCAGGGTGCCCTGTTCATACATGGAGCCGGGGTTGATGCACAACGTCTTGCCGATGCGCGTTGCCCCGCGCCCTTCGTGGATGTGTCCGTGCAAGCCGAGCAAAGGCTGGGTCTCTTCGATGGCTTTGCGCAGGGCGGTGGAGCCGACGGGTTTGAGCGCCTGTCCTGCCAGGACGGGACGCAAATCTTTGTCCAACTCGGGCGCCTCATCCAGACCGGATTTGTATGGAGGCACATGAATGTTGAAAATCGCGTTGCGCGGGTCTTTGAGACGGGAAATCATCGCTTCATACCGCGCCGACAATTGCTCCTCGTCCTCCTCGCGGTGCGTATCCCACGGCGTGCGATTCGACCAGCCGGAGGCGATCATTTCGTGGACGCCGTCGAGGGGAATTACCTGCCCCTCGGCAAGAATCACGTGCCGGGAGGTGCGAACGATTTCATCCACCTCGTCCATGTCGTCGTTGCCCGGGCAGCAATAGACCTTCATGCCGGTGCCGTCCAGTTTTTTATCCGCCAACTCCATCCACTGCTGAACGACCTTCAACACTTCCTGCAAAAAGATGGCATGCACGCGGTCAGGGTCTTTTTCGAGTTGGGCAATCTCGTCGGGGTTTGTCAGGTAGGGATAGTAGCCGCGGCTGCGAACTCGCTTTTGCAGGTCGGCGAGTTCGTCTTCGGTGGTAATCTGAAATTCCTGTTCGAGAAGGGTGACCTTGTACTTCTTTCCACCCTGATGAATGAAAGGCACAACCGCCTTTCCGGTCATATCGCCGCCGAGGATGAGGACATCCACGCCGTAAAACTTCCCCGCATTCAAGAACTTGCTCCAGCAAATATCGGAACCGTGAATGTCCGTGGCAAAGAAAAGTTTGGTCATGGCAAATCCTCTGGCTGAGTATGGCTCTATATGCCGATTATACCCTTTCGAAATACCGAATGAAACTTTCTCACTTTTATAGTTATGGATTTCTCAAAGCCTGGCTTCGGGCTTTCGAATCAAATGGGATGACTAGAATTTTCATGACAAACCATATAAAAAGCATTGCGAAAATATCCTGTTTATCCTGGCCATCCTTTTAAAAATAGCGAATGAGAAATAACGAGAAAGTCACATTCCCACTTTTCCTCCGATGTCCAAAGATTTTCAAAAAGTCAGTATAATAAAATCTTACAAAAACCTAATCATGCCTCTAATTTCAGAAAAAATCTAATGCCGCCTGAAAATAACAAGTTTGCACACCTGCTGCCGAAAAGTTTTTTTCATACCACGATCGATTGTAATCTATTACCCAGATACAAATATTCTCTCCGCAGGCAGGGAAATCGAAGATGCTGTGGAACAAATGTTGTCTGTGTCCATATGACAATCTTGTGAAATTGAAAAAGGTAAAAAAAATAACACAGGGAATCTTTAAAACATGTCATTTATTTCATATGCACAAAACTATGAAGATGTAATACTTTGGCGAGCATTGAAAAATATAGAGAACGGCTTCTATGTTGATGTAGGGGCTAATGACCCTACCGAGTTTTCTGTTACCCGTGCGTTCTATGATCGAGGCTGGAGCGGGATCAATATCGAGCCGGTCTACTCTTGCTATGAGCGGCTAAAAGCCGAGAGAACCAGAGATATTAATCTCAACATTGCCATAGGAAATACAAATGGTGAAATCATTTTTTATGAAGCACAATTATCTGCTCTTTCTACACTTGACAAGCAAATTGCTTTGAAAAATGAAGCAAACGGCGTTTCGTTTAGAAAGATCCTCACGCCGATAATTACCTTAAGTGAGGTTCTCGAAAAATATGCACAGGGAAAAGATATTCATTTCATGAATATTGATGTTGAAGGCGGAGAGTTGGCAGTACTCCAAGGTTTGGACCTTACCAAATGGCGCCCGTGGATTATTGTGATTGAAGCGACCCTGCCTACAACGAACATCCCGAGTTTTGTGGAATGGGAGCCTATTCTTCTTAAGAAGAACTATGATTTTGTTTATTTTGACGCATTAAACCGCTTCTATATCGCAAAGGAACATAGCGAACTTAAGAAACATTTTGGATTACCACCCAATCTATTTGATGGTTTTGTCCTCGCAAGCCAGGTGGAAGACCAACAGAAAATTCACCTCGCAAATGCAGAACTTAGTGAAGTGCGCTCCAAGTTGGAAAGCATCACATTGGATCTGGATGCGTCCCACAAGACCAATCAGAAGATAATCAACGAGTTGATTAATGAGCTGGCAAAGGAACGGGAGGAGAAAAAGGCCCTTCTCCAACAGTTGGAAATGGCTGCTCAATCTTTGTCAGACAAAGAGAATGTGATCGCAAGTCAGACGCAGGAATTGGTTGACAAGGAACAGGTAATACAGAATTTTCGTCAGTCGTGGCTATACACATTCATTCATGGACCGTTCCGCCATGTTCCGTTGTTTGCAAAACTCTACCAGAGATGGCAGCTACTTAAGGGAAAGGCCCGCTATTTTTTCATGCCCCATATCGGAGTGTTGTATCAACACGATCCGAAGCCCTGCAACCTACCTGCCAGTTATTATAAAGTAGAGAAGTTGATCCAGCCTGCACCTGTCATTTCCATTGTCACGCCTTCATACAATTACGCTCCTTATATTGAACGCACAATAAGAAGTGTGCTCAACCAGGGCTATCCTGAGTTGGAATACATTATCCAGGATGGCGGTTCGACCGACGGAACGGTTGAAATCATAAAAAAATATGAACATCGTCTTAAGCACTTCCAATCGCACAAGGACAACGGGCAATCACATGCCATCAACCTAGGATTTCAACATGCGACCGGGGAAATCATGGCATATTTAAATGCCGATGATGTCTTGCTGCCCGGCACGCTGGATTACGTTGCCAATTACTTTGCCGCCCATCCGGATGTTGATGTGGTGTATGGACACCGTTTGATCATCAATGAGGATGACTTGGTCATTGGAGATTGGATCATGCCTCCTCATGACGATGAGGCACTGCGCTGGGCAGATTACATTCCTCAAGAAACTCTCTTCTGGCGCAGGCGTATCTGGGAAAAGGTTGGCAGCAAAATGGATGAGAACTTCCAGTTTGCTATGGACTGGGATCTTCTTTTACGTTTTCAGGCAGTGGGTGCCAAATTCAAACGCCTGCCACGATTCCTGGCAGCATTTCGGGTTCATACGGAACAAAAGACTTCAACTCAGATTTCGGGGGTGGGCAAGAAAGAGGTAGATCAATTACGGTTGCATAATTTTGGTCGTGAAGTGGACTACCGTGATATTAAGAATGCCCTGCGGTTCTACTGGATGCAATCGGTTTTGCATTTCTGGCTGCATAAATTAGAAATTAAAAAACAACGCTGGCAGGCTCGTCGCAAGCCTGTCCACGAACCAATCTCCTGGTACGAACCCGAGTCGGTATATTTCTATTCACTACACAAAGCGGGGACCGCGCTCTTTACCCATGTCTTAAGACAAGCCAACGAACTCAAACACGTTGATTACGAAACAATGCTTTTCGACAACGAATTATCAACCGAACTCACTTTTGAAAAATACGGTCACTTATACGGGGTTTTTCGTATTATAGATAAACACAGCGAATTCAGCGAATTGTATATTAAAATCACCAAACACATTGCAAAAACAGATTTTGTAAAAGATAAAAATGTTGTCTATCTCGTCCGAGATCCCCGTGACATCATCATTTCCTTCTATTACTCAATGGGGCTCTCGCATGTTTCGAGCGCCAATCCTCAAATGGAAAATGAATTACAAGAAACAAGAAACAGAATTCGGTCGCTGAGCCTGGATGAATTTGCCCTACGGCATGCCCCTGTTGTAAAACAAAAGCTCGAAATTCTTTATCGTCTTTCAAAGGAAAGTAAACATAGTGTCGTTCTTAGATACGAGGATCTATTGGAGAACTTTGACGACTTTCTATACAGATTTAGTAAATATATTTCCATTCCTAAAGAAAGACAGACGGAACTATTTCTAGCCTCCCGCCCAAGAGACGGAGAAGACATAAAGGCGCATAAGCGCAGCGGAAAAAGCAGACAATATCTGGAAAAACTCAAACCTGAGACGGTTCGTGAACTCAATCGAATCTTGAAACCTGTATTGGAAAAATTTGGTTATAAAATTGATGACTATTAGAATCCCCATCGGCAAAACCTGCGGGCAGTAATATCTGTATGAACCACGAGAATAACGATTCTCGACAAGATACGCTGGACAATATCCAATGTGCCAATCGATTCACATCAGGAATGAAGTCTGGGATTTTTACAACAATAGCCGTTCAACAAGCAATTCACAAAGATTTGCCTGGTTTAAAAAACACTCCAACAAACAAAAGGAAAATAAATCACAAAGCGGCGTACATAAACGGTACGCCGCTTCGATTCAATCACAAAATACAGCAAAGGAACCTTGATGACCACCTACCCCCCCGAACCCTTTCGCATCAAAGTGACCGAGCCGATACGCCTCATCTCGCGCGGGGAACGTGAAGCCGCCCTCAAGGAAGCAGGCTACAACCTCTTCTCCCTCAAAGCCGAAGACATCTTCATTGACCTGCTGACCGACTCCGGCACCGGCGCCATGAGTCAGGAGCAATGGGCGGCGCTCATGCGCGGCGACGAATCCTACGCGGGCGCGCGCTCGTATCACCGCCTGAAAGCCGCCGTCGAAGATATTTTCGGCTTCAAATATTTCGTCCCCACCCATCAGGGACGCGCCGCCGAGAACATTCTCGCGGCGTGCCTCGTCAAGCCGGGCATGTACGTCCCCAGCAACATGCACTTCGACACCACCGACGCCAACATCCGCGCCCGCAGCGGACGCCCAACCAACCTCGTCATTGATGAAGCCGCCGACCCGGCGAACCCGCATCCCTTCAAAGGGAACATGGACATCGCCAAACTCAAAGCCTTCATTGCAAAGCATGGGCGTGAAAATATTCCTTTTGGGATGATCACCGTCACGAACAACGCCGGAGGCGGACAGCCCGTCTCGATGGAAAATCTCAAAGCGGTTGCAGATGCCTACCACGAAGCGGGAATCCCCTTCTTCATAGACGCAGCGCGCTACGCCGAAAACTGTTACTTCATCCAACAGCGGGAACCTGGCTATGGACATCGTTCCGTCAAAGAAATCGCCCGTGAGATGTTCTCCCTTGCAGACGGGATGTGCATGTCCGCCAAGAAAGATGCCATCGTCAACATCGGCGGCTTGCTGTGTGTGAACGACGAGACTCTGTTTCAGAACATCAAAAACGAACTCATCCTGCGCGAAGGCTTCCCCACCTACGGCGGACTCGCCGGACGCGACCTGGACGCAATGGCGGTCGGACTCTACGAAGGCTTGGACGAAGCCTACCTCTCCTACCGCATCGCACAGACTGCCTACCTCGCCGCGCGGCTCAACGACGCAGGGGTGCCCACCATCCAACCCCCCGGCGGACATGCCGTCTATGTGGTGGCAAATCAACTCCTGCCGCACATTCCCAACCATCAGTTTCCCGCGCAAGCCCTTGGCGTCGAACTGTACCGCGAAGGCGGCATCCGCGGCGTGGAAATCGGCTCGGTCATGTTCGCCCACCCCGACCCGGAAACCGGCAAAATCATCTACCCAAAACTCGAACTGCTCCGCCTGACCATCCCGCGGCGGGTTTATACCCAAAGTCACTTTGACTATGTGGCAAAGACGCTTGCCCGAATCAAATCCCGCGCGCAGGAATTAAAAGGCTTCAGACTGACGTATGCGCCAGAATTGCTGAGGCATTTCACGGCGCGGTTCGAACCGCTGTAAAAAGGTGACGGTCACCTTATGGGTGACCGTCGCATTGTTCATTCCGTGTATTGCGGTAGTTTCGGGAGTGATTGCAGGTACATCCAGATCGCCTTCAGTTCATCGTCAGACATGAAGCGATACTCCTTCCACGGCATGAATTCAGTATCGAGCTCATGCCCGCTGGGTGTTACGCCTGTGCGGATCGTATTGATGAATTGTTCCTCCGTCCAAAAAGCGAGCTCTCCACCCTGTGTCAAATTCGGGGAGATTTTGGTCTTTGTGGGATCAGGGAACGGACCACCGTTCATCGCCTGTCCGTGGCACAGGCGGCAGTCGTTCGTGTCCACCATGTATTCGCCATACTCCACGCTCACACCTGCCTCTGGGGCGGTTATGTGTGTTTCATGGCTCACCACTTCCACAGGCAGTTGTGGAAGCACGCCCGCCACAAGCAAGACCTTCGCCAGAGGTGTGAAATTTTGTCCGGTCATCACATGGTCCACAGGCGGAACGGATTTGACATAAGCAATGATCGCACCCAGATCTTCGTCGCTCAAAAATGAAGTCGAATTCACCGCAGGCATGAAGATCGGTTTACCTTCAGGGTCAATGCCATGTCGGATGGCTTTCACATAATCTTCATCAGAGGCGGCTTCACGTCCAAACCCGCCTTCACCCGAGGTGAGATTCGCAGAGTCAATCGTTCCGAGCGGACCTGCACTGAACCAATTCTCGATCCCGCTCAAATCCTTGCCATGACATCCCTGGCATAACGACTCTGCGCGGTGCCTGCCAAACTCGATGCTCGCCGCATCTGTGGGAATGGGTATGTTCGACGGCGGGAAGTCGTACGTTTTGTTCAACCTTGCATCCCCCATGAAATACATCACCACGCCTGCAACCAGCAACAACCCGATCAACGAACCCAGCACGATCCCGATCCACTTCAAAACACGCTTCATACGATAAAACTCCTTGGATGTGACATAACTGGGATAAGGCTTGGGCTATGTTCGCAGTTTGCCGCATTATACGCCTAATCAACAATTTAAGATGATTATTGTCATAATTCCACATGGAACTTGACACCTGACCCTTGATACCTGATACTCGGAACATGACCCGCTGGCTTGACCCTCCTCACGTGGACGTTTCGCCTCTAGCGTCCCTGAACCTGCCTCCCCTCCTCGCGCAGACTCTCCTCCGGCGCGGGATCAGCCGTCCCGAAGAAGCCGAGGCGTTTCTCCATCCCGAAAAAACTCCCTCTGCGGCTTTTCCCGGCATCGAAAAGGCCGTCGAACCCATCCTCCAGGCTGTACGCAAAAAGGAGCGCATCTGCGTCTGGGGCGATTTCGACGTAGACGGACAAACCTCCACCGCCCTGCTCGTCCAAACCCTGGGCGCCCTCGGCGCAGACGTGACCTACTACATCCCGATTCGCGGCAAAGAGAGTCACGGCGTTCACATCGAGTCGCTCAAGCCCCTACTCGATGGCGGCATCCGCCTTTTGCTCACCTGCGACACCGGCATCACCGCCCACGAAGCCATTGACTACTGCAATACGCGCGGCGTGGACGTAGTCGTCACCGACCATCACGACCTCGGCGAAACGCTCCCCAACGCCAAAGCCATCCTCAACCCGAAGACGCTGAGCAGCGACCATCCGCTCGCCAATCTGGCGGGGGTGGGCGTGGCGTATAAACTTGCCGAAGCGCTGCTCACCCATTACCAATCGCCAATTACCAATCACCACTTGCTCGACCTGGTGGCATTGGGGCTGATTGCAGATGTTGCCCTGCTCAAAGGCGAAACGCGGTCGCTGGCGCAAAAGGGAATTGCGAAACTGCGCGAGACAAGCCGCCTCGGTCTGCGCGTGATGGCGGAACTCTCCGGCGCCTCGCTCGAAACGCTCACAGAAGAAACCATCGGCTTCACCTTTGCTCCGCGCCTGAACGCCCTCGGGCGCCTGAGCGACGCCAACCCCGCCGTCGAATTGCTCACCACCGATAACCCCGCCCGCGCCCGCGTCCTTGCCGCGCAAATCGAAGGACTCAACGCCCAGCGGCGGCTGCTCACCAGTCAGGTGACCGAAGCGGCGGAGGCGCAACTGCGCGAGAACCCCAACCTGCTAGCCGAACCCGTCATCATCCTTGCCCATCCCAACTGGCCCGGCGGCGTGGTCGGCATTGTGGCAAACCGTCTGGTCGAACGCTACCACAAACCCGCCCTGCTCCTCACCGAAGGCGAAGACGGCATCCTGCGCGGCTCCGCCCGCTCGGTGGAAGGACTTCACATCACCGAAGCCATCGCGGCAAACAAGGATTTACTGCTCGGCTTCGGAGGTCACCCCATGGCGGCGGGACTTTCACTGCAAAAAGAAAACCTGACCGCCTTCCGCCGCGGACTTGGAAAAGCCGTCGAACGGCAACTGGGCGAACTCATCCGTGAAGAACCAACGCTTCAAATTGACGCCTGGCTGGGTCTCGACGAAATCAGCCTTTCCCTCGCCGACGCCATTGAACTGCTCGCCCCCTTCGGCGCGGGCAACCCCGAACTGACGCTGGCGACTCGCGGGGTCAGGCTCAAAGCGGCGCAGGAAATCGGAAAAACCAAAGAACACCTGCGGCTGACGGTGGAAGATGAGCGCGGCAACACCCAAAGCCTGCTCTGGTGGGGCGGCGCCGGCGAGGAACTGCCGGAAGCCGGCGCCAAACTCGACATCGCCTACTCCCTGCGCGCCTCCGCCTACCGCGGACAAAGGCAGGTCAGCCTGACCTTCGAGGAATACCGCCTCGCCGAAGAAAAGCCGGTTGAAATTCACAAACCCAAATTGGAAGTGCGCGACATGCGCCTGCAGCCATCCCTCCTGAACCTCCAGCCCACCACCCTCATCTGGGCGGAGGGACCCGACAGAGCCGCCGGCGTGCCGCGCCATGAACTGCGCCCGGCGGAAGAACTCTCCATCTACACCACCCCTGCCTCCCCCGCCGACCTGCGCCGCGCGCTCGAAATCGTCAAACCGAAGATTGTTTACGTCTTCGCCGTCTCCCCGCCGGAAGAAAAGCCCGATGAGTTCCTCACCCATCTGGCTGGGCTGTGCAAGTTTGTGCTGAATCAGCGTCGGGGAAAGGTCACCTTGCAGGAACTTGCCGCCGCCATGGCGGCG
>JABRVZ010000031.1:0-7458 GCA_039961775.1 Chloroflexota bacterium
CCCGCCCGACCCCGCTCGTTGCTTTGGCTGTCGTTTTGCCCATTCTCACGCTCATTCCCATGCTGGCGCCCTATCCCAAATATAATCAAAGCCGCAATCAGCAGGCGCACCAACAACTGGTGAGTATCGTGAACGAAATTGGCAGGCAGGGACCGGTGCTGTTCATCAACGAAAGGCAGATGGTTGCGCTGGGCGAAGTGAAGGTACCATTGGTCTATAATTACGAAGTTGTCACCATGATGGAGATGGCGATGTCTGGCAATCAGTCATATCTGCAGCGGTTCTACGACGATCTTGCCAACCATCGTTTTGCCGCAATCATCGCCGGCAGACAAAATACCGTCATCAAACTGGATGGTGTCTTCGCCGAGGAAAACAATGTCTGGAATACGTATGTCTCCCCTTACATTCTCTGTTACTACGAATCGAACACTACCATCGAAGCGGACGACACGCGCGTCGAAATTTACCGTCCGCGTACCCAAACGGGAAGTTGTCCGTCTGGGAAGTAGTAAACTATAAACCCGTAGCATGGAATTCATTCCGCAGCCTAAAGCAACATGAAATGTCGCCTGTAAAATCTTCGCCCTTGGCGTAGTTTTTGCAGAGTAATTCTACAAGGAATAACCATGAACAACAAACAAACCGTCATCGTTACCGGCGGGTGCGGATTTATCGGCACCAACTTTGTCCGCCTTCTCATCCAAAGCGGCATGTACAAAGTTGTCAACCTGGATGCCCTCACCTACGCCGCCAACCCCCTCTCCCTGGCAGACCTGGAAAATCACCCCGATTACACCTTCGTCAAGGGCAACATCACCGATGGCGCGCTGGTCGCCTCGCTGTTCGAGAAACACCAGCCGGCAGGCATCTTCCACTTTGCGGCAGAGTCGCACGTGGATCGTTCCATCGTCAGCGCTGAAGACTTTGTGCAGACCAACGTCGTCGGGACTTATACCCTGCTCGAAGCCGCGCGCGCCTATTGGAGCAAACTGCCGCAGGAACGCAAAGAGACCTTCCGCTTTCTCCACGTTTCCACCGATGAAGTCTTCGGTTCGCTCGGACCTGACGGCTGGTTCACCGAAAAAACGCCCTACGCCCCGAATTCACCCTACTCCGCCTCCAAAGCCGCCAGTGACCATTTTGTGCGCGCCTTTTATCACACCTACGGTTTGCCAGCCATCATCACCAACTGCTCCAACAACTACGGACCTTATCAGTTCCCCGAAAAGATGATTCCGCTGATGATTCTGAACGCCATCTCCGGCAAGCCCCTGCCGGTGTATGGCGACGGCTCGAACGTGCGCGACTGGCTGTATGTGGAAGACCATTGCAAAGCGGTGAAACTGGCGTTCGAGAAGGGCGCGCCGGGCGAGGTCTATGTCATCGGCGGGAACAACGAGCAGAAAAACATCAACCTCGTCCACAAAATTTGCGACATTCTCGATGAAGTTGCGCCGCCGGTAGAGGTGCCGCAACTGCGCGAACAGGGCTTGAAGAGTTACCGCGACTTGATCCGCTTTGTGACCGACCGCCCCGGCCACGACAAACGCTATGCAATTGATGCAGCGAAGATTCGACATGAGTTGGGCTGGCAGCCCGAGGTCGGGTTTGAGGCGGGACTGCGCCGCACGATTGACTGGTATCTGCATCATCCCGAATGGGTGGATCAGGTGAGCAGCGGTTCTTACGGCGATTGGATCAAAAAGAACTATGCCTGGCGTGAGACAAAGGAGGCACAATGAAAGGAATTATTCTGGCAGGCGGAAAGGGAACGCGCCTGTACCCGCTGACGATTGCCATCAGCAAACAAATCCTGCCCGTCTTCGACAAGCCGATGATCTATTACCCGCTTTCGATGTTGATGATGGCGGGCATCCGTGAGATTTTGGTCATCAGCACGCCCGAGGCGTTGCCGTTGTTCCGCGACTTGCTCAAGGACGGTTCGCAGTGGGGCTTGAAGTTCGAATATGCCGAACAAGCCGAACCGCGCGGGCTTGCCGATGCCTTTCTGGTGGGACGCGAGTTTATCGGTGACAGCCCGGTCTGCCTGACGCTGGGGGATAATATTTTTTACGGCGAAGGGCTGACCTCTTTGCTGCAGAGCTGCGCCAGTCTGAAAGAGGGCGCAATGATTTTCGGCTACAAAGTGCACGACCCGGAACGCTATGGCATTGTGGAATTCGACGAACAGGGAAATGTGCTGAGCATCGAAGAAAAACCCAAAAAGCCAAAGTCGAACTGGGCAGTGCCGGGCATTTATTTTTACGACAATCAGGTTGTGCGGCTTGCCGAATCGCTGAAGCCCTCGGCGCGCGGCGAAATCGAGATTACAGACCTGAACCGGCTTTATCTCGAACGCGGACAGTTGAAGGTAAAACTCTTCGGGCGCGGTGTGGCGTGGCTGGACGCCGGCACACACGAATCCCTGCTTCAGGCGGGCGCGTTTATTCAAACCATTCAGGAACGCCAGGGTTTGATGATTGCCTGCCCCGAAGAGATTGCCTTCCGCATGGGTTTCATCTCGCGGGAACAGTTGCTGAAACTGGGACAGGAACTTTCCAGCAACGGCTACGGCAAATACATCGTGGATGTCGCCAACAGCGCGCTCTGAGAGGTGCCGCATGGCAAAAGAATTTTCCTACCAGCCTGGCGACGGTTTCTCTTATGAGCGCTTCATCTCGGCGGAAGATGTGAAGCGTTTTGCCGAAATCGTCGGCGACTTGAATCCCATCCACCTCGATGTGGAGTTCGCCGCGCAGTCCTTCTTCAAACGGCGGATTGTCCACGGCGCATTTCTTGGCGGCTTGATTTCCAAAGTGTTGGGCATGGATTTCCCCGGGCAGGGAACCGTGTACATCTCGCAAACATCGGCGTTCAAGCGCCCCGTCTATGTGGATACGACAGTCAAAGTCGAGGTCAAAGTCACTGAAACGATTCCCGAAAAACGCCGTCTTGTGTTGGACACGACTGTTTTGAACGAGAGCGGCGAGGTCTGCCTCGCAGGCTCTGCGGTCGTGTGGATTCCCGAATAAAACGGAGCGCACCCATGACCATCCCCTTCAATCGTCCAACCGCCGTCGGCAAAGAGACCGAATACATGCAGCAGGCTGTGCAAAGCCGCCATCTCTCCGGCGATGGGCAATTCACTAAAAAGGCGCATGCCCTGCTCGAAGAAAGCCTCGGCGTGCCAAAAGCGTTGCTGACCACTTCCTGCACACACGCGCTTGAAATGTCGGCGCTGTTGTTGGATTTGAAGGAGGGGGATGAAGTCATCGTCCCGTCGTTCACGTTCGTTTCCACGGTCAATGCGTTTGCCCTGCGCGGCGCGAAACCGGTCTTTGCCGACGTTCGACCTGATACCCTCAATATAGACGAATCCAAGCTCGAGGCGTTGATCACCCCTCGCACGCGCGCCATTGCCGTCGTCCACTATGCCGGAGTCGGCTGTGAAATGGACGCGATTCTCGAAATCGCCAACCGTCATGGAATCCCGGTGGTCGAAGACAACGCGCATGGGTTGTTCGGCAAATACAAAGGCAAACTGCTCGGCACGTTCGGCGTGATGGCAACCCAGAGTTTCCACGAGACCAAGAACTTCACCTGCGGCGAGGGCGGCGCGCTTCTCATCAACGACCCGAAATACATCGAAGACGCCGAAATCCTGCGCGAAAAAGGCACCAATCGCAGCCGCTTCTTTCGCGGGCAGGTGGACAAGTACACCTGGGTCAACGTCGGCTCAAGTTATCTTCCCTCCGAAATCCTTGCCGCCTTTCTGCTGGCGCAATTGGAGGAGCGCGAGCAAATTCAGTCACGCCGCCGGCAGATTTGGGAGACCTACTACAAGGAACTTGGCGCCTGGGCAGAGGAAAACCACGTGAGTATGCCGTTCGTGCCGGCGCACTGCGAACAGTCCTACCACATGTTCTACCTGCTCTTCCCCAGCCTGGAACGGCGTCAGGCGGCGATTGCCCATCTCAAGGAACGCGGCATTCAGGCGGTCTTTCACTACCTGCCCCTGCACCTCTCGCCGATGGGCGAAAAATACGGCGGCAAGGCGGGCGACTGCCCTGTCACCGAACAAATCAGCGACCAACTCCTGCGCCTGCCGTTCTACACCAACATGACCGAAGAGGAACAACTGCAGGTCATCGAAGCGCTAAAGGAATTTTCGGTGTAGGTAGGACCAAAACCTCAAAGACCACATGAGTATTGCATGCAACCATCCAGCCAAGCACCAATGATACAGCCGAGCCGTCCTGTATTCTGGCGTTTCATCCTGCTTACGACTTTCCTGTTGAGTATTCTAGCAGGCTGGAACTTGATTCAAATTGCCGACGAATTGAGCGTGGACATTCCTGCAAGACCGTCATGGGTTGCCGCGCTGACAGGGTTGAGCCTGTTCGCCATGATGGTGTTGGCAGGGCTCATATTAAGTTGTTCCAAGTTGCGCGAGAGACTCTGGGGATTGCTCGAATTATCTTGGTTCCTGGAGCGTCTTCCAAGGATGGCTGGAGCGGTTATGGTTCTGGCGGGAGTAGCGGGGTTTTCAATCCTTTCGTCATTGGATAGTTTTCAAAAGATTCTCAGCGGAGAAGATTGGGCACGCATTTTCATTTTCTGGATATTTAGTTTACTGGGTATGTGGGGGGTGAAGGTCTATCGCCGCAGAGAAATATCATGGTTTACTGCTTTGATTGTGGTGATGCTTTTACAAGGTACGTTGCAACTCATTCTAGCCTACTGGTCGCAGGTGACTTCGTACCCCTTCTCGATGGGATGGTCCGAGACCAGTCGTTTTTATTTCCCGTCGCTTTTTCTTTCTGAAAAAATTTATGGGAGTAAGTATCCCTTACCTGTTTTGCATCCCACCCTGCACCTGCTCCTCACGCCGCCCTACCTCTTTGATGCGCCGCTGTGGGTGCATCGCTTCTGGCAGGTCGCGATCAGGTACCTTTTGTTGGCAGCGGTTGTCCCTGTGATGATGAAGCGCGTTGGTGTCCCGGCAGGACGAGGCCGCTGGCTGGTGGCATTGTGGATGTTCCTGTATCTGTTCATGTTACCCCTCTATTATCATCTCACCATCCCTTTGCTGATGGTTCTGGCTGGATTTTCGCTTCATGACGACCGAAGGAACTGGTTCGTAATCCTAGTGGCTTCTGCCTGGTGTGGCTGGAGTCGCATTAATTGGTATCCTGTACCGGCGATAATCGCGGCGGTGTTGTATGTTCTGGAGACCCCCATGCGAGGAAGGACTGTCTGGGGTTATCTTTGGAAGCCTGCGCTTTGGGGGATTGGGGGTGTTTTGACCGCATGGATATTTCAGAGGGGTTATATTGCCATCTCGGGAGTGGCTGACGCGCGTTATTTTTATACAAGTGTCACGTCATTTTTGTTGTGGTACCGCCTGTTTCCCAATGCGACTTATCCGCCCGGTCTCCTGCTTGCGGCATTTCTGACATCCCTGCCCGTCTGGATCGTTCTCTATCTTGCAATACGGTCGCAAAAAGAGGCGTTTCACCCCTTGCGGCTTGGTTTACTCTTTGCCGCTCTGGCAGTGCTTTTTGCAGGTGGGTTGCTGGTGAGTCTAAAGATCGGCGGCGGTGCAGATCTTCACAATATGGACGCTTATTTTGTTCTTTTGTTGATTACCGTTTCCAGTCTGGTTTTGGGCAGGTACCTTCGTGAGGATGAAGTTTCGCCTCAGCCATTGTCGTTGTACTGGCCGGTCGTGCTTGCGCTATGCATCCCCGTTCTGTTGCCGCAGATCCAATCCAATATTGTCCTGAAACGCGGCTTCGATGAAGTCCGTACACAATCGGAACTGGTTAGTTTGCAGGAGCATGTGGATCAAGTCAATGCACAGGGTGGGGAGGTGTTGTTCATCACCCAACGGCATCTAATCTCAATGGGTATGTTGAAAAATGTGACCTTAATTCCCGAATATGAACGCGAGGACTTGATGGAAATGGCGATGGCGGACAATGTTCCCTATCTGTTGAAATTCAGAAATGACATTGAGAACCAGCGTTTTGCGTTGATCGTTGTTGATCCGTTGCGCCCTCTCATCATGTCGAGAGAGCGTAGTTTTGCGGAGGAAAATAACGTTTGGGTCAGGAGGGTTGCAAGAGTGATTCTATGTAATTATCGTGAAGAGACTGTATTTCTTGCAGATGGAATTGCTTTGTACGTGCCCCAGTCTGGCGAACGGGAATGCCCTTAAAAAATCGTTCGTGACTTGATGATGGGTGGAATATACACGATTACTTGCCCGATGTTGCCATTTTCGGCTCTGCCGATTCCGCCTGGCGTCCAACCCACCACGAGGCAACAGGATTGGCTTTGAAAAATAATTCGTACAAAAGCGCTGATCCTGCCACACCCATAACAAATCCACCCCAGATCGAAAGAGACAGGTTGTCCGTCATTGCCAAGATTTTCTGCCCCCAGAGCGCCTGAATTGGGACGTGGAAGATCAGAAGCATCAATGATATCCGACCAAAATATTTGATGGCCGCGGCAATCCTCCTGAAGCGCAGATCAATTTGGCGTGAGAGGGCGAGAACGAATAAAATCCCGATGATAGCTTCCGCCGTATTTATGATGAACGATTCATACAAGCGCGTATTGAAATCAATCTGCTGTTTGAAGAAGAAGTTGAGCAGAAGCAAGCTTGTGCTACTTCCAAGAAACAGCAAGGGGTTTTCAAACGCACGGTCTGTTACGATTTTACGGATTTCCCCGCCCATGATGAAAAAAAAGCCACTCAGAAGCATTAGGTCGAGGCTGAAGGGCAGTCCAAAAAACGTATAGGATTTCCCAAAAACTGATACCGAGAATGGGTAAAATTTTTTGAGAAAAAGGCTTGCAACCCATAACGTCAGGACAAGAATCGCCCATCTTAGAACGCGGTTGTTTAACCTGACGGTCAGTTTGTAAAAGAAAAAAGAATACAGGCTTACGACAAAAAGATGGGGGAGAAACCACAATTGCACCCAGTCGAGGTAATAACCGCTTGCATACAGCGACTTGAAGATGCGCCTAATGGCGGTTGGAAAGCCCATGATCCCAAACGAGATTGACATGAAGTAGATCATAAATATTGTGAAGTAATAGGGCTTCAGTAGCGAACTAAAACGTTTGAAGGCAAAATCGCCGAATCCAACGTTTGTATTCAGGAAATAACCCGATAAAAAAAAGAAGAGAGGCATGTGGAAGGAATAAATGACCTGGTGTGCAAACGGCGAAATATATCCAAAGTCATTGTGTCCCAGCACAACAAGCAGAATCCCTATACCGCGCGCAATATCAATGAATTCAATTCGTTTTGACATGAGGATTTTTCCTGTTGAGTTTGGTCTGTTGCAATCTTTCAAACATTCTGCGTATTTTGCGTTCTCTAACGCAACTTCGGGCGTTAGAGAACGCCCAGTACGCTTCAAAACAACATCCTTGCAA
>JABRVZ010000032.1:0-2672 GCA_039961775.1 Chloroflexota bacterium
CTCCCCCCCACCCCCTCTCAGGCAGATTACGGCGCACAGGTCTACTGGCTCTCCTGCCTGCCCTGTCACGGCGACCGCGGACAGGGGCTGACCGACGAATTCCGCGCCGCCTACCCGCCCGAGGAACAATATTGCTGGGAGCGCGGCTGTCACGGCGAAAACCCCTACGAGAGCGGCTTCACCCTGCCCAAATTCATCCCTGCCGTGATTGCGCCCGGAGCGCTTGCCAAATTCAGCGACGCCGCCCAACTTCAGGCGTACATCCGCGCGGCGATGCCCTTTTGGAAACCCGGCAGTTTGAGCGATGACGAAGCCTGGCGCGTGACGGCGTACCTTCTGCGCCAAAACGGTCTGTGGAACGGGGCGGGGGAACTGAACGCTTCCAACGCCGCCGAGGTCCGTATCCTGCGTCAGACGCCGACTCTGCCTCCGACGCCGGATCAGGCTCAGGTCGAGGAAAGAGGCGGGGTGACCTGGCTGACGCTGCCGCTCGCCGTGCTGGGACTCCTTCTCCTGCTCCTCGTCCTGCTGGTCGTCCTCAAAAAAAGACAAAACAAGGCTACAATTTGAGCAATGTCAAAAAAGGCTGTGCGGCTTTGGTGCAGGGTGTTTTGCCTGCTCACGCTCGCGGGCATGTCCCTTGCCGCGTGCGCCGGGAATGCCGCGCCGCCTCCCACTGCCTTGCCTGCCTCTAACGCGCAGCCCGGCACAACCGAGGCGGGGGCGCGCCGCTCGCCCGACCCCAGCACGTTTGTGCAGGCGACCTTTGGCGAACCCGAAACGCTCGACCCCGCTCTCGGCTACGATACCGCCAGCAACGAAATGATTTTGAATATTTACGAGCCGCTGGTCTTTTACGACGGCGTCCACACCGACCGCTTTGTGCCGCTGTTGGCGGAGCGGTGGGAAGTTTCGGAAGACGGCAGGGTGTACACGTTCAAAATCCGCTCGGGCGTGAAGTTTCACGAAGGGCAGGACTTGACCGCCGAGGACGTGGCGTACTCCTTCCAGCGCGGATTGCTCCTGGGCGGCAGGAGCGGTCCTCAGCGGCTGCTGGCGGAACCGTTCTTCGGCATCGGCGTGGACGATATCACCTGTCTGGTGGATGACTGCGCCTCGGCAGACGACCGCGAAGCGTTATCGGCGCGGGAGCCTGCGGTATTGCTCGCCGCCTGCGAGAAGGTCAAATCTGCCATTGTGGCAGATGACACCGCCGCCACCGTAACGATGACCCTGGCTCAGCCCTGGGGACCTTTTCTCGCCACCATCGCCCAAACCTGGGGCGGCATTTTGGATAAGGACTGGGCAATTGCCAACGGCGCCTGGGACGGTTCCTGCGAGACCTGGCAGAATTACTACGCCGAACCCGCCGAAAGCAACCCGCTTTCGCGCATTGCCAACGGCACGGGTCCCTTCCAACTGGGGGAGTGGAAGGTGGGGGATGAACTGATCCTCGTCCGCAATGAGAATTACTGGCGCGAGCCTGCCCATCTGGCGCGCGTGGTGACCAAGTACATCACCGAATGGGGGACCCGCTTTGCCATGATGCGGGCAGGCGACGCCGACATGGTAGCGGTGC
This sequence comes from Chloroflexota bacterium, assembly GCA_039961775.1. GTDB lineage: Bacteria > Chloroflexota > Anaerolineae > Anaerolineales > Villigracilaceae > Defluviilinea. The sequence continues at coordinate 1,580 of JABRVZ010000032.1, forward strand.
CGGAGGGCAACCGCTCTCAAATGGATGCGCTGGTTGGCGAAATCTGCGAATTCGATTTGGAAACAAACCGTTACAAACCCTGTGAAGTGGTGAACGACTCCCTGCCCTATCGCCTTTACATTGGCAGACCCGCCCTCAGCCGCACCGACATGTTCTTCAACTTTCAGGTGGCAGAAGGCTCCAACTACATTGGCTCGGGCCAATTGGACGGCAACGGCATTCCGCCGGACTTCTTTGCCAACGTCCACATCCGCCGCGCCTTTGCCTACTGCTTCGACTGGGACGTGTACATCAGCGATGTCTTCAACGGCGAGGCGGTGCAGGCTCCCGTCATCCCGCTGGCAGGGATGCCCGGCTATCAGGCAGACGCGCCCGTCTATTCTTACGACCCCGTCAAATGCGAGGAAGAATTCAAACTCGCCGACCTCGACAACGACGGCATCCCCGCCGGCAGCGACCCCGAAGGCGACGTGTGGACCACCGGCTTCCGCCTGCAGGCGCTCTACAATCAGGGCAACACCAGCCGCCAAACCATCGCCGACATCCTGGCAATCAACGTCGCATCCATCAACAATCTGTTCATCATCGAAACTGTCGGCTTGCCCTGGCCCACCTTCTTGCGCACCACCCGCAGCCGACAGGCGCCCTACTTCGTCAGCGGTTGGGCGGAGGATATCCACGACCCCCACAACTGGTACGTTCCCTACACCCTCGGCGCGTTTGCCCTGCGCCAAAGCCTTCCCGAAGACCTGCAAAACCAGTTTAGAATTCTTGTCAATCGCGGCGCGGCAGAGACCGACCCTGCCGCCCGTCAGGCAATTTACGAACAACTCAACCGCCTCTTCTACGACCAGACGCCCGCCATCCTCCTTGCCGTCGCCACTAGCCATACCTTCGAACAACGCTGGGTCAGGGGCGTGCTCCCCAACCCCATCTTCCCCGGCGAATACTTTTACCCGATCTACAAAGACTGACAAAGGACACCGCAGATGAATCCTCGACCTTTTTTCCTCCTTCTCTTATTGACGCTCCTCCTCTCCGCCTGCGCTCCGCAAACGACCCAGACCCCCATCCTGCCTCCCCCTCCCACCGA
>JABRVZ010000033.1:0-5329 GCA_039961775.1 Chloroflexota bacterium
GCAAGGATGTGTTTTGAAGCGTACTGGGCGTTCTCTAACGCCCGAAGTTGCGCTAGAGAGCGCAAAATACGCAAGATTTTTGAATGATTGCAACAGAGCAGTCTTGAAACCTGACATTCGAAAAGGCAGGAACTTTTCCATGTTCTACCGCATCTAAATCTCCGTAAGCCGCGAAGCGAGGGATCTTCGGCGGCGCAAGTACCAGCCCCCTCCCCATTTACCCAAATTGCCAATTACTGAACCTATGACTCAACAACTCAAAATAACAGACGACCTCGACGCTCTCCTCGACGTTCTGCCCCTCGACATCCGCCGCGCGGTGGAAAAGGCAGACAACAGCGAGAACCTGCTCGAGATTATTTTGGATTTGGGGCGCATCCCCACCGTCCGCTTTGTGGACGGCGAAGTCAACCTGCGCGACACCGAAATCACCCGCGAAGAAATTGACTACGTGGATGAACGCACCGGCGAGTTTGACGCCGACAACCGCGCCGGCATCGAGCGCACCCTGCACCGCATCTCCGCCATCCGCAACCGGCGCGGACACATCGTCGGGCTCACCCTGCGCGTCGGGCGCGCGGTCTATGGCACGGTGGACATCATCCAGGACATCATCGAATCGGGAAAATCCGTGCTGATTCTCGGTCGTCCGGGCGTCGGCAAGACCACCCTCCTGCGCGAAGCCGCCCGCATCCTCGCCGAAACCAAGCGCGTCGTCATCGTGGATACCTCCAACGAAATCGGCGGCGACGGCGACGTGCCGCATCCCGCCGTGGGCAAGGCGCGCCGCATGCAGGTGCGCGAACCCATGCTCCAGCACGAAGTGATGATCGAAGCCGTCGAGAATCACAACCCCGAAGTCATCGTCATTGACGAAATCGGGCGCGAACTCGAAGCCCTTGCCGCGCGCACCATCGCCGAACGCGGCGTGCAACTCATCGGCACGGCGCACGGTCAAACCCTCGAAAACCTGCTCCTCAACCCCACGCTCAGCGACCTCGTCGGCGGCATCGAAGCGGTCACGCTGTCAGATGAGGAAGCGCGCCGGCGTGGCACCCAGAAAACGGTCCTCGAACGACGCGCCCCGCCCACCTTCGACGTGCTCATCGAAATCCAAAACCGCGACCGCTTCGCCGTCCATCTCGACATCATGGCGTCGGTGGATGCGCTCCTGCGCGGCTACCCCATCCCGCCCGAAATTCGCACGCGTGACGAAGAGGGGAAAATCCGAATCGAAAAGGCGGAGGCGGTTGCCTCCTCTCGCGTGGACGCGAAAGAGACAAAACCCCGCCGCGGACGGACGGCGCTCGATCAGACTCCGCTCAAGCCTGCTTCGGCTTCCGAGGAACCTTTTGCCACATCCAGAGCGGTTCCCGCCTCCGTCGGCGCCGGGCTCCAACCGGTGAAGGTGTATCCCTACGGCGTGGCGCGCAACCGCTTACAGCAAGCCGCCAAACGGCTTGGCGTGCCTGCCATCATCGTGCGCGACGTGGATGAAGCCGACGCGCTCGTCACCCTGCGGACGTATTACCGCAACCGGCAGCAGACGGTGATCGAAGCCGAACAGCGCGGCATGCCGATTTACGTCCTGCGCGCCAACACGGTGGCGCAGGTGGAGCAGTTCCTCGGTGATTTGTACAACCTCAACGCCGTCCCCATGCGCGACAACATGGACGACATCCGCAATGAAACGCAAAAGGCGATTGCAGCGGTGCTCAACGGCGAGCGCTGGGTGGATTTGCCCCCGGGTCCTTCCATTGTGCGCCGCATCCAGCATGAAATGGCGCGCCAGGCGGAACTGGTCAGCCACTCCTATGGCAAAGAGCCGCGCCGGCATGTGAGGATTTTCAGAGAATAAAAGATTAGACCTCTTACAAAAGCACCATCTTTGCCACGGATTTACACAGATTCTCACTGATTTTTTCTTGAAAATTCGTGAAATCTGTGGCGAAAAACTCAAGGCTGATCCATCTCACGACGTATGCAAGAATTCAGATGGATGCTGAAATGTCAGGGACAGGCGAAAAGCCTGTCCCTGCTTTGTTTATGATGAATGTTTTGCTTCCCCCAGCGTGATTTTCACTTGCAGTTCTTTTCCGCCGCGCACCACAGTGACGGTAATCTCGTCGCCGGGCTTGAAGGCGAACAGGGTATTGACGTAGGAATGGCTTTCATCGAGCGTCACATCGCCAATTTTTGTGATGATGTCGCCCTGCTGCAAGCCTGCCTTGCTGGCGGGGCTTCCGTCCACCACTTCCATCACGTAAACGCCCCATTGAGCGGGCAGGTTGTAACGCGCCGCAATGCCGGGGTTGATGGGCTGGAAGCGGATGCCCATGTAGGGACGGGCAAAATATCCCTTTTGGATAATCTGTTGGGCGATTGCCGCCGCCGTATTGACCGGGATGGCAAAGCCGAGTCCCTCCGCCACATCGCCGCTGGAAGTGTTGCGAACGACCAGCGTGTTGATACCGATGACCTCCCCTGCCAGGTTCACCAGCGGACCGCCCGAGTTGCCGTGATTAATGGCGGCGTCGGTTTGAATCAGGTCTTCGATCTGGTAGCCGTTGCCGGTGTCTATCGCGCGCCCCGTCGCGCTGACCACGCCCACTGTGACCGTGTTCTTGAAGTTGCCGAGCGGCGAGCCGATGGCAATCACCGATTCGCCCGGGTCGAGCCTGTCGGAGTTACCCAGAGCCGCCACTGCCGGTACCTTCCCTTCCGTTTTCAAAACGGCAACGTCAGCGTAAATGTCTGTGCCGACGATCTTCGCCGGCTGTTCCGTGCCATCGGCGAGGACGACCTTGACCTGTGATGTGCCTGCGACGACGTGGTTGTTCGTGAGCAGGTAGCCCTGTTCGTTGATGAAGAATCCGCTCCCGCTTACGGTTTGATCGGGGGTGGGACCGAAAAAGGTCATTTGCCCGGGAATGGTTCCCACAACGGTCACGACCGCCGGCGCCACCTTCTGCACCGACCGCGTGATGGCGGTCTCGATGTCAGTGTTATTGAGGACGAGCGTTTGCGGTGAATTGCTGACCGGCAGGACGTTTTGGACGGAAGCGGGCAGGTTGTTTTGCGTTTGAACTGCCCGATAAACGGCGAATCCGCCTGCCGCTGCGCCCGCCAGAGCCGACGCGCCGGCAATCACAACTACAAAGAACGCGTAAAGGACTTTCTTCAATGACATTCTGCCTCCTTGAAATTTCCGAAAAAATTCTATTTCCCCACTGTTACAGGCGAGTTAGAAAATTGTGTAAAAAGTGTGTGAAAACGCTGAAAGCAACCTTATAATTGCAGCATGTTTATCACACTCGAAGGTCCCGAAGGTTCGGGCAAAACCTCTCACATTCCTCACCTGGTGGAATACCTGCGCGGCAAAGGGTATGTCGTCTTCCCAACGCGCGAGCCAGGCGGCACCTCCATCAGCGAGCAGATTCGCAACATTCTGCACGACATGAAAAACGCCGAGATGCACCCCCGCACTGAAACCCTGCTCTATCAGGCGGCGCGCGCCCAAATCGTGGAACAGGTCATCAAGCCGCGGCTGGCGGATGGGGAAATTGTCATCTCAGACCGCTACTACGACTCGACCATCGCGTATCAGGGCTACGGTCATCAACAGGACCTCGAACAGATTCGCGCCTTGGTGCAATACGCCACCGGCGGGCTTGTCCCAGACCTGACGATTCTGCTCGACCTGGATGTGGAAACCGGCTTGAAACGCAAGCAAAAGGGAAACGAATGGAACCGCATGGACGCCTACACCGTCGAGTTCCATCAGCGCGTCCGCGCAGGGTATTTGGAGATGGTGAAGCAGGAGCCGCATCGCTGGGCAGTGGTGGACGCCGCTCAGCCGTGGGAACGGGTGCAGGAGGAGTTGAGGAGGGTGATTGGTGAGAGGCTCAGGCAGAGAAAAAGCCGCTGAGGGCGGAACAGCCGTCCCGAAGTGAAGAGGCGGTCGTTCCATCGGAAAATGATATACTGTCCACAGCCAATCTGATAGAGGAGAATCCCCATGGAATTCGATATCAACAGTATTTCGGCAGTTCTCGGTGTGCTGGGCGCGTACTTTGCGATCCTGCTGGTGTTATCGGTGAGCGTGGAGACCTTGCTCGAGCCGTTTTCGTTTTTCAAAGGTTTGCAGAAGCAGGTCAATCCGGATGACGTTGTGAAGTCGGTGCAGGAGTGGCTGCCGGAAGGGTCGGGCGAGGCGGCAAAGGTGGTCGCCATTCAGACGATTGCCGAAAAGACCAGCACCGACCTGAATGAGTTGAATCGCACGGCAAAGAGCGTGGCTGAAAGCGCGGTGAAGACGCTGGAGGAAATGGGGCTGGGAGAACAAGTGGACACCGCCCGCAAGGAAGCCGCTATCAAACTGGCGATACTGCGCGAGCGATATGCCGCCAGCACAAAACAACGCATCACCATTTTGCGCACGCTTTCGGCAGTGCTCGGCATCATCATCGCTTTTGTTTTGCAAATCAACACGTTCGACATCCTCGGCTCGTTCTTTTCCCCCCAGGTGGCGGCGACGCTCGGCACCCCGCTTGGGCAAATCGGCGGGACGGTCATCACCGGCTTGGCGGCGAGCGCCGGCAGTTCCTTCTGGCACGATATGCTCGGGCGCGTCCGCAACCTCAAGGATACCGCCAAACAAGCGGAGAAGATCATCACAGGCAAGGAAGAATGAGACAGAAGAACCGCCCTTCCTGCGAAGAGCGGTTCTTTTTTGGACCTTACGCCTGATTCGGTTTACTCGCTGCTTTCGCTTTCACCCAGGCTGGGAACCTCTTTTTCGATTTCCTCGGGGCTTTGACCCTTTTCCAGGCGGTCCACCACCTCATCGAATTCGGGCGGGAGATCCTCGCCCATTTCCTTGCCGAGTTTGCGCATCATTCTACCCATTGCGCGGGGATCTTCCTCCAAGCCTTCGAAACCGCTGAAATCGTCCGCCATGGATTCCAGACGGCTTTCCTCTGATTTGGCAATGCGTACCTTCGTCATCCGCCGTCGGACATTTTTGCTCCCGCACAGCGAGCATTTGACGGTCTTCTTGCCGTACTCGGCGAAGGTCAGGAACACGTCGAAGCGCTGGTTGCAGTCGTTGCAGATGAAGTCATAGGTGGGCATACGGTAATTTTAACGGAGTCAAACGCGGGCGGGGAGAGCCTAAGCCGAGCAGGGTTGACAGGAGACGCTCATGGGCAGGGGAAATGGGTCAATTTGTACATTTTGAAAACCTAAAGCACGTGAATTCGGGATAAGGGGCTCCCTGGTGTAAACTTGGATTTGCGAAAACAAGCATTCCAAGGAGCCCCTGATGGAT
>JABRVZ010000034.1:0-48398 GCA_039961775.1 Chloroflexota bacterium
ACAGAACAACTCGATTAGACTATCCATCAGGGGCTCCTTGGAATGCTTGTTTTCGCAAATCCAAGTTTACACCAGGGAGCCCCTTATCCCGAATTCACGTGAGTAACTCTGCGCCCCGTGCGGCGCGGCTGATGTAGATTTCGGGGTGAAAGCCGGTTTGCGTTTCGTATCTGCCGGCAAGTTGTTGGGCAAAACTCTGGGCATGTTCTTTGGCGACCAAATTCACAGTACAGCCGCCGAAACCCGCCCCCGTGAGACGCGCTCCGTAACACCCCTCCAACGACTGGGCAATGTCCACCATCACGTTCAATTCGGGGCAAGAGACCTCGTACAAATCGCGCAAACTGACGTGACACTCATTCATCAGCCTGCCGAAGTTTCGGACATCGCCCGCCTCCAGCAGCGCCTCAGCCTGACTCGTCCTCTCGATCTCCTCGACCACGTGACGCGCCCGCCTCCTCACCTCCGGCGGAAGTTGATCCGCCAGCCGATTGAACTCCTCCACGCTGACATCTCTGAGCGCTTTGATGTGCGGCAGGTCTTGCCGCAACAGACGCACCGCCTCCTCGCACGCGGCGCGGCGCTGGTTGTATTCACCGCTGGTCAACTTGCGGCGAACGGTGGTATCAGCAATGACAATGGACACCTCCTCCGGCAACGGGATGGGCTTCCACTCCAGCGAGCGGCAATCGAGCAGAAGCAGTCTGTTCTCCACGCCGCAGGCGGACGCGAACTGATCCATGATGCCGCAGTTGACGCCGACGTAACGGTTCTCGGCTTTTTGAGCGAGCAGGGCGCGCTGCATCGGCGGCAGAGTCCAGCCGCCGAGGGTTTGCCAGGCAAGCAGGAACGCCATCTCCACCGAAGCGGAAGAACTCAAGCCCGAACCGCGAGGCACATCGGAGGCAAAGACCGCATTCAGGGAAGGGACGGACAATCCCTCCTCCATCAGCGCCCACATCACCCCTGCGGGATAGTGCGCCCACTCGGGCAGGGGCGAGGAGTCGGCTTGGGTTTTGGTCGGAACGGAATCGGGGGAGAAAAAGGCTTGCTGGTCGAAGTCCACAGCCATCAGCGTGGAATGACGCGCAGTCGTCGGGGAGAAGGCGATATAGGTGGCGCGGTCAATTGCGGCGGGCAGGACAAATCCATCGTTGTAATCCACATGTTCGCCCAGCAGGTTGACGCGCCCCGGCGCACGGACGATGTGGGCGGGGAGGTCGCCAAAGGTTTCGCGATAAATTTTCGAAATGCGCTCAATCAGGTTGGCGTTTGTCATGGCGGGCGCGGATTCCTTTACCGATCCAGATATTTCAGCCCCGACCCCGTATTGAACAACACCACCCGCTCGGCAGGGTCAATCCATTTTTGGTTCAGCAGTTCCTTCAGCGCCGCAAGCGTTGCCGCGCCCTCGGGCGCCGCGAAAATCCCCTCCAGCCTGCCGAGTTGACGCTGCGCCTCGAGGATTGCCTCATCACTGACCGCCACCGCCGTCCCGCGGCTCTCGCGCAGGTCGTTCAGGATGAGCGCATCGGCAAAACTTTTTGGCACGCGTAAACCGGAGGCGATGGTCTGCGCGTTCTCCCAAAACTCGCAGGCCGCCGCATTCGCCTCGAAGGCTTTCACCACTGGCGCGCAACCCTCTGCCTGCACTGCCACCATGCGCGGACGCCTGCCCTGCTCCAGCCAGCCGAGCGCCTCGAGTTCGGCAAATGCTTTCCACATGCCCACCAGCCCCGTCCCGCCGCCGGTGGGATAGAGGATGACCTCCGGCAAGTCCCAGCCGAACTGCTCCGCCAGTTCATACCCCATCACTTTCTTTCCCTCCGTGCGGTATGGCTCCTTGAACGTGGAGACATCGAACCAGCCCTCGGCGCGCGCCCTTTCGGCGGCTTGCTTTGCCGCATCGCTGATCACCCCCTCCACCAAAATCACCTCCGCCCCCACGATGCGGCATTCCTCCATATTGGCGCGCGGCGTATCGTTGGGCATGTACACCGCCGCCTGCATGCCGGCGCGCGCCGCATACGCCGCCATGGCTCCGCCGGCATTGCCCGCAGTGGGAATGATCACTCGTTCGACGCCCAACTCCTTTGCCTTCGACACCGCCGCCGCCAGCCCCCTGGCTTTGAACGAGCCGGTCGGGTTGGCGCTCTCATCCTTCACGAAAAGATGGGGCAGCCCCAGTTCACGCCCCAGGTTGGAAAGTTTCAACAGGGCGGTATCGCCCTCGCCCAGGGAAATCACGTGCGCTGGATTGGTCACCGGGAGCAGTTCATGCCAGCGCCACATCCCTTTTGGGCGGCGCGAAACCTCCTCCCGATCCAGCTCGCGGCGCACGCGCTCCAAATCGTACACCGCTAGAAGCGGCGTCTGACATTCCCTGCAAAACGTCTGCACCTGCTGATGAGGATATGCCTTGCCGCATTTCGAACATTGCAAATGAGAGAGATAGGAATAGGTCATGGATTGCCTCCGGATGCTGACCCGAGTTTAACACACCGGCGCCCGCTCACGCCTCCCGCCCGACCTTCAGCCTGCCCAGCCACCCCAAGCCGTTTCTCCCCGAAATCTTTTTCTTATCCGCGCCGGGCATTCCTTCCGCCGATGGGCACGGTAGAGAACGTGTCCTGCCGATTTTCGACCGATTGCTTGTTATTACAGCGCAAGGCGCAGCAGACGTTAGAGAACGTCCGCTACGTCATAGCGTAAAAGACGCTCTCTAGCGTCTGTAATATTATCCCCATTTCAAGATGTAAATTCCTGCAAGGATGCGCAGAATGCCGAACAAAATCAACGCGCTGAAGAGACCGATTTGCGCGGCGATGGCAGAGCCGCCCAGCGAGCCGCCCAAAATGGCAAGGTTCAACACGACGGTGTACCACGCCAGGTGAGAGGGGCGGTCATCGGGGGGGATGCGTTCGAGCATGTAGTTGGCGTAAGCGCCGTTGGTCCATGCCCAGGTGAAGCCGCCGAGCAGGGCAATGGCGTAGAACTGCCAGACCTCATGGGTGAACGCCAGCAAAAGCGGGTAGAGCGACATGCCCACCACGCCCCAGCCGGTCACCCGTTTGTGACCGAGGCGGTGGACGACGTTTCGTAACTGTATCGAGCCAATGAGCATGGTCAGGTAGTACAGCGCCTGGCTGATGCCGAGCGTGTTGTCGCTCAAGCCGAGGACGCGCACGTTGTATTGCGGGTAAACGGGGGTGGTCAGGTTGTGCGCCAGGTGAAAGGCAAAAAGCGCCAGCAGAACTCTTTTGAACGGCGAGGAGAGAATGTCGAGGCGGAGGAGGGAGGTAAGGCGGCGGGGAGGGGCGGCTGGTTGAGGAGTAACAGGCTGAGGGGTGGAGGGAGGCGCAGAGGCGTCCTCTGGGGCAGGGCGGATGAAGTAGATGTGGTAACTGCTCATCGCCGCGCCAAAGGCGCCAATCCCAAAGACGATCTGATAGCCGGCAGGGAAGGGCAGGCGGTCGAGCAGGAAGCCGCTGAGCAGGGAAGTGAGGATGTAGGCGAGGGCGAACATCACGTTGCGCGTGCCTGCCACGTGTGCGCGGTAGCGTTCGGGGACGGCTTCGGCGAAGAGGGCGTTGAACCCCACACCCAGCGGGGTGAGGGGGATTGCCATGAGGAAGGTGATGAGGATGATGGCTGTGATCTGACGGGTTTCGTCGAAGAACCAGGGGAGGAGGATGAAGAAGAGGAAGCCGATGCGGTAGAGGACGGAGGTCCAGAAGATGGCGCGGCGGGTATCGCGTTTGGAGAGCCAGCGCCCGGCAGGGATGGCGAGGAACAGGTTGACCACCGCCGACATCGCGCCAATCAGACCGAGTTGGACGCTGGTGGCGCCCAGGCGGGTGGCATAGACGCTGAGAAAGTTGATGACGGAACCGCTCAGGACGCCAAACCAGGCGATGTCGTAGTACAGGTGGCGGAAGGTGGCGTGATATTCGGGGGGGATGTCTGCCTGTTTGACGAGGCGGGAAATGCTGGAGAACATGGGGGGAGATTATAGCCGCTTCCGTCGTTTATTTTGTGAGGCTGAGGGGTTGTAAAGCGGATGGCTGTCCAAACTGCCAGCGCAGGATTTGGGCAAACCAGTAACTGAAGGCGGCTGGGTCGCTGGCGAGGCGTTCTTCGAGTTGGGCGAGGGAGAAGAAATCCACCCATTCGACTTCTTCGGGGTCGAAGCGGAGGGGCTGGCGGTGGAGGTCGCCGCGGTAGAGGAGGCTGATTTCGTTGTCGTTCGGTCCGTAGTTCATTTTGAATTTGAGGAGGGGCTGAAGTGGGACGCCTTCCACGCCAAGTTCTTCCCTGAGTCCGCGCAGTGCCGCCTGGAGGTAGGTCTCTCCCGCCTGGACATGTTCGGAGATGGAGCAGTCGAGCGTGAGGGGGGCGTGGGTGCGGGTGCGGCTGCGCTGTTGGACGAGCAGTCGCCCAGCGGGGTCGAAGAGCAGGACGTGGACGCCGCGATGCCAGAGCCCCTGGGCGTGGGCAACCGAGCGGGGCGCCTGGCGGATGACCACATCCTCTTCTGTCACAATATCGAAAAGTTCGTCGGGCATGGACGTATTATAGGGCTGTTTGCCATTTTTATGCGGAAAAAGAATGTGGGACAAGTTCGCAGACTTGTCCCACATTGATTTATAGCGGGTTCAAGCGTGTGCTGCTGGTTATTTTTCAAACAAGGCAACTACGTCCTTCACATGTACCACGCCGTCGAAGCCGGGCAGGTCGCCTTTGCGGAGCTCGGCTTTTTCGCCATCGGGGTCACCCAGGCAGGTGACGATGACATCGCCAGCGCTCACGTCCTCTTTTTCGGTATAGTGATTGGTGGTGACGACGGTTTTCAACCCGGCGGCTTTGGCGGCTTTCACGCCGTTTTTCGAATCTTCCACGACGAAGGCTTCCTCGGGTTTCAGCCCAAGTTTCTCGAGGGCAAGGTTGTAGATTTCGGGGTCGGGCTTCTTGTTTTTGACCACATCGCCAGCCAGCACCACATCGAATTTGATGTCGGAGAGAATCTTCCCGGTGATGGCTTTCGCCGCCTGTTCATTGGAGGTGGTGCAGACCGCGATTTTCAAGCCCGCCTCCATCGCCTCTTTCATGAACCTGTGGATGCCCGGGCGCAGAGGGAGTTTGCCCGTCTCGATCAGTTCCACGAAGAGCGCCGTCTTGCGCTTGTGCATCTGCGGGATGAGCGCGTCAATCTCCTCTTCGGTCATCGGCTTGGAAAACCCTTTGGTCTTCCAGTGATGCTTCATGCGCTCCTTGCCGCCGGCAATCTGGAGCAGTTCGTGGTAATACTCCACGTCCCATTCGTCGGTGAAGCCGAACTCCTTGAAGGTCATATTGAACGAAACGCGGTGACCGTCGCGTTCGGTGTCAATAATCACCCCGTCCTGGTCGAAGAACACTGCTTTGATTTGTGCCATACTGCCTCCTTTCAACCACAAAGCGTCACAAAGGTTTATTTGACCTCTTGCATAAGTCATTTGACGTTAGAGAACGTCTCCTGCGCGAGAGCGTATTGTGCGCTCTCTAGCGCACTTATGCAAGAACTCCATTCTTTTACTTTACGACACTTCGTGTTCTTCGTGGTCAACTCACTTCTTCATCCCAAAGAACTCAAGGATGGTATTCACGAATAATTCGTTCTCTTCCTTCGTGCCGATGGTCACGCGGAACCAGCCGTCGGAGCCGTACTTCTTGCTCTCGCCGCGCAGGATGATGCCCTTTGTCTCAGCGTAGGCAAGCACCTCTTTACCCGTTTTGCCGGTGGGACCGCAGTCGAAGAGAATGTAATTGGCTTTGGACGGGAAGATGACCAGTCCGGGAATGACACTCAGCGATTCGGTGATGTAATCCACCGCGTCGTTGTTGAACTTGACGCGTTCCGCCAGCCCCTCCTGATCATCAAATGCCGCCAGCGCCGCCCACATCGGAATCGTCCCCACGTTCCAGGGAAGGAGCGAGCCGGAAATCTGCGCGATGACATCCTTGTCGGCGATGGCGTAGCCGAAGCGCATCCCCGCCAGACCGTACGCCTTCGACAGCGTGCGGGTGATGATGACGTTCTTGTATTTCTTCGTCAACTGCACCTGCGACATGCCCAAACCGGCATACTCCACGTATGCCTCGTCAATGACGAAGGGAATGCCCGTCTCTGCAATGCGGACGAAGTCTTTGGCGTCCATGAAGTTGCCGGTGGGGTTGTTGGGGTTGGCAACGACGATGATTTTGGTCCTCTCGGTGACGGCATTCAGGATGCCGTCCGGGTCGAAATGCAGGTAGTTGTCCTTGTAAATCATCGGCACGTTTACCATCTTCGCGCCCAGCAAAGTGCCGCGCAATTGGTAGATGCCGAAGCACGGCGTGTGCTGGATGACTTCGTCCTGCTGCGGCACGATGAACATGCGGAAGATGTTGTCATACACTTCGCTGGAGCCGTTGCCGATCATCACGTTTTCGGGTCCGTCCACGTTGTTGAGTTCCGCAATCTTGGAGCGGACGACCAACCCCTGGTCGGGATAGCGGTTCGCCATCTTCGCGTATTTGTACATGGCGTCCAGCACCTTGTCTGACGGCGGAAGCGGATTCTCGTTCGACATCATGCGATGCAGAGACGGATTGCGCCATGCCTTCTCGATATGCTCCGAGATGTACATCGGAATTCCCTTGACCCACGGGGCGTAGTATTCTTCAATGCTCTTCTTTGCCATTCTATATCTCCTGAATATGATTAACGTTCCAACGTACTAACGTCTTAACGTTCCAACGCTCACGCTTTCCCAACCGACTCCAGCATCTCCATCCAATGCATCACGGCTTTCTTCGTCGCTTCGCGCACCGCTTTGTCAATCTTGCCGGGGTCGTATTCGTCGCGGTGAGCGGTGATGTACTCGTACTTGGTATCAATGAGCGTGTGCTTGAGTTCGGTCGAGACGTTGAACTTTGCGCCGCCTGCCGCTAGCAGTTTCTTGATGTAATCCTCGGGCAAGCCCGTTCCGCCGTGGACGACAAGCGGGGTTTTGATTCCGCCGCCGTTCAACATCTTGTTGATCGTGGCGAGACGGTCGAAATCAATCTTGGGATTCTTGGTCTTGTAGACGCCGTGGGCGGTGCCGATGGCGGGGGCGAAGATGTCCACGCCTGTGCGCTCGACGAACTCCACCGACTGCTGGGGATTTGCCAACTGCGCTTCATCTTCCGCGACCTTGATCTGGTCCTCGACCCCCGAAACGGTTCCCAGCTCGCCCTCGACGGAGATGTTACCGACACTGTGGCAGTAGTCCACCACCTCTTTCGTCTGGCGGATGTTTTCCTCGAAGGGCTGTTTGGACGCGTCAATCATGATGTTGGTGTAACCCGCATCGGCGCACTTCTTGCAGTAGTCAATGTCGGTGCAGTGGTCGAGATGCAGCACGACCGGGACGGGCGCCTTCTGTGCAAGCGTGCGGTAGATGGCAACCAGCACATCCGCTCCGTAAAACTGCGACGGCTTGACCGAGGTTTGCACGATGACCGGCGACTTCGTCTCGACCGCCGCGTCAATGACCGCCTCGAATTGAATCAGGTCCGTGATGTTGAACGCGCCAACGGCATACCCTTTCTTCGCGGCTTCAATCATGACTTCTTTTGCATTTGCAATGGACATGGTTTACTCCTTTTTTATCTGGGTAATTTGCAAAACTTGTTTCTTTCCCATCGAAGGATGAATTCTTTCATCCTTTATCCTTTTTTGACCTTTCTCTTCTTCTTTCTGCCTCCTCCTGCCGCATCCTTCAGCCACTGTTCCCAGCGGAAGTCCGTCACGTGCTGGCGGAAGCGGGCAAACCACAAATCGGCATAGCCCTGGAAGTCTTCCTCCAGTTTCGAAATGCCGGTCTGGGTGGTTCCCCACATCGCCTCGTGCAGTTCGGACATGGGCCACATCAGTCTCAGACGGGCATACTGCTTCGGGGTCACCTCGCCAAAATATTCGTTAAGAAAGAAGCGCACCTGTTCGTCGTTCAGGCGGTGATGATGAGAGAAGTTCGCCAGGTCGAAGAAGATGTCGCCCATCCCGGCGTATTCCCAGTCGAGCAGGCGCAGTTCGCCAATCTCGCCCGGCACATCTTCCTCCAGCCAGTTCAAATTCAGCAGGTCATCGTGACAGGGAGTGGGGAGGTAAGGGTCTTTTTCCAGCGCCCGCCTTGCCTCGTTCATCTTTTGCATGATCCAGTCCCAATCGGAGGGGAATTTGCAGTTGTTTTGCCTGGATACTTTGGTCAGCATCTCGACGCGGCGGAAGACATTGAACTCGTTCTTCAGGTGCGGTCCGCGCCTGTGAAAGAGACGGATTTTCTTGACCACGCGGGCGAGATAATCGGGCTGTTTGATGACATCGGGAGGCACCGGCTTGCCGTTGACGAAGCGCGTCACAATATAGCCTTCGGGTTCGATGAAATAGACGACCTCGGGCGCGATGCCCAGTTCGCCGGCGGCTTTGTTCGCTTCGTGTTCTACATCGCGTTTGATTCCCAGCAAATCCGTGTTATCCCCGGCGAGGCGGATAACGTAGGCTCTGCCGTCCGCTTCGATTTTGAAGTTGAGGTTGGTAATGCCGCCGCTGAGTGGAATCTTTTTGAGGTTCTTCGATTCTGCCAGGAAGGGGACTTTGGCTATCGCCTTGTCAATTGCCAGGGTGGTCATCATTTCCGTGTACTCCTATAGGTGAGATTGAGGAGGCACTCTGCTCAATTCGGATTCGTATCCGATTCTGTCTTTATGCCTTGATTCTCTCGCCTTTCGGATCCCACAACACTGACGGCGCGACTTCCGCCTCCACCTGTTCGCCGAAACATTCGATTTCCAGTTTCGTCCCAACAGCGGCATACTCGACCGGCAAATAGGCGTAGGCAATGGACTTTTTCACCGAATAACCGAAGCCGCCCGAAGCCACCCATCCCACGAGTTGACCGCCGGCGCGGATGGGCTCCTTGCCGAGGACGATGGTGCGGTCATCGGCAAGCGTGATGCAACACAACTTTCGCTTGATGCCCTCCGCCTTTTGCTTGAGCAGAGCCTCGCGCCCGATGAACTCACCCTTGTCCAATTTTACGGCAAAGCTAAGCCCTGCTTCGTAGGGAGTGTAATCGGGCGAGATTTCGCCGCTCCAATAGCGATAACCTTTCTCCAGGCGCAAAGTGTCTATGGCTTTGTACCCAGCCGCCACCATGCCTTCGGGTTTGCCGGCCTCCCAAAGCGTATCCCACAATCGCAGACCGTACTCCATGGGGCAGTAAAACTCCCAGCCGAGTTCGCCCACATAGGTCACGCGCGAAGCGAGGACGGGGACATCGCCAACCGTGATGCGTTTGGCGGTCATGTAGGGGAAGCCCGCGTTCGATATGTCGTTCGTCGTTACCTTCTCCAAAATCTTGCGCGCCTTGGGTCCCCACATGCCGATGCAGGCGTAGTTCGAGCCGACATCCTCGATGGTTACTGAGCCGTCTTCGGGCATTTGCAGCGACAGCCATGACATGTCGTGCTGACCGAACGCCGTGCCGGTCACGATGAAGAAGCGGTCTTCCGCCAGGCGGGTGACGGTGAAGTCGCACTCGATGCCGCCCCGCTTGTTGAGACATTGGGTATAGACGACCGTGCCGATAGGAACGTCAATTTGATTGGCGCAAACGTAGTTGAGGAATTTCAGCGCGCCGGGTCCGCGCACTTCGAATTTGTTGAAGGAGGTCTCGTCGAACAGCCCCGCGTTTTCGCGCGTCATCAGATGTTCGTAACCGATGGCGCGGCTCCAATTGTGACGCGCCCAGCCCTTCGGTTCGTGACCGTGAGTCGCCAGTTCTTCATAGGGTTTGAACCAGTTTGGGCGCTCCCAGCCCATCTTTTCGCCGAAGGCACAGCCCAGTTCGCGCAGACGGAAGTAGGTGGGAGAAAGGCGCACGTTGCGCTTGGAGATACGCTCCTCTCCGGGGAAGTGAATGTCGTAATATTGGGTGTAGGTTTCGAGAGTGCGTGCGGCGGCGTAATCCAGGCTGTTGTAATTGGGACCGAAGCGGCGCACGTCCAGCCGCCACACGTCCCATTCGGGCGAGCCGTCGATGATCCATTCCGCCATTACCTTGCCGATTCCGCCCGCGCCTGCCAGCCCATGCGCACAGAACGCGCACGCCACCCAGAACCCTTTCACCGAAGTCGGTCCCAGCAAAAATTCGCCGTCGGGCGTGAAGCCTTCGGGACCGTTGAGCAGTCTGACGATCTCGGCGTTTTCGATGGCAGGCACGCGGCGGATGGAGTTTTCCATCAACGGGGCGAAGCGTTCCCAATCGGGCGGAAGGAGTTGGAACTTGAAATTTTGCGGGATGCCGTTCATGCCAAAGGTGGCTGGCTGACGTTCATACCCGCCGGTAATCAGCCCGCCCACTTCTTCACGCCAATAAACCAGCAGGTCGGGATCGCGCAGATTGGGGAATTTGTTCGTCACGCCTTCGATGGGTTTGGTCATGATGTAGAGATGCGCCATCGGGATGACCGGCAGATTCAAGCCGACCAATTTTCCGACTTCGCGTCCCCACATGCCGGCGGCGTTCACAACGACCTCGGTCTTGATCGTACCTCGATTGGTCACCACCTCGCTGACGCGTCCGTTTTTCAGGTTGATTTTCTCTACGTTGGTGTTGGTGAAAATCTGTGCGCCGCGGCTCTTTGCCCCGGCGGCAAGCGCATTGGTGAGACCGGTCGGGTCAATGCTGCCGTCGTTGGGGGTGTATGCCGCGCCGACCACGCCCTTGATGTCCATCAGCGGGAACAATGCCTGCGCTTCCCTGGGTGTGATCAATTCCATCGGCACGCCGAAGGAACGCGCCATGCCCACGAGACGCTTCGTCTCTTCCATGCGCTCCGCAGAGGATGCAAGACGCACCCCGCCCACTTCCCGCCAGGAGGTATCCACGCCGGTTTCGGCTTTGAGCCGGCGGTAGAGATCGGTGCTGTAGTGCATCATGCGGGTCAGGTTGGCGTCTGAGCGCATCTGTCCGACCAGCCCCGCCGAATGCCAGGTGGAGCCGGCGGTCAATTCATGCCGCTCCACAACCACCACATCCTTCCAGCCCATGAGTGTGAGGTGATAAGCAATACTTGCCCCGCCTACACCGCCTCCAATAATGACCACCTGCGCTTGTGTTGGAAATTCAGCCATGAGAAAGTCTCCAGTCTTGTAGTCTTATCGTTGATTTGTTGCAATCATACAAATTTGCTCGGGGTAGTTGCGTTCTTTCGCGCAACTTCGGGTGTTAGAGAACGCCCGGTACGCTTCTCAAAAAATCCTTGTAATAGAGCATTTGATGGTTAAACAGTGGCGGTACAAGATAAAAAGGTATTACCTTTCGGCAATACCTTTTGAGTCAACTCATTTTTGCCAGACTGAGTCGGGGCGCGCCATTTCCGCCACGATGTCAAATGTTGAAATAACGCCAAGCGGAAAAGCGTCGGGATCATCTTTATCAATCACCACCAGTCTGTGATGATGGTTTTGAATCATCTTGTCGGCGGCTTCGCGCAGGCTGGCATGGATGTCAATGGTCAGGGCAGGGTGCATCACATCGCGGACAATGAGGCTTTCATCCACGCCGTTCTGGACGAGCCGCAGGAGGTCCCTGCCACTGACGACGCCCAGCACCTTTCCTTTTGCATCCACCACGAGGACAGAGCGCCAGCCAGCCGATGTCATGGCGCGCGCAGCGGAGAGGACCGGGGTTTTGCCGCGGCAGACGAGAATCGCGTCAGACATGACATCGCCTACGGTCTCGCGTTTGGCTTTGATTTTTGCCGTCAGGCTGGCGACAAAGTCGGAGACGGAGATGACGCCAACGGGTTTGCCATTCTCAGTCACCAGCAGGCGGCTGACATCCTTTTCGATGAGGGTGCGCGCTGCTTCAGAGAGGGGAACGTTTGCTTCCACCGAATCAACCGGCTGAGACATCAGATCCGCGGCGGTCAGTTTCCGCATCACCTCCAGGCTTTCGGGGTCGGCGGAGAGCCACTCCCCTGTCATCAGGTCAAAATCCGAAATAACCCCCAGTATGCGCCCGTCGCGGTCGGTGACGAACAGGGCATGAACCTGGTTCTGGTCGAGCAGAGTCGCCACCTGTCCCAGCGTGGCATCGGGCTTGCAGGTGAGGACGCCCGGGTGCATAAGGTCTTTGACGAATTTTTCCATAAAAGGCTGTTTTGTAGATTATAATAAAAAAATCAAAAACTTGCAAATTCCGTCAAATTCTTATATAATTTTTTAAATGGGAAAGACCCTGATCCCTGCCCAACGCCGCGAGAAAATTCAGGAATTTCTTTCCATTCATCAGATTGCGCGCACCGCCGATTTGATGGAATTGCTCGATGCGTCTGAGGCGACCGTGCGGCGCGACCTGGAATGGCTGGAGCAAAAAGGGGTTCTCGAACGCACGCATGGCGGCGCCATCTTGAATCAACGCGTAGTGTTCGAGCAGGAATATCAACAACGTGCACAGCAATATCCCAAAGAAAAAAAGCAAATTGGTGAACTTGCCGCCTCGCTCATCGAGGATGGCGATATTGTCTTCATCAACAGCGGCACCACCGCCACACAGGTACTTCATCACATTTCCCACAACCCTCGTATCACAGTTTTTACAAACAACATCAGCGCATTGATGGATATTGGCGACCCGGGCTTTCATCTCTTTTTGACGGGAGGCGAATATCAATCCCGATCTAACTCTCTGGCAGGGCGCTTCGCTCTCGATGCTTTGAGCCTGGTCTTTGCCAACAAGGCAATTCTTGGCGTGGACGGAATCTCCATAAAACATGGACTCACTGTTCCTACCGACCCCGAAGCTCAAGTGGTACGAAAAATGATCGAACGCACAAAAGGACAGGTCATCGTCGCGGCGGATCACAGCAAGTGGGGTGCGGTTTCGAATTTTGCAGTGGCAGGCATAGACGAAATTGACAAGATGGTCACCGACGAAGGTTTTGATACGCGTGCGAAAAAGGAACTGTCAGAATATTCAGTAGAAGTGTTGGTTGCAAAGGTACAATCATGAAATCTCAAGCACAAATTGTCGTCATTGGCGGAGGGATTTACGGCGCGCAGGTTGCCTATCATCTGGCAAAGTATGGGCGCAGGGATGTGGTGATTGTGGAGAAGGGCGAAATCGCCAGCGGGGAATCGTCGCATGCGGCGGGGCTGGTGACGCAGTTTGCCACATCGCAGGCAATGCTCAAGTTTCGCATGTACAGCGTGGAGTTGTACAGCGAGCTGGGGTTGTTCAACCACGTCGGCAGTTTGCGCGTGGCTTCGAGCAAGGAGCAGCTCAAGGAGTTGGAGCGCAGCGTCAGCCGGGCAAAGGCGCTGGGGTTGGAGTGCGAGGTCATCGGTCCGGATGAGGCGCTGAAAATCATGCCGCAGATTTCGAAGGAAAATCTCTATGGCGCAATCTATCTGCCGCGCGACGGGCAGCTTGATCCGTACATCACCACCACTTCGATGGTGAAGTTTGCCAGGGAACTGGGCGTGGAGGTGTACACCAATACCCGCGTGACGGGGATCAAACTGTCGGCGAAGGGGGAGGTGCAGGCGGTTGTGACAGATAAGGGCGAGATCCGATGCGAAATCATCGTCAACGCGGCTGGGATGTGGGCGCCGCGCATCGCCGCGATGGCGGGTCTGCATGTCCCAACGACGCCGGTGGATCATCAGCACATTGCTCTCCGCGCCGTGCCGGGGCATGAGTTCGACCCCAATACGCCGTGCCTGCGCGACCCGGACAATCTGGTGTACATGCGGCAGGAACAGGGCGGGCTGGTCATCGGCGGGTACGAACCGAACCCGATTGCCCGCTGGATTGACGGTGCGCCGTGGGAGCATGGCGGCAGAAGCCTGCCCGGCGATTTCGATCAGTTCGAGATGCTGCTGGAGGGCGCGATTCGACGCATCCCGTTTTTGGATCGTGCGGGAATCATTACGCTTGTGCGTCATCCCGGCGCATACACGCCCGATTGTCAGCCCCTGCTGGGACCGATGCCCGGCGCGCGCGGCTTTTGGATGATGGCGGGCATGTCGCTGAACGGTTATGGCGGCGCCGGCGGCATGGGCAAACTGATGGCGGAGTGGATCATCGAGGGCGAGGCGCCGATGGATGTGTACGCCTACCGCGCCACGCGCTTCGGCAATTATTATTCCGATTTCACCTACGCGGCGGAACGGACGCGCGAATGCGTGAAGTATTATTATCGTCTCAAGTTTCCGCACGACGAACACGAGTGGGCAAGACCGCACCGCGTCAGCCCGTTGCATTACCGCCTGCTGGAGAACGGCGCGGTCTTCGGCGAGAAGTTCGGCTGGGAGCGCGTCAATTACTTCGAGCCGGGCAAGCCTTCGCGCCGCATGGGCGAGGACCAGCGCAACTGGGGCGGATGGGTCAAGCCGCCGTTCTTCGAGCGCCTGCGGCAGGAGCATACCGCCACACGCGAACGAGTCTGCCTGTATGACCTGACTTCGTTCGGCAAAATCGAGGTGAAGGGCAAGGGCGCGCTGCCGTTACTGCAAAAACTCACCGACAGCAATGTGGATCGTCCGCTGGGCAGCGCCATTTACACCCAGTTCTTGAACACGCGCGGCGGCATCGAATCGGATCTGACCGTCACGCGGCTGGGCGAAGATTACTTCTGGGTCATCACCGGTTCAGGCTTCATTGCCAACGACCTGGCGCGCATCCAGATGTACGCGGATGGGGACGTTTCGATACGGGACATCACGCAGGAATACGCCTGCCTTGCCTTGTGGGGACCGAAAGCGCGCGGCGTTCTGCAAAAGGTCACAAGCAGCGATGTCTCGAACGAGGCGCATCCCTACCTGACGACAAAGCCGATTGACATCAACGGCGCGCGTGTGCTGGCTCAGCGCGTCAGTTATGCGGGTGAACTTGGCTGGGAACTCTACATTCCAAACCACCGCGCCACGATGGTATGGGATCTGCTCATCGAGGCGGGCAAAGAATTCGGCATGGAACTCGGCGGCTACAAAGTGCTCGACCCGCTCAGGCTGGAAAAAGGCTACAAATACTTCACCGCAGACATCACCCCCTCCGAAACGCCCTATGAAGCCGGGCTGGGGTTCTGTGTGGATTTGGAGAAAGGCGACTTCATCGGGCGCGAGGCGTTGGTCAGGCAAAAGGCGGAGGGCGTCAAACGCAAACTCTGTACCCTCGTGCTGACCGATACCGACGAATTCGTTCAAATCTACGGCGGCGAAGCGGTGTATCATGAAGACAAAGTGCTCACCCGCGTCCGCTCCGGCGGATACGGCTTCACCGTGCAGAAGAACATCCTGTACGCCTACCTGCCTATCGAACTTGCCAGGGCGGGCAACCGCTTCACCATTGACCTGATTGAGGGTCGCCGCGAAGCGGAAGTGACCGCCCCCGTGCTGTACGACCCCAAAGGCGAGCGGCTCCGCGCTTGAAGTAAATGTTAATCGGTACTTTGGCTGACTGACTCATGACCCCTGACTACGTTGGTTTTGGCATGCTGACCCCGGTCTACATCATGTCGCTGGACCGCCTCCCCAAGGTCAACACAGGCGCGCTCGTTCACCAGGTGAGCGAGTACGTCTATGACGATGCGGCGATCATCGCCTGCAACCTCAGTCAGTGGGGCGTGCCTTCCGCCATGATCGGCACCGCCGTCGGCGACGATACGCTCGGCAGGTTCGTCAAAGCGAAACTCAGAGAACTCGGCGTGCAGGGCAAGGTGCGCGTCACCGACAAATACCGGACGCCCCTCGAAGTGAACGTTTCCGATAAAAAGGGCGCGCGCACCTACTTCTGGCAGAGATCGGAGGAAATCCTCAGCACGCTGGATACGGCAGACCTCTCCCCCATCAAAAAAGCCAAACTGCTCTATGTGGACTGGTACGACGGCGACCACATCGTCCGCGCGATGGAAGAGGCAAAACGATATAATGTGCCTGTCTTCCTGAATTTCGAACATGGGCACACCCATCCCGACCTGTTGAAAAAGTACTCCTCTCTGGCGACAGTCTGCCAGGCGGTGACGGATGCGGCGCAAATCGGCAAAAGGCAGGCAATGCTCGGCACAGCGCGCAAACTCATCAAAGCCGGCATTCAGACCGCCATCATCACCATGGCAAGCCAGGGATGTATGGTGGTGCAGGGCGAGGAAATCATCCGTGCGCATGCGCCCCGCGTGCGGGTGGTGGATGCCTCCGGCGCCGGGGCAACGTTTTCCTCCGGCTACATTTACGGCTACCTGCAGGGCTGGGATATGGAACAAACCGTCCGCTTTGCCATTGCGGCGGCGTCGCTCAAGGTGACCCGCTCCGGGCTGAAGATGTTCCCGGTGAACGAAATTCTGGGGCTGGCGCGCACCGTGCGCATCGAGCGCATGGTCTACCGCGACGACGAGTTCCATGCCATTCGTAAATTCCTGCGCCTGCCTCCCCTCAGCCCCATTGTGAACAACCCGCTCGTCAAGGAAGGGCAGAAACTGACCCAGAAAATTCTGCCAAAGAAACCGCCGCAGCGAAAGGTCAAAAAATCGCTGGTCGAGTAATGGCATTGCGAAATTGGCGCTCCCAATGCCAGGCACATTTATCGGAAGGAAACCCACATGTCATTTGCAACCTTGCTCACACAGGAACAGGTGGAACGCATTCACGAAGCCTCGCTGGAGATTCTCGAAGAGGTGGGGCTGAAGGTGCGCTTTGCCCCGGCGCGCGAACTCTTCAAACGTCACGGCTGTATCGTGGAAGAGGAACGGGTCAAATTCCCGCGCGAGGTCGTCGAAAAATACCGCAAAATGTATCCGCCCTCTTTCACCTTCTACGCGCGCGACCCCAAATTCGACAAGACGATTCCCAAGGACAGCCCGGTCATTGTCACAGCCAGTTCAGCGCCCGATATCATTGACCCGCTCACAGGTCAGGAACGACGCGCCACCTCAGCCGACATCGCCAAAATCGCGCACCTCGTCAACGAACTGCCGGGCTACGACGTCTTCTCCATCTCCACGCTGGCAGACGACGCTCCGCCGGATCAATTCACAATCTCGAGGCTGTTTCCTGCCCTCAAATATTGTCTCAAACCGATCCGCGCCACCACCACCAACATGAAGGATACGCTCAGCGTGATGGAGATGGTGTACACGGTGGCGGGCGGAGAGGCGGCGTACAAGGAGCATCCCTTCCTGACGCATCACTACTGCCCGGTGGTTTCCCCGTTGACGATGGATCACCTTTCCACCGAAAACGTGATGTTCTTCGCCCGCGAGGGACTGCCCGTGTACCCGACCATCGTGCCAAACGCCGGGCTGACCTCGCCCATGTCCATGGCGGGAACGATTGCGCAGGGCAACGCGGAATTTCTCGCCGCGGCAACGCTGATGCAAATGTGCCGCGAAGGCACACCGCTCATTTATGCCACGCTCGGCACGGTGGCAGATATGCGCACAGGGGCATACGCTTCGGGCGGCATCGAGTGCGGCATGCTGCACATGGCATACGCACAGATGGCGCACTTCTACAACGTCCCCTGCGGCGGGTACATCGGTCTGACCAATTCCAAACTCAACGACGCGCAGGCGGGCTATGAGACCGGCATGTCTGCGCTTGCCGGGCTGCTGGCGGGCATGGACATGTTCAACATCGGCGGTCTCATTGACGCGCTCAAGACGTTCGATTTCGCCAAAGCCGTGATAGACGATGAAATTGCGCTGATGATGAAGCGCTTGAAGCGGGGCGTGAATTTCAGCGAAGAGGAACTGGCGGTGCCGCTAATCAAGGAAATCGGTCCGGGCGGATCGTTCATCGTGCATCCGCACACGGTCAAGCGCATGAAGACGGAGGCAATCCTGACCAAAATCGCCGACCGCGACGCGCGCACCATCTGGGAAAAGAAGGGCTCAATGGATATTCAGGCGCGCGCCATGAACCGCGTGCGGGAAATCATGAAGCAAAACACCCCTGCGCTGATTTCAGCCGAGATCGAAGAAAAATTGCGCGCGCAATTCCCAGGTCTGGTGAGCGGCGCGCTGGAACCCATCGAATAGAAAGAGTTTACATGTTTCGGATTTTCAAGCGCAAAGAAGATAAATTCCAAAAACTGATCGAACAGCAGGCTTCGCTCGCCTTCGAGGGCTTGAAACTGCTCGTCAAATATCTGGAGACAACCCATTCCGATATTGCCGAGGAACTTTCCTTCAAGGAAAAAGAAGCGGATGAAGTGCGGCGCATCCTGATTGACGAATTGAATCACACCTTCATCACCCCCTTCGACCGCGAAGACATCTTTGCTCTTTCCCGCTCGATTGACGACGTGATAGATTATGCCGATACCACTGTAATGGAAATGGTGATTCTCAAGGTCAAACCTACCGTTTACATGCAGCGCATCGCATCGCTCCTGCGGGATGCGGCTTATGAAATCTGGCAGGGCGTGATCCGTCTGCCCCGGCATCCCAATGTTGCCATTGACCATGCCCAGCGCGCCAAGGCGCTCGAAAACCGCGTGGAGGCGGTTTATCGGGAGGCGGTGGCAGATCTGTTCAGCGGTCCCGAAGACCTTCATCACGTCGTCGAGATGCTCAAGATGCGCGAGGTGTACCGCCATCTTTCCAATGCCGCCGACCGCGGCGATGAAGCCGCGAATATCATTGCCGACATCGTGGTCAAGAAAGCTTAACCTGTTGATAACACTTTCTGCCCTCCACTTTGTTATCATCCTGGCGCTGGTGTTCGAGTTCACCAACGGCATGCGCGACGCCAGCAATATTGTGGCTACCATGATTTCCTCGCGCGCCTTCCGCCCGCAAACAGCGCTGACGATCACCGCTCTGGCTGAATTTGCGGGTCCCTTCCTGTTTGGC
This sequence comes from Chloroflexota bacterium, assembly GCA_039961775.1. Lineage (GTDB taxonomy): Bacteria > Chloroflexota > Anaerolineae > Anaerolineales > Villigracilaceae > Defluviilinea. The sequence goes on from JABRVZ010000034.1 coordinate 18,922, forward strand.
GTGACGGTAGCAAAGACCGTCGGCGGCGGGATTGTCGCTTCGGATGTGATCACGCTTCAGGCTCTGACCGCCGGACTGGCGGGCGCCATTTTGTGGAATCTCATCACCTGGTTCTTTGGCATTCCCAGCAGTTCCTCCCACGCTCTGATCGGCGGTTTGATTGGCGCTGCGCTCATCTCTGCCGGCGTGACAGCGGTCAAACCCGCCGGTCTCTACAAAGTGTTGCTGGCGTTGTTCCTCTCGCCGCTGGTTGGCTTTCTGGCGGGGTTTCTGGTTTTTCGGATTATTTACCTTCTTGCCCACAATGCCAGCCCGCGCATCAATGAATTCTTCAAGCGCAGTCAATTGATTACCGCGATTGCGCTGGCGTTCAGTCACGGAACGAACGACGCCCAGAAAACCATCGGCATCATCACCCTGAGCCTGATCATCGGCGGCAGTCTGAAGGATTTTTCCGTGCCATTCTGGGTGATCCTGATGAGCGCCTCTGTCATGGCGCTGGGAACGCTGCTGGGCGGCTGGCGGCTCATCCGCACCCTGGGCGGCAAATTCTACAAAATCCGCCCGGTACACAGTTTCGCCACCCAGTTGACCGCCGGGCTTGTGATTCTCTCCGCCTCTGCCGCTGGTTTGCCGGTGAGCACCTCGCAGGTGGTGAGTTCCTCCATCATCGGCGTGGGCGCGTCCGAACGGTTCGGCAAGGTGCGCTGGGGCGTTGCGGCAGATATTCTCACCGCCTGGCTGATTACCATCCCCGCGACAGGAGCGCTTTCCGCGGGCATCTTCTGGTGGCTGAAATAGGCTGTTTTCCTGTGTGGACAACAGGGATCAAACGAATTCCCGCAAAGTTTGACCGTCCCTGTTGATAATGCTACAATGTTTGTCAATCGAGATTGGAGGTGCAACGAACTTATACAAACTGTCTGTACACGCTGAATTGCTCGAATATTCCATGCTATACAAAAGGAGATAGAGAGACATGCGTACCAACAAGTTTGTTTTTCAATTGTTCGCTCTGTTTGTCGTTGCGGCGACTGTTCTGTCGGCATGCGGCGGTGGAGCCAGCGCTCCCAGTAATTTTGACTGGAGCACTGCAAAGTCTGCTGCGGATGGCGGTGGCATGGATGCCCTGGTTGCCGCGGCAAAAGCGGAAGGCATGCTTACCACCATCGCCCTGCCGCACGACTGGTGTAACTATGGGGAAGCGATCGAAACCTTCAAAAGCAAGTATGGACTTCAGGTCAACGAATTGAACCCCGACGCCGGCTCCGGCGATGAAATCGAAGCCGTCAAAGCCAACAAGGACAACAAAGGACCGCAGGCTCCCGATGTCATTGACGTGGGCTTTGGTTTCGGTCCGCAGTTGGTGGAGGAAGGCATCACCTTCCCTTACAAAGTTTCCACCTGGGATACCATCCCTGCTGACGTAAAGCACTCCGATGGCTACTGGTTCGGCGATTACTATGGCGTGCTGGGCTTCGAAGTTGCAACCGACTTCGTGGAAAATGTGCCGCGAACATGGGCAGACCTGCTCAAGCCCGAATACAAAGGCAAAGTTGCTCTGGCAGGCGACCCGCGCACCTCGAATCAAGCCATTCAGGCTGTGAACGCTGCGGCGTTGGCGAACGGTGGTTCCTTCGAAGACCCCACCCCCGGTCTGGAATTCTTCAAGAAATTGAATGAATCGGGCAACTTCGTGCCAGTCATTGCCAAGGCTGCCACCATCGCTTCCGGCGAGACCCCCATCGTCATCCGCTGGGACTACCTCGCGCTGACCGACCGCGACACCTTCGCCGGCAACCCGAATATCGAATTCGTCATCCCCTCCGACGGCACACCCGTGGCTGGCGTGTACCTGCAAGGCGTCAGCGCGTATGCGCCTCATCCTGCCGCCGCCCGTCTGTGGCAGGAATTCCTGTATTCGGACGAAGGTCAGTTGATATGGCTGAAGGGTTACTGCCACCCCATTCGCTACAATGACCTGGTGGCTCGCAACGTCATCCCCGCCGACGTGGCTGCCAAACTGCCGCCGGCTGAAGATTACGCCAGAGCCGTCTTCCCGACGCTCGATCAACTTTCCACCGCCAAAACCATCATCACCCAAAATTGGGATACGGTTGTAGGCGCAGATGTCAAATAACGTACACACAGTGGCTTCGGGCGGGAACCGCCCGAAGCCACTCTCCCCTCGCAAATCCCCGCCCTCCTTTGCGTGGGTGGGATTGTTGCCCTTCCTGGTATTTGTCGTCCTGTTCCTGTTTCTGCCTTCCCTCTCGCTGTTTATAGGCGGTTTCCAGGACCCAAAAGGCAACTTCACACTCGAAAACATCCGCGGATTGTTCACGCCGTTCATTTTGAACGCCTATTGGGTGACGATAAAAATCAGTTTCGCCACCGCCGTCATGGGCGGCATCGTAGGTTTCTTCCTGGCGTATGCGCTGGTGGCGGGAGGCGTGCCTCATTGGGTGCGCTCCTCGCTGATGACTTTCTGCGGCGTGGCATCGAACTTCGCGGGCGTTCCGCTGGCGCAAGCCTTCATCTTTACCCTCGGAAGGGTGGGTCTGCTTACCATCTTCCTGCGTGAGGTGCTGAACATTGACCTTTACGCACAGGGCTTTACCCTGTACAGTTTTTGGGGACTGAGCGTGACCTACCTCTACTTCCAACTGCCGCTGATGGTGCTCATCATCACCCCGCCCATCGAAGGTCTGCGGCGGGAGTGGCGTGAAGCGGCCGAAAACCTGGGCGCCACCCCCTCGCAATACTGGTGGCACGTCGGCATTCCCGTTTTGATGCCTTCCCTGCTGGGTTCGATGATCCTCCTGTTTGGCAACGCCTTCGGTGCGTACGCCACGGCGCTCTCGCTGACCGGAGGCTTGATCAACCTCGTCACCATTCTCATCGGCTCGCAAATCAAGGGCGACGTGCTCCACAACCCCAACCTCGGCTACGCTCTGGCATTTGGCATGGTGGTGGTGATGGCGGTGGTCATGTCCATCTACTATGCGCTCCGCCGTCGCAGTGAATACTGGTTGAAACAATAAGGAAGGCGCGATGAAGAAAAACGTTTTTTGGAACTGGCTCTGGATCATCATCAGCCTGGTATATTTCTTCATACCGCTATACGCCACCTTCAATTTTTCGCTCAAGGCGCGCAAAGGGGAACTCAGCCTGCTGGCGTATCAACAAATGATGGAAGATCCGCGCATCCTGCGTTCCCTGATCTTCTCCACACAAATTGGTCTGCTTACCATCCTGCTGGGCTTGCTGTTGATGGTTCCCACCGTGTACTGGGTGCGGTTGAAGGCTCCCCGTCTTCGCCCGGTCATTGAATTCATCTCCCTCCTGCCCTTTGTCATCCCCGCCATCGTACTGGTCTTCGGCTTGATCCGCACCTACAGCGGCGGTCTCTTCCCGCTTACCAACACTTACACAGGCACGAACTTCCTTTTGATTGCCGGCTATGTGGTCATCGGTTTGCCGTACCTGTACCGCTCCGTGGATGCGGGCATGAGCGCCATTGACGTAATTACCCTGACCGAAGCCGCACAATCCCTGGGCGCATCCTGGACGACTATCATGTTCCGCGTCATCATCCCAAACCTGCGCTCTGCCATGCTGGGTGCGGCATTTCTTACCCTGGCAATCGTGTTGGGTGAGTTTACTGTCGCCACCTTCCTGGTGGGACTGAAAGCCTTCGGTCCTGTCATCTGGCAGGTGGGACAAAACCGCGCCTACGAAGCCTCCGCGCTGGTCATCATCAGCTTCATCATCACCTGGGTCCTCATGGGCTTGATCAACTACGTGGGACGCCGCGGCGCAGCCGATGGAAGCATTGCCGCGGGACCGCGATAATTCCTCCTGCAGGAAGGTGCCAACATGTCGTTTTTAGTTTTGGAAGATATATCCAAAGTGTTTCCCACAGCGGTCGGGGTGGAAAAGTTCGACCTGGCGGTGGAGCGGGGCGAGTTCGTTTCCTTCCTGGGTCCCTCGGGCTGCGGTAAGACCACCACCCTGCGCATGGTGGCAGGATTCGAATCCCCCACCACCGGGCGCATCATCCTCGATGGCGTGGATATTACCGACCGACCGCCCAACCAGCGCAATGTGGGCATGGTGTTTCAATCCTATGCGTTGTTCCCCAACATGACCGTGGCGCAGAACATCGGATTCGGCTTGAAAATTCGGCGAGAACCCGAAGCCGCCATCAAACAGCGCGTCGCAGAAATGCTGGCGCTCATTCACCTCGAGCAAAAAGGCGATAGTTTCCCTTATCAACTCTCCGGCGGACAGCAGCAGCGCGTTGCCCTGGCACGCGCGCTTGCCATCCGCCCTCAGGTGCTTCTGCTCGATGAGCCGCTCTCTGCGCTGGATGCCAAAATCCGCGTTTCACTGCGCGCCGAAATCCGCGCCATTCAGCGTCAACTTGGCATCACCGCTATCTACGTCACCCATGATCAGGAGGAAGCCCTCTCCATTTCAGACCGCATCGTGGTCATGCATGAAGGCAAGATCGAACAGGTCGGCACACCTTTCGAAATCTACAACTTCCCAGCCACGCGCTTCGTTGCCAACTTTGTCGGCTCGCTCAACACCACTGAGGTTGAGATCGTGGATCCCAAGGCCGGCATTGTGGATATGCGCGGCATCCGCCTTGCCTCGACAAGCAACCTGAATGGAAAACAAAAAGGCGACAAGGTGATGATTGCCATCCGCCCCGAGCGCATCGGCTTCATCGCAGAAGGTCAAAAAGAAAACGTCTTCGACGGCAAGGTCGAAAACATCACCTTCCTCGGCTCGGTCGTCCGCATTCAACTTCGCGTCGGCGAGACCGTTTTCAACATGGACACCTTCAACCGCCCCTCCCTCCAACTGCCGGAAACCGGCGAGACAGTACGCGTGACCTGTTCATCCAAAGCGGTGCTTGTCCTCAGCGAATAACCGCCGCAGACGAAAAAACGGCTCGAGCGCATTCACGCCTCGAGCCGTTTCATTTTCCGGCTCTACCCTACTTAACAGGAAACCCAAGACCCACAGCCACGAATTACGCGAATTGACACGAATTTTCTTTTCCTATTCGCGAAAATTCGTGAAATTCGTGGCAAAGCATTGGTACTCCGGGGGTTCAATCCTGCAAAAAACGGGAGAACCCATTTTCCTACATCCTCAGCAAATCCTCGGCAGCATCTCCCCTGCCAGCATATCCACCACGCGCGTGCTCCCGATGGAGGTCTTGAGCAGGACACGCCCCTTCGGCTCCGCCGTCACCTCGCCGATGATGACCGCTCCCTCGCCGTAGCGCGTCTTGCGCATCACTCCCAAAACTTTTTCCGCCTCTTCACGCGGCAGAATACAAACCACCTTCCCCTCGTTGGCAATGTAAAGGGGGTCGAATCCAAGCATCTCGCAGGCGGCAGCAACTTCCGGGTGGACGGGAAGCGTATTTTCGTCCAGTAAAATGCTCACGTTGGACTGAGCCGCGATTTCGTTGAGCGTGGTCGCCAGTCCGCCGCGCGTCGGGTCGCGCAACACGTGGATGTTCGGACTCGCCTCCAGCATCGCCTCGATGAGATGGTTGAGCGGAGCGACGTCGCTCTGGATGCCAGACTGAAAGCCGAGTTCGCCGCGCGCGCCCAGGACCGCGATGCCGTGATCGCCGATCGTGCCAGACAGGATGACTGCGTCGCCCGCCCGGGCATTTGCCCCGCTGACATCCACTCCTTCGCGCACCACGCCGACTCCCGCCGTGGTGATGTACAGCCCATCGGCTTTTCCCTTTTGCACTACTTTCGTATCGCCCGCCACAATCTGCACCCCCGCCTCCTCAGCCGCCGCCCGCATGGACTTGATCACGCGCCGCAGCGTGTCCATCGGCAACCCTTCCTCCAGGATGAAGCCCGCCGTGAGGTACAGCGGCTTCGCGCCGAGCATCGCCACATCGTTGACTGTGCCGCACACCGCCAGCCTGCCAATGTCGCCGCCGGGGAAGAAAAGTGGCGAGACGACGTGCGCATCCGTGCTGATGGACAGCCGCTGACGCGCATCGGGCATCACCAGCGCCGCATCGTTCCCCGCGCTCAAGGCTGGATTCTGGAACGCCGGCAGGAACGCCCTCTGAATCAACTGCTGACTCATCCGCCCGCCCGCGCCATGCCCCATCACAATCTGCTCACCGTGAAGCAGGGGAGGAGCGCACGCCGCGCCTTGGATATTTATCGTTCCGCCTTCATCCTTCATCCTTCATCCTTTGTACTTGTAATACGCCGCGCACGCCCCCTCCGAGGAGACCATCGTCGCCCCCAGCGGACGTTCGGGCGTGCAGTCCCTTCCAAACGCCGGGCAATCGGGCGGTTTCTTCAACCCTTGCAAAATCTGCCCCGCAATGCACAGCGGCGACTCCTCCGCGCGGACCGCATCCACATCAAAGCGCTTCTCTGCGTTGAACTCATCGAACTCTGGACGCAAACACCAGCCGCTCATGGGGATCATGCCAATGCCGCGCCACTTGCGGTCGCATTCCATGAAGACCCTGTTGATTGTCTCCTGCGCCGCTTTCAACCCCTCGAACGTCACCGCCCGCTGATACGCATTGACAACCTCAACCCTGCCCGCTTCGAGCAGTTGTATGGCGGTCAAAATTCCCTGCACAATATCGAGCGGCTCGAAGCCGGTCACCGCCATCGGAACCTTGAACTTCTCTGCCAGCGGCGGATACTCCCAATACCCCATCACCGCGCAAACGTGACCCGCCAGCAAAAATCCCTGCACGCGGTTATGCGGCGAACTCAAAATGGCGTGAATTGCCGGCGGCACGCGCACATGCGAAACCAGAATGGAAAAATTCTTTAACCCCAACCGCTGCGCCTGCAACACGCCCATCACATTCGGCGGGGCAGTCGTCTCGAAACCAATTGCAAAGAAAACCACCTGCTTTTCGGGATTTTGCTGCGCCAGCGTCACCGCATCCAGCGGGGAATAGACCACGCGTACATCGCCACCCTGCGCCCGCACCGAAAACAGGTCGCGCCCTGAGCCGGGCACCCGCAGCATGTCGCCGTAGGAGCAGAAAATCACGTCCGGGCGCGAAGCGATGGCGAGAGCCTTGTCAATCAACTCCAGCGGCGTCACGCAAACCGGACACCCCGGCCCGTGTACCAGCTCAATCTCCGGCGGAAGCAATTGATCAATGCCGTGCCGAACGATGGCGTGCGTCTGCCCCCCGCAAATCTCCATCAACGTCCACGGGCGCGTCACCGTGCGGCGGATCTCCTCGAGCACGCCCTTCACCAGCGCCGCGTCGCGGTATTCGGTCACGTACTTCATGCCGTAGCGGGTCCCAGTTCTTCCTCGATGTTGGAAATCTGCCGAAGCAGGTCGAGCGTCTCTTTTGCCTCTGCCTCACTCAACAGACTGATGGCAAACCCCACATGAATGACACAATACTCTCCCACCCGCGCCTGCGGCACATAATCGAGGCAGGCTTCGCGCAAAATGCCCCCAAAATCCACCTTTGCCATCTTCAAACCGTTCTTCTCGTAAATCTCGACGATTTTTCCAGGCACACCCAGGCACATATCAACCTCTCAATCTGACTGCCGCAACCGCAGCCTGCCCAAGCGAAAGCCCCCCGTCGTTCGCCGGAACCTCTCGATGTATGTATACCCTGAAACCATCCCCCTGCAAAAGTGCCAAAGTTCGTCCTAATAGTGTGATATTCTGCCACACCCCGCCGGAGAGCGCGACCGACCGAATCCCCGTTTCAAGGCTGATCCGTTTGACCATCTCCCTCACCGCCTCCGCCAGACCGTTGTGGAAGCGCGCCGAAATCTTTGAGATGGGGACCCCTGCCCGCACATCCCTCACCAGCGCCTCGATCGCGCTTCGGACTCCGACCAAGCCTGTTTCCACGCCAAAGGCATAAGCCTCCGCCTCAGCCGTATCTGCCAGCGCCTCGAACTCGATTGCCGCCTGCCCCTCATAGTTGACCTTCTGCCGCACACCCGCCAGCGCCGCCGCCGCATCGAACAGCCGCCCCATCGAGGAGGTTTGCGGCGTGTTGATTCTCTTCTCCAACTGTACGCGCAGTGCAACCAAATCCTCCGCGCAAAACTCTTTGACAGGCGCGAGGTCTTCCTCCCAATCCATGCCCAGCCCCCAAAGCAGAGCCAGGGCGGTGCGGGCGGGACGTCTGATTGCCGCATCCCCGCCCGGCAAAGGGAAATACTCCAAATGCGCCGTCCGCTGATATGCCCCATACTCCGCTACCAGAAACTCCCCGCCCCAGATTGCGCCGTCTTCGCCATAGCCTGTCCCATCGAACGCCGCGCCGATGACCGGTTCATTCAGTCCATGCTCAGCCATGCACGCCGCGATGTGCGCGTGATGATGCTGAACTGCAATCGCCGGCAAACCTTCCTGTTCGGCGCGTTCGAGCGCGTAACGGGTGGCGAGGTAATTTGGGTGCATGTCATACGCGATGGCTTGCGGCTTCACGCGGAACAGCCGCTCGAAATGTTCGATTCCCTGCTCGAAGGATTTCAGCGTCTCGTAATTTTCCATGTCGCCGATGTGGTGGCTGAGGAAGGCATACTTCCCGTTTGTGATACAAAACGTGTTTTTGAGTTCGGAGCCAGCCGCGAGGAGTTGCGGCGCCTCGAAAGGGAGTTTGACCGGGAAGGGGGAGTAGCCGCGCGAACGGCGGAGGGGATAAGTGACCAGTGAACAGTTATCAGTAATCAGTTTTTCATCCGACTGATGACTGATAACTGATGACTGATGACTGAACACTCTGACGACTGAATCATCGCACCTCACATGGATATCCCGGTTGTGCATGAGGAAGGCGTCGGCGAGTTGGGAGAGACGCTCACGGGCTTCGTCGTTGCCGGTGGCGATGGGTTCCTCGGAGAGGTTGCCGCTGGTCATAACCAGGACGGTGGACGGTAGACGGTGGACAGTTTCTTCACGGTCTAAGGTCCACGGTCCACGGTCGAGAAGCAGGTAATGCAGCGGAGTGTAAGGCAACATCACCCCCAGCCAATCCTGCTTTGGAGCAACCTCGCGGGCGATGTTCGATTCGGGCTTGCGCCTGAGCAAAACGATGGGGCGGGCTGGAGAGGTCAGCAATTGACGTTCCTCGCCGCTGACAAAGCAGTGCTGTTCGATGGTTTCGATGTCGGGCATCATCAGCGCGAAGGGCTTGTCCACACGGAGTTTGCGGGCGCGAAGTTCGGTCACGGCTTGGGTGTTCGTCGCGTCGCAGGCGAGGTGGAAGCCGCCCAAGCCCTTGATGGCAACGATTTCCCCGTTTGCCAATGCCTTGCGAGTTTCTTGAATTGCGTCTTCCGAATTCGCCAACGTTCCAACGTTTAAACGTTCAAACGTTACTTTTGGTCCGCACACGGGACACGCCACCGGCTGCGCATGAAATCTTCTGTTCGAGGGGTCGTTGTATTCGCGTTCGCAGTCCGGGCACATGGGGAAGGATGCCATCGTGGTCTTAGGGCGGTCGTAGGGGATGTCTTTGATGATGGTGAAGCGCGGTCCGCAGTTGGTGCAGTTGATGAAGGGGTAGCGGTAACGTCTGTCGTTCGGGTCGAAGAGTTCGCGCAGGCAGTCGTTGCAGACGGCGACATCGGGCGAGATGGGCTGGAAGGCGGAAGGAATGGCTTCAGAGTGAACGATGCTGAAGGTGGTGAATCCGTTTGCAGGGCGGAAGGAGGCGGTCAGTTCGTCTATGCGGGAGAGCGGCGGGGCTTCGTCGCGCAGCGCTTTGAGGAAGGCGTCCAGCGTCTCCCGTTCGCCGTCCACTTCGATGTCCACGCCGGCAGAGGTGTTGCGCACCCAGCCTTTCAGGTTCAGCCGTGCGGCAAGGTTGTAGACAAACGGACGGAAACCAACCCCCTGAACGATGCCGGTGATGTGGATTTGCAATCCATGCATTAGCGTTTCGTGTTTTCGATGAGCCAGTTGATCCAGGCGTCGAGACCTTCGCCCGTGACGCAGGAGAGCGGGAAGGTGACGACGCCGGGGTTGAGCGCCTGCACGCCGCGCTGGAAGTAGTCCATGCGGAAGGGGACGTAGGGCAAAAGGTCTATTTTGTTGATGACGAGGGCATCCACGCCGCGGTAGGCGCCGGGGTATTTGTAGGGTTTGTCGTCGCCTTCGGGGATGGAGGCGACGAGGACGGTCTTGTGTGTGCCGAGTTTGAAGTTGGCAGGGCAGATGAGGTTGCCGACGTTCTCGACGATGAGCAGGTCGAATTGCTGGAGGTCGAGGCGTTCGAGCGCGCCGCGCAGCATGACGGCGTCGAGGTGACAGTCGCCGCCGGTGTTGATTTGGACGGAGGCTTCGGCGCCTGCGGCGGCGGCGCGGTCGGAGTCGAGGGAGGTGGCGATGTCGCCGTCCACGGTTGCGACGCGGAGCCTGCCTTTGAGGCGGGGCAGAGTCTGTTCGATGAGGGAGGTCTTGCCTGCACCGGGTGAGGCGATGATGTTGACGGAGAAGAGGCCGGCGGCTTGGAGACGGGCGTGGTTTTCCTCCGCCAGGCGGTCGTTGGCGTTGAGGATGTTTTCGACGACGGGGATGGTTTGGGACATAAGGCGATTTACGATTTTAGATTTACGATTTTAGATTTACGATTTTAGATTTACGATTTTGGATTTACGATTTGTGATTGCCTATTTGTTCATTTGCTGATTTGTTTGCTTATTCCACATCAATCGATTCCAGCATAAATTCCTCGCCGGCGATGATTTTTGCGCCGATGTTGCCGCACTTCGGGCAGACGAGGTCGCCGTCCACGGGGTGGTAGGTCTCGGCGCAGGAGCGGCACTGCAGTTCGGCGGGTACACGGCGGAAGCGCAGGACGGCGTTTTGGGCGATGGTATCTTGTGCGATGATTTCCCAGTAAAACTGAATCGAGTCATCCACCATGCTGGAGAGTTCGCCTATGACAATGTTCAGCGCAAGCACTTTTTGGGCGTTCGCTTTTTCGGCGTGCTCGAGGGCAATGTTCAAAAGAGACTGGGTGACCGGCAGTTCGTGCATGATTTCTAAAAATAATTGTAGTCATTTTGTCCGATTATCTGCATGATGAACATCACCAATTGACGGGGAGAAATGGCATACCTGAATTTCGGTCGGCGCGTGAAACTGGTAAAATCCTCTGCAAGGACTCATCCATGCCCAAAAAGAAGGTTCTTTTCTACCAAAAGGACAACCTGACCATTCTGAACGACGATATTTTGACGACCACCGCCATCGAAGCCGGGTCGGTGGATTTGGTCGTCACCTCGCCTCCCTACAACGTGGACATTCAATACGGCTCCCACAAAGACGATGTCTCCTACGCCGACTACCTGACCTTTTCCGAAAAGTGGCTGACGCAATGCTTCCGCTTCCTGCGGGACGACGGGCGGCTGTGCCTCAACGTCCCGCTCGATAAGAACAAAGGCGGGCAGCAAAGCGTCGGCGCAGACCTGACCACGCTGGCGAAACAAATCGGCTACAAGTATCACTCCACGGTCATCTGGAACGAGGGCAACATCTCCCGCCGCACCGCCTGGGGCTCGTGGATGAGCGCCTCGGCGCCGTTCGTCATCGCACCGGTCGAGTTAATTATCATCCTCTACAAAAACACCTGGAAGAAGACCAGCGGAAGCAAAAAGTCGGACATCACCCGTGACGAATTCATGAACTGGACCAACGGCTTGTGGACGTTCAACGGCGAAAGCAAGAAGAAGATCGGGCACCCGGCGCCGTTCCCCCTGGAACTGCCGAGGCGCTGTATCAAAATGTTCAGTTACGTGGGCGACACCGTGCTCGATCCGTTCATGGGGAGCGGGACGACGCTCATTGCGGCAGGCATGCTCAGGCGCAGAGGCATCGGCGTGGACGTGGACAAAGCCTATTGCCGGCTGGCGCAGAAGCGCATCGAAAACGCGCCGGAGCTCCTCCAGCAGTCACTCCCTTTGTGAGATGTTCACGCAAAACAAACGTAACAAGTACGATAACAAAGACTCGCTCGAACTGGGAGAAAGCGCAGAGAGCCGCTTTGCGCTGCTGGCGCAAAAGCAGGGCTGGGCGGTGACCGAAGCCTCAAGAGAGGGAAACATCGAAGACCACTTCGATTACGAAATCGAGAAGGATGGTCGGCGCTTGCGTGTGGATGTCAAAAGCAAGAAGCGCATCGCGCGAAACGCCGGCGACGTGCAGGACGAACTGCTCTGGATCGAGTTTCGTTCCGTGCGAGGCGCCAAAGGCTGGCTGTTCGGGAGCGCCGACCTGATCGCCTTCGAAACCCAAAACGGCTTCAAGATTGTCGAACGTAAGGCTCTTGTGCGCGTCATCAACAAACTCGTCAAGATTCACATCAAAGTGGACAAACCCGAAGACGCGCTCTACAAGGTCTACACCCGCAAGGGGCGCCCCGATGAAATCACCCTGATCAAAACCAGCGACCTCGCTCCCATCCTTTGGAACGAGTGGACGGAATAACGCCGCGCAGATTACCGGCTCTCGCTCAGCGCTTCCCCCCGACCTTCAACCTGTTTCCACATTCCCCAAGCCTTCTCCACCCCTACAAGGACTCCCGCGCCGAGGAGCAGTACCCCCATCCCTGCAAGCGTCATCGCCGCGTTGAAGGCGTCGGCGTAGTTAACTCCGCCCCACGTACGCGTGGACGCCATCGTATATTGGATGGTCAGCGTCAGCGCGCCGAGCAGAATCGCCGCCGCGCCGCCCGCCGTGCGGTTGTTCCCGCTTTTTTCAAAGTTCACGCCCTGCCAGATGGCGGGAATTTTGAAGAGCAGGAAGACAATCAGCGTGAGCAGAGTGGTGTACACCACCGCGTCCACAGGCATGGACTTGCCGCGCAGGGCGCGCGAGGCGTAGATGTGGATGAAGCCAATGACGACGCCCGCAACCAGGACGATCAGCGCGTCGCGGTAGGAGTTGTCCGCGCCTTTGACGAGCATGATCGTGGCGCGGATGCCCGTCACACCGAGGGCGATGCCAGCAAGGACGAACAGGATGTAGAGCCACTGGAAGGGAGCCAGCGGAGCCATGCTGTCGTAGTTGGTCGGGAAGAGCGCGGCGCATGCCGTGCCGATTCCGCCGAGCAGGGTAAATCCGCCCGTGAGCGCCATCAGCACGATGCCGAGGAAGCACAGGAATTTTGCAAAACCGCTGTTTGTGGACATTGTGTACTCCTTTTGTAGAAAAAAAATAGGACGAGATTAATCTCGTCCTACAAAAAACCCTGCCACAAAACAAATCGTCATCAGCAGGAGCAGACTGGGCAGGATCTTCAGTATCGTCTCCCGCGGGACGATGGGCTTGCCCGCTTTGAGGAAGGAGAGCAGCAAGCCGCCCAAGCCAATCATCGCGCCGCCCAAGCCGACGAGCGCGAAGGCGGGTTTCATCGTCCCGTTGGCGGCGAGGATGGAGGGCAGCAGGAAGATGGTCATGCCCGCGACGCCGTGAACGACGGCAAGCACGACGGTGGGAAGTTTGCCGCGCAGGGGAATCGAGCGGGTTAACGTCACGGCGAGGAAACCGCCGATGGCGAAGACCAGGTACGAGGTCCGAAAAGAGGCGAGATGTTCCCACGCCAGCCCCAGCGAAATGGACAGCGGGATGACCGTCGAGACGATGACCACGACGGGCGAGTCCAGCGCTTCAAAGCCGAGGATGATGAGCAGCAGTCCCGCCACGAGCAGGACGCCGAAGCCGATGGTGTAGGCGATGATGGGGACTTCGCCCAGCCCGTTGACGCCGACGGCGACTTGATACGCGGCGAGGAGTCCCGTGAGGAGGAGAAGAACGCGGTCGAGGGGAGACATTTTCATAGGCGGATAGCGGATGGCGGATGGCGGACGGCAGACGGCGGTCTGCGGTCTGCGTCATACGTCAGATATCCTCTTCCTGGTCAGTAAGGTAAGCGGCTTGTTCTTCGCGAACTTGAGCGCTCGACAAAGCGTTGCGGAAGGCTTGAAGAGAGCGAGCCAGTTCGTGGGCTTTCTGGTTGGCTGTTTCCAGTATGGCTGCGTCAGGGATGTAATTTCGACGAGCAATCAAGCGCTGACAGGCAACCGTCTCAATCAGCGAGCGCAGCGCCATCCCCAGAAAACGCTTTTGTTCGTTGTTTGTCTGTCCAGTTGAACCTTCGGCAATATTTAAGGTGACGGACGTCGCCGCGCGTGTCAATTGAGAGGCAAGGTTGTATTGTTCGCTGGCTGGCAGCCTTTCGGCAAGTTGGTACATCAGGTCAACATATTCCAACGCCATTTGCCAGACTGTCAAATTCTCGAACTTGAAGGATTTCACGGGCGGGACTCCTTTTGGACGGCGGACAGCGGATAGCGGACGGCGGATGGCGGCGGTCTGCGGTCCGCCGTCTGCGGTCTATACCGAAAGCAAAATCATCGAAATCAGCATATACAACGAAGCGTATTTGAACAGGCTGAAGTTGACGCGTTCGGATGGACGGAAAACGGTGGCGAAGGAAAGCAGGAGCAAGCCAGACGAGAGCACGATGAGCAGACGCAGGACGCCCGCCTGCACACCAATCATCACGCTGGCGACGCCGATGCTGGCGGCGGCGATGATGGACGAGAGGGCGATGACGGCGCGCGTGGTCTCGAAACCGTAGGTGGAGGGGAAGGTCGGCACGCCCGCGGCGTTGTAGTCGTCGAAGAATTTGATGGAGAAGGTCAGGGTGTGGGTGGGAATCCAGAACAGGACGGAGGCGGCGAGCAGCAGACCGATGATTTCGATTTCGCCGACGGCAAGGACGCGCCCCGCGAGAATCGGCATGGCGCCCGAGATTCCGCCCCAGACGATGCTCCAACAGGTGCGGCGTTTGAGCCAGAGGGTGTACACTACCACGTCGAAGAACCAGCCGAGGAAGACCACGAAGCCGTAGAGCGGATTGATGAGCGCCGCCCAGCCGACGCCGAGCGCGGAAATCGCCATGCCGCCGCGGAAAATTTCGGCGCGGGTCAGTTCGCCCGATGCGTTGGGACGTTTGTGCGTGCGCCGCATTTTGGCGTCAATGTCGTGGTCGTACCACATGTTCATGATGGTGCTGCCGCCGATGGCGAGAAAGAGACTCGCCGACATTGCCAGCAGCAACAGGAAGTTTGGCGGCGTGTGCGCGCTCATGTAGCCCGCGACGCCCGTGGCGAGCAGCAAGCCCGATTGCAGGGGTTTGGTGAGGGGGAGGAAGAGGCGGAGTTTGGTCATTGGACGGTGGATGGCAGACGGCGGATGGCGGATGTCAGACGGCGGATGGCGGTCCGCGGTCTGCCGTCTGCTGTCAATTTTACCTCACGCACCTGAATCCCACCCCAGGGCTGAAGTACATCGGCGGGGCGGAGTTGCGCGTCCAGATGCGCAGGTTCATGTCGTAGGTATCCTTCGAGCCGCCTTTCAGCCAGCGGTCGCTGAAACCTTCTTGCGGCTGCACGTCGCCAATCCATTGCCAGACGTTGCCTGCCATGTCGTAGAGTCCGTAGGGGCTGACTGAGTTAGCGGTTTGAAAACCGCTGTACGTTTTTCCGTTGTAGAAGCCGACGGGCGTGGTGCGCGAGCCAAAGGACGACATATCCTCAAACGGGTCGCGGCTGGAATAGAAGTTGGCGTTCTCGCGCTGGATTTCCCAGCCCCAGGGGAAGGGACGCGCGTCCGTGCCGCGCGCGGCTTTTTCCCATTCCAGTTCCGAAGGCAGACGCCAGCCGTAATACTGACAATAGCCCCACGCGCCAAACCAGGTGACCATCGTCATCGGGTGATTTTCGTATCCGCTCTGGACCGTGAAGCGGGTCCCGTCAAATTTGATTCTCTGCGCCGCCTCAGCGAGCGGGATGTACTGCCAGTCGCCCGCTTTGATTTCCAGTTCGTGCTTCTTGCCGTGAAACGGGTCGCCAGGGTAGTAGCCGAGGACGGAATCGCCTTCCACTTTGAGCGTGCCGTCGGCAACAGCCGCGTTGAGGAAGTCCGCGTATTGCTGCGCGGTCACGTCGGTGACCATGATTTCGTAGGCGTCGGTGGAAGCCGCGTCTTCGTGCTGACCGAAGAGAAACTCGCCCGCGGGGACTTGCGCCCAGGAGGTCGGGTCAACGCCCGTGTCGAAGACGGGGAGGGGGGCGTTCAAATCTACGGGGGCGCAGGAAGCGAGAAAAGCGGCGAGCAGGATGGAGGTCAGGATGATGCGTTTCATTTCGCTACCTCCTCCGCCAGTTCGTGGGTCGCTTCTTCTGTCCAGCGTCCTTTCGGCTTGAAGAGGTCAATCAAGCGCCAGACCATCACGACGGCGAGCAGGACGAGCAGCAAGCCGAGACCCAGATCCATCGCCAGCATGAGTCCGTTCACCAGCGGCTGCTGAGTCGCTTCGTCAATGAACAGGCGTTTCATCTCGAAGACCGTCACCGCGCCGAGGGCAACATCTGAGAACAAGAGGATGAGCCAGCCGTAGAGTTGGCGGACTTTGCCCTTCAGCCCAATCATGTCGCCGTAGTAGAACAGGATGATGGTGGCGATGATGGCGGAAAGGGCGTGCCAGTGTCCCGTCAGTTCGATGCGCTCTTCGCGGGCGGGCCACAGGCGGAAGATGTCGTCGAGTTTAATCGCCATGAAGATGCCGATTCCGCTGGTCGTGAAGTTCATGAAGAGCATTTGCCACGTCGGCCCAAATTTGAGCGGGTCGCGGACGAGCGCGGCGAGTTTTTGCAGGAAGGTCGGTTTGGCGACGCCCGCCGTACCGTCCTTGATGAGTTTGCCCCAACTCCAGATGAGCAGGAAGAGCGCCGCCAGCATGGAGGGCGTCGCGCCGACGTAGATAATCATGTGCGCGATGGGTTCGAGCGGCGTGACCACGCCCCACACGCCGAGATTCAGCACGATGCAGCCGAGAATCATCAGCGGCATGGCGGCTTTGTGCCACCCGCCTTTGAAATCGAGCCAGCGCCCGATGACGAGGGTAATCATGATGGCGATGAGCGCCAGCATGATGTGAAGATGCCCGATGATGGAATATTCCATCGTCGTCTTTTCGGGCAGGCGGATGATGTTTTCGGCGAGGAAGGTCTCGAAGCCGTTGCCGAAGAACGAGCCAGGGACGGCGCCAAAGATGGCGGAGATGACCGTCGTCACCGCAGTGGTGAAGAATGCGGCGCGCTCCAAATCCACGCCGCCTTTTGTGCGCGCGTAAGCGGGATCGGGCTGATAGTATTCCTTATCCCAGGGGTTGAGCGCGATGCACAGCAGCACGCCCGCGAAGAAGATGAGCGAAAGCCCCGTGATATACAGCCCGTGAAACGCCCAGTTGTGACCGAAGTAGGCGAAGCCCATGCCGAAGACCATCGTCAGTATATAGCCGACGGTAATCAGCACGCGCACGGCGGTCTTGTAAAACGCTTTCATCTTCAAGAGACCCGTAATCATGTAGGTCTCGATGGCAACGACTGCCATAGCAATCGAGTGATACAGGATGATGATGCGCCCCTCGCGCTCCGATTGCACAATGTCCATGCCGAGGGTTTTGATGACCACCTCGCGCACGCCCATCTCCGCCATAGGACCCGACAACATGCCCCAAATGGCTGTCTCGATGGCAATCATGGCAATCGCCACGAGGATGAGTCCCTTCGTGGAGCCGAACAGGTAGTTGAAGCGGGTTTTGATGAACTGCATGGAGCAACCTCCAAAAGTCAAACCACAGAGGCACAGAGACACGGAGTTTTCTCTCTGTGCCTCCGCGACTATCTGACTAGCGACTATCAGACTATCTGACTACCCCTTCTTCGCAAACCCCAGCGCAAACGCGCCCGTCATCAGGAAGAGGAGCGGGGTGAGAATGAGCATGACGAACTGCGGGCTGAAGAACAGCAACTGCGAGCCAAGCGAGATGAAAGCCAGCGCAATGCCGCCGAGCCCAATCAGCAAGCCGCCGATTCCGACCCAGAAGAAGCCCTTCGGCGCGCCTTTGGCGTAGAACGGACCGAGGAAGATGACCAGTCCCGCCACGCCGTGGAAGAGCGGCACGGCGATTTTCTTCAGCGCGTCCATGCCGCCGATGCTGGTGATAGCAATGGCCAGGAAGCCAATCGCCGCGAACCACTTGAAGTACGTTTTCCACTTCGGGAAGTATTCTTCCGCCAAGCCCATCGAGATGCCGAGCGGAATCAGGCTGGCGACGGTCAGCACGTAGGGCGAGGACAGGATTCCCAGCCCGAGGAAGATGAGCAAAAGTCCCGAAACCAAAAGCACTGCAAAACCCATCAGATAGTAGAGGTTATGCAGCGCTTTGTGCAGGTTGTACCGTTGCCAGAAGTACCAGCCCAGGTACGCGGCGAGCAGGCCTGTGAGAAGAAGGAACAAATTGTCAAGCGTGAACATGGCACTCTCCTTGTAGGATCGAATCCGACAACTCCACGCGGCTGTCCTTGTGAATTATTGCACAAGATGGCAGGGAATACTGTGACATAAATCACACTTTCGGTGCACAAAAGGTAGGACCTACGCGGAATCGGTGTTCTCTAACGCCAATTACCTGTCCGGTGCGTTGGAGAACGCGCTCTACGCAAGGTTTTGAGTAAGCCCTAAAAGGACAATCTTTCAGAGAAACTCCCCCCTCTATCCCCCACAACAAGGGGAAACGGATACAACAAAAAACCGCCCGGGCAAGGGCGGTCTCTGGGTAAATCCAGGGTAGGACCCTATTGAATGATGACAAATACCGCCATGATGACCAGTTGTGCCAGCGGATAGTAACTGGCGCGGTCGAAGAGTTTGGCGGCAAGGCGGCCCTCCTGTTGTTTGCGGTAAAGGTTCCAGGCGGGAAGGAGGAGCAGGAAAAAGCCAGAGAGTACGGAGAGAGTCAGATAGGGCAGACCCAGCGCGAGCGGGGAAAGACGCGGCAGAAAGAGACTGAGAATCACCGTCAGCGTGAGGGAGGTCAGGACGACCAGTCCCGCTTTTTGAGGTCCGAATTGAACCGTGATGGTTTTTGCGCCGATGAGTTTGTCTTCGGCGGTGTCGTTCCAATCGGCAGGGACGTTCTGCCCGCCGATTTCCCAGAAGAGGATCCAGGCGAAGAGCAGAAGCAGGGCGGCGGGCGCAGGATTACGATCCACCACAAAGACGGCGGCGATGGGACCGCTGGCTTTGACCAGACCGCTGACGAACGTCCGCATCCAGGTGACTTTGAGGAGCAGGCAGTAGATGGTTTCGAGGACGGCTGCGGCGAGGAGGATGAAGACAATTACAGGGTTGAGGAGGTACGCTCCGATAAGCGCCGCCGCGAACCAAACCCCGAACCACAGCAGTCCGCTGCGATAGTCGAGGACGCTTTGGGCAAGCGGATAGCGCATGTCGGAGGCTTCAACCGAATATCCTTCATTCAAACCGCTTCGGGAATACTTTTCCTTATCCACAGCATACCCAACGAGGTCGTTGAGGGCGTAGATGGCGGTATAGGCGGCGAAGGCGGTGAAGATGGAGAGGGCGATGACCTGCCATTGCGGGAACGCGCCCAGCCACAGGAGGGCGGAGAACCCCGGCGCGGCAAGGTCGAGGATGCCGTGCATGGTGCGGGAAAGGGCGAAGAAACGCTTCATGGATGTTCACCTCTTGATGAAGTGCGCCATGTAGTTGACGTCTTCCTTATTGGGCGCAACCTTCCACGTGCGCAGGAGGGGATTGTACATAAGACTGGCGAGGCGCGCAAATTCCAGTCCGCTTTGGCGCGCCCAGTCTTTCATCTCGCCGGGGCGGATCAACATGCGGTAGGTGTGCGTGCCGCGCGGGAGGAGGCGCAGGATGTATTCGCCGCCAACGATGGCGAAAAGGAAGGCTTTGGGCGTGCGGTTGATGGTGGAAAAGAAGGCGTGCCCGCCGGGTTTGAGTGCGCTCGCACAGGCGGCAATGACTTTGTGAGGTTCGGGGACGTGTTCGAGCATTTCCATACAGGTGATGGCGTCGAAACTTTCGGGCTGGGAGGCGGCAATCTCTTCCACGCTGGCAACGCGATACTCGATGGCGAGTCCCTGCGAATGGGCGTGACGCCGCGCCGCTTCAATGGAAGCCGTGGACAGGTCAATGCCTGTGACGCGCGCGCCGGCTTTGGCAAGCGCCTCGGCAAGGATGCCGCCACCGCAGCCTACATCGAGAATGGAGGGCGAGGCGGCGGTCAGCGGTTCGGTGATGAAGCGCGTCCGCAGCGGGTTGATGACGTGAAGGGTCCGCATTTCGCCTTTCAGGTCCCACCAGATGTGCGCCACGTTGTCGAACTTGTTGATTTCTTTGTCGTCGAAGTTGTTGAATTGGGTCATTGAGATACCGTTATAGATGTTAGAGAGTAGAGAACGTCTGTTGCGCTGACGTGTATGTCAACGAACAAGCAGGGCGTCGTCCTGCTCGCTTTCGACGGTCAGGCCGGCGGGCGGCTCGATTGTCATTCTCTGAAGGAGGGCGCGGTGGGCGGTCTGGATTTCAGCGAGGGTGATGTCGTTGGCAAAGACACAGCCGCCGATGCCGTGCGGCAGGGGAACGCGCTGGAAGCCGTTGCGGTGGTAGGTGCGCTCTTCGAGCGATTCCCAGAGTTGCAGCGGGTCGAGGAGGGAAATGTCGAGGACGATGCCGAGGCGGGCGATGAGGCGGAAGAGACGATCCAGGTCTGGGCTGGCGAGCAAGCCGCGGGTGCGCGCGAGAAGCGAGGAGAAGACGATGTCGAGCAAAACCGCTTCGCCGTGCAGGAGATGGGCTTCGTTGCGGGTTTCGAGTCCGTAACTGAACGTGTGACCGAAGTCCACTTTGCGGGCGAGGTCGTCCTCGAAGAGGTTCGGTTCGAGTTCTTCGAGCATGCCGCTGATAGCAAGGTCGAGGATGAGTCCGCCCATTTCGTTTTGGAAATGCGCTTCGACGCTTTCGACGCCATGATTTTCGAGCAGGGCAAAGAGATGGGCGTCTTTGATGACCGCGAGTTTGATGATTTCCGCCACGCCGTTGAGCAGGTGACGGCGCGGCAGGGTTTTGAGGAACGCCTTGTCGAGCAGGACCCGCAGGGGCGGTTCGAACGAGCCGAGACGATTCTTGCGCCCGTTGAAGTTGATGCCCGTCTTGACGCCGATGGAGGCGTCCACATAGCCCATCAGTGTGGTGGGGACTTTGATGTGAGGAACGCTGCGGCGGTAGGTGCTGGCGAGGAAGCCCACCACGTCGGTGAGGACGCCGCCGCCAATGGCAAGGATGGGTTCGTCGCGGCGGTGGATGGGGAAGGCGTCCAGTTCACGGGCGAGGGATTTGTAGAACTCGATGGTTTTGTTTTCCTCGCCGCCCGGAAAGGTGACGATCTTTGCGTCCACGCCGTGATGCAGGAAGTAATGGCGGATTTCTGCGCCGAAGAATCTTTCCACGTTCGCGTCCACCACGACGAAGCGGCGGGCGCCCTCGTTTACGAACGGATACAGCAGGTCGGTATTACGCGGATCGAAGAGGTTGGGCGAGTTGAGAATCTCGTATCGGATGGGGCGCTGGTAGTTGACGCGCCAGACTTGCTTATCGTACATCATACAACCGTCCGCCAATTTGCCTTTGCGTCCAGCACGCGGCGCGCGAGTTTCTGGGCGAGTTCAAGGCTGTGATTTTTATAGTTGCCGCACTGCTGGATGTTGGCGTACGGCACTTCGCTGGCAACCAGGATGTCGTTCAGGATGGATTCGTAGGCGCTGATGATTTTATCGGCGCGTCCCTCATTGTAGAGGATGAGGTAGAAGCCCGTCTGGCATCCCATCAAACCGACGGAGATAAAGTTTTCCTTCATGTATTTCTGAAAGCCCCACAGCAGGAAATGCTCGAAGGAGTGCATTTCGGTGGTGGATAAAAATTCCACGTTGGGACGGTTGATGCGCAAATCCACCGCATAGACCACGTCGCCTTTGGGTCCTTCGGTGAACGAGCGCAATTTGACGTGCGGGGCTTTGAGCAGACGGTGATCGAGTTCGCCGACCGTGTCCTTCTGCCAGCCAAGTTGTTCGACGTTAATCATGCAAGTACTCCTTTGGCGCGCAAGATTATCCTGCACCGAAATGGGAGCAGGGTAAATCCTGCGGTGCGAAATTAAACGAATTGTGACAAGTGCCTGAAACTATCGGTCAGGGCTTTTTGCCAGGATTGAACGTGATGGTACAGTTCCACCGAGGCGTAACCCGAAAAGCCGTTGCCGGTCAGCGCCTTGAAACTGGAGGCGAAATCGAGCGTGCCTTCGCCGGGAATTTCGTGAAAGTGGACAATGCCCGTTAGTGTGTTGGCGACCATCTTATCCAGAATAGGTTTACCATCGCCGCTTTGGGGGGAGCGCAGGTAGGCAACGATGGGCTTGGCGCGTTCCAGCACATCGTAACTTAAACCGGGAACAGAAATCAGATAGACGAAAATTTCATTGTCGAAGGGCGTTGCGCCTGCATAGAGACGGTTATAGTCCACGTGACGCGCCGCCGCGCGGACGCCAGCCCCCTCGAGAATCTGCGCGATCTCTTTTTCCCGTTCTGCGGTCACGGGCTGATCGTAAAAGTAAATGGGGCGCTCGCGGTCCACCAGCAGGTATTCTGCCGTATCGGGGAAATAAATCAGATAGCGCGCAAAATCCAAATCCATCTTCAGGGTTTCGGACACCTTGACGAGTTTCAGGTTGCAGCCCTCGCGCGCGTCTGAAATGTGCATGTAGCGTGTGTACGGCGCGGCGCGCCCCAGCGCATTGACGTAATCCACCTCGGAGCAGTAGGCATGGATGATGTCCACGTGCAGGGCAAATTTGGGCGAATTGATTTCCCGCACCAGCGAGAGTCCCTGCTCCATCGTTTCGATGTACATGCCGGGCTCAGGCTCGATCAGGAGCGTAATATCCTCGTCGTCGCGAATGGCGCGCAGACATTGATGGATGCTGTCCACGAGTAGTTCGCGCGGATTCACGGATGGATTGGAGACATGCTCATCGCGGATAAATCCGCTTCCGAACGTGACCAGGTTGACCCCCAACTGACGCGCCACCTCCACCCCGCGCCGCACCAGCCCGATACGGCGTTTGCGCCCCGCCAGATCGGGACTCATCAGCGACGGCTCGTGCGGACGCTGCGGCGTGAAGAAGTGCGAAGCGGTCGCCACGCAGGCGGCTTTCACGCGCGTCGTCTGCAATTTGCGCCGCACATTTGCAATGTCTTCATCGGTGATATCGAAGGGGTTGAATTGATCGCGGTGGAACGAAATCTCGATGCCGGCATAGCCCGCTTTATCCACTGCATCAATGGCGTCCAAAAAATTCAGATTGGTCAACCCAAAGGTGCTGTAACTGAGTTGAATCATACTCTCTCCAAAAACTCAAACCCGCCGCAAATGGGCAAGTTGACGTGTTGCAGGGGGGTATTATATGCCAATTACAGGTTCTGGAAAGTCCCCCCCTTCACTTGATCACATTCCTCCTCCCATCTTCTACAAGCCGCACGGTTCGCTATGGCATCTCATCATCGCGCGCCAACAAATTTGCGAGCGTCTCGCGGCGCTGGATGAGACTCACGCGTCCCTCCTCCAGCCAGACCACCGCCGGGCGCCGCGCGCCGTTGTAATTGCTCGACATACTCAAATGATACGCCCCCGCCACAGGGATGGCAATCAACTCCCCTTCCTTGACCTCCGGCATGGGCAAATCCTCGATGACGACATCCCCCGACTCGCAGTACGGACCTGCCACCGAAACCCTCTCGCCTCTTTCCCGACCTGGAGCCTGCACCGGCAAACCGGAATATCTCGCCCCGTAGAGCGCAAACCGCGGATTATCCGCCATGCCGCCGTCGGTGAGCAGCCAGGTTTTGCCGCCGCGCTTCTTCACCGCTCCCACACGATAGACCGCCACCCCCGCCCGCGCCACCAGGCTGCGCCCCGGCTCCAGATGCAAATGCGGCAGAGCCAGCCCGCGCGCCTGGCATCCCTCCACCACCGCTGCGGCAATTCCCTGCACGTAACTTTCAATGGACGGATGCGGAAGTTCATCTTCGTGATATGCCACCCCCCACCCTCCACCGGGACAGAAATGCCACTCGCCGGTCAACCCAATCTCTTTGGCGAGGTCGAGCGCCAGTTCAATGGCAGGGAGGAGCGGCTCCGGGTCGCGGAAGTTGGACCCCTGATGGAAGTGGATACCCTTCAACGGCAGGTTGTGCTTACGGCAGAACTCCGCCGCTTCCAGCAGTTCCTCGCTGGTCATTCCGAACTTGCTGTCGTGCTGACCCGTCTGCGTGTGCGCGTGATGGGTCTCGACGGCGAGGCCGGGCAAAAGACGGAACCACAACGACGTTTGACCTTCGACTTTCGACCATAGTTCTGCGATTCGCCCCAACTCCGTGAGATTATCAACAACAATGGTCCCCGCTTGTGACATTGCCGCCTTCAGGTCGGCTTCTGATTTGTTCACCCCATGCACAAGGATGTGTTCGCGCGGGACGCCGCCCGCAATGGCAATGCCGATCTCGCCCTCGCCGGTGCAATCCACAAAAAAACCGTGCGTTTGCGTCCAGCGGGCGATGGCTTTACAGAGGAAGGCTTTCCCGGCATACGTGACACGCGAAGGCGCCGGGTAGTGGGCGGCTAACGCGTCGGTGTAGGCTTGGGCAGAAAGATCGAGGGTGGCGCGGTCGTAAAGGTAGAGCGGAGTCCCGTACAGGTCCGCGAGAGAGGCGAGCGAATGTCCGGCGATGGTCAGGGAGTTGTTTTCGATTGTCGTCGAAACAGGGAACAGGTCGAAGCGGTCCATGAGGCGTGTTGTCAGTCGCCGAAGAACAGGGTGTACCACACTTCCCAGTTTTGCATGGGCGTGGGGGTGGGGATGGGGGTGTTGATGATGAGAGGGGCTTCGCCGGGCGCTTCCACCGGGACGACGGGCAGGTCGCCCTCTCGAATGTAATGTCCGTCCTCGCGCGCCCATTCTTCCACGGCGGCGGTGGAATTGCCGTACGCGACGGCGGTTTGAAGGGCAAATTGGGTTTGCACCGCCAGCGTCGCCTCGGCGCGAAGTTTTTTTGCCTGCTCGGTGAGCAGGTTGAGTTCCTCCAGGCGGCGGTTGAATTCGAGAATGACGAACACCAGCATCACAATGCCGATGATGGTCAGCACACGACGCACATGAATGGGAAAGGGCGGCATGGGTCTATCTTAATCGGTCTCGAACTCTCTGGCAAGCGGCTATAATCGGATTTGAAGTCTAAC
The DNA here is from genome assembly GCA_039961775.1 of Chloroflexota bacterium. Classification (GTDB taxonomy): domain Bacteria; phylum Chloroflexota; class Anaerolineae; order Anaerolineales; family Villigracilaceae; genus Defluviilinea. Next base: position 44,179 of record JABRVZ010000034.1, read on the forward strand.
CTCTGTCTGGAGAACCAATGCCAAAAGTGAAACAAATCAATCACGTTGCCGTCGTGGTGGACGATATGGAAAAAGCGCTCGGATTCTGGCGCGATGCGCTCGGCATGGAACTGCACGAACTGCGCGATGTGCCAGCCGAAAAATCGCAGGTGGCGTTTCTGCCTCTGCCCGGCGCGGAGGTGGAACTGGTTCAGCCCACCACCGACGACTCCGGCATCGCCAAATTTCTCGCCAAACGCGGAGCCGGCATGCATCACATCTGCCTCGAGGTGGATGACATCGAAGGGATGATGGCGCAACTGAAGGCAAAGGGCGTGCGTCTCATCAACGAGGAGCCGCGCACCGCCGCCGATGGGAAAAAGTATGCCTTCATCCACCCTGAAAGCACATCGGGAGTCCTCGTCGAGTTGTACCAAATCTGACGCGCGGCAAAAGACACGAGGAACACTGCAAAACTGCGTTTTGTCCTTCCGACGGTAAATCAAATGCTCGAAAACGTTGCATCCATCCTCAGCGACCAGTGCGGGCTGGTCAGAGACCGCCCGCTCATCGCCGGCATCTCCGGCGGACCCGACAGCCTGTGCCTGCTCAGCCTGCTGCGCGAGCACGGCTACCGCGTCATCGTGGCGCACTTCAACCACAAACTGCGCTCCGACGCCGACGCCGACGCCAACGCCGTCGAACAAGCCGCCAGCCGTATGAACTTTGCATCGGTCATCGAAAGCGGCGACGTGCGCGAATATGCCGCCATGGAACGACTCTCCATCGAAGAAGCCGCCCGCAACATGCGCTATCGCTTCCTCATGGCGCAGGCGCGCCGCTTCAACGCGCAGGCGGTGGCGGTCGGTCACACCGCCGACGACCAGGTGGAAACCGTGCTCATGCACTTCCTCCGCGGCGCCGGGCTGGCGGGGCTCAAAGGCATGTCGTACCGCACCCTCCTCCCCGCCTTCGACCCGGAGATTCCCATCGTCCGCCCTCTGCTCGATGTCTGGCGCGAAGAGACCATCGTCTATTGCGCGGCGCACGGTCTCCGTCCGCGCTTCGATCCCAGCAACGACTCGCTCGATTTCTTTCGCAACCGCCTGCGCAACCAGTTAATCCCCATCCTCGAATCCTACAATCCGCGCTTTCGCGAGGTGGTCAAACGCACCTCGGTCTCTCTGGCCGGCGACCATGAGATTTTCCTGCAGGTGCTGGAAGACGCCTGGAAGGAAAGCGTTGCCCAGCAAACGGAAGACTTCATCGCCTTCGACATTTCCACGCTGACCAAACACCCGCTCGGACTCCAACGACACCTGATCCGCCGCGCCATCGAAACCCTCCACCCCGGCAACTGGGACGTCACCTTTGCAACGCTCGAACGCGCCGCCGCTTTTCTCAGCGACCCCACCCGCCGCCCGCGCCTCGACCTCACCGGCGACCTGTACCTCCTGCGCGAAGGGGCGCTGATTTACCTTCTCACCGAAGACTCCGACCTGCCCATCGAACGCTGGCCCCAAATGCCCGAAGGTCAGGATGTCATCCCGCTTTCGGTGCCTGGCTCGGTTTCGCTCAGCGGCGGCTGGAAGTTGACCGGCGAGCGCTGGAACATGGCATCTCTGGCGATGGAACAGGCGCGTTCGAACGACGACCCGTTCCAGGTCTGGCTGGATGCGAAACAACTGACCGGCGCGCTCGAACTGCGCATCCGCCGCGAGGGCGACCGCTTCGAGCCGTTGGGCATGGACGGTCACGAAATGAAGTTGTCTGATTTCTTCATCAACGTCAAACTGCCTCAGCGGGCGCGTGACCGCTGGCCCCTGCTGTGCATGGGTCCCAAAGTGGTGTGGGTGCCGGGCTACCGCCCCGCTCATTCCTTCCGCCTGACAGAAAACACCCGACAAGCGCTGTATTTTTCATTGACGCATGGATAAAAAGAGGCGGTTATCATAAAACCGCCTCTTTCTTTATCTAAAATTCGTGTGTTTCCCGGAGATTATTATCTCCGATAGAGTCTACTCTTTGTTCCCCGCCAACTGCTTTAATTTGATGAACAACTCCCGCCACTGAATCTTGGATACCCCAAGCTTCTGGCGGATTTTATCCGGGTCTTCGCCGGCGTGATAATCGTTGAGAGCGCACGTCCAGCGGCACATATCGAAGGAAAGGTGCTTCTTCAGCCCTGCCTCGTTGCCAATATCCTCCAGCAGATATTCCAGCCGCCGCGGCGACCAGGGGAAGAGTTTCTCTTCCGGGTGGTATTGGGCAAGGTATTCCTCATAGGCGGGGACCCAGTCCTCGGGCAGAGGCAGTTTCCGTTCCTTGTAGCGATTCGCCGGAGTCGGATATTTAATGAAAACCTGAGGTCCGTTGGGGGCGTCCAGTTCGATATGTTCGAGCCGAAGTCCCAGCGTTTCGCTCTTTTTGATGCCGGTGGTCAGCAGGAGATAAACCAGCGCATACGGACGGGCGTCGGGTTTGGCGGCGCGGCGATGACGGTCTGCGGCGAGAAGGACTTCGTCGTATTCCTTGGGGGTCAACACCAGCGGAAGCGGGCTGATCGCGGAGCGTTGAGGGATTTTTTCGGCGGGGTCCACCGCCAGCACGCCATATTGACTCAGCCAACGAAAGAGGGATTTGACCGAGGTGATGCGCCGCGCCAGCGTTTTGGGGCTGCATGGCACATCGCGTTCCTTTTCCATCCATTCGAAGAAGCGGGTGAGGTCTTTGGTGGTGATTTTACCGAGCGCAATTCCTTCGGGGAGGAAGGATGCCAGCAGGCGCACATCCGAAAGGAAGGCTTTGATGGTGTTGGGGGAACGTCCCTGATCGGCAAGAAACATCTCCCATGAGTTGATGGCGGCGGCAAGGGAGGTATTTTGCGTCAGATGGGAAGCGGGTTTGTTTTCCGGCATGACATCTCCTGCTTTGTTTCGTATAGTTTAACGGGAAAGAGAAGAGGTGTCAACAGTTATTCCGTCAACTTCTCCGGTCGAAAGCATGGTTGATAGTCGTAGCCCAAAATCAAGAGGTATTGGGCGGAACTATTCGCCTCCGGCGCAGGGATGAGACTGCCCGGCAGCATGCCCATCACGTTCAGGATGGTATTGCTGACCGAGCGATCCTGCGCGGCAGATTTGTCAATGAGCACGGAGTAGGCGTAATCCTGGCGGTCAGAAGGGACGATGCGGGTTTCGTAGCCGGCGTAGTTGAGCCGGGTAGAGGCGAGGGTTTCGTAGCCGGGAATGGACGTGCCGTTCATCACCTCGATAAGCACCGACTGCCGTTCCACCGTCCGCGCGGACGGCGACATGGCTTCGGCGAGCAGTTGGGAGAGCAGTTCCTGATTGGGCGAAAGCACATACGCTCCGCCGCTGGTAATCCACGAGGTGACGTAGGGCGGGCGGATGTAGTAACTGCGGATGTCGGCGTTGGTCATTTTGGGGGTGTAGAGGGCAAGTTGCAACAGGTCGCCCAGCCCCAGGTCGGTTTCGACGGAGTCTTTGATGTTGTTGTAGAGTTCGGGGATGCGGGTGAGCGTCCCCGCCTGAAGCGCCTGGGCAAAGATGGCGCGCAAGACCTCCTGCTGGCGGCGTCCGCGGTCGAAGTCGCTGGATTTCTGGCGGGAGCGGGCGTACCACAGCGCCAGGTCGCCGTCCATGTGGATGACGCCCGGGTTGACGGTGTAGAGAAACCAGTTTTTCTCGTTTTCAGGGTTGTAACTGGGGTCAATCAGTTTCCAGTCGGTGTAGGGGCAGGAGACGGGGACATCCACGCCGCCGAGCGTATCCACAATTTTGCGGAAGCCGTCGAAGTCCACCATGGCGGTATGGTCAATGCGGATGCCCAGGTTGTAGAGGATGGTGTCTTTGAGCAGTCCTGGCCCGCCGCCGGGGTAGCCGCTGCTGATTCCGTGTTGGTAGGCGGTGTTGATGCGGTTGTTTTCCCAGCCGGGGATGGAAACCCACAGGTCGCGCGGGATGGAGATGAGGGAGACCTGTCCCTCATTGGGGCGCAGGATGGCGACGATGATGGTGTCGGTGCGGAAGGAGGAGCCGGAGCGTTTGTCGGAACCGATGAGCAGGAAGTTGACGGTCTCTTGCCCGTTGGCAAAGGAGGGGTCAATGGTGGGAAGCGGCGCGACGGTGTTGATGAGGAAGTTCGGGTCAATCGTCGGGACCTCGGTCTGAGTCGGCAAAGGGGGCGGGGCGGCCGGGGAGGCGGAATCAGCCACCGGC